>QXWV01000215.1 GCA_009911195.1 Lachnospiraceae bacterium | reverse complement strand
GCCATCTTCCCCTACTCGTGCGCCGGGCATCCGTCAGCTTGCTGACACATTTCATTTGGATGCCCGTGTGCATAAAAAAAGACTCCCTATCGAACAGGAAGTCTCCTTTTCACTTTGGACAGATTATCATTTACTCGCCCATTGAAATGATTTCTTTTTTGTTATAAGAGCCGCATTTCTTGCATACACGGTGAGGCATCATTAATGCGCCGCATTTGCTGCATTTTACCAATGTAGGAGCGGTCATTTTCCAGTTTGCTCTTCTCTTATCTCTTCTTGACTTAGAAGATTTATTCTTGGGACAAATAGACATCGTTACACCTCCCTTTTCGCTTCAAAGATATCTTTTATCCTTGCCATCCTTGGGTCAGGTACGAAGCGGTCGCAGCCGCATTCCCCTTCATTCAGGTCTTTCCCGCACTGCATACAGATTCCTTTGCAATCCGGCTTACACAAGACCTTGACAGGCAAGTCCATCAGGCATTCATTTTTTATTAAGCCGTCTATGTTAAGCTGATAACCTTCCATAAAGTTCTGCCCATCATCCTCTTTGGAATATACATCCGGCGAAACTACCTGCCTTACAAAATGAAGGGGTATTTTCGTTGGTACAGGCTTTAAACAGCGGTCACAGTTCATGGCCAGGGTTAATTCTGTTTTGCCTTCTATGGATGCTTTATTCGTTCCAAGGTTGGTCAATGTAAGGGATACAGGTTTTTTCTCTATAATAGGAAAATCACCCATCCGGCAGCTAATCTTTGTCAGTTCAATCCCTGCCTGCCGTTCCGCCACATATCCTTCAGATGCCAGCGCATCGCTTAGGTTAATTAACATAGCTGACTCCTTATTATTTTTGCACTCTGTCAATTATAACCATCAAAAATAGGTTTGTCAAGATATTTTGTTGAATTATCGTAGAAATGGTGACAGTATATGTGCAATGGATACGCATTTGGCGGAAAACATCCTGCTGGCAGGAATCGGTTTCCCGGCCATTGGGAAAAACAGCATTTTCACTGCTAACGATAATACCATGGGCTAAAATATTCTTCCGGCACAGGGTATGGCATGGGACTTGATTTGTACTCATTAGGGCGCGAGGTAAATGCCTGGACAGTAAACCGATATGCACCATCTGCTTCCGTAAGAAATTCCGGCCTAATCCGAATTCCACTATACCCTCTTTCTACAACAAGTTCTTTAGTCCAGATATTATTCATGACATAGTTTCCATTTTTATCATATACACACACATTAAAGCTGTCCGTGTCCACATAATCATCCAGGTTATCCCAGGTCGCATAGTAAACCCGCCCTCCCTCCGTCTCCGCCAGCCTCCATTGAAGCCCTGTAGGAGCAGGCAGCTCCGGGGCAGATTCTCCAGTATATTCAAACGCATCGGACATGGTATATTCGCTGTCCTTATATTGTATGCCATCTCCTGCCGCACATACTTCAAAATAATAAAATCCGTTTTCCTGCAAAGAATCCGACATATTCACTCTACAAGTATCTGTAGCTTCATCTATCATTCCATTCCCGTTCATGCTGCTTTCAAGAATCCACTTGTCTTTGCCGGGTTCAGGAGGCGTTTCCTCATCTTGTCTGTAGAGTCTGTAGTAGTAGCCAACCTCGCCTGAAATACTTGATTCCGGCACATTGCCCCATACGGCAATGCCTGTTTCATCATTCCAATGAGGGTTAGTAGGCACATCCACCATAGGCAGGCCACCGTTATCGGATGACATACCCTGTTTTCCAAATTGATGTAATCCAATACTCCCCCCCAAAAGGAAAATCAGAAGCAGAAGAACCCCCCCAAACCAAATCCCATATTTTCCATAGCAAAAAGCCCGTTTTACCTTTCCCACAGACTGATATCGTTTCTCGGGATTCCACTTTGTACATTTTTGTATAATATGCCTGTAAGAAATTTTTTGTGCCTTATCGCCCAATAGCTGCTTTAATGTAATGCCAAGGGCATAAATATCTGTACGCGCATCCGTCTGTGCAAAACCATATTGCTCCGGCGGCGCATATCCCCGCGTACCCAAAAGTCTTGTGTCCTGTTCCAAATCATCCTTGGGCTGCCGCGCTGCATCAAAATCAATCAAGCGTATATGGCCATCTGAAGCAAGGATGATATTGGACGGCTTCACATCCCGGTGAATGATTTCCTTTCCATGCAGAAATTCCAAAACGGAACATAGTTCCCTGGCAGCACAAAGTAACTGCTTCTCTGACAGTTCCGCACTCCCCAGGGATTCTCCTTCAATATATTCTTCTATAACTGTTGTCGTATCATCTGATAAGCTCACCTCATATAACTTGGGCAGATATGGGTGTTCATAGTTTTTTAGTGTCAGATAAATTTCTTTCTTCCCTTCCAATACTTTTTGGACGAAAACTTTTCCACTATATTTTTCCCTCACCAAATGCACTATACTTTTTTCGCTTCTTTTTAACAGATTAATTTCTTCATATTCCATTTCCATGTTTCTCCCCATTCAGTAAAAAATATTATAGCACAAAACTTAATGAGGGAACTACTAAGATTTTTCCGAATCACATATATACGGCTTCTACAGTATTTTCCTGTAGAAGCCGCTTCTATTTCATGTTCCGTTATATTGCTTCCCCAATTCATATTATTTTGCTACAACATCCTTATAAACCAATGCAAATGCATAGTAAACATTTGTCTCAAAAGTAATGGTTGATGGGTTAGTGTCTAAATCCTTCAGTATAACCGGTATTCCGTTTTCCGTCACACAAATCATCCGATATTCCCTGTTGGCCGCCTGCAAGCTTCCGGGTATCTGTAATGTGATTTTCGCTTTTCCATCCATTATGTAAGCAGCTTGTCCAGCCGGTAAGATATTATATGTCCTTCCAATCGTATAGCCTCCGAGCACCGATTCAAAAGAATCGTAACACAGTTTTCCCTGCATCGCGTTTTGCACTGTTACCGCATAAGCATTTTTTTCATCCACAGAAAACTCTATCTTTTCCCTGCTGTAAGCCCCATATCGCTTGATTTCGTCCGGAGTAGACGGCTTCCATACTTCTACTGCTGTTTCTGAGGAATCCCCACTGCTGCCTGAAGACGCAGGTTTATCCGAAGATGTGGAATTGCCCGGAACCGGCTCATTGGCAAACATATGCGCTTCAGACCATTCGCTGTCACTGCATGCGGTCACGTCTTTGCTTGTCGCCTGTACAAATACATAAAAGCCTTTTTCTGCTGTTACGCCATACATATTTTTCAAGTATTCATTCATATTAAATGACATAACCCCATTCTCTATGGTAGGGTTTACCACAGGCGAGCCAAATTTATAGCCAACCTGGTTTCCATTGGCATCCATTACACAAAAAACAAACTGTAGGAAATTAGGGTTTTCCGGTATTTTACATGAAAAAGTTCCATCTTCCCCCCAACATATATCTTGAGTCTGTATTTGAGGAAGCTGTATACCCGGTTTTGTATACTCCCACTCTTCGCTGAACATCTGGCATACAGGCTTTCCATCGGTATCCAGGGTTGTTACCTGAATAATATATTTTCCGCTCTCTGTGATGTCATGAAATAGAAACAATTCTGCTATTTCACCTTTGTCCAAATCCCCAAATGCTTTCTGCTGAACAGTCTTATACCACCCGCCATTAAACAATAGGTCCACTTTGTAAAAGGCTGTGCCCTTCGCATTAGGAATCTTAAAAGTAGCAAACCCCGGCTGCTCCTCATGCGCCCAGCTCAGTTCCTCTGCTGGCAAAAGAGTCCCTTCTTTCTGATTCTCATTCACATCTTCGGACTGAAGTTCTGCCGAATCCCCCTCCTCAGCCCCTTTTTCTACATTTTCCCCGTCCACTGCTTCGGTTTCCAAGCCTGTCTCTTCCGCTGGCTTTACATCCTCCCCCCCGGATTCCTGTGTCAGGGATTGTTCCGTGGCCGGAAGTTCTGCTGCCTTCACCTGAATCATCCCATTCTGGCAGACAACCAATACGGCTGCGCCAAATACCACCGCAAGCCTTTTCCAACGATTCCTCATAGTATCAACTTACTCCTTTCTTGTCATAGATAAGCAACTATGGAATCCATAGCAGAGCCTGACACATTCTCCTATTAAAATCCCACAAACGCTTATTGTCTAAATTTTATCATAAACAAAATTTTATTATCTTAGGTATGCTGGCAGCAGACATTTCCAAATTTATTCTCGCAGGCAGTAAGCCAAGGAGCCACACTCGTGTTCTTTTCCATTTTTGTCTGCATTCCATTTGGCCTTGAAACATTTCCATCCGTTTTATATAATATCAAATAGCAAATGAAAAGGAGACTCCATATGGAACGAAAGATAACTGCTGAATTACAGCACGAAATCAAAACGGCAACAAATATCGAAGATTATCTTGAAAAAAATAAGGAACATTTGCTACAACGCAGCCTGTCCGCCCATCTGAATATGCTTCTTAATAAAAAAAATCTCAGCAAGGCGGATGTGGTCCGTGGTTCTTTGCTGGACCGGGCCTATGTATACCAAATATTTGCTGGCACAAGAACGCCATCAAGGAATAAATTAATTGCCATTGCATTCGGGCTATTCCTCTCCGATGACGAAGCCCAGGAAATGCTAAAAGTCTCCGGCAACAGGGAATTGTATGCCAGGGATGCCCGCGATGCAGTAATCCTTTTTGCGCTTCATCACAAAAAGACGGTTTTTGAAACGAATGACTTGCTGTTTAGCCATGACTTTCCCATTTTGAATGAATAAAAAAATACCCCTACCAAAATGGACTCTTATGCCACTGCTTTTGGTAGGGATAAAACACTTTAATATATTATGCCAACTGTGCCTGCACTGCTGTCAATGCCACTACACCTACGATATCCTGCCATGAACATCCACGGGATAAATCATTGACAGGCTTAGAAATCCCCTGCAGCATCGGGCCATAGGCTTCCGCTTTCGCCAGCCGCTGCACCAGTTTATAACCGATGTTCCCGCAATCCAGATTAGGGAATATCAACACATTCGCCTTCCCTGCCACTTCACTGCCGGGGGCTTTGGATTTCGCCACCTGGGGAACCAATGCAGCATCCGTCTGCAGTTCTCCATCCAACAGCAAATGAGGATATTTCTCATGGGCAATCTTTGTAGCCTCCACCACTTTATCTACCAAAGGATGTTTTGCGCTCCCTTTGGTGGAATGGGATAACATAGCTATAATCGGCTTACTTCCCACCAACTGCTTGAAACTCTTTGCGCTGGTATCTGCAATCGCCGCCAGTTCTTCCGGTGTAGGGTCCTGATTCAGCCCACAGTCCGCAAAAAGGAATGTTCCCTTATCCCCAAACGTACAGTCTGGAACATCCAGCAGGAAAAAGCCGGATACCAGTTTCACCCCAGGGGCTGTTTTCAGAATCTGCAGCGCAGGGCGCAAAGTATCCGCCGTCGCATGACATGCACCGGCCACCATTCCGTCCGCCGCGTTATCCTTTACCATCATTACACCGAAGGTCAAATAATCGTTTAACAGTATATCCCTGGCCTTTTCCGGCGTCATACCTTTTGATTTCCTCGTTTCATACAGAAGTTCCACATACCGGTCCAGCTTGTCCGTGGTGGTTGGGTCGATAATATTCGCACCTTCCAAATCTACTTCCAGCCACCCTGCACCATCCATAATCTTTTCTTCATTCCCCACCATAATAATATTGGCAATGCCTTCCTGCATAATATTGGCAGCCGCAATCAATGTCCTTTTATCCGTGGTTTCTGGTAGGACAATCGTTTTCCTATCGCTTCTCGCCTTTTCCTTAATGATATCAATATAGGCCATATCACCCCGACTCCTTTCCATGTTTACACCGAAACATTTTCCGTTTCCAGCCTTTAGTAAAAATTATACAAGATTTTGGTAATCTGTACAAGATAAAATTGATTTCCCAGCAACTGAAAACTTTCACTTGAACATCCCCGTTCCCCATGTTACCCTTAAAAACAAACTATATCAATTTGCCCCCAATATAACATATAAAGGGGGCAGGAATGGGGAATCCATGAAAATTTCAGGAATTATTGCCGAATACAACCCTTTTCATAATGGGCATAAATACCATCTGGAGCAGACACGCAGGCTAGCCGGAGCGGATTATGTCATTGCCGTCTTAAGCGGCGATTTCGTGCAGCGGGGAATGCCCGCCGTTATAGACAAATATGCCCGCACTGAAATGGCCTTAAAGAACGGGGTCGATTTAGTGCTGGAGCTTCCCGCCGTATATGCCACTGGCAGCGCAGAATTTTTCGCCATGGGCGCAGTGTCCCTTTTGGATAAGCTAGGCTGCGTAAATTCCCTCTGCTTTGGCAGCGAATGGGGGCAGATTGAGCCTTTATCCAGCGTAGCTTCCCTGCTTCTGGAAGAGCCTGAAGCATACCGGACTCTTTTGCAGCGCCATTTAAAAGCCGGCCACTCCTACCCGAAATCCAGAAGCCTTGCCCTGCAATATGCCCTTTCCCAGGAAACCGGCGACAGCATTATCAATTCCCCCAACAATATCCTTGGCGTGGAATATATCAAAGTCCTTCAAAAGCGCCACAGCGCTATCCGCCCTTTTACTATACAAAGGCAAGGCAGCCCCTATCATGAATTGGCCTTGGACAATAGCCAATACACAGAGGTTTCCGGCAAGCCAGTATTTTTCAGCTCCGCCTCCGCCATCCGGCAGCAAATAGCAGAGTTTGACAATACAGCGGCTTACGCCGACATGGCGGACATGAAAGCCCACATACCAGAGACCGTTTTCCGGCTGCTCTCCGCACAGTTTGGCAAAACCTTCCCGGTAAGCAGCTATGATTTTTCCTCCCTGCTTTTTTATAAGCTGCTGCTGGAAAATAAAAAAGGTTTTTCCCGTTATCAGGATATGACACCCGCCATATCCGATAAAATCAGGAAAAACCTGAACCGCTATGAGCATTTTGAGCAATTCTGCGGCCTGTTAAAATCCAAAGACATCACCTATTCCCGCATCAGCCGCTGCCTCCTTCATATCCTGTTAGATATGGCAGAAGAAAGGCTACAGGAATACAGCAGTCAGGATTTTATTTTCTATGCACGAATCCTCGGTTTCCGGAAGTCCTGCGCCCCTCTCCTTACCGCTATAAAAGCAAATGCATCCATCCCCCTGATTTCTAAGCTGGCCGATGCCCGTTTTTCTTTAAATGACACCGGATTTTCCATGCTGGAAAAGGATATACAGGCTTCCCATATCTATAGTAGCGTTATATCCGCCAAATTTGGCCATCCGTTCCCCAACGAATACACCAGGCCATTGGTCATCCTTCCCTAATTTCGCCTTTTTCCCCTTAAACCGAAGCTGCTTCAAACTGGGAATTATACAGCTCCGCATAAAACCCTTTCTTCCCTAAAAGCTGTTCATGATTCCCCTGCTCAATAATATCCCCGTCCTTCATCACCAATATCAAATCTGCATCCCGGATGGTGGAAAGCCTGTGGGCAATCACAAAACTGGTCCGCCCTTTCATCAAATTATTCATCGCTTTCTGAATCCGCACCTCCGTCCTTGTGTCCACAGAGCTCGTGGCTTCATCCAGAATCAGTATCCTGTTATCCGCCAGAATCGCCCTGGCGATGGTGAGGAGCTGTTTCTGCCCTTGGGATACATTGCTGGCATCTTCATTCAGCTCCATCTGATAGCCTCCGGGCAATGTCTGGATAAAGCGGTGTGCATGGGCTGCCTTTGCAGCCGCAATGACCTCCTCATCGGTAGCGTCCAGCCTTCCATAACGGATATTCTCCATAATTGTCCCCTTAAACAGCCAGGTATCTTGCAACACCATACCAAAGCTTTCCCGCAGCTTACTCCGGTTAAAATCCCTGATATCATAGCCGTCCACTTTAATACGCCCTTCATTCACATCATAAAACCGCATCAGAAGTTTCACCATCGTTGTCTTCCCCGCGCCGGTAGGCCCCACAATGGCCACCGTTTGGCCTGGCTTAATTTCGCTGCTGAAATCATGGATAATAATTTTATCCGGCTGATAGCCAAATTTCACATGCTCGAAGCGGACAGACCCTTCTATCTGCCCGGAACGAACCGAAACCGTGCCTTCCACATCTTCCTCTTCTTCGTCCAGGAATTCAAATACCCGTTCCGCTGCCGCAGCCATAGACTGAAGCATATTCGATACCTGAGCCACTTGGGTAATGGGCTGGGTAAAGTTCTTTACATACTGGATAAATGCCTGGATATCCCCCACCTCAATAATTCCCCTGATGGCCAGCAGGCCGCCGCTGACCGCCACTGCCACATAGCCCAGGTTTCCTACAAACATCATAATAGGCTGCATCATCCCCGAAAGGAACTGGGATTTCCATGCTGTCTGATACAAGGCGTCATTAGTTTCATCAAACTCCTTCAATGCCTGTTCTTCCCTGTTAAAAGCCTTTACGATATTATGCCCGCTGTACACTTCCTCCACCTGTCCGTTCACTTGCCCCAGATATTTTTGCTGAGCCACGAAATATTTCTGGGAAAATTTGACCACAACACCGATAAGGGTACCGGATACCGGGAGAATCACAAGGGCAATCAGCGTCATAGCCGGGCTGATACTCAGCATCATAACAAAAATCCCCACAATGGTAGCCACCGATGTAATTAGCTGCGTGATGCTCTGATTTAGGCTCTGCCCCAGCGTATCCACATCATTCGTAATCCGGGAAAGCACTTCCCCTACTGTCCGGGATTCAAAATATTTTAGCGGCATCCTGTTTATTTTCCGGGAAATTTCATCCCTGAAACGATAGCAAAGCTTCTGGGAAATCCCTGTCATAATCCACCCTTGGACAAAGGACATACATGTACTCAGCCCATATACCCCCAGCAACGTCAAAAGGATTCTTCCTATTTTGTCAAAAGCAATCCCGCCCGTTCCTGCCACTTTCGCCATCAAACCATTGAAAAGTTCCGTTGTAGCCCGGCTCAATATTTTAGGGCCTAGGATATGAAATGCAGTTCCACCTACTGCAAAAAATAACACTGCCAACAATCCGTAACGGTAAGCACCCATATACCGGAGCAGCCTTCCCGTACTCCCTTTAAAATCTTTTGCCTTTTCCCCTGGCATCATATGGCCGCCCGGGCCATGCCCGTGCATCCGCCTCGGCCTTGCATTCCCATCGCTCATAATTACCAACCGTTCCTTTCTATGCCCCGCTATTTCTCAAACAACGGCATTTTTCAGTTCTGCTTCCGAAAGCTGTGACCGGGCAATTTCCTGATATGCCCCACATGTTTCCAGCAATTCTTCATGCCGTCCTATTCCTGCGATTTTCCCATCATCCAGCACAATGATTTTATTCGCATGGAGGATGGTACTGATTCGCTGAGCCACAATAATTACTGTAGCATCGCATAATTTTTCATGGAGAGCCTTCCGGAGCACCACATCTGTTTTATAATCCAAAGCGGAAAAACTGTCATCAAAAAGGCATATATCCGGCTGTTTAGCTATGGCGCGGGCTATGGAAAGCCTTTGCTTCTGCCCGCCGGAAACATTAGTGCCCCCCTGGGAAATCTCGCTGGCAAACCGTTTCGGCTTGCTGTCGATAAACTCCATGGCCTGGGCTATCCTGGCCGCTTCCTCCATCTCCCCGTCGGTAATAAAATCCCCGCCGAATTTAATGTTCGATTTAATATCCCCGGAAAATAGTACGCCTTTTTGGGGTACATACCCCAGCATATCATGCAGCTTATGCTGGGATAAATCCCGGATATCAATACCATCAATCGTAATCTTGCCTTCCGTCACATCATAGAACCGGGGAATCAGCCGTATTAATGTGGATTTTCCGCAGCCCGTGCTACCGATAATTGCTGTAGTCTCTCCAGGGTTTGCGCTAAATTCAATCCCCTCCAGGGCATTCTCATCCGCCCCAGGATACTTAAAGCTGACATTCTCAAACCGGACCACCCCTTTTACCTGTTCCAGCTCCCCATCCCTTGTCACCTCTTTATCATGAATCACCGTATCCATTCCCAGAACTTCCTCAATACGCTCCGCCGCCACACCTGCCCGGGGAAGCATAATGGATATCATGGTAATCATCAAAAATGCCATTACAATCTGCATTGTATATGTAATGAACGCCAGCATATCCCCTACCTGGAGGTTTCCCGCATCCACACCTTTCGCCCCATAATAAACAATCAACACCGTTATCCCGTTCATAATCATCATCATAAGCGGCATCATAAATGTCATCACCCGGTTCGTAAACAGTTGGGTACGCATCAAATCCTGATTTGCCTTATCAAACCTCTCCTCTTCAAATTTTTCCCTGCTGAATGCACGGATTACCGGTATCCCTGTTAAGATTTCACGGGATACCAGATTCATCCTGTCTACCAAGTTCTGCATCATCTTAAATTTGGGCAAAGCAATCTTCATCAGTGTCAACACCAGCAGCACAATCGCGGCAACGGCCACTATGATAATCCATCCCATGCCCGTCCTGGTATTCACCACCTTCATTACCCCACCAAGCCCTACAATAGGGGCATATAAGACCATCCGCAGCAGCATCACCGACACCATCTGTATCTGTTGGATATCGTTGGTGCTTCTCGTAATCAGGGAAGCCGTTGAAAACTGGTCCATCTCCGTATCGGAAAAGGAAACCACTTTATGGAATACCTTCCTGCGCAAATCCATGCCGATTTTCGCCGATGTACGGGCTGATAGGAAGCCTGCCAGAATAGCCGCCCCCATCATCAGTACAGAGAGGCCAAGCATCCCGCTCCCCTTCCCCAGCAGATATTTTGTCTGTACCGAAGCGATATCTATTCCCAGCGCCTCATATTCCGCCTTTACCCCACCTATGGCTATCTGGGACAGCATGGAATCGCTCATGTCTCCATATGGGGAATAGCTTTTATATAAGACACTGTCCATATATTCCAATAGCTGTCCTTTATTCAGTTCCTCCCCCTGCAGCTTACCCGCCTTTTGCAGTTCCTCTTTCCATGCCTCCAATCCCACATCTTCCGATACCGAAAGAATTGCATACATGGCCATCTGCGCTTTCATACAAGTCTTCAGCCGCTCCCTCGTCTCCTTATCCACCTTTTCCAGTTGGTAAGAGCCGTCCTCTAACTGTTTATAGGAGTCCTGAATCAGATGTTCTTCCTTATCCCCATATGCAAAGGAAACCAGATATTCCATTGTTTCCTCACGCATACGTTCCGGCACCCAATCCTCAATACCTCCCTGCCCGATACCTACATCCACGATATCCGCCGTGTACTTAGGCAGCGCCAAGTCGCAATATGCCTGCAAAATCAAAAGCCCTATGATAGCAAGCACCGCCGCTTTCGATTCTTTTAAGTATTTCAGAATTTTAAACATCCTTACTTCCAGCCTCCTCTACATTGCAATAATGATATATCCTACTCCGGGCAAGGGTAGATTGCAATTAAAATTATATAAAATTTGTGTATAAAAAAGTGGCTTCGCCACTTCATGAAGAACCTTCGGTTCTTTGTCAATTTATGTCCGTCTGGCGACGGAATTTCCTATAAGGTAAAAAAGTGGCTTCGCCACTTCATGAAGAACCTTCG
>QXWV01000209.1 GCA_009911195.1 Lachnospiraceae bacterium | reverse complement strand
AAGGTATCGGATGAGTTACTGAATGACAATGTATTCAACTTAGAGGCTTACATCTCCAAGGAGTTCGGGCGCAGGATCGGGACCAAGGAGGAAGAAGCCTTTTTCATTGGGGACGGCAAGGGCAAGCCAACAGGTATTTTAAATGCCACGGGCGGCGCTTCCGATGGCGTGACCACGGCAACCGCCAACATCACCTTTGATGACGTGATGGATTTATTTTATTCCCTGAAAGCGCCGTACCGCAAAAAGGCGGTGTGGTTACTGAATGACACCACGGTAAAGGCGCTGCGGAAGTTAAAGGATAATAACGGCAACTATATCTGGCAGCCGAGTGTCCAGGCGGGCGTGCCGGACATGATCCTGAACCGCCCTTACCACACTTCCTCCTATGTGCCGGAAGTGGCGGCAGGCAGCAAGGTGATGGCATTCGGTGACTTTTCCTATTACTGGATCGCCGACAGGCAGGGCAGGAGTTTTAAGCGTCTGAATGAACTGTTTGCGGCCACCGGGCAGGTGGGATTCCTCGCTTCACAGCGTGTGGACGGCAAGCTGATCCTTGCCGAAGCGGTAAAGACCATGACAGTGAAGAAGTCTGCATCATAAGAAGGGAGGCGGCATGGATGGCAGTTCTGACGCTGGAGGAAACAAAACAGTATCTCCGGGTGGACAGTGCGGATGAGGATGATTTTATTTCGGGATTGATTGAGACCGGGGAAAATCTGTGTGCGGATGTGGCGCGGGTGGATAAATCGGAACTGGAAGCACATCTTCCTATGGTGCGGATTGCCGTCCTCTATGCCGCCGCCTACCTTTATGAACACCGGGAGCAGGCAGACCACGGGGAACTGGCGGGGACGCTTCGCTCCCTGCTGTTCGGCATACGGAAAGAGGTGTTCTGATGGTGCTTGGGGAATGGAAGGATAAGATCATCATTCAGAAGAGCGTGGCGGGCAACGACAGAGCCGGGAACCATGTGCTGGA
>QXWV01000208.1 GCA_009911195.1 Lachnospiraceae bacterium | reverse complement strand
TACACCTGCCACGCCTATGTGAACAACCTTTCCGGGAAGGAGTATTGGGAGGCGGCGCAGCTTAATGCGGAAAAAGAGATATTTTTCCTTATCCGTTATTGCAGCGAAGCCGCCGCCATTGACACGGAGCATTTCCGCATTATCTTCCGGGGACAGGTCTATAACATCACGTTCATTGACAACGTGAAATATCAGAATAAAACCATAAAACTGCGGGCGGTTTTGGAAAAGAGGTAGGAATGTCTGAAAAGAAGGTATCCATCGAGCAGATGGCGGAGGCGGTCATGGACGGCCTGATTGAATATGCCGGGCTTGCCACGGACGTGATGAAGGACTGTGTCACCAAAGCCGGGAACACGGTGAAATCGGAAGTGAAAGCCAATGCCCCGGTTCGGACAGGGCAGTATAAAAAAGGGTGGGCGGTAAAAAAGCAGAAAGAGACCGCCAATTCACTGGAACTGGTGGTGCATAACAAGAAAAGGTATCAGCTTACCCACCTTCTGGAGAAAGGCCATGCCAAGCGTGGCGGTGGGAGAGTCCGGGCATTCCCCCATATCGCACCTGCGGAACAGGCCGGCATCCGGGAACTGGAGGAAGGCATCAAAAGGGGGCTGGAAGGATGAGCCATGATGATGTGATAAAAATGGTAGGCGAGATGGGCTTACCTTTCGCCTATGACCACTTTGTCGAGGGTGAAGCGCCGGAGCCGCCCTTCCTCGTATTTTTATATCCCAAAGCTGACAATTTTTCGGCGGACGGGATCGCGTATTTCAAAATAAACCAGCTTGACATAGAACTGTACACCGATTTGAAAAATCCCGATCTGGAAGAAACCATAGAGGCAGTCCTGCTGAAATACGGCATTTTCTACGGGAAATCGGAAACGTGGATAGAGTCGGAAAAGCTGTATGAAGTCTTGTATGAAATGGAGGTCTGACATGAACAACAAAGTGAAATTCAATATCTGCAACTGCCATTATGCCTTGCAGAAAACACAGGAGGATGGGGAGATCGGCTTCGAGAACCCGGTGGCGATGCCCGGAGCGGTATCCATTGCCTTAGACCCCAACGGGGAGCCGGAGTCCTTCTATGCGGACGGAATTGAGTATTACATCATAGCCAACAACATGGGCTATGACGGCGACCTTGAGCTTGCTCTCATCCCGGAGAGTTTCCGCACGGATGTGTTAAAGGAAGAGGCAGATACAAATGAAGTGCTGGTGGAGAATGCCCATTCCGAGACGGCGGCCTTTGCGCTGCTGTTCGAGTTTGACGGGGACATCCGCAAGATACGCCATGTGCTGTATAACTGTTCCGCAAGCCGCCCCAAGATCGAGGGCAAGACCAATGAGGAAAGCCGGGAAGTGCAGACCGAGACGCTGACCATCAAGGCAAGGCCGCTGGCGAGCGGCTATGTGAAAGCCAAGACGGGCAATAAGACATCTGCGGAGACGTATGCCAACTGGTATAAGAGCGTGTATCTGCCGGAACCAAAGGCGGTGGATGCAGAGACAGAAGGACAGGGATAAGGAGGCTGAAAGGATATGAGCATAGTCAGAAAAATAGAAATAGACGGGCAGGATGTGCTGTTTAAGGCATCGGCGGCGATTCCGCGCATTTACAGACTGAAATTTCAGAGAGACATTTATAAGGATTTGCGGATTCTGGAAAAGAGTATCGGGGAGGGGGATGAGGAAAACTCCAACCTCGATTTATTTTCGCTTGAAATGTTCGAGAATATCGCCTACACGATGGCGAAGCACGCCGACCCGCAGATACCGAATGAAGTGGATGAATGGCTGGACGGTTTCAACACCTTTTCCATTTATCAGGTCCTGCCGCAATTGATAGAACTATGGGGGCTGAACGTAA
>QXWV01000207.1 GCA_009911195.1 Lachnospiraceae bacterium | reverse complement strand
AAACTTCGCCCAACTGAGCGGGAAATGACCACGCCGCTGTTCCTTCTGCGGTGTGTGCAGCTAGGGCTTTCGATGGCTGATCTGGAATTGCTCTCCATCGGACTGATCAATGATATGTACTGCGAGAGCAGGAACGACTCCTGCTCCTATGCAGTGCTTGGAACGCAACAGGATATGGATTTATTTTAATTGAAAAAACAGCCTTTTTCTGCTATGATTGGTAGTGGGAAGAGGCTGTAAGTATGATTTACAAATCGGCATTTGTGAAGGAGTGGATTTATGACAAAGACTGCATGGATTTTCTCGTATAAGCTCAGGAAAAATGTAAGTGCGGAACAGTTTATGGAACGGACACAAAGGCTGCACGATGAAATTATTTCCAAAGCAAAGGGTTTTATCTCCTGGGAGCACTACCTGCAAGATGATATATGGACAGATTTTGTTCTCTGGGAGACAGAGGAGGATGCAAGGAATGCCACAACCATCGGGCAGGGACACGCAGTAACCCAAGAGTTTTATGACTGTATCCGAATGCAAACCTGCCGGGCACTAATTTCAACATTTGTCAAAAAGTATTGATTGTGCGATCCGCTAAATACCCGTTTGTAGGGTTGATGTAACAGAGGATGAAAACTGAATAATTTCTACATAGGCACTTGCCATGACAGCAGGTGTCTTTTTTTACGCATTTTTTCAGGGAGCCTTTGTGCTTCCTTTTTTCGTGGGGAGGTGCTTTGGGGTGGGAGCGTCAAGGATACAGGGAATCACGGTGGAGATCGGCGGCGACACCACAAAGCTGACAGCCGCGCTGAAAGGGGTAAACGGGGAGATACGCACCACGCAGTCACAGTTACGGGACGTAAATAACCTCCTGAAACTGGACCCCGGAAACACGGAACTGCTGGCACAGAAGCACCGGCTCCTTGCGGAAGCGGTGCGGGAGACGAAAGAAAAGCTGGAAACCCTGAAAGCCGCTGCGGAACAGGCAAACGAGGCACTGGCAAAGGGCGAGATCACCCAGGAGCAGTACGACGGCCTGCAGAGGGAGATCATCGAGACTGAGGAAAAGCTGAAAAGCCTTGAAGAGCAGGCGAACCAGTCAGCGGTGGCGGTGCAGAAGATCGCCGCCGTGGGCGAGGACTTAAAGAACTTAGGGGATAAGATTTCCGGCGTGGGGACTACCCTCACCAAAACCATGACCACGCCCATTGTGGGGCTTGGCACGGTGGCGGTCAAGACGGCGGCAGACTTCGATACCGCCATGAGCCAGGTCGGGGCAGTTTCCGGGGCAACGGGAAAAGACCTTGATGCCCTCCGGGATAAGGCAAGGGAGATGGGGAGCAAGACGAAATTCTCCGCATCGGAGGCAGCGGAGGCCATGAACTACATGGCGATGGCGGGCTGGAAGACTTCGGATATGCTCTCCGGCATTGAGGGCATCATGAATTTGGCCGCGGCATCTGGGGAAGATCTGGCATCCACTTCCGACATCGTGACGGATGCCCTCACCGCTTTCGGTCTTACCGCAGCGGATTCCGGGCATTTCGCGGATATCCTTGCGGCGGCATCCAGTAATGCCAATACCAACGTCTCCATGATGGGCGAGACCTTCAAATACTGTGCGCCCATTGCCGGGGCTTTGGGATTTTCTGCGGAGGATACCGCAGAGGCGATTGGATTGATGGGCAATGCGGGCATCAAGTCCACACAGGCCGGAACTGCGCTCCGTACCATCATGAGCAACCTTTCCGGAGAAGTGAAGATTTGCGGTTCCAGTATTGGCGAGGTCACAATCGCCACCACCAATGCGGACGGGAGCATGAGGGATTTGAGTGCTATCCTGGCTGACTGCCGGACGGCATTCGGCGGCCTGTCCGAGTCGGAGAAGGCAGCGGCGGCAGAGGCGCTTGTGGGAAAGAACGCCATGTCCGGCTTCCTTGCGCTGATGAATGCCGCCCCTGCGGACATTGAAAAGGTGAGCAGCGCCATAGCAAACTGCGACGGGAAGTCTGCGGAGATGGCGGCCACCATGCAGGATAACCTTGCCGGGCAGCTTACCATCCTGAAAAGCCAGTTGGAGGAATTGGCTATCTCTTTCGGTGAAATCCTCATGCCCGCCATCCGCCAGATCGTCACATGGGTGCAGGGCTTTGTTGACAAGCTCAACGGCATGGATGAGGGAACGAAGAACACCATCGTCACTATCGGGCTCCTTGCCGCCGCCATCGGCCCCGTATTAATCATCATCGGGAAAGTGGTGTCAGCGGTGGGCAGCATCATGACATTCATCCCGACACTGATCGGCGGCATTTCCAGTATTGGCGGAGGGCTTAGTGCTTTATGGGGCATCCTTGCGGCGAACCCGGTTACCTTAGTGATCGCCGCCATAGCAGCGCTGATTGCCATTTTCGTGGCATTATGGAATAACTGCGAGGGCTTCCGGGAGTTCTGGATCAACTTATGGAATGTGATAAAAGAAGCGGCTGTTGCGGTATGGAATGGATTAAAAGACTTTTTCTCCAATATCTGGAACGCCATCACCGGGGCGGCACAGTCCATCTGGAATGGTTTGAAAGACTTTTTCAGCGGTCTGTGGGAGGGCATCAAGAATATCTTCCAGACTGTGCTGGATGTGATAAAGACGCTCATCGTGGCGCGGTTCGAGTTCTATAAGATGATTATCACAACCGTGCTGAATGTGATACAGACGGTGGTCTCCACGGTGTGGAATGCGGTAAAAAATGTAATCGAGACCGTCACGAATGCCATCGGCTCCTTCCTTTCCTCTGCATGGGAAGCAATCAGGAATACCGTCACCACGGTAATGGAGGCAATCAAAAACGTCATTACCACGGTATGGGAAGCCATCAAGTCAGCAGTGACGGCGGTGCTTTCCGCCATTAAGGACGTGGTGGTTTCAGCTTGGGAGGCAATCAAGAATGCCATTTCCACAGCGATGGAAGCAATACGGTCAGCGGTCATTGCAGCATGGGAAGCGATACAGAGTGCGGTGTCCTCTGCGATTGAAGCGATAAAAAATGTGGCTGTGGCGGCATGGGAGGCGATAAAGTCAGCGGTCATTTCCATTATGGAGGCGATCAAGAGTGCCATCACCGCAGCGTGGGAGGCCATCAAATCCGCGGTAAGCTCCGTGGTCAATGCAATAAAAGAGGTCATTACTTCCGTCTGGAATGCCATCAAATCTACAGTCACAAACATTGTGGGCGGTTTGAAGGATGCGGTGGTAAATGTATTTAACAGCCTGCTCTCCGGCATCAAGAACGCCATGAGCGGTATCGCAGGTGCAGTAAAGAGCGGATTCGATGCGGCGATTAATTTTATCAAGAGCCTGCCCTCACAGGCATTGCAGTGGGGCAAGGATATCATTGGCGGCTTGATTGATGGTATTAAAGCGAAGATTAGCCATTTGGTGGACAGTGTGAAGGATGTGGCAGGGACGATTGCGTCCTTTCTGCATTTCTCCGAGCCGGACGAGGGGCCGCTTTCCAACTTCCACACGTTCATGCCGGATATGATCGATTTACTCGGAAAAGGCATAAAAGGCAACCTCGGAAAGCTGACCGGCCCCATGAAGGAACTGGCAGGTACACTTATCCCTGCCACGGATTCCTTGACGGCAGGGGCGCAAGCGGCGGGAGGCTCCGGCGGCAGTGCTTCGCTGGCGGCAAGGCTGGATGCCATGTATGAAGTAGTCACAAAATATCTGCCGCGATTGGCAAACAGCCAGGTGGTATTGGATTCCGGGGTGCTGGTCGGGGAACTGTCAGACGGGCTGAACCGGGAGTTGGGAAAGGTGTATTCATGATAAGGAAATTCAGGCTTATAAACGGGGAAGGGATGTCATGGGATTTGAATGCCAGGGCATCCTTTTTCCATTCCATTGGCGGCTTCGGCTATAAGGACGGGACGCAGTATGAACAGATCGGCACGGATTTTATCCCTCTGGAGGAATTGTTCTCACAGGGCGTGATGACCGGGCGGATATTTTTCGGCGGCAGGAATGCCTATGTGAATTACAGAGCCTTCTCTCGGTTCGTCCGGGCGGTTCCTTTGACTTTGGTATACGAGATGGAGGAGGCGTTCCGCGTCCCCGTGCGGATGACGGAGATCGCGAAAAGCGAACTGATAACGGGAGGGGCGGGCTTAGACTGCGAGGTGGCTTTCACGGCGACAGGACAGTTTTATAAAAATGTTTCCGGCTACAGCGGTACGCTTTCCATCGGCGGGAAAATCTATCCCTACGAATACACCTACGCCTATGCGGACGTGACGCAGAACACCCTCATGATCGACAGCGACAGCCGCGGGGACAGCCCGTGCAAGGTGACAGTATACGGCCCATGCACAAACCCGGTGTGGAAGCACTATGTGAACAACGTGCTTTATGAAACGGGAAGGTATGAGGGCAGCATCCCGGACGGGCATAAGCTGGTCATCGACACCACGCAGATTCCCTACAGCATTACGGAGCGGGGCGTCAGTGACGAGGTGGTGGCGGACAGATACCAGATGTGCGATTTTACCACGGAGCGGTTCTTCCACCTGCAGTACGGCAGCAACCGTATTTCTGTGGTGCATGAGGGGCTGAATATTCTGAATGTTATGGTTGAGGGGAGGATCAGCTATGAGACCGTATAACGTGGAAATCTTCACGCAGGACTTTGAGATGGTGGGAAACACCAATGTAAATGAAATCACCTACAAAGAGGACTATTTATCCTCGGACGGCAATACCGTGACGGTGCTTGCCCTGCCCGGTGTGAAGAAGCAGGACTATATCCGCATCAGCCGGGGCAGTGAGGAGTATGCCGGAATCGTGACGGAGATCGGGTATGGCACGGACAAGTCAAAGAAGTTACAGACTATTTCCTACAAGCCACTGATGGAGCTGCTCAATACGGATGTGCTTTTCGATGTAGACCTGCAGGGGCAGGGCAGCATGGAGCAGTTCATCTGTGACCGCATCCGGGAAATGTTCATCACCAATGAAGATGGGATGCAGAATATCAAAGGGCTTTCCGTCAGTGCAGCCACCGCCACAAAGGATTGGAGCCTTCACATCACGCCCTCCGACAAGGGAGGGCATTACAACATCGTCAATCTCATTGACTCCGTTATTATTCCGGCAATGGAAAAATACAGCATCCTTGTAAAGACAAAGCTGGATATCCAGAACCGGGAAGTGCAGATCATTGTGGGGAAGGCGGCGGCAGGCATCATCACCATAGAGAGCGACCTGCCGAACATCATCAAAAAGAGCGTGACCATCAAGCAGGTCAGCGCCGATGTGAATAAACTGGTGATTTATGACAGTTCCGATTATGAGAAGAAAAGGGTGTATTATCTCCACCCGGATTTGGGATATGACACGAAGGACCGTGACCGCATTACCCCGGTGGTGTGTGAGATGCAGGCAGTTTCCCATGAGGAGGGGAGCAGCTTTGAGAGTGCTGCGATCAGCGCCGCCCATAACAAGTTCGCAAATTTATCCTATTCCAATCTGATAGAGCTTACCATGATGAACGGTGACGCACTGGTAAAGCCGGAGGAACTGGAATTCGGACAGGTGGCGGACATCATATCTGACGGGGAGAGTTACCGCAGCATCCTCACCGGGCGGGAGCGGGGCAGGAACACAAAGCTGGTGTTCGGCACGGTGCGGCTGGACTTGACTAAGATTTTAAGGAGGCAGGAGAATGGCTGACAACATCACATTAAAAACCTACAAAGGCGGCAATGTCACGCCGCAGGATGACGCCATCATCTACGAGACGGCGATCCCCGGCAGCGGTATCTTCAAAGGCTGTGAAGTGACCTATGCGAGAGGAAATGTGCTGCAC
>QXWV01000206.1 GCA_009911195.1 Lachnospiraceae bacterium | reverse complement strand
GGCTTTGGCATGATTCGTGGCCGGTTCTTTGAGGTGTATGAAACGGAGATTGACGTGCGCCTTGCGGACGTGGGGGAAACACTGCAGGGGCGGGTGTATATCCATCTGGATTTATCCAATGCGGACGAGCCCATCAAGATACTGGCGCAGGCGGCAGCGGAGCTTCCGCCGCTGGATGCGGATGTAAATATCAATTACAATAATTCCTCTTACGACCTGGAACTTGCCATCTTCACAGTATCTTCGGCGGGCTTGGACGGGCTGACAAAAGTATTCCCCACGCTGAAAGCCGGGAGCGGCGGTGGAGGCGGCGGAGGGGAAACGCTCACCCGTGCAACCTCTTATGCCGTAGGGGATGCGGTGACCGCAGTGGGCGCTCCGGGCTGGGCGACTTTTGTATGCACACAGGCAGGCACCACGGCGGCATCGGAGCCTTCCGGGTATTCGAGGATCACCAAAGTGGGGGACAGGGTTTTAGACGGAACCGCGGTATTTACTGCGAGAAATATCATCGGGGAGCTGGACGGTGTTATTGCCACGGCAGGGGAACTGGAAGAATCCATGCAGACTTTGGATGAAAAGGTAA
>QXWV01000205.1 GCA_009911195.1 Lachnospiraceae bacterium | reverse complement strand
AGCACCGGCCTTGTGATGAAACTGGTGAGCCTTGACGAGTACCGGGCAATGGAAAGCTACAGCGCCACCACCATTTACCTCTGTTATGAGGATGAAGCCACAAAAAGGGTGACGCGGATTTTCGTAGGCGAGGACAGGGTGTATGCGGCTGGCGTTAAGGTGACGTATCAGATCGACACTGGTTATTCATTGGAAAGAACCGTGCCGGACAGGGAGGACGCCATTGCCGCCGCACCGCCCGCCGCTCTGGAGGA
>QXWV01000204.1 GCA_009911195.1 Lachnospiraceae bacterium | reverse complement strand
CCCTACACGAGAAAGAATATGTCCTTCTGCGGATGGAGCATTGACTCCCTTTCCACGCCATCCTACAAACCGGGAGAGAAAGGCGTGTTCCCTGCCGGGGCCACGCTCTATGCCATGTGGGTGACCACGGAGTATGACTTCC
Source organism: Lachnospiraceae bacterium (assembly GCA_009911195.1). GTDB lineage: Bacteria > Bacillota > Clostridia > Lachnospirales > Lachnospiraceae > Kineothrix. Next base: position 1,018 of record QXWV01000204.1, on the reverse strand, counting down.
CCTACACAGGGAATTATGTGCAGTTTGTTATCCCGCAGGACGGTATCTATGAGTTTGAGGTGTGGGGCGCATCCGGCGCTGCGGCGAAGGTGGATTCCCTTGTGGCGGAAGGAGGGCTTGGCGGCCATTCCAAAGGCTATAAGAAGATGAAGAAGGATGAAGTGATCTATGTCTATAACGGCGGATCACCGAAAGGCACATCTTATGGGGCAAACGGAGGCGGGAACGGTTACAATTATGCCAGCAGCAAGCAGTACGGGGCAGGAGGAGGCGGCTCCACCCATGTGGCCACAAAACCTTATGGACTTGGCACGAACAGTTCCAGCGGGCCGTCCTATGCCAACCGCTCCAGCATCCTGATCGTGGCGGGAGGCGGCGGGGGCGGCGGGATAGACAACGGCACAGCCCACAAGGGAGGAGACGGCGGCGGGGAGCGTGGCGGGAACGGCTCCGGCGGCGCATTGGGAGGCCGGCAGATTTCCACGGGGAGCAGCCCGTCTGAAAACTTTGGCATGGGGGATTATTATTCATCAAGCAGTGCCGCTTCTTCCGGCGGTGGCGGCGGATGGTTCGGCGGGAACTATGGAATGTACGGGCAGTCCGGCGCAGGCGGTTCCGGCTATGTGGACGGTGTCGCGCCATTCACCCACAACGGGAAATATTACCCTGCGGAGACTGAGGCGGGGGTGAACGAGGGGAACGGCAGGGCATTTATCCGATATGTGGAATGCGCGTAACTGGAAACGGCACCGAAAAGGTGCTTATTTTTATGTCTGATTTTAAGGAGGAGAACAGAATGAAGAATTTTATTGAGGCGGCGCAGTATGCGTTTGCGGCGCTCGGCGGTGCGCTGGGCGCGGTCATGGGAGGCTTTGACGGCTTCCTTTATGCACTGGTGGTATTCGTGGTGGTGGACTACATCACCGGGCTGATGGCGGCAGCGGTGGAGAAGAAGCTCTCCAGCGAGGTGGGATTCAAAGGTATTTTTAAGAAGGTCATTATTTTCAGCCTTGTGGCA
>QXWV01000203.1 GCA_009911195.1 Lachnospiraceae bacterium | reverse complement strand
GGGGTGGAAATGACGGAGCCTGCTACCATCCGATATACGGGCGGCTCAAACTGGACGGAGACCGGGAACGGGGAGAAAACGAAAGCCCATGTGCTTGCCGCCTACAAATGCGCGGTGGAATTGTTTGCATATCTCTGTCAGCAGTTCCGTTTAGACCCACTTGCGGATGGCGTTATCATCAGCCACAGCGAGGGATGTAAAAGGGGCATTGCCAGCAACCACGGGGACGTGGAGCATTTATGGTCTAAGTTCGGTCTTTCTATGGAACAGTTTAGAAAAGACATCAAGGCGGCGATGAAGGGAAGTTTGGCGGCGGATTCCCTTACCGCCATTATGGGGAAAGCGGTGGCCACGGCGGATCAGATGAAAGCATACCTCAAAAAGAAGAATCCGTCCGTGCCGCAGTCCGTTCTGGATATGATA
>QXWV01000202.1 GCA_009911195.1 Lachnospiraceae bacterium | reverse complement strand
CTTCACTTTCTCCGGCTCTGCGGTCACTCTTCCGCAGAACAATTTCTGCGGTCTTGGGGTGACGCAGAGGGGCAGAGCGGGGCTGTCCTTTGACACACCGCAGCTTGGCATCCGGGCGCAGATTCAGCACCTCAAAGCCTATGCCTCCACGGATAAGCTGCGGAACGCACTTATAGACCCGCGTTTCCGTTATGTCACAAGGGGCTGCGCGCCCTATGCGGAGTGGCTCGGACAGAAGGAGAACCCGCAGGGGAAAGGCTGGGCGGCAGGGGAGAAG
>QXWV01000214.1 GCA_009911195.1 Lachnospiraceae bacterium | reverse complement strand
ACCCCTACGGAATGCGCGAGGCTGCAGGGCTTCCCGGACTGGTGGTGTGACGGCCTCGGCACAGAGAATCCTACGGAAGAAGAAATGGCATTCTGGCGGGAGGTGTTCGAGACCCACCGTAAGATAATGGGAACATCCAGCAAGCCCAAGTCCGACAGCCAGATTCGGAAATGGCTGAAAGACCCCCATTCCGATTCCGCAGAGTACCGTATGTGGGGGAACGGCTGCGCCCTGCCCAACGTATATTTCGTGCTTTGCGGCATTGTGTACTATGCACAGTTCCCGGATTTTTTATTGTGACATTTATTCTGACATTTATGTTGCTTTTATCCCCGTTCAGAGTGATTAATGTAATACCGAAAGGGAAAACACGAAAACGGAGGAAAAAAGGATGAGGATTGAAACAAACGCAGCGAACAGGAAAGATGTGGTAAAGGCGGTCAGCGGGATTTTAGGGCAGCCTGCAAAGTACCTTGGGGTGCCGACCTGCGCCTACCAGATCGGGGACTGCACCATCGACAAAAAGGGCGCGGTGGAGACTGAAGATGAAACAACGGCGGAGCTGGTGACGGCAGGGCTGACGGAGCTGGGATTCATCGGGAGCCCGGAGCCGGAAGCGGATGAAACAACGGTCAGCATCCCGGTGGAGGGCATGAGCGCGGAGGGGCTTAAGAACCTGGTCTTCCTGACACACAGCAAGCAGTACCTCATAAACCGCGCCTTTGCGGAAGAGGTTTTCCGGATTCCCGCAGAGCTGGCGGAGGCGGTCGGCAGCACGGAGATTTCTGACCCGGAGGCATTCCTGCAGACATTCCAGAGCCATGCGGAAGGGTGCAGGGGAGTCAGTTTTCAGGACGGGAAGGCCACTTTCACCCTTCCCACGGCGGACGACCCCGACATGATAAAGGCATTCACGCACCTTACGGCGGCGATGGTACGGCAGGCAAAGGAGCAGAAACGCATCAGCCCCAAAGAGACCATCGAGGAAAATGAGAAATACTACATGAGGATATGGCTCCTGCGCCTGGGCTTCGGCGGCAAGGAAGGGAAAGAGGTGCGGGACCTCCTGATGAAAAAGCTGAAAGGGAATTCCGCTTTCCGCACCGAGGAAAACAAGCAGAGGTGGCAGGAAGCCCGCCGGAACGAGCGGGAGGCGGCAAAGCAGCAGGAACAGGCTCCTGCGGAGCAGCAGGCGGCGGAACTTGCGGAGGCGGCGGACGCGGTGCTGATCGAGCAGGTCAACCAGAGTTTTGACACGGAGGAATAAGGAGCGGAACGGGCAGGGAGGCGGCGCTTCCCTCCCTGCCGGAATTTACGGAAGGAGATGTATAGCGTGGGAATTACTATCAAAAAAGAGGAACTGGAAGCCCTGCGGGAGAAATACCCGCCGGGGTGCAGGGTGGAGCTGGTAAAGATGGATGACCCCTACAGGGAGATGCCGCCCGGACTGCAGGGCGTGGTGACGGGCATTGACGATTCCGGCAGTATCCACGTTGACTGGCAGAACGGAAGCAGCCTTGCGGTGATATTCGGGGAAGATTATGCAGTGAAAATCGGGGACGGGGAGGTGACCGTGGGGGAACTGCTGCGGCGCTACATTCCAAGCGGGAAAGAATTCCATTTCATGACCCCGGCAGGGTATGTTGACCTTGCGGCACAGGATGCGGAAAAGATACTGGCGGGGGAGATGAAACCCAAAGGACATCCGGGGAACCCGGAATATGCCGTGGAGATGGAGATTCAGGAACTGCTGGGGTTCCGGTGCAAAGAGGCGGATGTCCGTGACAGACGGGGATGCGTGAGCGCCCTTGTGTACTGATGGGGAGGGTACGGATGAACTACGCTGAAAAGATGGAGCGGGAAGAACACCTGAAAACGAACCTTGCGGAATGGATGCTCCGGCACGGGGAAGTCCTTTCCGGGCGGAGCAGGAGCAACGGATATGTGGGGTTATGGATGGCGGAGGTCCTCTGGCGGGGAAGTGGGTGGCGGATCACGGCGGTGGACGGCATGGTCTGCCGGATAGAAAAAGCAGACAGGAGGGCGCGGCATGAGGATTGTATATGATGATGCGATGCAGGAGACGATGGCGGCGGCAGTCGGGGAGTTCATGGATGCCCTCAACGTGGAAGAAATAGTACGCTATGAATGGGGGACGGACAGGGTGCAGATGCACCTGCTGAAAAAGAAGCTCGGCGCTTATCTGGAATATTACAGGATGAGTATCGGGAACACCGTCACCCACGGACTGGCAGACACAGGAGCGGGCGGTCATCCCGGCGATCAGGATGGAGGCGGAAAAGGCATAAGCCCTCCGCCATAATGTACACAATCCCCGGCTGTTATCTCTGGTACATTTATGAAGCAGATATAAGTGGATAATACCTTCGTTCAGAGGTAACATGTGTCTAACAAAAGGAAAACGGAGGGAAAAAGGATGGTAAGAAAAGGGGTAATCGGGATACCGCAGGACGGAAGGATGACAGCCTGCAGCTATACGGTAAAGCATTATGAGGAAGGAAGCAGGTACGGGATTGACGGCGGGAGGATTTCCAAGCTGGCCATAAAGATAGACGGGAAGACCACCTGCTGCTACGACAGGGGATGGGATTGCGAGCCGGAGGATGACGCGACAAAAGCGGCGCTGGCGATCCTGATCATGGAATACAACTAGGAGGGAAAAACACGATGAAGGAAATTTACAACGGATATGATTTGCAGACAGA
>QXWV01000213.1 GCA_009911195.1 Lachnospiraceae bacterium | reverse complement strand
TACAGGGTGGATTACTACGAATGGAACTACACATTTTCAGATTTGTTACCGAGGCAGATGCTTTCGGTGGGGAAGGACGCGGAGGAAGCCATTGCAAACGTAAAGCCGAGGGCGGACAGCGACGCGAGGAATTTTTCCGCAAAAGAGATAAAAACGGTCATGGGCCATAAGATAATGGTCAGATAAAAGCACATACATAGCAGCGGGAAAGGGTTCCTCCGGGAGCCCTTTTCTGCTGCGTAAATTTAAGGGGAAGGAGGCGGCAAAAGTGCAGAGCGGAAGGAAACCCAAGCCCACGGCGGTCAAGGCGCTGGAGGGCAACCCCGGCAAGCGGAGCCTGAACACGGGCGAGCCGAAGCCGGAGAAGAAAGCGCCCCGCTGTCCGGCATGGCTGGAGGGCGAGGCGAAAAAAGAATGGAAGCGGATGGCGGGGCAGATGGAGAAGCTGGGCATCCTCACGGAAATAGACATGGCGGCATTCGCCGGGTACTGCCAGGCATACGCCAGATGGAAGGAGGCCGAAGAATTCATCACACAGCACGGCACCATCGTGAAGACCCCTTCCGGCTACTGGCAGCAGGTCCCGCAGGTATCCATCGCGCAGACCTATTTGAAAATAATGAACCGTTTCTGTGAGCAGTTCGGCCTTACCCCTTCCTCCCGGAGCCGAATCGTTGCGGATAACGGCGAGGATAAGGAAAGT
>QXWV01000212.1 GCA_009911195.1 Lachnospiraceae bacterium | reverse complement strand
CACGATGGAGCTTTTGCTCTTTAAGGGAGGCGGGGGATAGTGTTTGACGAGGAAAAGGCGAAACGGACGGTAGATTTTATTAACTGCCTGAAACATACCAAGGGGAAATGGCGGGGGCAGCCCTTTGAACTGCTCCCGTGGCAGGAGGCCATCATCCGGGATGTGTTCGGCACGGTGAAGGAGAACGGGTACCGGCAGTACAACACCGCATATGTGGAGATTCCGAAGAAAAACGGGAAATCGGAGCTGGCGGCGGGCGTGGCTCTGTACATGACCTGTGGCGATAATGAGTGGGGCGCGGAAGTTTATGGATGCGCCTCTGACCGACAGCAGGCGTCCATCGTCTTTGACGTGGCGGTGGATATGGTGGAGCAGTGCCCTGCGCTGAAAAAGAGGATAAAACCCGTTATGTCGGTAAAGCGTCTGGTGTATAAGCCTACGAACAGCTTTTATCAGGTGCTTTCTGCGGAAGCCTACACCAAGCATGGGCTGAATGTCCATGCTGTTATTTTCGATGAGCTGCACAGCCAGCCAAACCGGGAACTGTTCGATGTCATGACCAAAGGCTCCGGCGATGCGAGGACGCAGCCGTTATTCTTTTTAATAACTACAGCCGGGACGGACAGACATTCCGTCTGTTTCGAGCAGCACCAGAAGGCGGAGGACATCCTGCAGGGAAGGAAGACAGACCCTACCTTTTACCCTGTGATCTATGGCGCATCCGATGATGCGGACTGGTCATCGGAGGATGTGTGGAGGAAAGCGAACCCCTCGCTGGGGCATACCATTGACATCGAGAAAGTGCGGAATGCCTATCTGAGCGCAAAAGATAATCCGGCAGAAGAAAATATATTCCGGCAGTTACGCCTTAACCAGTGGGTGAAGCAGTCCACAAGGTGGATGCAGATGGACAAATGGGATGCCTGCGCCTTTCCCGTGGATGAGAGGGAAGTGCTGGGGCGGGAATGCTACGGCGGGCTTGACCTGTCAAGCTCCATTGACATCACCGCTTTTGTCCTGGTATTCCCTCCCCGGAATGATACGGAAAAGTACATTCTCCTGCCGTACTTCTGGATACCGGAAGAAAATATGCGCCTGCGTGTGCGGCGTGACCATGTGCCTTATGACGTATGGGAGAGGCAGGGATTTTTGCAGACTACGGAGGGAAACGTGATCCATTATGGATTCATAGAGAATTTCATTGATGACCTCGGAAAGAAATTTCATATAAAAGAGATCGCATTCGACAGGTGGGGCGCGGTGCAGATGGTGCAGAACTTAGAGGGATTAGGCTTTACC
>QXWV01000211.1 GCA_009911195.1 Lachnospiraceae bacterium | reverse complement strand
CCCTTCGGGCAGGGCTTTAAGGATATGTCGCCGCCCACCAAGCGGCTGATGGAACTGGTGCTGGAGAAGAACATCGCCCACGGCGGCCACCCGGTGCTGCGGTGGATGATGGATAACATCTTTGTCCGCACGGACCCGGCAGGGAACATCAAGCCAGACAAGGAAAAATCAACAGAGAAGATAGACGGCGCAGTTGCCACGATCATGGGATTAGACCGGGCGATTCGGAACGGGGGCAGCACGGGCAGCGTATATGACGAGAGGGGGATTTTGTCCTTTTAGAATGGTGGGATTTATGCTATACTTGTCGAAAAGGAGTTTGGAGGTTGAACGGTATGCCGTTGTATGAGAAAAAATATGAATACCAAGAAATTCATGTAAATACCCTTGAAGATATTAATGAAATCATTGCTGATTACAACAGCTTTTATAATTTGCCAAGACCGGGGATATCTGCCACTGATGATCCAACAGTTTATCTGCAAACCTTTTTTAGAGGACAAAGTGATGAATCATGGAAAATACGCGCCAGTATACAAGGTGTAAAAGAGCGGGAGAATGAAATATTAGCCAATTTTGATTTGATGAATGATGGAAATCCATTTGATTTAATTGCATATGTTCAGCATTATAGGACAGGTACCAGATTTATTGATTTTACGACGGATAAAGATGTAGCCCTCTATTTTGCGTGTTCAGAAAATATGGATAGGGATGGCGCATTATTTATGTGGTGTTATGCGCCACATAAAGCAGAATGGTATACAGCAAGTGTATTGGCGGAAGTAGCCCAAATAAAGAATGATTCCAAGATGTCGGTACAAGAGTTATCGGAACTGATGTTGAAAAAATACCCAAAGATTAAAGACGCATTTAAGGAAACGATAGAATTAAATACTGCTATTGTTTCATTCTTGGATCATGGCTTTATGGCGGTTCCTCCTGAAACTGCTAAAGAAAGTAATTTACGGTTAAAGAGACAAAGCGGATGTTTTTATGTATGTGGAGTGGAATTTGTGCGTCCGTTAGAGGGTATGGCAAGAATCAGTTCACATGCGGGCTATAATATGTTTTACCCTCATTCAGTACAAATCCCGAAAGGATTGAGAAATGGAAATGCGTTGGTAAAAATAGTGATCTGTAAAGAACTAAAGGAAGAAATTTTAGAATATCTTGAAAAAAAGGGAATTACAAAAGAATATTTGTTACCAGATTAACTTTTGGAATTGCAGCATCTCTTCGGAGGTGCTTTCTTTTTGCCCATTTTTAGGAGGTGCCTATGAAGTTATCATCCATTTTTGGAAACAGGGGTGCGAGGGATAAGCCAAAGAACAGCTACGGCGGTTCGGCTTATTCCTTTTTCTTTGGGAGAAGCACCAGCGGAAAGAATGTCAATGAGCGTACCGCCATGCAGACCACGGCGGTCTATTCTTGTGTGCGGATACTGGCGGAGGCGGTTGCATCGCTGCCAATCCATGTTTACCGCTATACGGAGACCGGGAAGGAGCGTGTGTATGACCATCCGCTCTATTATTTACTCCATGACGAGCCGAACCCGGAGATGACTTCTTTCGTGTTCCGGGAGACGCTGATGAGCCATCTTCTCATTTGGGGGAATGCCTACGCACAAATCATCCGTGACGGGAACGGCAGGGTGCTTTCTCTATACCCGCTTTTGCCGGATAAGATGGAGGTTGACCGTGACGAGCATGGGCAGCTTTTCTACACCTACACCCGGAACACCGATGAGAACCCGAATTTTTCTGAATACGGGCGTGTGAGATTAAAGCCGGAGGATGTGCTGCATATCCCCGGACTCGGATTTGACGGTCTGGTGGGGTATTCTCCCATTGCTATGGCGAAGAACGCTGTGGGCATGACGCTGGCCTGCGAGGAATACGGTGCGTCTTTTTTCGAGAACGGAGCCACGCCGGGCGGTGTGCTGGAACATCCGGGTGTATTGAAAGACCCGGCAAAGGTAAGGGAGAGCTGGCATTCCGTTTACGGCGGCTCCAAGAATGCCGGGAAGGTTGCCGTTTTGGAGGAGGGCATGAAGTACCAGCAGATCGGGATTCCCCCGGAGGAAGCACAGTTTTTGGAAACGAGGAAATTCCAGATAGATGAGATCGCGCGGCTGTACCGCATCCCGCCGCACATGGTGGGCGATCTTGACAAGAGCAGCTTTTCCAACATCGAGCAGCAGTCACTGGAATTCGTGAAATATACTTTAGACCCGTGGGTGATCCGGTGGGAGCAGTCCATACAGAAAGCATTATTTCTCCCGCAGGAGAAGAAAGAATACTTCGTGAAGATGAACGTGGACGGCCTGCTCCGTGGCGATTATGAAAGCAGGATGAAAGGCTACTCTATCGGCATCCAGAACGGTTTCATGTGTCCGAATGATGTAAGGCGGCTGGAAAGCATGGATTTGATACCCGTGGAGGAGGGTGGTGAATTTTTTCTCACCAACGGGAACCTATGCCGATTAAAGGACGCAGGACTTTTCGGGAGGATTCCGGGGGAGCCGCAGGAGGAATAAGGATATAGAAACAGGCGGGTATGTTCTGCCTGTTTTTTCTATGCAGAAAGAGAGGTCAGCAGAGAATGAAAAGGAAGTTCTGGAACTGGATCAAAAATGACGCGGGAGGGGAGGAAGAGCGCACCCTCGTGCTGAACGGTGAGATTTCGGATGAGACATGGTACGGGGATGAAGTGACGCCTGCCCTGTTCGCAAAGGAGCTGAATGCCGGGAGCGGCAACATCACCGTGTGGATCAATTCACCGGGCGGCGATGTGTACGCCGCAGCACAAATCTACAACATGCTCATGGAGTACAAGGGCGATGTGACCGTGAAGGTGGACGCGCTGGCGGCTTCGGCAGCCTCCGTTATCGCTATGGCAGGCACCACGGTGCTGATGTCCCCGCCAAGTTTAATGATGATCCACAATCCGATTACGGTAGCAATCGGTGATTCCAAAGAGATGCAGAAGGCGGGAGAGATGCTGAACGAAGTGAAGGAAAGCATCATGAACGCCTACGAGATCAAGACCGGGATGGACCGTAAGAAGATATCCCACCTCATGGATGCGGAGAGCTGGTTCAATGCGAAGAAG
>QXWV01000210.1 GCA_009911195.1 Lachnospiraceae bacterium | reverse complement strand
GGCTTTGCGGACGGCATCCTGCATGAAGGGGAAAGTACAGATGAATCAGAGGATGCGGCTATGGAGGGCATGATGTTTTCCCGGACGGCAGTCACCAATTCTCTGCTGACCAAGCTGATTCCGAAAAAGCCGGAGGCAAAGATACCCATAGAGCAGTTAGAAAAGAGATTGAATCTATTAACACATTAAATTTATGGAGGGAAATGTTTATGAGCAAGATTTTAGAACTGAGGGAAAAACGGGCAAAGGCATGGGAGGCGGCGAAGAAGTTCCTCGACAGCAAGCGTGGCGAGGACGGGCTGCTTTCCGCAGAGGACACCGCCGCCTATGAGAAGATGGAGAAGGAAGTAGTCGATCTTGGGAAGGAGATCGAGCGCCTGGAGCGGCAGGCCGCCATTGACGCGGAACTGAATAAACCTACCTCCGAGCCGATCACCAACAAGCCCAACAATCATCCCGATGGGGAGGAAAAGACGGGCAGGGCGACTGATAATTACAGGAGGACGTTCTGGAACGCCATGCGTAGGAAGAACTTCTACGATGTGGAGAACGCCCTGCAGGTAGGTACGGATTCCGAGGGCGGCTACCTTGTGCCGGACGAGTTCGAGCATACGCTGGTGGAGGCGCTGGAGGAAGAAAACTGTTTCCGCGGCCTTGCCACCGTCATCCAGACTTCCAGCGGCGACAGGAAAATCCCCGTGGTGGCGTCCAAAGGCGAGGCGGCATGGATTGACGAGGAAGGGGCATACCCGGAATCGGATGATTCCTTCGGGCAGGTCTCCATAGGC
>QXWV01000201.1 GCA_009911195.1 Lachnospiraceae bacterium | reverse complement strand
ATCCTGAAAGCCATTGTCAGCGAAGGAAAAGTGCAGTTCATGGAGAGCCTTACCCTTTCCGCACCCTACATGGTGCGCGTATCCATTCCCGATCTGAACATCCGCAGAGGCCCCGGAACGGATTTTCCCAAGACGGGCAAATTCACGGGTGTGGGTGTATTCAATATCGTGGAGGAAAAGGACGGATGGGGGCTGCTCAAAGCCTATGAGGAAAAGCGGGACGGGTGGATTTCTCTTGCGTTCGCCACCCGAATGTAAGGCGGCATCTATATAGGAAGAAAGCGGCCAGACCGCTTGACTTTACGGGCTTTCAGAGTGATTAATAGACTACCCAAAACGAAAGGAGCGCAGACGGATATGGCAGATAATGAGGGAAAAAAACTG
>QXWV01000200.1 GCA_009911195.1 Lachnospiraceae bacterium | reverse complement strand
TTTGTTCACTCCTTATTCTCTTGATTATATCTCAAATCCTTGAGAATGGGCTGTCAACTTTTTTTATACCACATCAATATATGGAAGGACGCTTGAAATATATATTCGAGAATATAACTGAGAAAGAACTAAATCCAGCAGATATAATGTTTAATCTTGCTCCAATTATGACTCCTATTTTACAAGAGAGATTTGCATTTAAACATCCTAAATTTAGTGAGGAAAGAGAATGGCGTCTATTTCGAAAACAAGTAGGAAACTTTGATGAAGATACCGGGGAAAATGAGCCATTTTTCAATGGGGCATTCCATGCTGATGATGAAATATTTGGTTCATTTTCATGTAGTGATTTAAAATTTAGAAGTTTACAAAATAATATTTGTTCATATTTTGAGTTTGGATTTGAAAAATGTAAAGAAGATTTTATAAAAAAGATAATTTTAGGACCAAAATGTCAGATTGAGGAAAAAGATTTGAAAATATTATTAAGAAAATACATGTATATTAGAGATGTAGAATCAAATAAAATCAAGATACAGAAATCAAAAATTCCCTATGTATAATGTCAATATTTAAAAATACAACTTCCGATTTTGTCGGGGAGCAAAAAGAGCGAAAATCAATGTTTAGGAGAGTATTGTAAATATGAAAAAGTTCTTTAAAAATAAATACTTTTCAGTTTTTATAATATTAAGTTTTCTAATTTATGTAATGTCCAACGGAGAATGGTGTGTTCCGATTTTTGCGTGGATTTATCCAATTTTGTTTCTGTGTATGATTTATCTTAATCATACACGTAAAGTATATCTTATAATTAGTTCTATATATGCCATTGGATTTGTTGTTCAGTTTGGGAAAGCCATCGGAATGGATATAAAGATATGTATAATGGTAGCAGTTTTGTTATCTTTTCTGAAAGTTTTACCATATATCTACTGGTCAAAATCAAAAATGAGATTTCAGGACACTATTATTTTTGCAAGTATAATGGTATCAATAGAGTATATCATCTATCTAATATATCCTATATTGGGAGGGCTGTCTGACGCTTATACACAATACCAAAATCAATATCTGCTACAAATAGTAACGGTAACGGGAATTTATGGAATCACTTTTTTAATATATTGGACAGCGGCAATGGTTATATGGATTTGGAACAATAAAAGTAAAAAGGAATATATCAGAAAATATATCATCGTATATGGTTCTGTAATTGGATTAGTGTTTGTTTATGGAATTGTTATGTTTCATTTTGTAGGAAATTCAGATAAAAGTGTTATGATCGCTGGTGTAACCGTTCCGATTTCACATCTGCTAAATGATGATAAAGATATATATTCTACATTTTATACCAATACATTTACTGATGAAAACATTACAAATACAAGGAATAAACTATCATCAGTAGCTGATGAACTTTTCCTAAAAACAGAGTGGGAAGCACAAGCAGGTGCAAAGATTGTTTTTTGGTCTGAACTGAATGGAGCGGTTTTAAAACAAGATGAAGATATGCTTTTGCAACGAGCGTCGGATATGGCAAGACAGGAAGAAATTTATTTGATTGTTTCATTGTTGGTGAAAACTCCTTATGAGGACTTAAAGGAAAATAAAACGGTAGCATTTAATCCACAGGGAGAACTTATTTCAGAATACTTTAAGTATGGACGTTCAATCGGAGAACTGTGCCAAAAAGGAGATGGAATATTAAAAAGTTTTGATACAGAATACGGGAGAATTGCACCATTCATATGTTCTGATATGGCATTTTTGTAGAACATACAGCAGGCAGGTAGAGATAATGTAGATATATTGATTGTTCCGGCTTCGGATTGGAAAGAAATGACATTATTAGCTTCAAAGGTGGCGATTGTGCGAGGGGTTGAAAATGGAAGTAATATAATCAGACATGCAAATAAGGGAATGTCGATTGTTTCAGATTTTAAAGGTAGTGTGCTGGCACAGACCGATTACTTTCAGTCTGATACAAAGACGTTATCTGCACAGGTCGTAATGAGGGGACGCTTTACTCTGTATTCGTATGTTGGAAATCTATTTGTTTATCTGTGCAGCATATATTTATTGGGAAGTTTCATAATCCCTAAATTCAAGCGATTATTTATGAAATTTGGTTGAAATTCAAAGAACAAAAGTTGATATATCAATTAAGAGGTAATTCAATCCCAGTTGGTTGATTAGAGTGGTGGAGGATAACGAATTGATATTTTCCTTGTTAATGTTATTCATACATGGTGCTAGCACCATGTAATAAGGGTGGATAGGGAGAAAATCATTTTGGTGCCAAAACGGTGCCAAGAAATCATGCAAATAAAAATACGCTACACAAAAACAACGATTTTATGCTGTTTTCCGCAATAAAAAGCATAGAAAATACCACAAAAAACGCTATTCAAATACCGTGAGGGTGGATGTACAGTAGATTCCGGCCGTGTGGCAACAATCATCAAGTAATCTTGTGATTAGAGCTAAATAATAAAAATAAGCACCGCAATTCCTTTGAGAAATCAAAGGGTTGCGGTTTTTTTTATGCACACGGGCGTCCAAATGAAATGTGTCAGCAAGCTGACGGACGCCCGGCGCACAAGTAGGGGAAGATGGCTCTTCCCTACTCGATTGCACAGCCCCATGCAGAAGAAACAATCCGTTATGCAAGTGTAGTATTGACTTCATAGAATATTAGCTTTATAATATACTTTGTAATACAAAGCATATGAGGTAAACTATGAATGAAAAATATGAAAGACAAATGAAAAAAGGTGTTTTAGATATGCTCGTCCTAAGATTGCTGAAATCAGAAGCGAAATATGGGTATCAGATTATCCAGGAGATGAAAACAAAGAGCGAAGAAACATTTTTGCTGAAGGACGGCACATTATATCCTATACTTTACCGGCTGGAAGATGATAAGCTGGTGGTAAGCAAGTGGAGTGAAGCCGATGGGAAGCAAGTGCCGAGAAAGTATTACGAAATTACCGAGGCGGGGGAAAAAACGCTAGATGAAATAGAGGCTGTCTGGAAGAGGATTTCTGATGGAATATCAAAGATAATGGAGGGTTAGGAAGTGGATGCAAAAAAGTATGTAAACGCTATTGCGCGAAAGATTAGGTGTGACGGGAAAAAGAAAAAGGAGATTAAGAAGCAGTTGCTGCTGGATATTCAAATGCGTATCAAGCAGGGGGAACGGCTGGAAGAAATTATTTCACAGATGGGGATGGCAGAAGAAATTGCGCATGGCTTTAACGAAAATATTTCATTGAAAGAGCAGAAGCGTTATGTTAGAAATAAGGTGCTGAAAATTGTTATTCCTATTATTTTGGTTTTGCTTTTTCTGATAGTGTATGTATATTGGATGCTTCCTAAACAGTTTGATATTGGGCGGAGCGGATATTTTAACAAAGAACAGGTAGAAACTGCTATGAAAGAAACAATAGAGTTATTGGATGCAGGGGATTATACTGCTTTATGCGACAGGGCTGCCCCACATATGCAAACCATATTGAATGCAGAGACAATGGAGGGCGCAAAGGGAGCGCTATCCAACGATTGGGGGGAACGAAAACTGTTTGGTGCAATATACATGATAGAACTGATACGAGGAAATAGTCATTTTGCAGTAGGGGAGATTACAGTTACTTATGAAAATGTAAGCGCTACTTATCGGCTGACATATGATGAGGATATGCGCCTTTCAGGTATCTATATGAGATGAGGGGGAACATAATGGTGGAAACAGTAATCTCGTTAATCATAGTGTTGATTAGTATTGCACCTATTATAATCATAGGGATTGGCCAGTATAGAAGCAAAGACCCGGTTGGCTTTTGGACTGGGAAGAATCCTCCAAAAAAGGAACAGATTACGGATGTAAAAGCTTATAATCAAAAGCATGGCCTTATGTGGATTCTATTGGGGGTGGGGTTTCTTCTTTGTTTTGCAGGTGGGCTTGTTTTTGGCGGGAAAATTGCAGGATATTTATGCATAATTGAAACGATAGGCGGCATACTTGCAATGATTGCCTATCATGAAAAGCTGGAGCGTATGTATGGCAAAAAGGAAGGTGGAAAGTGATGGTGGAAGATGGGCTTGCAAAGCTATATAGAAAGACATAATTGAAAAAATCAAAAGAAATTTTTATAGGAAAAAAACATGACAACAAGACCCGCTGTCGGGCAGGCTGGAAAGGGAAAAGGGGGCAGGCCATGGATGACATAGAAATTAGGGCGGCGAAGATGAGCGACGCTGAAGATATTTTGAAAGTTTATGAATATTATGTAAAGGAAACGGCTATTTCCTTTGAATATGATGTGCCCTCATTGGAGGAATTTAAAGGCAGAATGGTAAAGACGCTGGAAAATTACCCTTATTTTGTGGCAGTGGGGAAGAACGGTGTCATGGGCTATGCTTATGCCGGGGCATTTGTGGGGCGGGCAGCTTATGCTTGGTCGGCAGAGGCTACGATTTATATAAAAAAGTCAGAAAAGAAGCAGGGGATTGGCAAGAGGTTATATGGGGAGCTGGA
This sequence comes from Lachnospiraceae bacterium, assembly GCA_009911195.1. Taxonomy (GTDB): domain Bacteria; phylum Bacillota; class Clostridia; order Lachnospirales; family Lachnospiraceae; genus Kineothrix. The sequence continues at coordinate 25,876 of QXWV01000200.1, read as the reverse complement.
AAAGGCTCTTTTGGAAATGGGGATTACGAATTTGTATGCCTGCATAGGCTATCCAGAGGTGGAAGATGAGTATTTAACTGCCAACAGCGTGCAGTTTCATGAACATATGGGGTTTGCAATATGCGGAAGGTTTCATAAGTGCGGTTATAAGTTCGGGCGATGGTATGATATGATTTGGATGGAAAAGATAATCGGCAGCCACGGAAAGCCGGGTATCCATGGGGATAGGCAGCATGGGGCATGAGCCAAATGCCCTGTCCGCTGTGCTGCCTATATAAATGGATTTCCGTGCACACGCTATGCCCCATAGTTGTATAATTAAAAAAGTGTGTTATAATATTTAAATAATATATTATTTCGGGCAAAACATGCTGAGATGGGATTATTTGGCGTATTATAGCATATTTTGGAGGAACAGGATATGGGGTTATATCGGATTTTGCTGGTGGATGACGAGGAGGAGGTCCGCAGGGGGATTATCCGGAAAATGGAGTGGGAAAGTCTGGGGTTTGAGGTGGCAGGAGATGCGGAGAACGGTGAAGAAGCATTGGAGAAGGTGGAGCAGCTTCAGCCGGATGTGGTAATCACGGATATCCGGATGCCTTATATGGATGGGCTGACACTTACAAGGCGAATTCGGCAGAAGTATCCGTCGATGCGGGTGCTTATTTTTTCAGGCTTTGATGATTTTGAGTATGCACAGCAGGCAATCAAACTGAATGTGACGGAATATATTTTGAAGCCTGTGAATGTGGAAGAATTATCGGAGATTTTGACCAGGGTCAGGGAAAATCTGGATGAGGAGATTGAGCAGCGCAGCAATATCAACTCTTTGCGGGAGAGTTATCTGCGCAATCAGCCGATTCTGCGGGAACTGTTTTTGAATGACCTGGTGCGTGGGGCGACGGATGAAGAGGCAGTAATGCCGAAGATGGAGGAATATGGAATCGACATTATGAATGCCTGCAAATGGCTGGCGGCAGTCATTCATGTGGAGCGGATGGAATCGCAGATGCCTTCCCTGCCCAGAGAACTGATTCCCATTTCTGTGAGGGAACTGGTGGAGGATTCTCTAAGGGATGTTTACCGGTTTGCTATTTTTAATTCTATGGATGAAATCACAGTGATTGCGGCAATCGATGAAGATAATACCCAGACAGATTTAAGCAATCTGCTCAATGATATCTGTAAAGAGTGCAGGCGTGTACTGGATGTGACCATTACTGTAGGCGTTGGGTACAGTTGTGAGGTGCTCCAGGAAATCAGCCTTTCGTACCAGTCAGCAATAGATGCCTTGGGATATCGGGCTATAGTAGGCCAGGGCCAGACGATTTACATCAATGATATGGAACCTGTGGGGAGAGGCAAGCTGCAGTTTACCGACCGGGATGAGGAAGAACTGGTGGCAGCTATCAAGTTTGGCTCCAGGGAGAAGATTGACAGCGTAATTCGCAGACTGTCAGCATGTATGGCGGATGCGAAGGTACATGCCAAACAGTACCAGATTTACATGCTTTCCATTGCGAACTGCCTGATTAGGCTGATGCAGCAGTATGATATGGATATTGATGAAATGTTCGATTCAAAAGCACAGTATGCGGAAGTTATGGAAGGCATCTGCCACAGGGAAAAATTTGCAGACCGGATAATTACGATTGCCTGCCGTATGAATGAGGCTGTAAACCAGGAGTGGAATAATATGACCCACAGAGTAATACGGGAAGCCAAGGAGTATATCAGGGAGCACTTCTCCGACCCGGAGCTGTCTGTGGAGACGCTTTGCAGCCATTTGCATATGAGCCCGGCTTATTTTTCTACCGTATTTAAGAAGGAAACAGGACAAGCCTATGTCAATTACCTGACGGAGGTACGGTTGAAGAAGGCGGTGGAACTGTTAAATGAAACGGATGATAAGACCTATATGATTGCCCAGAAGGTAGGATATCAGGAACAGAATTATTTCAGCTATGTGTTTAAGAAACGGTATGGGATGTCGCCTACGAAATACCGGATGATGCAGGGGGAGGTTCAATAGGCTTGAGCCATGGAAAAGGCTCTTCTGTTTCCTATGGCCTTGCTTCCATGGCATGAAAAGGTTTTTCACAAAAATATATTATCGGAATATTCAGCAAGTTTAGCGGTTTCGCAATTACCTATAAACTGTTGCAGGAAAGGAGCGTCATGGGTCAGGGGATGCCGACAGGATTTGGCAAAAAGACCAGCATCCGTTATACGATTTTTACTTATTTTACAATCAGTGCACTGGCAGTAATCCTGCTGATTGGAGTGACGCTTTATGCGCAGATGTCCCAGCAGTTGAAAGTGGCTGTGCGGGAGGAGAACCAGGCTGTGCTAAGCCAGATTAACCGTTCGGTGGATGCTTATCTGCGTACTATTATGAAGCTGTCTGACAGCCTTTATTATGGTGTGATTAAGAATGCGGATTTGGATGAAGAGTCGGTGGGTAGCCAGATTACGCTGTTGTATGATAACAATAAGGACAGCATTGCAAATATTGCCCTGTTGTCCAAGGAGGGGGAGCTTATAGAGGCCGTGCCGGCGGCTCGCTTAAAGACGGGGCTGGATGTGACGGAGGAGCAGTGGTTCTATAACACGTTGGAAAGAACGGACAACCTGCATTTTACCACACCTCATGTGCAGTACATTTTTGACAATAACGAGAACCAGTACCGTTGGGTTATTACTCTGACCCGTGCAGTGGAGATTACCCATGGAACATCTACGGAACAGGGGATTTTGCTGATAGATATCCGCTACAGCAGCTTACAACAGATACTGGATAATATTGCCCTGGGAAACCAGGGCTATCTCTATATGGTCAGTGGCAGCGGAGAACTGATTTACCATCCGAAAATGCAGATGATTGAAACGGGGCAGATGTCAGAGAATATAGCTATGGCGTCGAAATACAGGGATGGCAGTTTCAGGGAAAGGTATGAGGGGGAATGGCGTGAAGTCAGCGTGAAATCTGTAGGGTATACGGGATGGAAACTGTTAAGCGTAACGCCGGAGAAGGGCTTGCCTCTCAGCAATTTGAAAATGCAGCTTTTTGCGGCATTTGTGGTGGCGGCATTTCTGCTGGTACTGGTACTCACCAATACCATTATCTCATCCAGGATTACAACACCTATCCAGGAATTGGAGAAGTCGGTCAATGCAATTGAGGAAGGGGATTTGGATACTGAGGTATATATGGGAGGCTCCTATGAAATTAGGCATTTGAGCCGTTCAATTGGCGACATGGCGAAACGGATAAAAGCTTTGATGGAGGATATTGTGGCTGAGCATGAATCGAAGCGGAAGAGTGAGTTCGATATCCTGCAGTCTCAGATTAATCCCCACTTCCTCTACAATACGCTGGATATTATTGTTTGGATGATTGAAAATGAGCAGAAGCAGGATGCGGTCAAGGTGGTGACGGCGCTGGCAAGATTCTTCCGTATCAGCCTAAGTAAGGGCAAGAGCATCATTACGGTCAGGGATGAGCTGGAGCATGTGCGCAATTACCTGATGATTCAGCAGACCAGATTTAAGAATAAGTTTGTCTATAAAATTGAGGCGGATGAGTCTGTAGGGAATCTGGTCTGCCTGAAACTGATGTTGCAGCCGTTGGTGGAGAATGCTATTTATCATGGTATGGAGTTTATGGACGGAGATGGGGAAGTTTGTGTGGCAGCATACAAAGATGGGGAGACGCTTTGCTTTCGGATTAGCGATAACGGGCTTGGCATGACAACGGAGCAGGTGGAGAATCTTCTGGACGAAAAGAATCATGTATCTTCCAGACGGGGCTCGGGTATTGGAGTGAAAAATGTAAATGAAAGGATTCGGCTGTATTTTGGGGAGAATTATGGGCTTTCTATCTGGTCGGAGCCAGATGAAGGAACGGTGATTCATATTCATCTGCCAGCGCAGCCCTATACGGAGATGGCACAGAAGGAGCAAAAGGCATGATAGGCAGAAGTGGAAAAGCGCTGTTGGTGTTATATATTGTATGTTTGGTGATATTATTTCTGATGTGCTCCACAAATTTGATTATCCGTGAACCGGAGCAGAAAATTTACCAGATTTCCGTGATTATCGAAGATATGAGGAGCGATAATTACAGCAATTTCCGTAAAGGCATAGACCAGGCGGCGGTAGAATTTAATACGGATATCCATTTTATTACCTTGTATGAAAAGCTGGATGCGGAGCAACAGGTGGAGCTGATGGAGCGGGAGCAGCAGGATGGGGCGGATGCGCTTATTGTAGTTCCGGTGGATGAGGAACAGGTGGCGGAAAAGCAGATGACTATCCCGGTGACCCTTCTGCGCGCAGGGGTAGCGGAGGCGGCCGGAGCCGGGAATATTGTCATTGATTATGAGAAAATGGGGGAACGGCTGGCTCAGGCAGTTTTGGAGGATATTCCCCAAGGGGGCTTGGTCTGCATGTTGACGGACCCGTCGAAGCAGAGCGATATGGATAGCATGTTCCTAAAAGGGATAGATGCAGTGCTTGAGAAGGAAGGGTGCAGAGTGAGGTGGATTGCACGCAGGGGGGAAGACGGATTCCGCGCGGAACTTGAAACGATAGGGCTGGGGGAAGACGGAGAGGTGGTTCTCCTTGCGCAAAACCAGGAGATTCTGACCGAAGCGGCAGGGATTCTGGCCGATAATGCTGCATTATCAGAGGCTATCAAGGGGCTTTATGGCAGGGGAACTACTATGCCCATACTGAATTATCTGGACAGGGGGATAATTAAGGGAATTTGCGTGGCAGATGAATTCAGCATAGGCTATTACAGCGTGCGGGAGGCGGTGCGTGCTCTGGAAGGGGCAGGCAGCGTTCCTACGGTGATGGATTCTTACTATATAAATAAGGAAGACTTGCGAAATCCGGATTTTGAAAAGCTTCTTTTCCCTATTGAGTGAGTTTGCCGTGCCGGAAGAGAAGGAGGAATGGAAGGATGAGAAGGGTTAGTGACGGCCAATATGGGGCAGGCAGGAAAGGAAGAGGGAAAAGGGCCTCGGTAATAATGCTCCTGCTATGTGCCTTGGCAAGTATACTGTTGACTTCCTGTCAGGGAGTGCATAAGGAAGAGGAAAAAACTTCAATCCGAATAGGCATTAGCTTGTACCGGGGAGATGACACTTTTATCAATAATATTCGCGGCATCATAGAAGAGAAGGCGAAAGAGTATGAGCGCGAGAGCGGTATTAAGGTTACATTGGATATTCAAGATGCCAAAGGAAGCCAGAATACCCAGAACAATCAGGTAGAACGCTTCATTTCCCTTGGCTGTGATGTGCTGTGCATTAATCCGGTAGACCGTATGGACACATCCCTGATTATTGACAAGGCCATGACGGCCGGTGTGCCGGTGGTGTTCTTTAACCGGCAGCCAGTGGAGGAGGACATGAACCGCTGGGATAAACTTTACTACGTAGGTGTAGATGCGAAGGAGACCGCCGTTTTGCAGGGGGAAATGGTAGTGGATTTGTACCGGAAGAAGCCGGAGGCGGTGGATTTGAACGGGGACGGGGTAGTCAGCTATGTGATGCTGGAAGGGGAAACCAGCCATCAGGACTCATTGATTCGCACGGAGTGGTCCGTACAGACCTTAAAGGATGGCAGGGTGCCCATTGAGAAAATTACAGGGGGCATTGCCAACTGGGAGCGCAGCCAGGCATCGGCATTGATGGAACAGTGGCTGGCCGACTATCCGGACACCATTGAACTGGTAATCAGCAACAATGACGATATGGCGCTGGGAGCCATTGATGCCTTGGAGCGGGCGGAAATTAAGGGGGTAAATGTAATCGGCATTGATGGAACTACGCCCGGATTGGAAGCATTGGAGAGCGGTAAACTTATGGGCACGGTCTCTGCCAACAAGGAACTTTACGGCAGCGCTATTATAAAACTGGCTGTCAGTTGCGCGTTGCAGGAAGAACTGCCGGAGGAATATCCGTTGAGCGACGGTATCTATTTTTGGACGCCGCAGGAGATTTTAGTTACAAAAATCAAAGAAAATCCATAAATATTCAAAAAAAATCTTATAGAAAATAGATAGATAATCCAGTACAATAGCTTTGTCAGTAGTCATAATGTGCAAAAGGGAGTGTACATTATGGCATAAAATGATAAAAACGCCTAAAATTGGCAGAACAAGAGGAGGAATTACAACTATGAAATTGAAAAAAGTAATTGCGATAGCAATGGCATCTGCAATGGTATTCGGCTTAGCAGCATGCGGCAATTCCGCAGCTCCGGCAGCAACAGAAGCTCCGGCAGAAGAAGCTCCCGCTGAGGAAGCAGAAGCTCCGGCAGAAGAAGCTCCCGCTGAAGAAGAAGCAGAAGCTCCGGCAGAAGAGGCAGCAGCAGAAGACGCAGAGGCAGCGGCAGATGCTGCAGGCGCAGGCGGTAACATCGGTGTTTGCATCTACAAATTCGACGATGCTTTCATGACTACATACCGTAACGCATTGCAGGAAATCCTGGAAGGCAAAGGCTACACCGTAACTTTCATGGATGGCAAGAATGACCAGGCTGAACAGAACAACCAGATTAACAACTTCATCGCTCAGAAAGTTGATGCGCTGATTATCAATCCGGTTATGACATCCGCAGCAGACCAGATTATCGCTACTGTAAAGGATGCAGGCGTACCTACCGTATTGATTAACCGTGAACCTACTGCAGAGCAGATGGGCGCATATGATAAACTTGTATACGTAGGATGTGACGCACGTCAGTCCGGAACTATGCAGGGTGAACTGATTCTTGATACCCCTAATAAGGGCGATATCAACGGCGACGGAAAAGTTTCCTACATCATGATTCAGGGTGACCCGGAAAACGTTGACGCACAGTATCGTACAGAGTTCTCTGTAAAAGCTTTGACAGACGCTGGTATGGAAGTAGAAGAACTTGACTTACAGCGTGGTGACTGGGACCGTAACAAGGGCCAGGAAATCGCACAGAATGACCTTGCTAAATTTGGCGATGACATCGAAGTTATCTTCTGCAATAATGACGATATGGCAATCGGTGCTCTGCAGGCAATCCAGGCAGCAGGCCGCAAAGTTAATGAAGATATCTACCTGGTAGGTGTTGACGCTTTGGATGCAGCATTGAACGAAGTAGCAGCAGGAAACATGACAGGTACTGTTTTGAATGACGCTCAGGGCCAGGCAGAAGGCGCTGTTGCAGCAATGGAAGAACTGTTGGGCGGCAAGACATATGCAGCAGGCGAGCAGTCCATCTACGTAGATTATGTAAAGGTTACTCCGGATAACGTAGCTGACTTCCAGTAATCAGAAACACTTCACAACAACAAGAAAATGTAGAACATTGGGAAGTGCGTGTGCATTAGCGCATGCACTTCTTTCTAACATTACAGGAGAAGACGCACGTATTCACATGTTCGCGCCGCGGACCTGAAAAATGCGAAGTATTCTTTTCACAAAGGGGGTTATCAGATTGTCAGAGTATCGTTTGGAAATGCACAATGTTGTCAAAACATTTCCGGGTGTCAAAGCATTGGACGGTGCGCAGTTGAATTTGCGGCCGGGTACGGTTCATGCCCTGATGGGTGAGAATGGAGCCGGCAAATCTACCCTGATGAAGTGCATGTTCGGTATTTACCACATGGACGAAGGGGAAGTTATCTATGAAGGGGAAAAAGTGCAAATCAAAGGTCCGCTGGATGCCCTGAACCGTGGGATTGCCATGGTACATCAGGAATTGCAGCCGATTCCGGAGAGGAGTATCGGCGAAAATATCTATGTAGGGCGTTACCCGTTAAAGAAACTGGGTCCGCTGACCGTGATTGACCATGATAAAATGTATGAAGATGCTGCAAGAGTGCTGGAGGAGGTTCATCTGAACTTTGACCCGAAGGCAAAGCTGGGAAGCCTTTCAGTATCCCAGATGCAGCTTGTTGAAATAGCTAAGGCAGTTTCCGCTGACTGCAAGGTGCTTATTTTGGATGAGCCTACCTCGTCTTTGACTGCTGCTGAGGTGGAGGCATTATTTACCATCATCAACGAATTACGCAGTAAAGGCGTTTCTATCGTATATATCAGCCATAAGATGGATGAAATTCTGCGCATCAGTGATGAAGTAACGATTATGCGTGATGGGCAGTATATCGGAACCTGGTCTGCGAAAGGGCTGACCACCGATTTCATCATCACCAAGATGGTTGGACGTGAACTTTCCGAATTGTATCCTGTCCGGGAGAATGTGCCAGGGGAAGTAGTCTTTGAGGTGGAAGATTTTACTTCCATCAATCCTAAGAGCTTCCGCCATGTTTCCTTCCAGTTAAAGAAGGGGGAAATCCTGGGGGTGGCAGGTCTTGTAGGTGCGCAGCGTACAGAGCTGATGGAAGGTCTGTTCGGGCTTCGTAACCATACAAACGGTAAAATTACATACAAGGAAAAGGAAATTAAGATAACCCAGCCCAAGGATGCCATCAATAATGGTATTGCCATGCTGACAGAGGATAGGCGTGCCACAGGAATTCTTGGAGTACTGTCCATAGCGGATAATGTTTCCATCGCGTCCTTAAATCAGTATTTGATTGGGGGATTTATGCTGGATGATGGCAAGATTGAGAACCTGGTACAGGAGAATGTAGCCAAGCTTTCCATCAAGACACCATCTTCCAAGACCCAAATCCAGTCGCTCTCCGGCGGTAACCAGCAGAAGGTGCTGATTAGCCGTTGGCTGGCCAATAGTCCGGATGTTTTTATTATGGATGAGCCTACAAGGGGGATTGACGTAGGAGCCAAGTACGAGATTTACTGTATCATTGCTGAGATGGCGAAGCAGGGCAAGAGCATTATTATGATTTCTTCTGAAATGAGCGAGCTTATCGGTATGTCCGACCGCATCATGGTTATGTGTGATGGCCGGGTAACCGGATTTATCAATGGGGATGAGGCGAATCAGGAGAATATCATGGCGCTTGCGACTCAGTTTGAATAAGGAGGGAGAACATTATCATGGAAAAATCAATGAATATGAAAAAAATTGTTTCCAACAATGCGATTATTATTCTAATCGTTCTGTTGGCTATCCTGACAGGGTGTACCACACAGAATTTCTTTACTGTGACCAACTTTAAAAATCTGGTAGTTAATGTATCCCCCAGGTTTATTATTGCCTGCGGTGTATCAGGCTGTCTGATTACCAAAGGTACGGACCTTTCAGCAGGGCGTGCAGTAGGTCTTGCGGCGTGCCTTTCTGCAATGATGCTGCAGAGCCTGGACTACTCCGCGCGTATGTTGCCCTGGATGCCGGATATTCCGTGGCCGGTAGCTCTTATCATCGTTATGGTTATTATGGGGTGCTTTGGCGGTGTAAACGGTGTTGTAATTTCCGTCTTGAAGGTTCCGCCTTTCATTGCAACTTTGGGCATGCAGACCATTATCTACGGCCTCTGCTCCCTGATTACAAACAATCAGCCTATGGGCGGTTACAAGCCCAGCTATCTGACCGTTGCAAGCGGTTCTTTAGGGCCGATTCCTTATTTGATGCTCTTTGCGATAGTAATTGGAATCTATTTCTGGTTTTTGTATAATAAAACCCGCCACGGCAAATATATGTACGCTATTGGCGGTAATGAGAATGCAGCACAGGTTGCAGGTGTTAATGTAAGAGGCTCCTTAATCCGCATTTATATCCTGGCAGGCTGCATGTATGCACTGGCTGGCTTCCTTGTAGGCGCAAAGGCCGGCGGCGCTTCCACAGCAACCGGTAACGGCTACGAATTGGAAGCAATCGCAGCTTGTACCATCGGCGGTGTATCCGCTAATGGCGGTGTTGGTAAAGTGGGCGGTATCCTGATTGGTGTACTTGTATTTGAAATCCTGAAGATATGTCTCCAGTTCCTGGGTGTGGACCCGGCTTATACATACATTGCACAGGGTCTTGTAATCGTAATCGCAGTTGCACTCGACCTGAGGAAGTATCTGCAGAAAAAATAACAGATTAAAACATGTTGATTGAGAATCATATAATAGAGAGGATATAGATGCCATGGCAGAAGAGCAAAGGGAAAATCAGGAATTGGAAGTGGAATCGAAGCAGGATGGGACGGATGAGACTGCAGCGACGAAGCCTTCCGGGGGCAGTGCATTTGAGGGAATCTATGATTGCCTTCCGAATATTTCCATCCGCTCTCTGGACAGATTTATCCTGCTATGTGTAATCGCATTAGTGCTGGTAATTGTCATCGGCGTGCTAAAGGCGAATCATATGTTAGGTTAAAAGGTATATATTTTTTATTAGGGTGGAGATAGTATAAAATGAAGAGGAAAGGGCTTTCCAGGCAGGAAAGCCCTTTTGTTGCGTTCTGGATTCTTATATAAGGAAAGCAATTTTCATGGGCATGGCGACGGAGCATTTTATTTCCCTCACGGCGTCCGCCATCGTTAACCAAATGACATTAGTATAAATGCCCATGAAAATTGCTTTCCTTGATTTTTAAATGAAGCGGATTGAGAAAATCAAAAGAAACTGATATAATGGATTGCAATGAATGATAAGGAACTGCCTTAAGGTCAACAAGCCTTCTGCAAGTTTGTTATGGACAGTTCCTGGAATGAGGAGCATAAATTTATGTCAGTACAGGGAGAGACGAGGGAGAAGACGAAAGTAAGCATAAGAGAGCCGAAGCATTATCAGGTGATTATGCATAATGATGACTTTACTTCTATGGATTTTGTGGTGGAGATTTTAAAGGCCATTTTTCATAAAGAGGAGGCAGAGGCAGAACGGCTGATGCTGATGGTGCACGAAAAGGGCCAGGCTGTAGTAGGTGTATATCCTTATGATATCGCGGTGACTAAAGTTCAGGCAGCGACAGCAAGGGCACGGGAAGAAGGGTTTCCGTTCCGGATGACAGTGGAGGAGAATAATGCATATATCCGTTGAAGTGGCAGAAATAATCAATACGGTGATGGAATTGGGGAAAAGTGCACATTTTGAATATGTGACGCCGGAACTGGCATTGTATGTGATATGTAAAAATGAAGTATTCGCCCAGTCATTTGAGAACTGTGGCGGAAATATAAATGAATTGGATTATAAGCTAAAGAGTTATTTAGAGGAATATGTGGAAATGACGGAGGAAGAGAGGGGGGAAGGGGAGGAAGAGAGGGGGGAAGGGGAGGAAGAGGAACTGTATGTGGGGAATCTTCCGGAACTTTCCCAAGGCATGGTAAATATGCTGACCCTTGCCTGGGAATCTTCCGAACGGAGCGGCAAACATTTTGTGGAACTTCCCCATATTATACATGCTATGTATGAATTAGAGGAAAGCTATGCGGCCTACTATATGAGGCTGCAGGGGGTGGAACAGGCGGATATTTTGCAGGAAATGGCAATGATATATGAAGAGATGGCCTACGAAAAGGGGGCTGGGAAAAAAGAAGGGGAGAAAGATAACGAAAAGGATGATTCCGCTGAAACAAAAGGGGAGAAGGGTTTGTGGAGACAGTATGCTGTCTGTTTAAATGAGGAACTGGAGGGGAGGAATCCTTTGATTGGCAGGCAGGAGGAATTGGAGAGGACGATGCAAATCCTTTGCCGTAAAGAAAAAAACAATCCGCTGCATATAGGGGAACCAGGGGTGGGAAAAACAGCGATTATGTATGGGCTGGCGAAACTTCTGAATGAGAATCGGATTCCGGAGCCATTAAAGGGGGCGAAAATTTTTTCCCTGGATTTGGGAAGCCTGGTGGCGGGCACACAGTACAGGGGGGATTTTGAAAAACGGCTGAAAAGGGTGATGGACAGCATATCCCATGAGGAAAAGCCTATTGTATATATTGATGAAATCCACAATATTGTGGGGGCTGGTGCGGTAAATGGAGGGAGCTTTGATATCTCCAATATGCTTAAGCCCTATCTGGCGGCAGGGCATATCCGCTTCGTTGGGGCAACCACTTACAGCGAATATAAGAAGCATTTTGAGAAAAGCAAAAGCCTTGTCAGACGGTTTCAAAATATAGATATCAAAGAGCCGGGGATAGAGGATACTATCCGAATTCTCCAAGGGCTGCAAAAGAATTATGAAGAATTCCATGGCGTGGCCTATGAAAATGGGGTGCTGGAATATGCGGTGGAGATGAGTGCAAAGTATATCAACGAAAGGTATTTGCCTGACAAAGCCATTGATTTGATAGATGAAGCGGGCGCCTACCGGAGGATGCATCCATTAGGGGAGGAAAAAGGCCAGGAAGAAAAAGGGGAAAGAGGAGAGGGGGAGCTAGTAGGAAAGGAAGAGACAATAGGAAAAGATGTCATTGACGAAATTCTTTCAAAGATATGCCAGATTCCTAAACAGGCAGTGGAAAGCGATGAGATGGCATCATTGGCCACACTGGAGGAGCGGTTGAAAAACCGGGTGTTCCACCAGGAAGAGGCAATAGCACAAGTGGTGAATGCGGTGAAGTTCTCCCGTGCCGGATTGCTGGAAGAAGGAAAACCTTTGGCCAGCCTGCTGTTTGTAGGGCCTACGGGTGTGGGAAAAACAGAGATAGCAAAAAGCCTTGCAGAAGAACTGGGAATTCGCCTAATCCGGTTTGATATGAGCGAATATGAGGAAAAGCATGCGGTGGCAAAGCTCATCGGTGCACCTGCAGGCTATGTAGGCTATGAGGAAGGCGGCCTGCTGACGGAGGAAATCCGGAAGCATCCATATGCGGTCCTTCTGCTGGACGAGGTGGAAAAGGCTCATCCTGATATTTACAATATCCTTTTACAAGTGATGGACTATGCCACGCTGACGGATAATCAAGGCAGAAAGGCCGATTTCAGGAATGTAGTCATTATTATGACATCCAATGCGGGGGCGAGCCGGATAGGAAAACATGGCATTGGATTCCAGGGGCAGGATGTAAAAGCGGATGTTATCCTGGAGGAGGTAAAGCGTATTTTTCAGCCGGAGTTCCGTAACCGTCTAAACAGGATTGTTGTATTCCAGGGAATGAATGAAAAAATGGCGGAACAGATTGTGGAGAAAAAACTGGATGAACTTGGGCAAATGCTTCACAAGAAAAAGGTGGAATTTTCTGCGGACTTGAAGGCGAAAGCCCTGGTGAAGGAAAAAGGTATTAGCATAGAGTTCGGTGCAAGGGAAATAGAGCGGGTGATACAGGGTGAAATAAAACCGCTGCTGGTAGATGAAATTCTGTTTGGGGCATTGAAAAATGGAGGAAAATGCTTGCTTACTGCCGCTGAGGGCGGATTTAAGCTTTGTTTTCGGAATAATAATTAAGCCAGGACAGAAGAGAGTTGAGGAAAAAAATATGCCTGTTTACCGTTTGGATAAAAACAATATTTCTTTCCCCAATCCCAGGTTGGCCCGTTCGGACGGGCTGCTTGCGGTTGGTGGGGATTTGTGCATAGAACGCCTTTTGTTGGCGTATACCCATGGTATTTTTCCCTGGTATAATCCAGGGGATGAGATTATGTGGTGGTGTCCCAAAGAAAGGTTTGTCATTATCCCTAAAGAGATACATATTTCCCGTACTATGAAAAAATATATGAAAAAGCATATGATGCAGATTGTGGTTAACAGAGATTTTGGCGATGTCATGCATAGGTGCAGAATGAAGAGGGAGCAGGAAGAAGGAACCTGGATTTCCGGTAAAATGGAAGAAGCTTATGGGCGTCTGCATCAGGCCGGGTATGGGTTATGCGTAGAAGCATGGGAAGATGGTGCGCTGGCAGGCGGCTTGTACGGAGTTTCTATTGGAAGATGTTTTTTCGGGGAGAGTATGTTTTCGGAAAAAGAAAATGGTTCTAAGATAGCGTTGATTGGTTTGGCACAGCTATTGGAACAGAACTGTTTTCTATTTATTGACTGCCAGTTCCATACGGAACATTTGGAGAGTATGGGGGGCAAATATATTAGTTGGGAAGAATATGACAAAATGTTAACGGAAGGGGCATATATATCAGATGGAAAGTTATAATTTTAAAGTGGATTTGAAAGGGATTATCCGCCTGTTGAGCGACAATCTGTATTCCAGCGAACATGTTTTTCTTCGGGAACTTCTGCAAAATGCAGTGGATGCCATTGATGCCAGGAAAAGGGTGGATAAGACATTTAAGGATGGAAAAATTACAGTTACTTACCGGAAAATGAAAAGTGGTGCCAGCCTTATTTTTACCGATAATGGAATCGGCCTGAACAAAGAAGAAATCCATTCCTTCCTTTCTGTAATCGGACAGTCTTCAAAACGGGATGCTGCTATGAGGAACAGTTTTATCGGCCAGTTCGGCATCGGCCTGCTTTCCTGCTTCCTGGCAGCCAATGAAATTAAAGTAATTACCCGTTCTGCGGCAGAAGGACAGTCCTATCAGTGGGTGGGGAAAAGCGATGGCTCGTATAAGATAACAGAGCTGAAAAAGGAGACAGAAACGGGTACCCAGGTTCACTTAAAACTAACCGGCAGCCAGATGGAAACTTTTACAGAGCAGGAGATTATCCAGGATTTATCCGAATATGGCTATCTGATTCTAACGCCGGTATTCTTTGATGGGGAAGAGGAAAAAAAGGTAGTAAACAGTAATTTTATTCCATGGCGTCAGCCCTTTTGTATGTCGGACGATATTATGAATTTTGGGGAGCAGATATTTGAAGATACATTTTTTGATGTAATACCGTTGGTTGGAGACGGTATTAAAGGATATGCTTATATTTCAATCAGACAGACAAGCGCCAGCGCGGTAAACAGGCACAAAATTTTTTTGAAGAATATGTTTGTTACAGAGGACGGGAAAGATATTGTTCCGAAGTGGGCATTTTTTACAAGATGCATTGTCAATGCGGAAGAGTTGACACCTACTGCATCCAGGGAAGATTTTATCAAGGATGCCAAATTGATGAAGGTTAAAAACCAGATTGAAAAATGCATTTTTGACTATTTTGTTTCCTTATCCCAATATGATGTTAGGAAACTGAAGCAGCTTACCCATATCCACAATGTGGCCATAAAATCGCTGGCAGTGGATAATGACCAGATTTTTAAGCTGTTTTTCCCGTTCCTTACATTTCCGACCAATCAGGGAATCTTGACCGGCTTCCAAATAGTGAACGCATCCAAAAAGATTCCGGTAAACTACTGTGTGGAAGTGGACGATTTTAGAAGAATCAGCCCTTTGCTGGATGGAACGGAGAGCCTGCTCATCAATGGTGGGTACATTTATGATGCGAACATTCTTCAGAAGCTGCCGAAATACTATAAAAATGTGAAAATAGAGATGTTTGATGATAATTCCTATGAAAATGTGCTCGTATCGCCGCCAAAGGAAATCCGGAAAGAAATGGAAGAATTCTTGATATATGCCAGCAGGGCGCTGGAACCTTATGGGTGCGGCGTATCTTTAAAAAGCTTTTCACCAGGCAGTCTGCAGGCCCTCTACATCAAAGGGGAAGATGCACTTTTTGCAGAAACCATGGATGAAGGCAGCCTTTCGGGATTTTTTGAAGGGTTTGACTTTGGGGAAGATGCAAAGGAAGAAGGAGGCAGCAGACTATACTTGAACAGTACCAACAGTTTTATACGAAGCCTAAGCCAGGTGAAGGAAGAAGCGTTGGCAGCCAATATTGTACAGGTAATCTACATACAATCCATGTTGGCCGGACACTATACCCTGGAGGCAAAGGAAATGGAACTGATGAACAAGAGTCTCCAAAGGCTGATGGAATGCGCATTGGGGAAGGGCAGATAAAGGACTGGAATAACAGGAGAAGCCGATGATATTTAAAAATGTTAATGTAAATGAAGTGCAAAACAGGGAATTAGCGGAGATTGTCCGGCAGTTGCGCAAATTGACCGATGGCGGATATGATTTATATGATAAAAATGATAAGGCGATTCTTCGGCTTTTAAAAAAAGCGTTGAAGATGGCGAAGGACGAGAGGGAATGGTATATTTATTTCGATGGGCTTTTCGACATCATATATCAGTACGGCCGCTCCGGCAATGACAGGCAGATTGTCCGGTATGCGGAAATATATTATAAAGACAGCGAATTGTATATGGATAAAGTATTGCCGGATTATGCCCATACAGATTTAGCCTTCCTGAATACATGGATATATGATATGATATTTGACGCCTATGAAGAATATTGCCAGATTGATGACGCCAAGATGAAAACCTTCATGGAGAAATATGAGGAGGCCGGGCTGAAATATGGAAAGGCGTACTGCTATTATAATGACGAAATGTCGCTGGCCCTTTTATACCGGGATAAAAAACTGGCGGAACATGGACGGAAATATTTTGAAAAGTATGAAAAGGAGCTGGCAAGCTGCTATGTGTGCGGGCATAAGGTATATCTTGGATATTATCTGCTGTTTGGCCAGAGGGAGAAGGCAGAGAAGCAGATGCTTGATTTTATTAACAAAAATATTCCGAAACGGCATCAGTGGTGCTATCAATACTGTGAAAGTGCAGCGGCAGGGAATATGTATAAAAGCGTGCTGAATTACTGCATATTGCTGGGAAGAGTGGAGGATTTCCATTATTTTTATAAAAAATACTGGGCGAAGCAGCCAAGGGAAAACTGGTATGGGGAGGAAGGGGATGGATGGGAGACATTCTCGGCATATCTATGCGCCATCTCCGGAAACTTTGATTTTCTGGAAAAAAATATTGAGCAGGCCATGAACGATATACAAGAATGCGGCACTTACAGCACGATAGCAAATATGAAGGATGGGATAGAATGGTACTGCTATTTTACGCTGCTGGAAAAAAGCGGCATTACGGAAGTGGCAATGGAATTGCCGGGAATGGTATCGGACGGGGATGGAATGATACCGTGTGGTGCAGTGATAGAATATATGAATGCATTTGGCGATGACTATGGAAAGAAATTTGAAAAGGCGAGGGCGGAATTTGACTTTTTGAGGGCTAAGAGGGCGTATTTGGAATGCGCCGGATTATTTGAGCCGCCGCTGCCAGAGTTTGGGGCTGGGTGATATCCACAAAGCTGATATGCACAGGAAACCGTGTAGAAATGGGGATAAAATGGAAGGCATAAAAGAAATAAGCGAAAAGGCTAAAATCCTATTCATTAAAAAAATGTGGATGGAGCAGCCGGAATCGTTCCCTGTTTTTCTGGAGGAAAACAGGGAGCTGTTCCCCAGAATAGGGGATGGGCAGAAAAAAGAAAACGAAGCCCTGGTAGAGGAATTTTCCAAAAGAATACAAAAAAAGGTACGTCAACGGCCGGAAGATGAACAGCTCATGAAACAATGGGAAAGGGAGCTGGAACAGGAATTGGAAACAGAGCTTGGGGAGCTTTTGACCAGGGAGAGGATTGTCGGTGTGGCAAGCCGGATGCGGGGAGAAATGCTGGAGGATTTAAAAAATGAAACGAAGCATTTTATCCGGCGGATTAGGGAGTTCGATGATACGTTGAATGGCGGGCAGATTTGGCAGGCAATGAGGAATTATTTTATTTATGCTATGATTGTAGAGATGCAAGGGGAAAAGCAGAACGCAGGAAACCCCATATTGGCATATAGCCTTCTTTATCCTTACACGGATAATTATATCGACAATGCCCGGATTTCCCCCAAAAAGAAGGCCCAATATAATCGGATGATAGAAAAAAAGCTGAAAGGGGAAGAAACAGTGCCTGAAACCCCGCTGGAAGAAAAAACCTGCCTATTGCTGGATATGATTTTGGGGAGCTATGAGGGGGAGGCGCAAAAGAAGGTGGCAGAAACTTTGCTGCAACTGTTGTATGCTCAGAAGTTCAGCATTGCCCAGTTGGAAAAGGATGTGAAGGAAGAGGAAGTTTTGGGGATTTCTATTTGGAAGGGGAGCGTATCCGTGCTGGCGGACTATTTTTTTGCTACGATGGATTGGACGGAGAAGGAAGAGGATTTTTATCTGAAATTGGGTTTTATCCTTCAATTGGTGGATGATTTGCAGGACATGGAAGAGGACAGGAAAGAAGGAAGCCATACTTTGATGACATTGGCCAGGGGAAAAGGGCTGGAAAAAAGAGTGAACCATCTGCTTTGGTTTGCGTGGAATGTGCTCAAGGGTTTTGAGCCGAAAAATCCGGAGCCTAAGGCGTTTGTGCTGGAAAACTGTGTAAAAGTGATTCTTTTATCGGCAGCAGGAAATGGGCAGTATTTTTCCAAAGATTATCTTAAAACATTGGAGCCATATTTGCCTTTTTCTCTGGAATATATAAAAAGAGGAAAAATTGAATTGATTTTGAGGAATGTGTTAAAATTAAAACAAGGTAACTAAAAGATAGATATTTATTAGGAGAGGATACAGTGGAAATAAAGGATTATGAGATGCTTTTGGATTCGCCGCAGATAGCAGGGATTTGTGTAATCGGTGAGGGAAGCCACAAGGTTTTATATTTCAATCAACAGATAAAGGAAATTGTTCCTGATATAGAAATAGGGATGACGCTTCATGAACTATGGCCTGGATGCACATTTATGGATATGTGCGATAGGAAGGAAGCGCGTATTATATATGAGAGAAGCCCTTTGGGGACTCCGATGGAAATTACAGTGACGAAAAAGGTGTGGGAGAATACTTCTGCGTTGGTCATTACGGCAGCTTTGCATAAGGAACCTGATAGCCTGATTTACAATATGGAAAAGGTGGTCAGGGGGATGAATGATAAAGAGTATCGATGTATTATCAATAGCTTGAGCAGCCTTTATTTTGCCACATATTATGTGGATTTGGAAAAAGGCAGTTTCCGTATAGTGACCCAAAGGGACGTAGTTGGGGATATCCTTGGAAAGAAGGCGGATTATAATGAAGGGTTGTCCGCATATTCCTATAATTTTGTGCATCCGGACAGCCGGGAAGAATATATGAAGCAGATGAGCCTGAAAAGATTGCGGGAAACGTTGGATGAGGAACACCCTTTTGTAGCGGTGGAATATCGCAGGATGAAAAAGGGAACCGGGGATATGCCTGTGGATGATGGATGGGTGAGGGCGACGATGATTTTATCCGAATACAGGGATGGGAAAGCGACAAAGGCCCTGTTTGTGGCTCAGGATGTTACGGAAATCAAAAGGAAGGAAGATTTGGAACATAGAATGTTGAAGGAAGCCTGCTATGCCGCAAATCGCGCCAATGCGTCCAAAAGTGAGTTTTTATCAAGGATGAGCCATGATATCCGCACGCCGATGAATGCGATTATCGGAATGACAACGATTGCCAGCAGCCATCTGGATGACAGGGAAAGGATTTTGGATTGCCTGCATAAGATTACTGTTTCCAGCAAACATCTTCTGGCTCTTATTAACGAAGTATTGGATATGAGCAAGATAGAGTCAGGGAAAATAGACTTGTCGGAAGAAGAATTTAATCTTTCCGATTTGATTCAAAATCTTTTTACCATGATTAGGCCGAATATACAGGCAAAGAATCATAAGCTGGAGTTGAATATCGCCAAAGTAGAGCATGAGGATGTGGTAGGCGATGTGATGCGTCTTCAGCAGGTGTTTATGAACATTTTGGGGAATTCGGTAAAGTATACCCCGCCAGGGGGGACTTTGGAACTGGAAATTACGGAGAAGGAATCCCAAATTTTCGGCTATGGCTGTTACGAATTTGTGTTCCGTGATAATGGCATCGGCATGTCGGAGGAATTTGTAAGAAAAATCTTTGAGCCGTTCAGCCGGGCAGAGGACTCACGCATCAGCAAAATCGAAGGAACTGGCTTGGGGATGGCGATTGCCATGAACATTGTCCGCATGATGAATGGGAACATTCAAGTGGAGAGTATGGTGAATGAAGGCTCCCAGTTTACGGTAACGGTATATCTGAAGCAGCAGAATACGGAAGTGCCGGATTTGGAACATTTGGTAAACCAGCCGGTGTTAGTAGTGGATGATGATGTGCTGGCCTGTGAAGCGGCCTGTGCTATTTTAAAAGATATAGGAATTGAAAGCGAATGGGTATTATCCGGTACAGAAGCGGTAGAACGCGTGTTAAAAGCCAGGCAGGAAGGCGATGGATTTTTTGCAATTCTTCTGGATTGGCAGATGCCCGATATGGACGGGGTGGAGACGGCGAGAAGAATCAGGCAGGAGATAGGGGAGGAAATACCTGTTGTAATTTTATCCGCGTATGATTGGAGCAATGTGGAGACGGAGGCCCGCCAGGCTGGAATAGCCGGCTTTATATCCAAGCCTCTGTTCAAATCAAGGCTGGTATATTTGTTCAAAAAGATTGCGGGGACAGAGGGGATGAAAGAACCTTCAGAAAACGAAGTTCACACGGAGAGGAATTTTGAAGGGAAAAGAATCCTGTTGGCGGAAGATAACGAATTGAATAGGGAGATTGCCGAAGAGATTATCGGAAGTACAGGAGTGTTGATTGAAAGTGTGGAAAATGGCCAGCAGGCGTTGGAGGCATTTGAAAGCAAAGAAGCATGGTATTATGATTTGATATTCATGGATGTGCAAATGCCGGTGATGAATGGCTATGAGGCCACGAAGGCGATACGTAAGCTGGAACGGGAGGATGCTTCCCGGATACCGATTATCGCCATGACGGCTAATGCATTTGCGGAAGACATGGTCGCGAGCAGGAAGGCGGGGATGAATGAACATATTGCCAAACCGCTGGATATGGAGCAGTTGATGAAGTGTATGGGAGAATGGATGAGGGGATAGGGAAATAGGGGATAGGAGATAGGAGGACGAAAGTCCATACAAGGGCAGTGGGTTTTGCAGCAGGGTTTTTTGTAGGGTTTTACTAAGCAGAATGGGGGGCTGGTGGCGTCGGCCGGGCCGTCTGCAAGTGCCGTCCGTGGCACATGCAGACTAACCGCGGCATCCGTGCCGCGGTTTCCCTGGGAAATTGATATTCTGCTAAGTAAAACCAATACAAAAAACAATGCAGCAAAACCCACTGCCCTTGTATGGACTTTCTGGCTTTCTATGGCGGTTTTAGGAAGCATGGGCAGGATGCCCGTTGCGTTGCCTATGAAAATTGATTTCTGTGGGGAATGGAGAAAAGGGGTTGACATATATAGATGATAGATATATTATATAGGGGTAAGATATATAGATTTTCAATACATTGATAATCTATATATCGGGATTGTGTGGAAAGGAGAAGAGGAGATGGATAAGGCGTTATTGTCAGGGAGTATGGGGATGCTGTTGTTGAAGCTGCTTTCGGAGGGGGATAAGTATGGTTATGAGATGATTGAGGAGCTGAGGAAGCAGTCGAAGAATGTTTTTGAGTTAAAGGCGGGAACGTTGTACCCTTTGCTGCATGGGATGGAGGAAAAGAAGATGCTTACTTCTTATGAGAGGGAGGTATTGGGGAAAACGAGGAAATATTATAGTATTACAAAAGAGGGGAGGAGGGTTCTGAAGCAGAAAACGGAGGAGTGGCAGGAGTATTCGGAGGCTGTGCTTAGGGTTTTGGCTTTGGAGGGATAGGCCGTATTGCATATAGTATGTTTGTCTAATGGATGTAGGGCGGTCTGAGGGTTTGCAGATGGCGGAAAGGGAATGGTTATTGGTATGAATGAATATATGGAAGTGCTTTTGGAGCAAATCCGCTGCAAGCGGGCATGGACGATGATAGAGGAAGAAATCAGGAATCATATTTTGGACCAGGCGGAGGCAAACAGGCAGCAGGGGATGGAAGAAGAAGAGGCTTTGGCGGAGGCTGTCCGGGATATGGGCGACCCGGTGGAAGTGGGGGTAGCTTTGGACAGGATTCATAGGCCGCAGACGGAATGGGGGATGATGGCTTTGATTGGGGTTGTCAGCCTTTTCAGCATTTTTGTGCAGTGGATGCTGGGGAAAGAAAATGCTTCTTTGGGGCAGGAGTATGGGATAAGGCATGCGGCAGGGGTAGCGATAGGCTATCTTGTAATGCTTTTAGTGTACCGTATGGATTATAGTAACATAGGAAAGTATGCGAAGAGGATAGGGGTGCTTTTTTGCGTTTTTGTATTCTTTGTAGCCGGCGGCCTGGGAATGGAAATAAATGGCGCAAGGGCGTGGATACATTTAGGAGGCTCGCGGCTGTCGGTTATTTTTCTTATGTATTTATTCATCCCTATATATGGCGCTTTGGTGTATCGGTATAGAGGGATGGGATGGAAAGGGTTGGGAAAATGCTTCGGCTGGATGTTGCTGCCCATTTTGGCCGCCTGGAAAATTCCATGCATGAGTTTGGCATTGGCGCTATTTTTGATTATGTCCCTTATGCTGTCGGTTGCCGTCTGCCGGGGGTGGTTTCCGGTTTGCAGTAAAAAAATTGTGGCAGTGTATTGGATATTGGCGGCCGTATTGCCGGTTTGCTTTTTCTTATTCATTGCCAGTATAGGGAATTTGGCGGGATACCAGCAGGAAAGGATAAAAGGCTTTCTTGGCATGGAATCCGCATATGTGGACCATGCAGGACATCTTGCAGTGGAATATATTAGAAGCAGCCGTTTGATTGGGAATAGCGGGAAGGAAATCATAGACTGGCTTCCTGAAATGGGCAGCGATTATATTCTGGTATTTTTAGCTTCTTATTATGGGATTTTGGCGGCACTGGTGGCCGGAGTACTGATATTGGCCATTGCAGCAAAGACAATCCATATAGCCTTTGGCCAAAAAAACCAATTGGGGATGATGATGGGCTGTGGCTGTGGGTTAGTATTTGAGATGATGACTCTTGTGGGAGTTCTAAGGAATTTTGGTCTGATACCGGCAACACAGATTTTTTTCCCGTTTTTATCAGGAAGCCAGACGGGCGTAATTGTTTCCTACATTTTGGCAGGGATTATATTGAGTATTTACAGATACCGGAATATTTTGCCTGAGGAAAAGACGGTTTTGGAGCAGAAACCATTTTGCAAGTGAAAAAGCAGGGCTATATCTTTTCTGGATGTCTATGTGGTATAATATAAATAAAGGGGGAATAGAAAGGAGGATTGCTCTATGGGTATCTTCGTAACATTGTAATAGCAAGGTGTAACTATGCTATTACGCCTTGCTAATCAATTTACACGTAAAAAGATTAGGAGGCAAAGATATGTCATATTTTAATTATCAATCAAAGAGAATATTTTATAAAGAAGTCGGGAACGGAGAACCACTTATAATGCTGCATGGCGATACGGCTTCATCAACAATGTTTGAAATGCTAATCCCATTATATCAAGAGTACTTCAGAGTGATTTTAGTTGATTTTCTAGGCAATGGAAAATCTGATAGGGTTGATAAATTTCCGGCAGATTTATGGATAACACAAGCTCAACAAGTGATTGCCCTTATAGAATACTTAAAGATTCGTAAAGCAAACCTTCTTGGTACAAGCGGTGGAGCCTGGGTAGCAGTCAATACAGCATTAGAACGGCCAGACCTTATAAATAAAGTTATTGCAGATAGTTTTGACGGTAGAACATTGGAAAAAGATTTTGCCCAAAATTTATTGAAAGAAAGAGAATTTGCAAAGAAAGATATCTTGGCAAAACAATTTTACGAATGGTGTCAAGGCGAAGATTGGGAAAAAGTGGTAGACCTTAATACTGTTGCCTTAGTAGAATGTGCAGAAAAGAAATTGCCTTTATTTTCTAAAACATTAGAAACATTAAGTGTTCCCATTCTTTTTGTAGGAAGTTTACAAGATGAGATGTGTCGAAAGGATATGCTGAAGGAATATAAAGAAATGAATAGTCTTATTGCAAATGGGGAAATACATATATTCGATACGGGTGGACACCCTGCCGTCGCAACAAATGCAGAACAATTTTCAAAAATTGCCTTAAAATTTATATATGGCTAAACTTAAAAGCCCATGAACCAAAAACTGGTTCATGGGCGGCTTTTTGAAAAATTATTCAAACATATCCCACTGGGATTTCATTAAGAAATATGTAATCAATGGACAAATAGCAGCCACAATAACTACGAGTACAGCACCTACCAAACCACCTGCGATACCAGCGGAAGCGCTTCCCATAGCAGCACCGGCAACAACTCCGGCAAGGATAACGATTAAGACAGATACTACGGCGTTAACCCCTGCAGCGATGCACATCAACTTAAAGCCAAATTTTTTCATCTGGAACATAATCAGCACACAAGAATAAATCAAAACAGCTTCGAGTACGATGCTGATGATTGAGCCAAGTGCATTCTGGCCTATTTTTGTTACATTGCTGATTGCGCTCAGCCCGTTCATGATGATGACGAACCATAGCCAAATCTTTAAGCCTTTTGAAATCTGTTTTTCCATTTTGTTTCTCCTCCATCATAATTGTTATTTGTGAAAACCGCTGCACAAGCAGATGTGATTTTGGACTGTCTGGCAGCAGTTATCAAACTATATCTAGTTTAGCAGATTTCAAAAGAAAAAACAAGAGGGGAATCCGTTTAGGCCACGACAAACGCATGAATGTGTATCACAACTAAATCTATGCATCTGTCTGAAAAATTACAAATTCATAATCAGCTCCAGATGCTTTTCAGGATTTGTTCCTATCGCATAACGCTTCTTTTTCAGGCTTAAACCCTTCTTTCCTACCTCTATCAGCTTTAATATATTCAATGACAGCTTCCTCATAATATTTAGATTATAGGACGCCTGTTTCTCCAGTGTATGGTTCCCATCCTCACGGAATGTCACATCCAGATGCCAGTGGTAACTTTCCACCATCCAGTGGCCACGTACAGCCCTTGCCGCTTCTTCTACCCCTAATGGCAGGCTGCTTATAAAATATCTTTCTTCTATGCTTTCCACTCCATTCTCTTCCGTTACTGTATTCCGGGCCAGAATGATTGTCTTCAGCCCCGCCCATTCTTTCTTCCGGCTTATCCATGAGATGTCATCTGTCTGCCAGTATTCCCTCTTCTCTGTTTTCCCCCTTGCCTTTTCCATTGTCTTTTTGCAGGCGCTCTTTTCCAGAAGCTCCCTGTCTGAAAAATACAGCCCCACATCTTCCAGCAGGCTCCCCTGGTTTGCCTTCAGCGCCAGTACATAATCCGCCCCTTTCTTACGGATTTTCTTTGCAATCTCTGTCTGTGTCCCCATGGCATCCGTTGTTATAATGGCCCCTTTGATATTCAGGCTCTCAAGCAGTTCAGGGATTGCTTTGATTTCATTCGTTTTTTCTTTCACACGTTTCTGCCCCAGGCAGAACCCCTTTTCATCTACCGCGCTCACGATATGGTTCGCTTTCCGGCCTTTACCGCCGTTCCCACGCTGGGTCTTGCCGTCAACTGCAAGCAGCTTTTTTATTTTATTCCCTTCGTCACTGCTGAGCATTTCGTTCCATCTTTTTTGGAAATTTTCCAAAAATTCTGACGGCACCATTGCAAATACCCTCTGGAGGGTGTCATGGGAAGGGATTCCATTTGGGAGTTCCAGATAGTTCCTTAAAAAATCCTCGTGCCCCCTCCCAAACACTTCCATTTCCACCCAGTCATCTGCATTGCCAAGCATTGCAAAGAAGACAAGCATGATAATGTCCATCATCTTGTGCAGGACCTTTTTTTCCTGCCTGATATCTGTCACTGTACTTACATAGTCTAAAAGTTCTTTCATAAGTAAACCCATCCTTTTAGACTGATTAAAACATTAATTTGCAGTTGTTCACAATTTATTCATTCATGCGTTTGGCGTGCCGTTTGGGCACGGAAATCGGTTTTCATGCGTGGCGCAGCGGGCTGAACTGTTACAAATTAATTGACACCCAGAACCCTCTAATGTTTAAATCCCGAGTTTGACACTTGCGAAAGTAAAAAGCGGCTACAGATTCAGTCTCTTTGAAAGAAAGTCCTTGGTTTAAAGACTTTTCGATATACTTACGGTCATCAAGGGAAAGGTGTTTCTGG
>QXWV01000199.1 GCA_009911195.1 Lachnospiraceae bacterium | reverse complement strand
ATGGAGAGTATAGCACTGCTATATGAAAGAGTAAACGCCATCTTTGCAGAGGTAAATTCCACCGTATGATGGGGGAGAGGAATTTAAAATTTCAATTTTCGGACTTAGACCAGGGCGTTTTTTCTATGGAAAAAAAGTTGGAATAACGATATAATATATTTTAACGAGTATTTGAAAGAAGGGAACAAAATGAGGTACTATGGTTTGCGGCGAAAACGCTTTAATGAAGATTTAATATATATATGCCAAAAGAAGAGCACAAATTCTACGCCAAATACCAGGAAAACTGCTTGTAGTTTATAGAAGAAAGCTAGATAAAATTAAGTTAAAGCGTAATCAATTGAATCAACTATTAAAATTGAAATATGATTTGTCGAAAAATATTGATGATTATAATAAGTTTATCCGAGATGAGATATGGGAAAAAACAGATAAAAGACTACGAGGAATTTTTAAAGAAAACTCTGAGATTGCATCGAAATCTAGACATAATTTTTTTATCTCTATGAAGTCTTATATCCAGTATTCGATAAGTGATAAGAAGAAAATAGATAAGGATATAGATATTCTATATAGAGAATATGATGACAAAAAAGAAATATTACAAAATCTTGTGGACTTTAAAAATAATAAACGTAGTCTTTTGTTGAATATTGCAATGTTGTTTGTTTCTACAGTTACATTGACTTTTGTCGTCTTTCCCAAACGAACAGAAGCACTGGCTAAGGTAATTAGGGATATATATAATTGGATTTTGCAGTTGATTCCTTAGTAGTAGGGAGGTTGCTTTTACTACCAATTTTACTACTAACAGGTAGTTACAACTTGCTTCATCTTGCCGTATTTTGCGAAGAGAACAGATTAAGAACTTATTTCACAAATTTCCAGAATGCTTTGTAAAACGGGGCATTTTGGAGCAAATCAAGGAGAATTATAGATATGATAAAAATACTTTTCGTCTGCCACGGCAGGAGATGAACAGTGATGCCAGGATGCAGGATATAAGGGCATTCTATGTGCGGGATGGATGGTATTACAACTAATTTACAACTTTTGAAGATGTGCTTTGATACGGCGGAAATTGGTAGTACATAAACAACAAATAGGATATTTAATAATGGTAAAATAAGCATGCGGTATATAATTATACTGTAGCTTGATGAGTGACGCTGAAGCATTAATTTTCTGGTGAAAATTGATGACATATGGTATAATAATAAAAAATGGAGACGCTGAAAGATGAAAGAAATAGAAAAACAAATAGACATGAATGCCAGATGGGAAAATCTTGGTATTTC
>QXWV01000198.1 GCA_009911195.1 Lachnospiraceae bacterium | reverse complement strand
AAGGTTATGCAGAATCCGGAGCTGTGCAAGGAACTGCTCCAAAGGATACTGCCGGGGCTGGAAATAGACCGCATAGAGTACCCTGAACTGCAGAAAGGGATTAACCTTGATGCTGATGCGAAAAGCGTACGGCTGGATGTATATGTAAAAGACGGGAAGGGAACGGTCTACGATATTGAGATGCAGGCAACGGAGACAGGGGAACTTCCCAAAAGAACCCGGTACTACCAGAGTATGCTTGACTTGCAGATGATAGACAAAGGGATGTTTTATAAGCAGCTAAAGCCAAGCTATATCATCTTCATATGCCCGTTTGACCTATATGGGGTCGGGAGGCATATTTATACCTTTGAAAATTTCTGCAGGGAAGACAAAGACATTCCGCTTGGGGATGAAACAGCAAAAATATTCCTGAATGCAGCTGGCCACCTGGATGACGTAA
>QXWV01000189.1 GCA_009911195.1 Lachnospiraceae bacterium | reverse complement strand
CTGTATATTTCAACAGGCAATTCAAGGATGGAGAAACGCTGGAACAACGTGGAGATGGAGCTGGATGAATTCATAGAACGCATTTCCCATACCATCCGCACGGCGGAGACCGTGGAGCAGTATGGAAAAATGACGAAAGCCAAGCAGGACGCCATCAAGGACGTGGGTGGCTTCGTCATGGGGAAGCTGAAAGGCGGCAGGAGGAAGAAGGACTGCGTGGAGTTCCGCTCCGCCCTGACTCTGGACATGGACCATGCCATTCAGGACATCCCGGAGCAGGTGGAGATGTTCTTTGACTTCCGGTGCCTCATCTATTCCACCCACAAGCACACGGCGGAGAATCCGAGGCTCCGGCTCATCATACCGCTCACACGGAACGTGTCGCCGGATGAATATGTGGCGGTGGCAAGGAAGGTGGCGGAGGACATCGGAATTGAGATGTTCGATGACACCACCTATGAGCCGAGCCGCCTCATGTACTGGCCGTCCACCTCCGCTGACGGGGAATTTATTTTCCGTGACATTGAGGGAGAGCCGCTTGACCCGGACGAGGTGCTTTCACGGTATAAGGACTGGCGGGATTCCTCCGAATGGCCGGTGAGCAGCAGGCAGCAGAGCATCGTCCAGAGGGAAATGCGGAAACAGGCAGACCCGCTCACAAAGGATGGAGTGATCGGCGCATTCTGCCGGACGTATTCCATCGAGGAGGCAATTTCAAACTTCCTCCCGGACATCTATCAGCCAAGCGCCATGCCGGGGCGGTATGACTATATCCCGGCTGACTCACAGGCGGGTGTGGTCATTTACGAAGGGAAGTTCGCCTATTCCCACCATGCCACGGACCCGGCCTGCGGAAAGCTGATGAACGCCTTTGACATGGTGCGGATTCACAGATTCAGCCATCTGGATGCGAGGGTGTCCGAGGACGAGGAACCGGCAAAGCTGCCCTCCTTCAAGGCAATGGGCGAGTTTGCCGTAAACGATGAGAACGTGAAGGTCACGCTGGCGGGGGAGCGGGCGCAGTCGGCAAGGGAGGAATTTGCCGCGGAGGATGACTGGCAGAAACTGCTGGAGTTTGACCGCAGGGGCGTGGTGAGGGATACGCTGAACAATCTCGTGCTGGTCATGCGCCATGACAAGGGGATGCAGTCCATTGCCTTCAACCTGCACCGGGACGGGATAGATGCCGGGGAGGGGCTGCCGTGGAAGCAGATCAAGCCGGGATGGAATGACTCTGACTTCGCATCCCTGAAAGTGTACCTCAACAAAGGCTACGGGGTATATGCGCCCACCAAGACGAAGGATGCCCTGCTCGCGGTGGCATCGGAGCGGGCATACCACCCGGTGCGTGAATACCTTGACGCCCTGCCGGAGTGGGACGGCACGGAGCGGATCGACACGCTCCTTACGGACTACCTCGGCGCGGAGGATTCCGGCTACACAAGGGCGGTGATGAGGAAAACGCTGGCGGCTGCCGTGGCGAGGATTTACCAGCCGGGGGTGAAGTTCGATTCCGTCCTCATCCTGAACGGGCCGCAGGGCATCGGCAAGTCCACGCTCTTTGCGAGGCTTGCGGGGGCATGGTTCTCCGACAGCCTGACGCTCACCGATATGCGCGACAAGGCAGGTCCGGAGAAATTGCAGGGGTATTGGGTGCTGGAACTTGGGGAGCTTGCCGGGATGAAGAAAACCGATGTGGAGACCGTGAAGTCCTTCCTCTCCCGCGTGGATGACAAATACCGTGCCAGCTACGGGCTGAACGTGGAGAGCCACCCGCGCCAGTGCATCATCGTGGGCAGCACCAACACGGAGAGCGGATTCCTGCGGGACATCACCGGGAACCGCCGTTTCTGGCCGGTAAGGGTGAACGGGCAGAGCATGAAAAAGCCCTGGCAGTTATCCGGGGATGATGTCCTGCAGATATGGGCGGAAGCGAAAGCCGCCTTTGAAAACGGCGAGCGGCTTTACCTCGAAGGAGAGGAAGCCGCTGCTGCGGCCTGCGAACAGGCGGACGCGATGGAGACGGACGACAGGGAAGGGCTGGTGCGGGCGTACCTTGACACGCTCCTGCCGGAAGAATGGGATTCCATGAGCCTTTATGACCGCAGGAACTTCCTAAACGGGAGCGAGTTCGGGGAACAGCGGCGGACGGGTACGGTGCGCCGGATGTTTGTATGTAACATGGAGATATGGTGCGAGTGCTTCGGGAGGGATTCCTCCACGCTGAAAAAGATAGATTCCTATGAGATCAGCGGCATCATGCGTAAGATCGAGGGATGGGGCAAGTATACGGCAACGAAGAACGGCACCTCCAGTTTCCCGATCTATGGGAAACAGAGGGCATATGTGCGGGAACAGCGTAAGGAATGACGGGAACAAGGAATGGACGGATATTCGGAACGAACGGAACAGTGGGCGGCTCGTTCTGGACGGTAGTTCCATTTTAGGATGATAGAAAAATCAATGCTTGTAGGGCAGTATGGAACAAGGGAACATGAAATCCTTATTGGGGTATGGGTAATAAGAAAAAAAGTGCTTTTTGCACACGTTATATACGCGTATAGGATATATAGGAATTTTGGTTTTGATGTTCCGGATTGTTCCGCGGGCAGGACGGAGGTATCGGCATGAGGGAAAATGAGATAGAACGGCAACTAAGAGTGTTGGTAAAAAAGATGGGAGGCATGGCGGTGAAATTCACCTCACCCGGATTGGATGGGGTGCCGGACAGAATCGTTTTATTGCCTGGGAGGAAGATCGCATTCGTGGAGTTAAAGGCTCCGGGGAAGAAACCACGGCCATTGCAGATAAAAAGAATGAGGCAGCTTAAAAAGTTAGGTTTCCCCGTCTATGTGATTGACGGG
>QXWV01000188.1 GCA_009911195.1 Lachnospiraceae bacterium | reverse complement strand
GTGTGCTGGATGAGATATGTGCCACATGAATATCAGGAGTATGCAAAAGAGTTTATCGTGAGCCATAAGGTGAGCGCGTTATTTTTGGATTGCGGATTGGGGAAAACAGTTATAATGCTCACCGCCATATGGGAATTACTGTTTGATTATTTTGACATCCGAAAAATATTGATTATTGGACCTCTCCGGGTATCAAGGGATACATGGCCTGCGGAACTGGAAAAATGGGATCACTTATCGGGAGTTGAAATGTCCGTAGTCCTCGGCTCTGAAAAGGAGCGGCTTTCGGCACTTGGCAGGAGGGCGCAGGTGTACGTCATCAACAGGGAAAACGTGGAGTGGCTGGTGGAAAACCATAAATGGGATTTTGACATGGTGGTGATCGATGAGCTTTCGTCCTTCAAGTCCCATAAGGCAAAGCGGTTCAAGGCTCTGAAAAAAGTGCGCCCGATGGTGCGGCGCATCGTGGGGCTGACCGGGACGCCTGCACCGAATGGCCTGATAGACCTTTGGGCAGAAATAGGCATCCTCGACATGGGGCAGAGGCTTGGGCGGTTCATCGGCGGCTACCGGGAACGGTTTTTCGTGCCGGACAAGCGCAGCCGTGAGATGGTCTTTTCCTATAAGCCGCGGGAAGGCGCAGAGGATATGATTTATAATTTAATCTCCGACATCTGCATCAGCATGAAGGCCGTGGATTATCTGGAAATGCCGGAATGCGTCTACAACCGTGTGGAGGTTATTTTAACCGAAAAGGAGATGGCTCTGTATGAGCAGCTAGAGCGGGATATGCTCCTTCCATTTTCGGACGGCGACATTGACGCGGTGAATGCGGCGGCGCTTTCCAACAAACTTTTACAGATGGCGGACGGTGCGGTCTACGATGAGAACGGGAATGTAAAGCACATCCATGACCGTAAGCTGGAAGCACTGGAGGACTTGGTCGAGGCGGCGAACGGCAAGCCCGTCCTAATCGCCTACTGGTACAAGCATGATTTGCAGAGGATCATGGAGCGCACCGGGGCGGTGGAGCTGGACACGGCGGAGGATATGAAAAAGTGGAATGCCGGGGAAATCCCGGTGGCGGCGATCCATCCCGCATCAGCCGGACATGGGCTGAACCTGCAGGCAGGCGGCTCCACGCTGGTGTGGTTCGGGCTGACATGGTCATTGGAATTATACCAGCAGATGAACGCAAGGCTGTGGCGGCAGGGGCAGGAGGAGACGGTTGTGATCCACCATCTGATTTCCAAAGGCACACTGGATGAGCGGGTGATGGCGGCATTGGAGAAAAAGGACTGCGGGCAGTCGGCACTTGTGGATGCGGTAAAAGCGAGGATTGGAGGTGTGGAATGAAAGCAGGGGAAAGTCTGTTTGACAAATACCATCAGTGGAAGAAGGACAGGATAACGCTTGCCTTTGAACTGTCGAGGTTTGAAA
>QXWV01000187.1 GCA_009911195.1 Lachnospiraceae bacterium | reverse complement strand
AGGACGGGGAAAACGGCAGTCTATTACCGCAAGGTGGCGGAGAGCATGAATGATGACTGGTATGATTATACTTTCCGCAAATACCAGTATGTGAAGGAGGAGATAGAATTCTTTGAATATGCGGTCAGCAGGCTGAGCGGGAGGCTGCCCGAAGTCATCCAGGACATGGTGGTCAACGGGATGCAGTGGAAAGAGGCGGCGGCAAAGTATGCGGTGAGCGAGGCCATGTTGACCAAGTACAGGAAGAAGGCGCTGTCAGAGCTGGCGGCGCTGTATGAAGGCAGGGCAAAACATACGGAGGACTACCTTTTAAGCTGACAGGTTAAGTAATGGTTAAGTAAGTGTACCGAACTGGTTTCTTGAAAGTGAAAAAAATATGTGTTATGTTTATGATGCGGAAAAGTGTAGGGAGCCCTGTTGGAGAAG
>QXWV01000186.1 GCA_009911195.1 Lachnospiraceae bacterium | reverse complement strand
TTTTTCACGCCTCCGCACAGGGCAGCGGGCTTTATCCTTTCACCGCTGCCTTTTCTTTTGCGGAAAGGGTGGAAAGGTGGATGCTATGGATTGTTTTGCAAAGAATGAAAATGGGAACTGCAACATTCTGCGTTGTGGGAAATGTCAGGGTGAGACCTGCCACTTCCATAAGACGAGGGAAGAACAGGCGCAGTCGCTGGAAAAGGTGAGCGAGAGACTGCGGAGCCTGCCGGAGTACCAGCAGGAGGCAATCGCTGACAAGTATTACGGCGGCGTGAGGAAGTGGTGACGTTTTCCTTCACTGCCGCCTGTCTGTTTTACCCGCCGTTCACAAAC
>QXWV01000185.1 GCA_009911195.1 Lachnospiraceae bacterium | reverse complement strand
TCTATGATGGTCTGGGTGAGGAATTCCCCGTCCGTCATGGCGCGCCACCTCCTTTCGGGAGACAGTTTAAAACAGGAGGGGCGGGGAAGCCAATACCAGATAGTGACAAAGAAAATGGCGGTTTTATAAGCATCCTGCTATTTCAGAAGATAAGCGGGAAACCACCTTGCCATAAACGGGATTCAGAGTTAAAATGCCCACACCAACTAAGGGAGGGAGGTTTTAGCATGATGCCGGAAGGCTGGAAAGAAGCGCTGCAAACAGCGGAGAGGTACCGGGACTATTTCTCGGAGAGGGATGCGGACATCGCGCTTGGCAGGAACGGCACACATTTCTTTTATGTGTATGACCGGGAACACGGGCACTTTGAAGTGTTCCACACATTCCGCACTGCGGCGGAGCTGGAGGAACTGATCTTGGGGACGCTGGCAGAGGATTTGGAATGCATGAACGCGGTGATGGCGGAGAACCTGCATGAGCGGTTCGATCTGACGGACATCAACGAGACGCTGGACAACTACGCGCCGAGATTCCATATGCACACG
>QXWV01000184.1 GCA_009911195.1 Lachnospiraceae bacterium | reverse complement strand
GCGGAGCAGCTAAAGGCTGTGGCCGGTGAGCAGGAGAAGTGGGGCAGGATGATGGCGCAGACCTACAGGGCGCTGTGTGGCAGGCTGCCGCAGGAGTAAACAGGAAGGAGGCGTACAGCCATGCCGAGGAGACCGATGAAACCATGCAGACATCCCGGATGCCCCAAGCTGACGGACGGGATGTACTGTGAGGGACACGCAAGGCTGCACGCCTCCGACCGTGCCAGCGCATCCGTCCGTGGATACGATGGCAGGTGGGAGAAGGCACGGAAACGGTTCTTAAAGGCACATCCCCTCTGCGTCAGGTGCATGGAGCAGGGGAGAGTGGTGCGGGCGAATGTTGTTGACCATATCATCCCACACAGAGGGGATGCGAAGCTGTTCTGGGATGAAGCAAACTGGCAGGCG
>QXWV01000183.1 GCA_009911195.1 Lachnospiraceae bacterium | reverse complement strand
CGACCATAAAACCATGACGGAGGACCGCTATCAGGAGTACAGATACTGACGGTTTCCGTGATGGTTCTTTTTCTTTCCTATTCCGACAAGGCACAACATTTCCCGTGGAAATCTGCATGGGGAAGGGGGTCGGGTTATCTCTACAACTGTCGAAAAATAGCGACCGCCGCCCCCTCAAACGTAAATTTTCGCAGAATCGCACAGGGGGGATAGGAAAATGCCCCTCCGGCACTACATAAACATTGATTTTTCAAGGCTTTCAGGCATTTTAGTTTTGCGTGAAAGTACCGAAAAACCCATGTTTTTGGGCTTAAAAACCATCAAAAAACGGTGGTTTTTGGGCCTTTTTTGTTTGGAGGTGAAAGGAAAATGACCGATCTACAGGCGGCGCAGGTGAAGGAAATGCGCTTAAAAGGCATGGGCTACCGTGCGATTGCGGAGACGCTGGGGCTTTCCCGCGACATCGTCCGCAACCACTGCAAGGCAAAAGGGATGGGCGGCTATGTGGCGGCAACCGTAAAAAATATGCAGGAGCGGGAGGGGCAGAGCGGCATCTGTATCTGTTGCGGAAAGGAAACCGAGCAGGCAGGGACCGGCAGGCCGAGGAAATTCTGCTCAGAGAAATGCCGGAGGCATTGGTGGAAAACACATCCGCAGGAGGGGAGACATACCGCAATCCGCACAAAGAAATGTGCGTACTGCGGCACAGAGTTTTCTTTCTACAACAGCAGGAATCCGAAGTATTGCAGCCATGACTGCTACATCAAAGCAAGGTTTTGGAGGGATTGAGAGTATGGAGTTTAAGAAGATCAGGATTGCCGACCTTATCCCGGCATCTTACAATCCGAGGAAAAAGCTGAAACCGGGCGATAAGGAATACCAGAAGATAAAAAACTCCATTACGGAGTTTGGCTATGTGGAGCCGGTGATCGTCAACTCAGATATGACCATTATCGGGGGACACCAGCGCGTGAGTGTACTTTCCGACCTTGGCTATGAGGAAATTGACTGTATCGTCATTGACATTGACAAGCAAAAAGAGAAGGCACTGAACATCGCCCTGAATAAGATCACGGGCGAATGGAACAAGGAGCTGCTGGCTGACCTTATCGCAGACCTGCAGGATTCGGACTTTGATGTGGCTTTCACTGGTTTTGAGCCGCCGGAGATCGAGCAGCTTTTCAATTCCGTCCACGATAAAAAAGTGACCGAAGATGACTTTGACATTGATGCGGAACTGGAAAAGCCTGCGGTGGCAAAGGTGGGAGATGTGTGGACGCTCGGCA
>QXWV01000182.1 GCA_009911195.1 Lachnospiraceae bacterium | reverse complement strand
CTGGTGGTCGGGGATTCCACCCTGCCGGAGACATACGATGTGCTGATGGCAGGGGCGAAGGCAAACCTTGTGGTCACCGATCCCCCTTACAATGTAGATTACGAAGGGAGCGCCGGGAAGATCAAGAATGACCACATGGAAAATGAGCAGTTCTATAACTTCTTGTTTGCCGCATTCGTAAATATGGAGCAGCACATGGAGAGCGATGCCTCTATTTATGTATTCCATGCCGATACCGAAGGACTGAATTTCAGGAAAGCGTTTCGGGCAGCAGGTTTCTATCTTTCCGGGTGCTGCATCTGGAAGAAGCAGAGCCTTGTGCTGGGGCGGAGCCCTTACCAGTGGCAGCATGAGCCGTGCCTGTTCGGATGGAAGAAAGGCGGGAAACACAACTGGTATTCTGACAGGAAGCAGACCACCATATGGGAGTTTGACCGCCCGAAGAAAAGTGAGACCCATCCTACAAGTAAGCCGGTGGGACTGGTGGCATACCCTATTAAGAATTCCAGTATGAGTAACTGCATTGTGCTTGACCCCTTCGGCGGTTCCGGCTCCACGCTGATCGCCTGTGAGCAGACCAACCGAATCTGTTACACCATAGAACTGGATGAGAAGTTTGCGGATGTTATCGTGAACCGCTATATCGAGCAGGCCGGCTCTGCGGAGAATGTGTTTGTAGAGCGT
The DNA here is from genome assembly GCA_009911195.1 of Lachnospiraceae bacterium. GTDB lineage: Bacteria > Bacillota > Clostridia > Lachnospirales > Lachnospiraceae > Kineothrix. The sequence continues at coordinate 700 of QXWV01000182.1, read as the reverse complement.
GGCGGTGAGCGGATTGCTTTCTCTGCACTGGCAGAGGAGGTGGCTTCAGATGGATGAGAATGGACGATTGACCCTCGGAAGTTTATTTGATGGTTCCGGGGGATTTCCTTTAGGCGGGATGCTTGCCGGAATCCGCCCGGTATTCGCTGCGGAAGTGGAGCCATTTCCTATCCGGGTGACCACAAAGCGGCTGCCGTTTGTGAAGCATTACGGTGATGTGAACAGCATCCGCGGGGATGAAGTGGAGCCCGTGGACATCATAACATTTGGAAGCCCGTGTTTTCCTGCGGGTACGCTGGTCCTTACCGACAAGGGCTATACCGAAATAGAGCAGATAAAAGTGGGGATGTGTGTGCTTACGCATAAAGGCAGATGGAGGAAGGTAACGGCTGCCGGTTCCAAACAGGCTGAAACCATAGTCCTGAAAGGGAACCATTATGGGCTTGAATGTACCCCGAACCACCCCATTTACTGTACCAGTGAATCAAAAAATGATAATAAGATAAGGCTTGGGGAAGAAAAATCATGGATACCCGCGGCGGATATGAAGGGCCGGCTGTGGGGCGTTCCAAGAAAGATTGAGAAAACACAAATGATAAGTCCGCATTATTCGGGGAGCAGGAAGCAGAAGCCAATGCCCCTGATGGATGGGGGCTTTTTTTATTTCGTGGGAAGATGGCTTGGTGACGGGTGGGTCCGT
>QXWV01000197.1 GCA_009911195.1 Lachnospiraceae bacterium | reverse complement strand
ACCAGTGAGGAGTTGTTTTATTTTGTAACAAAGAGAATCCCGTATTTATGCGGGTTCTGGCGTTTCGCAAACGCCTATGATGATGAAAAATGAAAGGAGAGAGGAAGATGGATTTCGGAGTAACAGGTAAATTGGGAGGATACTATCTGGCGGAGCAGTACCGGAAGAATGCGGCAGGCAAGAGCGAGGGCGTGAGTTTTGCGGAACTTGCGGCAGCAAAAGCTGCGGAGCAGTCGGATGTATCGGGAATGAGTTTTAAGGATATGTGGCAGGCGAGGTTTCCCGGAGCGTACTACCATACGGCAGATGCCTATAAAATTCCACAGGGCGCATGGCAAAGGTATGACTTTCCACATGAAAAGTTTTTCAGTGATAAGGTTGATGAATCAGTTTTAGATTGGAAACCGTCAGGGGCGGAACCCAAACTGACGGATGCGAGCGTACAGTCGAGGATAGATTCTACGCTTGGAAAGAAAGCAATCGTTGTGCCGCCTGCATTAGAAGAAAAAATGAAAAATGACCCGGCTCTGGCACAGCAGGTAATGGCTAAAGTAGAAAGTTTTATTATGAAAGACCAGGCAACGCTGCCACCGGGCAGAATATATTCCTGCGTGGTTGTACTGGATGAAAATGGGGAGATTGCCCATGCTGCAGGATCAAGTGGAGGTGGAAACATATCCGGGCCCACGGAAGAAGAACAACGCCAGTTTGAGGCAGAACAGGCGGCAAAGAAGAAAAGACGTGAGGAATATGCCCGGCTGAATGAGGAAAGCGCCCTGAAACGCAGGCTGATGGAGCAGGAAGCGGATGAGAGATATTATAAGGACAGCATGACCAAAAAGGCGGTTTCGGTTGCGGCATATGAGGCGGCGGGCATTTTGAAGTAAGGAAGATCATGCCCGGACTTACCGCAAGGGGGCATGGGCGGCCCTGAATGACAGAGGGGCCGCAGGTAAAATAAGAAGGAGGATGATTATTATGGCAATTTCAGGAGTAACGGATTACACGAACACATATGCGGCGGGCAGGACAAATGGGAACAGTTCCCTCAATGGGGATTCGCAGGCTTACTTGAATAGTCTGAAAGAGAAATACCCGGACGTGAACATAACGGTGGCAGACTTCAAGAATGGGAAACAGGAAGATGCTTATATGTTTGGGAGCAGGGGTTATAACAACATAGCGGTTTCCTCCAGTATTGTGGAGAAGATGGCGAAAGACCCGGCAGCGGCGGCAAAGTATGAGAAAGTCTTTGCAGAAATGTCCGGCAATTCGGAGCGGATTGAGAAGTTCGCAAGAGAGAACAATGATGAGAT
>QXWV01000196.1 GCA_009911195.1 Lachnospiraceae bacterium | reverse complement strand
CAATCCCTCCTTCCGTGGTGTCGTAGCTTACCTCTGTTTTGGCGGGATTGCAAGCGGAAAAAGAAAAAAGCCGGAAACCGCTTGTAGCGTCCGACATTTTCTGATATATTATGAAAAATAGTACGCAAAGTTATTTATAAAATTTTTCTGAACATCATTGACAGTGAGGTATATTTCCGTTAATATTAACATATAAATAAGTCAGTGATATCACTGATTGGGCTGGTCGAAAGACCCTGGTCCACCGAACGGCGGGGAATTTCCCCGCTATTTTTGTTAGGGAAATCTGAGAGGGATGAAGGAAGTAATCTATGGCTGAAAAGATTTTAAGTGTTTTTATAGATGAATCGGGCGATTTTGGGCCATATGATTTTCATGCGCCATTTTATCTGGTTGCAATGGTTTTACATAATCAGGATGTGGATATTAGCAAAAATATTGATGATTTGGAGAATCATTTGACAAATATTGGATATAAGCAGCACGCCATCCATACGGGGCCACTAATCCGCAGGGAATCCGTTTATGCCAATGACCTTATGGAAGAACGAAAACGACTTTTTAATGCATTATTTAATTTTGCCCGTAAATTGGATTTCCGTTATGTCTGTGCAAAAATAAGAAAAGATGAATGCCCGGATGTAATTACGTTAACGGCGAGAATATCAAAAGCGATTGCAGGAATACTTAAGGCTCATCAGAATTTTTGGGAGCAGTTTAACCGCATTATAATCTATTATGACAATGGCCAGATTGAACTTACCAAAATTCTGACTTCTGTTTTTAATACGCTTTATGCCCATGTAGAGTTCCGCAAAGTGAAGCCGGTAGATTATAAATTGTTTCAGGCGGCTGACCTGATCTGTACGATGGAGTTACTTGCGGAAAAAGCAGAATCCAACTCATTTTCGAGGTCAGAGCAGGAATTCTTCTGCTCAGTACGCGACTTTAAAAAGAACTATCTTAAGCCGTTATTGAAGAAACATTTGTAGGGAGCAGGTGTGTTGGAATGGAAAAGGATATTGCCGATTATGCGAAAGACGGCAGGTTGACGGAACCGTCAGACGGAAAGCGTTATGAGTGGCGCAAAATGATTGATGCGGTAAAGGCGTTAGGTAGACCACTTACGGACGAGGAAGCCGAGCAGTACCGGGTAAAATAGCATCGGTGCGGTGAAAGC
>QXWV01000195.1 GCA_009911195.1 Lachnospiraceae bacterium | reverse complement strand
TCGAATGTCGAATTGGGTGGGGTAAATGGGGTAAAGAGGGGTAAAAGTCATCAAAGTATAACAGCGGCACAGGCGGCAATTTCCAATTGATGCCATAGGAATTTGGGTACTCGCAGGCAAAAGTATTGAAGAATGGCTTAAAATCAAGGTTTTTTAGGCTTGGTGGGGCTCATCACGGTGGGTGGTGGGCCCCGCTTTTTCGTGTTTTTGGATGCCGCTGATAGGATGGCGATTGGGGCGGAATTATACTATCAGGCAAAAGTCGGCAGTTTCCGTGATAGTATCTGAGTTTTGCGTGATAGTATAGGGGTTTCCGTGATAGTATGGAGTTTCGCCTGTTTGTAGAAAAATGCTGTTAAATTTTGGGGGATATTGTCATATTTTGTCACGGTGTCTTAGTTTCCGGCAGATACGGACACAGAAAGCCGGGAAAGCCCGTAAATACGGCGTTTGTGGCACTACATAGCTTTGAAAGTTACATTATTTCCGTGTGCTTTTGAGGGCATTTTTACATTAGTGAGGACACGAACGGCTGTTCTGGGGTTCTTTTGCCTGATAGTTTATACTCGTAGGCAAAAGTCGGTTATTATCACGGAAACTCGGATACTCGCACGGAAACTGCTGTACTATCACGCAAAACTCAATACTATCAGGCAAAACCCTTATACGAACACGGAAACTGTCTGTATTATCACGGAAACCTGCTGGGAGTTTTCGTGATAATATAAGGGTTTCCGTGATTGTATAAGCAGTTTTCGTGATGATATATGAGAAAAACGGTAAAAACTTAATGGATAAATGACAACAGGAGAGAAGGGGCTGTTTCGGCAGTCCTTTTCACTATTTACTAAGACATATTCTGTTGCACACGCTCAATCTCATTTCTATAAAATTCTATTTTCTCATCCAATTTAATCTTATGTTCCTGCAGCCGCGCAATCTGCTCATTAAGTGCCTGTCGGTGCTGCACCAGCATTTCCATCCTGTCAGAAAGGGTGGGATCACCCGCTGCCCGGAGTTCGGCATAGTGTTTGATTTCCTTGATAGGCATTCCCGTGTCTTTCAGACGTTTGATGAATTCAATCCATGTAAGGTCTTTATCGGAATAACAGCGGCGGTTGCTGGAATTTCTTTCTGGTGCAATTAAGCCTTCCTGTTCATAATAGCGGAGGGTATGGATACCCAGCCCCGTCAGTTTTGAAAATTCCCCGATAGAATATTCCATAAAAAATCACCTCAATTCTCTTGACATAGAGTTTACTCTACATTGTATGGTTGGATTATACCAAATCGAAGGAGGATTATCAAATGGTTCAGGAAAAAGGGAAATATACGGTCATCACCGGGGCAAGCTCAGGTATTGGGTATGAAACGGCAAAGGCATTTGCGGGGCGGGGAAAAAATCTGGTCATAGCAGCAAGGCGCACGGATAATCTAGAAATGCTGAAAAAGGAGATATTGAAGGAACGTCCGGACGTGGATGTTGTCATCCGAAGTACGGATTTATCCGTCCCGGAAAATGCGTACCAGTTTTATGAGGGGCTGAAAGATTATGGGATAGAGACGTGGGTGAATAATGCGGGTTTTGGAAATTATGACAGCGTAGCAGATCAGGACTTGGGAAAAATCGGGGCAATGCTGCATCTGAATATTGAGGCGCTGACAATACTGTCCTCCCTGTTTGTCCGTGACTATAAGGATGTAGATGGGACACAGCTTATCAATGTATCTTCATGCGGAGGCTATACCATTGTGCCTACGGCTGTAACATACTATGCGGCAAAGTTTTATGTCAGCACATTTACGGAGGGATTGGCATGGGAACTGAAAAAGACAGGTGCAAAGATGAAGGCAAAGGTGCTTGCACCTACGGCGACAAAGACAGAGTTCGGAATGGTAGCAAACAATGTCAGTGAATACGACTATGACAAGTCTTTCGGAACATACCATACGGGCGAACAGATGGCTGGTTTCCTGCTTGAATTGTATGACAGTGAAAAAGTGGTGGGGTTGGTAGACAGGGAGAGTTTCAGTTTCCGGCTGGCAGACCCGCTGTTTCCCTATGCGGGAAACTCATCACATAATCAGCAGCATATGTGAGTGATGCCGTGGTGTTTTGATCTTGGCTTCTGTGTAGATGGCATTTTCAGAGAATACTTTTATTGCTTTTGATATTCCTGATAAGCCTTTCCCCATTCACACAGCCCGCCTAAGATTGGTTTCAGGGTATTGCCTATTTCGCTTAATGAATATTCAACCCTCGGAGGGACTTCGGGGAAAACAGTTCTAAGGATGATTCCCTGTTCCTCCAGTTCCCGGAGCTGTTCTGTCAGTGTCTTGGTGGTGATGCTGCCCAGGAGCCGCTGCAGCTCATTAAAACGGATTGTGCCTTTGGAGAGATGCCACAATATTTTCAATTTCCACTTCCCGCTTAAAATATTCAGACCCAGTTCAACCGGGCACTGCTCATCCACTGCCTGTGCCTTTGCCATTATGTATTGCCCCTTTCCACGCACGGTTTCAAAAAGGAAACCT
>QXWV01000194.1 GCA_009911195.1 Lachnospiraceae bacterium | reverse complement strand
TGCTAACGTCAATATACCAAAATTGTCAAGGAGGTTCTGAAAATGGTGATAGACAGCCACGAACATATCATGTTCCCGATAAAAATGCAGTTGGATAAAATGGATGCGGCGGGGGTGGATAAGACGGTATTATTCTGCACGGCACCGCACCCGGAGAAAGCAGGCACATTAAAGGAACTGGAAGAAGAAATGGCGGCTTTGAATAAGATTTTAGCAGGTTTCAACACTAAGGAGGATAACATCAGCCGCCTGAAAAAGAATATTGAAGAAGTGGCAGAGGCAGTAAGGGCATATCCTGACCGCTTTTTAGGCTTCGGCGCTGTGCCTTTGGGAATGGAGCTGGAAGAAACGGAAAAATGGATTGACACACAGATCACTTCCAATTCTCTGTATGGAATCGGAGAGTTTACACCCGGAAACGAGCAGCAGATCAGGCAGTTGGAAACAATCTTCCGGGCATTGAAGAACACAAGGATTTATCCTGTTTGGGTGCATACCTTCCACCCGGTCACGATAGGCGGGATAAAATGTTTAATGTCGCTATGTGAAAAGTATCCTGGTATTCCCGTAATTTTCGGGCATTTGGGCGGATCTAATTGGATGGACGTGATCAAATTCGCAAAAGAGCATGATAATGTGTACTTAGACCTTTCGGCCGCATTTGCTTCCATTGCTACTAAGATAGCATTGACCGAGCTGCCGGAGAGGTGCCTGTACAGTTCAGACGCCCCTTATGGGGAACCGTATCTATATAGGCAGCTCATTGAATTTGTCAGCCCGGACAAGAGGGCAGCGGAGATGGCATTAGGGGAGAACATATCCCGGTTACTGGAATTAAACTAAGGATAAAGAGGAAAAGGGCTCACAGGCCCTTTTTCCAATTCTGACGGTCTGCCTTTTCCCAGGCAGGCCGGGCGGACTGATAACGGAAATCACTTGGAAAGCGGGGAAACAAGAGGTAATATGCTTACACGGTAGGCCTTGCAGGGCATCCGCCCCTTTTGGTGGGGATATTGAGGGTGATAGAGGGGATATTAAAGATAAAAATCTCAATCCAGTTACGCTGTCAAATCGTCTATTCACGCTATCGGAGTTAAAAATATTCTTATTTTTCCGATACACGAAGTGAGGGCAGAAGGAGGTGGAAATGGTGAAAATTGCAATCTGCGATGATGAAAAAAACATAAGGGCATACCTGTCTGCACTCGTAAAAAAGCAGGGGACGGAATGTGAGATAACGGAATATGCAACTGCGGGGGATTACTTTGCAGACGGAGCGGAGCATGACATTTTATTTCTTGATATTGAACTGGAAGGCCCTGGGCAGGATATGGACGGCATGAAGATGGCAAGGCAGATCAGGGGCATGGAAGAAACAAAACAGCCCATCATTATCTTTATCACAGGTTATGAGAAATATGTGTATGATGCTTTTGACGTAGGGGCTTTCCAGTACCTTTTGAAGCCTGTGGATGAACAGAAATTTGCGGAGGTTTTCAGGCGGGCGGCAAAGCAGGCCGCAGCTTACACAGAGCAGGATAAAAAAGTGCTGATGATCCAGTATGGCAGCACAGGCAAGACGATACCGCTCCATGACATTTATTACATGGAAAGCCAGAACCATAAGATAGCTGTCCATATGAAAGACGGGGTACTGGAATATTATGCAAAAATGAGTGACCTGGAAGAAGATCTGCAGGGGCAGTTCTGCCGTGTCCATAAAGGATACCTTATCAACCTGTCCTATGTGGATGAGTACAACAAAACAGAGGTGACGCTGACAAACGGGGATAAACTGCTGATCTCAAAATACAAGTATGAGGATTTTGTAAAAGCATACCTGCGTTTTATGCAATAGGAGGGACAGCCAGTGAACGAAACGAATTTTACATTGTTTCAGAACACAGTGGAAGGGATTGAAATCATTATATATGCCTGCATTCTGGCAGCCTTTTTCCGCTCGTTTATGGCCGGGAAAAAGGAGTGGAATCCGCAGAAATCCATAAAAACATTTATTGTACTTCTCTCTTATGCGGCAGTTTATTTTATAAACATAGCAGCGGATTTGGACGGATGGGTGTGCATGGTAATTGCTACAGCCCTGCTGACAGCGACTTCCCGGTATTTGGGGATTGACAGGAAGTCCGTCTTACTTTTCGGGGTATTGTTTTTCTGCATAAGGAATCTTAGCTCGCTGGCGGTGGCAAGTGTGAATTTCTATACGGGCAGGCATTTTGTGCAGGGAGAGGAAGGCATAGAAAAAATATTGTGGAATGCCGCTTTGAATTTCTGTCTGGTGGAACTGCTGCAGCTTATCCTGTTTTCTGCATTATTGTATATTGCCGGATGCCAGCTAAAGAAATGCAGGATGGAACTACATACAAGGGAATTATGCTATCTGCTTTTGACACCGCTTACTGGCATTCTGTTTGTGAACATTATATTCCGCATTCTGCTTATGGTTTCAGAGAATCAGGTCATACAGCTTTATGAGCAGTACCCGGCGCTTATCGGCATCGTGCCTGTGGTGGCAGCATTATTCTATGCGGGGATTTTAGTCACGATAGTATCTTACCAGAAAATGGTGGGGTTTCAGGAAGAGAAGAAAAAATACTTTGTGGAACAGCAGCAGGTCCACGCCATACAGGAACGGATGGAGGAAGTGGAACAGTTCTATGACGGCATACGCCGGATGAAGCATGAAATGAGGAACCATCTGACGAACATCAAGGGACTTTATGAAAGCGGGAACTTTGGGGAGATGGAGCAGTATATAACCAGAATGGATGAGAGCATGAATGTATTTGAGCTTGCCATTAAGACAGGGAATCCGGTTACGGATGTGATCGTGAATGACAGGCAGAAGGCCGCAGAGAAACAGGGGATACGGTTCCAGTCTGGTTTTATCTATCCAAAATCGGAGCGGTATAACGCATATGATATCGGGATCATCATAAATAACCTGCTGCAGAATGCATTGGAAGCCTGCGGGAGGATGAATACGGTAAACAGGTATATTTCTATTACCAGCAGGCAGAAGAAAAAGTTTTTTCTGATTGAAGTCAGAAACTCCTTTGAAGGAGAAATTGTCATGGATGTGGATACGAATCTCCCAATCTCTACAAAAGGGAATGGAATTTCCGGCTCTCTGCACGGCATTGGACTTTCCAATGTAAAACGGGAGGCGGAGAAATATATGGGGGATTTAGATATCAAAGTAAAGAAAAATGAGTTCAGTGTAACGGTGTTGTTACAGGAAAGGAGACAGGTATGAGCATCAGTAATGTAAGCGGCGTAGGGGTGAACCCGTATGCCTACACAAACAACAGTAAAAAGGCAGCAGGCGCAGGGAACTTTGCGGAGGAAGTGCAGAAAGCAGAAGGAAAGAATGCAGCGGAAAAATCCGGCTCATCCGCATGGGCGGGGGACATGGTAGTCCCGCAGCCACCGAGTTATTTTGGCTTTACATATGACAGCAGTATTTCCAACAAATCCAAAGAAGAAATGACGATGGATGAATACAAACAGTGGTTTATGAATGAAATGTCGGGAATGCCGGTCAGCGGCTGGTACCGTTCCACCTGCGTTGGCGGCGCACTGACGATTACAGAAGAATGCTTTGAAAGGATGAAAACTGACCCTGAATGGGAAAAAACAGTTTTAGGAATGGTAAGGAAGATGTATTCTTGTACTGGAATCATGGGCTCCAAGATGATTGGCTATCAGGTCATTGGGGCAACGCCTGAACAGTGCCACGGGGAAGGAATACCCGTAAAGGATGGTTCTCCGCTTTCCGCAGGCAATGAAAAATCATGGTGGGAGAAACGCCATGAGAGGATGGAAGAACTGATGGAGGAACAGGAAAAAGAAGCGGTGAAAAAGGCGCAGGCTCGCAGAGTGGCGGCACAGGAGAATTACCTGAAAAGCCAGATGGCGAGCAGGCAGAGACTGCAGGCATTTCTTGCAGATGGCATACAGAATGGTGATGATGCGGCGGCTTTTCAGACAGCAGGTGTAAGCGCATTGGCAGCAACCGCCTATGAGGAAAACATAAGCACATTCAGCAAAAGCGTGGTTGGAAATCAGAAGATATAAGCATTCCGGGCATTTTGAAGTAAAGAAAATTATGCCCGGACTTACCATAAGGGGGTATGGGCGGCTCCGAATGACAGAGGGGCCGCCGCAGCAGATAAGAGGAATGAAACTTTTTTGGAGGCCGGTTCGTATTATCAGCAGATGGCCGGTTCCATCAATTTATGGCGGAGGATATGAAAAATGTGTGTCAGCAGAATATCGGCATTACTTATTACGGCAATGATGATTCCCGCAGTCAGCGGATGCACCACACAGGGAACCCCCGCTCCGGATGCCGTGCATCAGATTGAGGATGGCGGTTCGGCGGTCTATGATGATGACCCGATAGCGGATGAAAGCATTCTGACATCTTGAAGTAAGGAGATCATGCCCGGACTTACCGCAAGGGGGGCATGGGCGGCCTTGAATGACAGAGAGGTCAATGGATTAAAATTGATAACATATGTAGAAAGGTTGGTAATATGGATATTCAAGCAATTTTGCCCCAAATCAATAATGCTGTAAATTTATCAAGTAACGGCATCAAATGCGGAGATGAATTTGAAAAACTTTTACAGCAGGTGAATGAGGAAACAGATATTGCAGAAATGAAGAAATTTCTGGACGAAAAGTTTAATGTAAATACGGTTGTTGTAGATTACAGTTGTGAAAAAACAGATACAGAGGCAGAAATGTATGACACCGCAATGCTGGAGAAATATGATATGCATGGTGGGAGAAATGTGATTATTTCAAAGAAAACCTTATTAAGGATGAAAAAGGATGGTGCCTTTAGACAGAAAGTTTATAAGTCAATTGAAGATATACCGTGGACAAGTAAATTGACGGGAGGTGAGGTAAAAGGCAATGGAGTATTTATCCATGAAGATGGAACGGGAGGTTACTATTTGGAATTTGACTGGGGGGATGATGATGAAAAAACAAAATCAAAGAAAAGTAAGGTGCTGTACTTTGACGGTTTGAGTGTAAAGAAGTTAGATATTCCGGTATTGGATGAACGAAACAATATTGGATTGCAGGCAGATATTCTTATTTCTTTGATGGGAGCGAATTTTAGATATAAAAGGGAAAAGTAATGATGATGCTTTCTAGTTAATGGGGAATTGGATTTAAATCAGCAACTGATTAGAATATTCCCAATAAGCAGTAGCCTAACAAGGCAGGGCATGCATTTCCGACATTTTGGCAAATCGGGAAATTGGGGAGCAGGGAGAGGAAGTGTTGGTTATGGAATTTGACCGGGGAAGTTAGGTGGAGCGTATTTTGAGAAAATGAACCGCTCGGACTTATTACGAGAGAGCGGGTGTGGCTCTGACCGACAGAGGGGCCGCAATAAAAAATAATGGAGGACATTTGGAGATGAGTGTAAATGGAATAGGAACAGCCGGATATCCGCTGGCAAGATACACGGCAAGAAAGGCAGAAAGAAATGCAGAATCCGGTACAGTGGGATTCATGGATACAGTAGCGGAAAAGGCGGCACAGCATAAAGCAACAGATTATGACGAAAAAGCCTTTGATATGGTCGGCCCGAACGCCCCGCAGGGTGTGAAAGATGCATGGATGGAGGCGGCGAAAGAAGTAAATGCAAATGGCCTGGGAATCCGGGGCAACGGGATGATGAGCCACATATCGCAGATGATGGTGCAGCGGCTTAATAAACAGCTTAAGGGTGAAACGGAGAATTTTGACATCCTTGGAAGCACGGTGGAATCTGCAATCCAGGCAACGAAAGAGGCGCTGAACGATTTGGAGCATCCAAGGGTATATACGCCCAGAAGCATAGAGGTTCAGCAGGCACGCATCAAAGAAGGAGAATTTTACAGGGCGTTTTTGGAGAAGTTGGAGCAGTTATAGGACGGCATATCCCCAATAAGCTGCAGAGGGTGGACAGAGCAGGCTTCCCCCGGTTTACGGTAGATTGGGGAATCGGGGAGCAGCGAGAGGAGGTGAAGGACGGCATGAAATTTGACCGTGGAACGTAGATAAAGCGCCTTTGCATGGAACAATAAACTGCTCGGACTTATAATTGAGGGAGCAGGAGCGGTTCTGACCGACAGAGGAGCCGCAATATAAAAAATAATTGACGATAATGGAGGACTTGAAAAATGAGTGTAAATGGAATAGGGGCAGCAGGATATCCGGCATGGCAGGGAGCAAGAAAAGCACAGCAGAATACGGCAGGAAAGAGCTTTGCAGAGTCGGTAAACAATGTGGCGAGTACACCTAAAGTCTATAATATTTTTACAGATGAAGATATGATATGGACGGGAGGGAATGGCACGGGGCTGTCCTATTATCTCAAGTATGCAGAAAATTCAACAGAGGATGATCCGATAGTGATTGCAAAAGGAGTAGATGAGAATGGAGAAGAATTTGAAAAGACCATACATATCAATGAGGTAAATCCCAAGTCTGCGACTGTTGTGGAAATGAGAGCTTTGGAAGCACATTCGGGTGTAAAAAAGTTAGGAGGCTTTACATCTCTTCCGCTGGAAGCCGGGAACATGGGATTAAATGACCGGCGGGATTTCATGGATATGTTCGAGAATGTCATAAGTGACATGAAGCTGCTGAGCCAGAAAAGGGCTGTGGCATATTACCAGTATAGTATGCAGGCATATTGGGATTTTATGAACAAGAAATAAAATAATTGGTGGCCTATGAGCCGTAATATTGAAAACAATGGAGGATTTGAAATGGGAGTTAATTCAGTAAATGATGCAGGTTCCGCATATGGAGCGGCTTTCAGGAACAAGCCGGTATACTTCATGACGGGAAAAGAGACAGAGGCGTTCTTTGATGGGAAGATGCGCAGGAACATGGAGCTGCGGGAGGATACCTGCACCCTCAGCAGCAATAACACTTATCGCAGGCAGCACACCACTTATGAGGTTTCCGATAAGGACAAAGGCAGCACATTCCTGGATTTGAATTTTCTGATTAAGGACGAGACCAGCAGCCTGAAAGGGAATCTCAGCGATGATAAGGATGTGGATTTCTATAACTTTTCCATCCCATTTATGAACTTCCAACGGAATTACTTTGGTGTTGAAGCTTACATTGATATGCCGAAGGGCTGTGATTACGACCTTACCCTGTATGACGAGTATGGCAACCAGGTGGGGAAGGCAGAGTGGGACGGGGAAGGGCGGAAGAAGCTGACTGTCCCTAATTGGGATATCAATACCAATAAATACTGCCTCAAGGTAGAAAACGGAAACGGGGAGGAGGTTTCCCCGGATGATTATTACAAGATCAGTTTCCATGTTTCCGACAATAAGGATCATGAAAAGACTGATGCCGTCAGGGAAGCTGACAGAGATTCATTAGAAGTTTCCCAATTATCAAAAAATAGGGAAATCTTAATGGATAGAATTAAGCATACGGTGGTGCAGTCTGTGGCATCACTCAGCGATATGAGAGCTGGAATATTAAAGGAAGTCAGGGAAGAAAAAGGGCAGTATGGTTATTTGGATGTAGTGAATGCCTGTGGCCTGAGTTATGCAAGGCTCTATGCTGAAATCGAACAGCGCCATGAAAGTGAAGAGTATTATAAGGCAGATGGGACGTCATTGACAAAGGAAGAAGAAATTGAGTGGCTGGATATACAGTATGAGCAGGAAGTGGAGTGGCAGAAGTCCTGTGCCAGAATAGCGGCCCAGGGACAGGTCATTCAGGGGAATATTCCTGAAATGCCAGCAAAAGAACTGGAGGAATTGGATGACAGCTTTTATCAGGCAAAAGATACCTATATGAAGCTGCACCGGGAAAGCAGGCAGGTGGGGAAGCCGCTTGTTTTGCAAAATTATAAGTTTGGCAGTGGCCGGATATATGAAATGCTCAACCGATTAGGAAATTTACAGGAGAGGGTGAAATAATGCAGGTAAGTTCGTCCAATGGATTGCAAAACAGATATTTTTCGGGAACAGGCAGTATAGGCGGCATTCATCTGCCCGATTTTAATGATAAATATGTTTTCTCCAAAAAGAAAAGCGGCACCAGTGAGGAAGAATACCGGAAGCAGATCAGGGAACAGGCATATGAGGATTTTGCAAAAGGGCAGTTCCAGAACAAATCCGAAGGGTTTAACAGGCTGATGAAAAACTACACATCAGAAGTATCCCCGGACAGAAAAGGGATCATCACTTCCGGTCTGAAAGCTGTTTCAGGAAACAGGCAGACTGTGCTGAAGCCGATAGATTTTGTGGCAACGCTGCTGGAAGGGAAAGTGAAATATCAGAAACTGCCGTCAGGAAACAGCGATTACATAGAGTTTTACGATAAGAACGGGGAAATGGTGGCGACTTATTCCAATAATGGGTGGACGATGTATACTACCAATGCGGAGGCTTCCAGACAGACGGAAATGTGCATGATCTATAACGAGGCGTGGGGGAATGCCAAGAGAGGGATTCCGCTGGCGGGTGAAGAAGTGGTGAATATGGAAGATATGCAAAATAGTTTTGACACAAAAGCATAGTGGAAAATTATCCCCAATAAACCACAGCCTGACAAGGCAGGGCAGGCCCCGGTGTTCCGGCAGATCGGGGAATCGGGGAGCAGGGAGGAGGTGAAGATCGGTATGGAATTTGACCGAGGAATATAAATAAAGCACCTTTGCATGGAGCAATAAACTGTTCGGACTTCTATTGAGAGAGCGGGGGCGGCTCTGACCGACAGAGGGGTCGCAATATTAAAATTGTGGAGGATTAAAGGTAATGAGCATTAGTGGAATTGGAACTTCACACTATCCTGCATGGCAGGAAGCGGGAAGGGGACAAAAGAATAATTCGGGAGTAGGATTTGCAAGCAGGATGGCAGATATAGTTGGTGCGAATATTTCCGAAAGTGGAAGGAAAACGAATGCCGTTTCTGGGCGCGACAATTATGTAGGAGGGGATGCAGCCAGTGTTTATGGCATGGGCGTGTATTCAAGGAAAGATATATCGGTACCACAGAACCTAAATCTGCCAATCGAAACGGAACGGTATAAGATTGAGGATGCCAGCTATGTGGACGGGGTTCCGGCATATGAGATCATGGATAAGGAAACAGGAAGAGGGCTGTACATAAGGGAAGACCAGTTGATGATACAGAAGGATGAAAAGACCGGACTGGAATTTGTCATCAATATGGATCAGACGTTTTCCTGTAATGTGCCAATGACGGGAGAGCTTAAAGAGCTTTTGAATGAGATAGCCGGGAAAAGGGGAATTGATCTGAAAGAAGTGCCGTTGCAGGGCGGGCTGACAGTGAACCAAGACCCTAAAACCGGATTGCGCTATTTATCCATACAGGGCAATGAGGCAAAGGGGATGTCTGTTGTTGCGACATCGAAAGAGGACTTGGAGATTATTGAAAAGCTGGCTGATGAATTTCAAAAATATGCAGTTAGTTCCCAATGGTCAACGGCAGGGCTGTATGCACTGCTTGAAATATCCGGCAACCTGAAACGGGAAGAGGAAGGGATGACGTTCCTGACACCAAATGGCATTACTTATATTCCGTATGATGGCAATACGGACAAGGCATGGGAGATTGACATTCCAAGTTCGGATTACAGTGTAGCACGGAAATACCTTGCAATGGGGATTGAAGCCTCAAATTACCAGACATGGCTTAGCAAGTTCAATAGTGCAAGACTGCTTGACGTAGATACGGAGCAATTGAACCATTACAGTATGAATGGTGATAGGAATGGCTATCGATTTATGCAATAAGAAGAAAACCAATAATGCACAAACGATAAAGGGAACCAAACGTGAAGTGTTCATGTTTGGTTCCCTTTGTTCCATATCAGTGCGGGGAGATAGCAACAGATGTATTTTGGGGGGAGAGGAGGTGGTATTATCCGGAAAATGAAATGCCCGGAGAGATGGTGCAAGAAACGGGCCTGTGATATTGGGGAGACGGGTTCCGGCTGGATTATCGTGTCGTTGAAATGTCCTAACTGCGGCAGGGTAATAAAGGTGTACTGGAAACCGAAAGGAAAAAGATAAATATACATAGTGGGAAAGAATGGCAGGAAGGTATCCTGCTATTTTTACTTTTATAGATTAAAGCGTTTCTTTTTTGGTCATACTAAAGTTATCAATGGTAATTTCTGGAAATTCCCATTGTGCGGCTTGGCAGGTCA
>QXWV01000193.1 GCA_009911195.1 Lachnospiraceae bacterium | reverse complement strand
GGATAACTGAATATGTACCGAGCGAGTGGGACCGCATTGTGTCGAGTCACGAATGGCCGGAGTAAAGCTAGTGAATTATTTTAGATTTCTTACAAAGAGCTTTCTCAGGGCCATTTTTTGCCTTTTTTTCAAAGCCAGTCCCACATCTGAATGAGAGCGTTCCTAACTTTACGAAGGCGTAAAGGAAGGAACGCTTTATGTCTTTTAGGAAAATCACAATCAAATCTGGAAATGAAGAATCCACACTGGAAGTTACGAAAGAAGAATACCAGAGATATTACCGCCCGTGGTGGCAGCAGAAAAAGCATGAGCAACGGAACCGTGAGGCAATGGAGCAGAACGGTTATACAGAAGAATCCTACGAGGAATGGAAAGAGAACGATATGCGGACGGAGCTTTTTGCGGAGAGCATGGAGGAACTGGCGGAAAAACGGATGCTGCTGGGTGTGCTGCAGGACGCTATGGATTCCCTCCTGCCGGAAGAGAGGGAACTTGCCATGAAGGTGTTCGGAGAAGAAATAAGTATCTGTGAATATGCAAAAACCAAAGGGGAGAACAGGCGGACGCTGGCATTCCGCAAGGAAAAGGTATTGGAAAAACTGCGCTATTTTTTCCGGGAACATGGGATTGATGTGTAATTCTCCCCATATTCGACAGGAAAAGATACGTTTGTCGAACGGTTTTCAAAAAAGTTTCATTTTTCATTGCCAGTTTTCAAAAAAGTGTCATTACGACAGTGAAGGGGTACAAGATCATCTGCCCCGGAAAGGAGGGAACGGAACTTATGGAAAAGTCACAGGAGCTTATCGGCATCCTGCTGGCAATCAGCATCGTTGCGAAAAGCCTCGCCGCCAAGCTGATGCAGATTGAGAAGGAAGTGGAAGCCTACGAAGCCGCGAAAGCGGCGCATGACAGGAAAATGAAGAAAGGATGGAGACGCTGATGCGTAAGAAGGTTTTTATCTGCAGCCCCTTCCGGGGTGACATGGAAGGGAATGCGAGAAGGGCGGCGGTCTACAGCCGTATGGCGTGTGAGCAGGGATTTCTTCCCATCGCGCCGCACCTTTTATTCCCGCAGTTCTTAAATGAGGGCATCAAGGAAGAGAGGCGGCTCGGCATCGCTATGGGCATGGAGCTGCTCGCCCTCTGTGATGAGGTGTGGGTGTTCGGGGAGGCCACCGAAGGGATGGCGGCGGAGATCGCATCTGCCACAGAGCAGGGAAAGGAAATCATATTC
>QXWV01000192.1 GCA_009911195.1 Lachnospiraceae bacterium | reverse complement strand
GAAACGGAGGGAATGTAAATGGGAAGTGAATTATTGAGGATTGCGGAAGGTTTCTCCATCGTTGCGGAAGGTCTGCGGGGCCTTGCCAAAGCGGAGGGAGGCACGAAGGAGAAAGCTGTGAAAGAACAGAAGCAGGATACGGCAAAGGCACAGCCGGAAACTACGGCACAGGAATCCCCCGCCACGCTGGAGGGCATCCGTGCGCTGATGGCACAGAAGACCCAGGAAGGCAAGTCAAAGGAGATCAAGGAATTGTTGCAGAAGTACGGCGCGGCGAAGCTCTCGGCGGTGAAGCCGGAAGATTACCCGGCGCTGATGCAGGAAGCGCAGGTGCTGTGATGGGGAAACACGCATTGCTTTCCGCCTCCTCCTCAAAGCGGTGGCTCTCCTGCACGCCCTCCGCACGATTGGAGGAGCAGTTTCAGGAAGAGTCT
>QXWV01000191.1 GCA_009911195.1 Lachnospiraceae bacterium | reverse complement strand
GGCAGCGTCTATGCCGAGGAAGGCACCGCCGCCCACGCCCTTGCGGAGCATAAGCTGAAAAAGGCATTGAAAAGGCGGTCAAAGCGCCCGGTGTCGGATTACCACTGTGACGAGATGGAGGAATGCACGGACGGGTATGTGGCCTTTGCGATGGAGCAGGTGGAGCTTGCAAGGCAGGAATGTAAAGACCCAGTGGTGCTGATCGAGCAGAGGCTGGACTATTCCGCTTATGTGCCGGAGGGATTCGGAACGGGGGATTTGCTGATTGTCGCTGATAAAGTTTTGACCGTCATTGATTTAAAGTACGGGAAGGGCGTGGCGGTGGATGCGGAATGGAATCCGCAGATGATGTTATATGGGCTTGGCGCATTGGAGCTGTTCGATGCCCTTTACGACATTGAGACCATCCGCATGACCATCTACCAGCCGAGGCTGGAATCCGTCAGCACATGGGAGATTTCCGTAAAGGATTTGATGGAATGGGTGGAGATGGAATTAAAGCCAAAGGCGGTGCTTGCCATCAAGGGAGAGGGCGAGTTTAAGTCCGGCGACTGGTGCCGGTTCTGTAAGGCGAAGAACACCTGCAGGGCGAGGGCGGAGGAATATTTAAGGCTGGCACAGATGGAATTCAAAGCACCGCCGCTATTGTCAGATGAGGAGATAGCGGAAGTGCTGAAAGTGGCGGACGAGCTTGCCAAGTGGTCTGCGGATGTCTATGCCTACGCACAGGACGAGGCGGTCACGAAAGGGAAAAAGTGGGATGGCTTCAAGCTGGTGGAAGGCAGGAGCAACAGGAAATACACGGATGAGGAGGAAGTGGCACAGGCGGTACAGAAAGCTGGGTACACGGACATCTACAAAAAGACGCTCATCGGCATCACGGAGATGGAGCGGCTGCTTGGGAAGAAGAAATTTGCAGAGGTGCTTGGAAAGCTGGTCTACAAGCCCCAGGGCAAGGTGACCTTAGTGCCGGAATCGGATAAGAGGCAGGAAATAATGGCAGCAACCGCAGAGGCGGATTTTAAGGAGGAATGAATACCATGAGTAATGAAAATGCAAACCTTACAAAAGTGATCGTACCGTGCAGGTTTTCCTACCTGCACTGCTGGGAGCCCAATGCAGTGAGCGATGGGGACCCGAAGTATTCCGTATCGGCCATCATACCGAAGTCGGACACGGAGACCATTGAGAAAATAAAGAAAGCCATCGAGCAGGCGAAGAAGGATTCCGTCTCCAAGTGGGGCGGCAAGGTCCCGGCGAACTTAAAGCTCCCCTTGCGTGACGGTGATATTGACCGCCCGGAGGATGAGGCGTATGCGGACAGTTATTTCTTCAACGCCAACAGCAAGCAGGCACCGCAGGTGGTGGACAAGAACGTACAGCCCATCCTTGACCAGTCGGAAGTGTACTCCGGCTGCTATGGCAGGATCAGCGTGAACTTCTACGGCTTTTCCACCAACGGCAATAAGGGCATTGCCGCAGGGCTTGGAAACATCCAGAAGCTGCGTGACGGGGAATCCTTGGGCGGCAGGACCAACGCGGAGGATGACTTTGACGCGGTGGAAGTGGATGACGGGGAAGATTTTCTTGGATAAGGGAACCGGGGCGGCGGGTGACTGCCGCCCGTCATCCAAAGTAAATACGCAGGAAGGAGCCATGAAATGGGGCATGAGTTGAGTATTGACCTAGAGTCGTTTTCGGATGTGGATTTGATCAAATGCGGGGTATACGCCTATGCGGACAGCCCTGCTTTTGAGATTTTATTGTTTGCCTATTCCTTTGACGGAGGGGAGACACAGATCATAGACCTTGCACAGGGGGAGCAGCTCCCGGCAGAGGTGGAGGATGCCATCTTTGATGTGTCAGTGACCAAGACGGCATACAACGCAAATTTCGAA
>QXWV01000190.1 GCA_009911195.1 Lachnospiraceae bacterium | reverse complement strand
TCCTGGCATTGCAGCGCGGTACAGGCGGCCATGCTCGCCCTGCCACGGTCTTTAGAGGATGTGGGCAGGGTGCTTGGGCTGGACGAGCAGAAAATGAAAGAGGGCAAGGAACTGATCCGGTATTTCTGCGTACCCTGCAAGCCAACGAAAGCAAACGGCGGAAGGACGAGGAACCTCCCCTGCCATGCGCCGGAGAAGTGGGGGCTTTTCAAGACCTACTGCAAAAGGGATGTGGACGTGGAGAAATCCATCCGCAGGAAACTGCATAATTTCCCAATCCCGGAAAGCGAGATGGAACTGTACCGATTAGACCAGCGCATCAATGACCGTGGTGTTCTGGTGGACATGGGGCTGGTGGAACAGGCCATTGCCTGTGAGCGGCTCCATAAAGAGGTTGTGACGAAACGCGCCTATGAACTGACAGGATTGGAGAATCCAAATTCCGTGGCACAGTTAAAGGGCTGGCTTGGGGATATGGGGATGGAGGCGGAGAGCCTTTCCAAGAAAGCGGTGGCGGATATGATAGCGGAGACGGACGGGGAAGTGGAGGAACTGCTGCGGCTCCGGCTGTTAATGGCGAAAACGTCTGTGAAGAAATATGAAGCTATGGAGCGGTCTGTCTGTTCGGATGGAAGGGTACACGGAATGCTGATGTTCTATGGTGCAAACCGCTCCGGGCGATGGAGTGGAAAAATCGTGCAAATCCAGAACCTGCCCCAAAATCACATCCCCGATCTGGGACTGGCAAGAGACCTTGTGAAGCAGGGACGTTTTGAAGATATAGAACTTTTATACGATTCCACACCGAATGTTCTCTCGGAACTTATCCGCACCGCTTTCATTTCAAAGCCGGGATGCCGCTTTGTGGTGGCTGACTTTTCCGCCATTGAGGCAAGAGTGCTGGCATGGCTTTCCGGGGAACAGTGGAGGTTGGATGTGTTTACTTCCCACGGGAAGATTTATGAAGCATCGGCATCCGCCATGTTCCATGTGCCTGTAGAGGAGATCACCAAGACATCCCCGCTCCGGCAGAAAGGGAAGATATCGGAGCTGGCTCTGGGCTATGGCGGCTCTACTGGCGCTCTCATTTCTATGGGCGCACTGGATATGGGGTTGGCGGAGGATGAACTTTCCCCGCTTGTGGCAGCGTGGAGAAAGGCGAATCCCCATATCACACAGTTCTGGTGGGATGTGGATGCGGCGGCAATAAAGGCGGTCACGGAAAAGCAGAAAACGAAAGTTGGAAAAATCATTTTTGAATATAAGAGCGGGATTTTATTCATCACACTCCCGTCCGGGCGGAAGCTGTCCTATGTAAAGCCACGGATGGCTGTGAACCGATTCGGCAGGGACGGCCTGACCTATGAAGGTATCAGCGAAAACAAGAAATGGAGCCGGATAGAGACCTATGGCCCCAAGCTGGTGGAGAACATCGTGCAGGGAACGGCGAGGGATTTACTGGCGGAGGCAATGCTCCGTGTGGAGAAGAAAGGATACCCCATCGTCATGCACTGCCATGATGAGATCATAGCGGAAGTGCCGGAGGGTACCGGCTCCGTGGATGAGATGTGTGAGATAATGGCGGTACAGCCCAAGTGGGCGGAGGGACTGCCGCTCCGGGCTGATGGTTACAGTTGTTCATTTTACCAAAAACAGTAGTAGAGGGAGAAATATATGGAGAGAAGGAATGCGGAAGGGTACCATGACCCGACTGCCTACGGCGGAATGCGGATGGCGGAGCAGAAAAAGGAAACGGAAACGGTGAAAATGGTTTATAAGAACGGGAGGATGGAGCTTTATATCCATGAGTTCTTCCCATGCACAGCGGCGGTGGCAAAGAAAGTGTTCCCGCTGATCCGGCGCTTTGCGAAAGAGGATGACAGGGAGAAACTGCGGCAGTTCTTACGGATAAAGGCACGGGAGCATTCCGGGAAGATTAAGGCATTTTCGGAAAAGGCGGACTCCCTTACTGCCAAATCGGAGGAATGGCATTTCTACCGCAGGAAGGCCAGGGAGGAACAAATCATC
>QXWV01000181.1 GCA_009911195.1 Lachnospiraceae bacterium | reverse complement strand
CAGAGGTCCGGCAGGCCGGAGGGGCAGTGCAGCGGGCAGATTTTCCTCTGCGATTCCTACGATAAGGAAGATGAACTACGCTCCATAGTGGAAAAGGTCACATCCTCGTACAGCGTGGAAAGGTGCAGGACCGCAATCAAGTTCAAGTTCTGCGGGCAGGTGCTTTGTAACTGGCTTACAGATAATTTCGGGAAGTATGCCGGCGGCAAATATATAATGCCGTGGGTGTATACGCTGCCGGAAGAATACAGGCAGGCAATACTGGATGGTCTGTTTGACAGTGACGGGTACAGGCCGAAGGAGAATGAATGGAGGGTGACGACCATCAGCAAAAAGCTGGCGGAAGGGCTTCGGATACTTGGGGAAGTCCAGGGGTATTCGACTACTGTGTTCAGGACTGTGCCGTGTGGATACAGGATGATTGAAGGCCGGAAAGTCACACAGAAGCCCTGCTATACGGTGGCGTTTTCCAAGAATACCAGCAGGCCGCACCTGACAGACGCAGCCCACACATGGTACAGGGTGAAAAACACCGAACCGACAGGGGAAGTTAAGACGGTCTATAATCTGACCGTTGAGGATGATAACAGCTATGTGGCTGACGGAATCGTAGTCCATAACTGCCAGAATTTATCAATAGCCGGAAAGAGGGCAGGGCTTGAAGGGAAACAGTCCAGTTTATTCTATCAGGCAATACGGATCGTGGAAGAAATGAGGTGTGCGACAGATGGGAGATACCCAAGATTTATCGTATGGGAGAACGTGCCGGGAGCCTTCTCCTCAAACAAAGGGGAGGATTTCAGAGCAGTGCTTGAAGCGGTCTGCTCCGTCAAAGGCGGGGACATTCCTGTCCCTGAACCTCCAAAGGGAAAATGGGCGAATGCAGGATGCATCATGGCAGACGGGTTTTCCCTCGCATGGCGGGTGGTCGATGCCTGCCTGTGGGGCGTCCCCCAACGTAGAAAACGCATCTACCTTGTCGCAGATTTTACAGCCGGGAGTGCCGGAAAGATACTATTTGAGTCCGAAGGCGTGTCAGGGTATTCTGCGGAGGGCTTCCGTGCGTGGCAAAGAGCTGCCGGAAGTGCTGCGCCGTGCATTGGAGCGGCAGGCGGCATCTGTTTAAATGACCAGGGCGGGAGCTGTATTTCCGTAGATGACGGCTTGGCGTGTACTTTGCGGGCGCAGACCCACGGACATCCGCCGTGTGTGTTGGAATCTGCTGGATTCTGTACGGAACATTCCGCTGACAGTCGGGGCATCGGCTATGGGGAGGAAACCTCGCCAACGCTGCGCTCCGGGACGGTCCCGGCGGCAGTATTATTTGAGAACCATTCGTTATGTGATTAGTCACATAACGAATGATATGTGCTGAAGTTTTGTTTTTCATTTTCCATAGTGAAAACCTCCGTTTTTTAAGGATTGGATAGAAAAGTTG
>QXWV01000180.1 GCA_009911195.1 Lachnospiraceae bacterium | reverse complement strand
AAATAGGATATTTTACGAAATCAACAGGCAGTGGCCAATTCCACTGCCTGTTATTTAATTTATTATATACTTCAATTATCGTTCATTTCATGCCGATTGCTGTTATTTTTTTTTAATATATCCTTAAAATACCCTTTAAACTTCAAAATAGCTCTGGCATACTCCAGCCTTCTTCTATATAATAAGTTCAGATGGAAAAGCTCTCCTTTGAGTAGACTCCTGGCATCTGAACATACTATCAAAGAATAAATCAAACCGAGGCAGAATATGAACAAAGACCAGACAAACAACACTTTCCGCATCTTTTCCGCCATTTGCATTATACTAGTAGTGGCCGGCCATGAGGATTTCCATATTTTTGATTTTGGGGGAATGTTCCCCTATTACTCTTTCCATGTAATGGCTTTTCTTTTCATATCCGGATATTTTTACCAGGAAACGTCAGAAGGCAATTTTCTTTTCTATATAAAAAGAAAATTCTTACGGCTCATGCTCCCTTATTTCTTATGGAATCTTTTTTATGGCTTGCTGGCATCGGCCCTGCACCGCATTGGCTTTTCCATCGGCGATGGGCTCAGCTTCAAAACACTGTTCCTCGACCCATTCCTGGGCGGTCATCAGTTCGGCTATCATTTTGCCTCCTGGTTCGTGCCAGCCCTTTTCCTCATAGAAGTGCTCAATGTATGTATGAGAAAAATACTTGCCCTGCTCCGCCTGAAAAAAGAATGGCTGATTCTTTTTGCCACCCTCGCTACGGGCATGCTCACCGTATGGTTTGCCATCGGAGGGCATGTATGGGGATATTATAAACTTCCAGGACGCATCCTTTTCATGTTCCCAGTCTATCAATTGGGGATTTTATATAAGAAAAAGCTGGAAAGATATGACACTCTTCCCAGCAAATATTATTTTGCCCTTCTTTTTATCCTACAGTTGGCCATCGTCTTAAATAACGGCGGCCTGGCTTACAGCGCCGTGTGGTGCACTAGCTTCGTCAATGGGCCTGCCATCCCTTATCTCACCACCATCACTGGTATCGCATTTTGGCTTAGGGTTTCCAGGCTCCTGACGCCCCTTTCCGGCCAATTAAAAGGACTCACTTTCCTGGGAGCCAGTACCTATGCTGTCATGATGCACCACATCCTGGGCTTCATGCTGCTTAAAGCAATCCTATATGGATTATCCCCCTTTCTCACCAGCCTCAGCACCTTTGACCGCGCCGCATTCCTCTCCGATATCGGATATATTTACCTGCCAAACAGCTCAGATGCCTTCAAATGGGTATATCTTGCTGCCGGGATTGGTTTCTCCCTGCTGATGCAGCATATCACAGGTAAAATCGCCCGCCAGACGAAAAGAAACCATCCATACAGCCATTGCTAAAATCACAGATGGGTTTCCGCCACCTTATCCTCCCCAACCCTCATCCTGACAGCCTGCTTCCAGTTCACAATATCCACAACCCTGTGATTCCCCCCAAACTCCCCGTCCGTTGTCCAGGGTATTTCTTTTTCGGATTCAAAAGTAATCCTCGATGTCTTAAAGCAATACATATGGTCCGTATTAATCCTCCTGCTTAGAAGCGAAGCCATAATCGCATTGATATCCAGCGGATTAGAAGGCTTACGTATCAACGTCACTTCAAATTCCCCATCGTCCATCTCCACATACTTCCCCGTAATGCGCCTGAATCCGCCTACCGATATAGAATTTGTCACCATCCCGAAGATAAACTCGTCTTCTATCTCTACCTCGTTCATTTTCCCTGCCACTTCTTTAGCTTCCAGCCCTTTCTCTGTTTCGGGATTGCCCTCCACTCCTAAATCCCTTTTTGTATCCGCTTCCCCATCTCCCCTTTGCCAATATTTGACTTTTAACCGATAGGATTTAATGGAAGAAAGCCGTTTCATCCCCTCCAATATATAGGCCATATGGCCGAGGACATTTTTGATATTCTGGCTCGTTTCATAGGATACATCGGTGAAAATGCCGAAGGCCGCAATATAAACAAAGCATTCCTCATTAATCACCCCAATATCGCAGGCGTAATCCTTCCCGCCTACAATCATTTCCGCTGCCTTGCGCATATCCTTGGGTATGCCAAGGCTTCTGGCAAAATCATTTGTACTCCCAGCCGGGATATATCCGATAGGAATCTGCTTTTCGCACTTAATCATCCCGTTTACCGCTTCATCCAAAGTGCCATCGCCGCCGCTGCAGACAAGCAAATCATAATCCTCCCTTTTATCCTTCACCGCCTGTATCGCATCTCCTTCCGCTTGAGTGGGGTACACAGTCACTTCATATCCCGCTTTCACGAAAATGTCAATGATGTCACACAGCTTATTCTTGACTTTTGCCTTCCCTGCACGAGGGTTAAATACAAACAATATCTTCGGTTTTACCATAAGCCCTCCACACCTGAAAATTTTGTAACAAAACAGGAGCATCATACGATGCTCCGTTACTTCCAGCCCTTAACTTACCTTTCCTTTTAACAGATATTCTTCAATATCCTCCAATGCCTGCCTCTCATCCTGTCCGTCTGCAATTACCGTTATGGTTTCGCCGGTATCAAGCCCTAAGCTCATCATACCCATAATGCTCTTTGCATTCACTTTTTTCCCTTCCGATTCGATGTACACCTTGCATTCATGCTTGCTCGCTACCTGAACCAGCACAGCAACAGGTCTTGCTTCCAACCCCGATGGCAGTTGTACCTGCATACTTTTTTCAATCATTTTTTCTCCTCCTTTTAATCCCTAAGCCTATCAGCAATTTCACTTAATTTCCGCAGCCTATGATTCATCCCTGATTTTCCAACCGTCGGATTTAAAATTTGTCCTAACTCTTTCAATGTTGCGTCCGGATATTCTAATCTTAGTTCTGCCGTTACTCTTAAGTTGTCTGGTAGATTTTGAAATCCATAGCGTTCCCTAATGAGGAGGATATCCTCTATCTGTTTGGATGATGCATTCACTGTCTTGGTAATATTCGCCGTCTCGCAGTTCACCTTCCGGTTAATGGAATTTCGCACTTCCTTGACAATGCGGTAATTCTCAAAATTCATCAAAGATATATGTGCCTCCATGATATTCAAAAGGTCTACAATTCCTGCCCCTTCCTTTAAATAAACAACATAATATTTCTTCCTAATGACAATCTTTGCATCCACTTCAAAGCCTTGTATTAGCTCTTTTAGCTGTTCCGCGCTCCCCTTATGAGTACAGACAAACTCCAAATGATAGCTCTTCCCTGGGTCGCTCATGGAACCTATGCATAAAAAAGCCCCTCGTAAAAAAGCTCTTTTGCAACAGGCATTTTTAATGAGTAATGGATTGACCCCTTTTTCTCCCGCACTCTTCAAACCTTCTTTTTCATCTATTTTAATGGCTTGAAGTATCTTATTCACCTCGCTGCTGTTTTCTGTCAGGTTAACATATGTATGCCCCTTCCCCTCTTCGTAACACAGCGGCAAAGCACCTTCATCTATATTAAATGTTTTTTTCAATAATGTAAAGCACTTTCTTTGAACTGCTGCATTTTCTGTCTGTAAACCTAAGCTGACCCCGCCTTTTTTATCTTCATCCACTCTCCCCAGGAAACAAAGGAATGCCGCCAGTTCTGCCAGCTGGCAATGCCTAGAGGTGCTGATATTCGCTGAAAGTTCCGCCTTTACCTCGCTTGAAAAAGACATAATCACCTACACTCCTTGCTTCACATCCCTATGATAAATCTTTAAGCCATAGTTTCCTTTGTTTTTCATATGCTTGTACAATTCGTTTGCCAAGGTCACGCTTCTATGCTTCCCTCCTGTACAGCCAATCCCTATCACAAGCTGATATTTACCTTCCTTGATATAAAGCGGTATAAGAAAATGTATCATATCCTCTAATTTTGACAGAAATTCTTCAGCCTCCGGGAAATTCATCACATAGTCCTGCACCGCCTTATCATTCCCCGTCTGAGGCTTCAATTCATCGATATAATAAGGATTAGGCAAAAAGCGGACGTCAAACACCAAATCAGAATCCGCCGGAATACCATTTTTGAAGCCAAAGGATAAAATTGTTACCATAAGGCTATTATATTCCTCATTCATGACAAAAATACGGTTAATTTCTTCCTTTAACTCCCTGGTCAGAAGATTTGAAGTGTCGATAACATAGTCCGAGCTTTCTTTCATTGATTTAAGGATTTCCCGTTCTTTACGGACTCCGTCTTCCACCCTGCCCTCCAAGGCAAGGGGATGAAGCCTTCTGGACTCTTTATAGCGTTTCAGCAATACCCGTTCCGAAGCATCCATAAAAAGCACTTCATATTTATAGCCAATCTTCTTTAAATTCTCCAATATCCTGTGCACTTCCCCAAAAGGCTGGTCTGCCCGCACATCCAAGCCCAAAGCGACCTTTTTAATTTCTGAACCGGGAGTATCGACCAATTCAACGAATTTTTCAATTAAGGGAACAGGGAGATTATCCACACAATAGAATCCAGTATCTTCCAACATTTTCAGGGCTGTTCTTTTTCCTCCTCCGCTCATCCCTGTCACAATCACAAATCTCATATACCCTTCTGCCTTCCTCCGTATTTGCACTTTAGAAATCGCCTAAATAAATAACCTCTCTCTCCAATGTTACACTGAACTTCGCCTTCACGCATTGCTGTACTTCTTCTATAACTTTCCGGATATCGGATGCGGTGGCATTTCCGCTGTTAACGATAAAGCCGCAATGTTTTTCCGATACTCTGGCATCACCTATAGAAAAACCCCTAAGCCCAGCATCCATAATCAGCTTCCCGGCAAAATACCCCTCCGGACGTTTGAACGTGCTCCCCGCGCTGGCATATTCCAACGGCTGCTTTTCACGTCTAAGCCTGGATAGTTCTTCCATTTTGCTGGCGATTTCCTCCTTTTTCCCTTTTTGGAGGCGCAACACTGTTTCCAGCACAACAAACGGCCTGCTTTTAATTACACTTGTACGATACCCAAACTCCATCGTATCATTATCGAGCACCAGTATCTCGCCTTCCCTGTCCATCACTTCCACAGACTCCACAATCTGCTTCATCTCGCCGCCATATGCACCCGCATTCATAACAACGGCACCCCCTACTGTTCCTGGAATGCCTGATGCGAATTCCATCCCGGCCAGTTCGTTCTCTTTAGCTATAGATGCGGCTTTTGAAAGGAGCGTTCCCGCAGAGACTTTCACCCTCTCCCCTTCCACTGTCACATCATCCATACCCTCTCCCAGCTTTACCAGAATCCCAGAATAGCCTTTATCTCCTACAAGCAAATTGCTGCCATTCCCAAGGATAAAAAAGTTCTGCCCGGTCATATGGAGATAAGGGATAAGCTTTTTCATCTGTTCCTTATTGTTCACTTTAATCAGGCATTTTGCTGCCCCGCCTACCCTGAATGTAGTATGCCTGCTCATAGGCTCATCAAACAGTATATTTTCCCGCGGTACTATTTTTTCTATATAATCATAAATAGATATGCTCACTTTAGACCCCTGCCTGCTTTTTCATAATAGGAAACCCTTTTTATTATGGTATGTCGCCAGCCAATAACTTATGCGTTCCCAAAACCAACAGCTATTATTCCAGTACCATTTTCGCCGAACCATAAATGCCTGCATCGTTCCCTAAAGTAGCCAACGCAAACTTCACATTCCCACATCCCTTGAATACTGTTTTATAAAAATATGGGGTGATGTATTCAAATAAAATTTTACCTGCTTTAGATACACCCCCGCCAATCACTATCATTTCGGGATTAACAACAGTGGCAATTACCCCCAAGCTTTTCCCTAAATACTCCCCGAATTGCTCCGCAACCTTAACTGCCAGTGCATCCCCGTCCTTCACAGCATCAAACACTGCCTTTGCAGAGATTCTTTCTTCCTGCAGTTCCCGCAGCACACTTGGGTCGTCACAGGAGTGGAGCATACGCTTAGCCAGCCTGACAACCCCTGTTGCCGAAGTATATTCTTCCAGGCATCCTGCATTCCCGCAGTTGCAGCGCTCCGTTTCATTATCTTCCACATGGATATGGCCGATTTCCCCTCCCGCACCAAGTGCCCCGGCAAGAATGGAGCCATTTACAATAATTCCGCCACCTACACCAGTGCCCAGAGTGACTGCCACCAGGTTTTTGCATCCCTGGCCGCCGCCTTTCCACATTTCTCCGAGAGCTGCTACATTAGCATCATTTCCTGCTTTTACCGGAATATCCAGAAGCCCCATCAGCGTATCCCTGATGCTGAAAGTACCCCAGCCTAAGTTGACAGCTCCATATACCGTGCCTTCCCCATCTACAGGGCCTGGTGCTCCCAGCCCTACGCCTGCCACTTCTGCTTTTGCAATATTTTTTTCTGCCATCTTAGCTTTGATGCTCTCCGCCACGTCAGGAAGTATTTTTTCCCCTCCCCCTTCTTTTCTTGTGGGAATCTCCCATTTATCCAAAAGATTTCCTTCTATATCAAAAAATCCCAGCTTCACTGTAGTTCCGCCTACATCCACACCAAACACATATTTTCCCATTTTTCCCTCATTTCTGCACGGCTTTTGTATCTTAGTTTTGTTAAAATTGCCCGGCATTGCCGAGACTTTTTCACAAGGAGTTTGCGGATACCGTGCAGACACAAACCCTTAGCCATACTGACACCCTATTCTTCATCCTCATCCCGGCGTCTGGCCAGAGAGTTCTGTACACGGGTATAAAGTTCCTGCGCCGCATTATATCCCATCTTTTTCTGGCGGTGGTTAACCGCTGCGGACTCACAGATAATTGCCAGATTACGTCCCGGACGGATAGGGATATTATGGCATACAATTTTATTGCCAAGATATTCCGTGTATTCTTCCTCCAGGCCCAGCCGGTCATATTCTTTATCTTTATTCCAATCCTCCAGGCGGATAACCAAATCTATGCTCTGAGTATCCTTTACGCTGGATACACCAAATAACGTTTTTACATCAACAATCCCAATGCCCCTCAGTTCGATGAAGTGCTTTGTAATATCCGGCGCACTGCCGATGAGGGTTTCATCGCTCACTTTCCTGATTTCCACCACATCATCCGTTACAAGCCTGTGCCCTCTCTTAATAAGCTCCAATGCAGCCTCCGATTTACCAATGCCGCTTTCGCCTGTTATCAATACGCCTTCGCCATATACATCCACCAACACCCCATGAACGGAAATACAGGGAGCCAGCTTCACATTCAGCCAGCGGATGATTTCCGCTGTAAAAGCAGAGGTCGCTTTTTTCGTCATAAGAAGAGGCACTTCATGCTTTATCGCCATCTCCAGGAACATAGGGTCCGGCTGCAGTTCACGGCAAAAAACAATACCGGGAATATCAAAGGAAAGCAGCTTTGTATAAATTTCTTTTTTCTTTTCACTCGGCAGCCCCTGCATATAAGTATATTCCACAAAACCAATAATCTGCATACGGGTTGCTTCAAAATGTTCAAAATAGCCTGCCATCTGCAGCGCAATCCTGTTAATATCTGGCTGGGTAATTTTTACCTTTGAAATATCCAGCTCAGGCGTTAAATTTTCCAGTTTCATTTTTGCAATAATATCCTTCAAACTTACACTTGCCATCGATTTTCTCCTTTTCCCTTATTTTCCCGTTTTCCATTAGTGCATTTCTTGACTATAGATTTTATCATAGAAATGTGAGAATGGCAATAATAGTTCCGATTTCAGCATGTAAATCAATTTTCATGGGCGGCGCAGCGGGCAGGGTCTTTGGCCCATGCAGCGTTCGGTTTTAAGGCTATTGATAAGAAAGCAGCAA
>QXWV01000179.1 GCA_009911195.1 Lachnospiraceae bacterium | reverse complement strand
GGCAGCATCCAACCCTTTTATCCATTTCATTAGTGAAATCTGCTTTTTATCTTAGCCGCAAAACCGAATCCTGCATGAGCCAAAGACCCTGCCCGCTGCGCCGCCCATGAAAATTGATTTCCGTGCGATTTCAGCATGGAAAACAAGCCCAATCCCCTCACCCTTCCTTACGGTGGAAAAAGCCGTAAATCCCTTCCGCAATATGCCTTGGTATTTCCGGCACTTTGGCCAATTTATCCACATCCGCTTCCTTGATTTCCTCAATTGATTTAAAATGCCGCATCAACGCCTTTCTCCTGGACGGGCCTATGCCCGGAATGTCATCCAGTACCGATTTTACCTGGGTTTTCCCCCGCAGGGAGCGGTGGTACTCTATAGCGAAACGATGGGCCTCGTCCTGCACCCGGGTAATCAGCTTGAACCCTTCCGAGTTTCTGTCAATGGGAATTTCTTCATTATTATAATAAAGCCCCCGCGTCCTATGGTTGTCATCTTTCACCATTCCGCAGACAGGAATATCAATATGAAGTTCATCCAATACCTCCAAGGCAATATTCACCTGACCTTTCCCGCCATCCATCAAAATTAAATCCGGGAATTTAGTGAAACTGCCAAACTCTTTTTCCATTTCCTTCAAATCCAGTTCTTTCTGTTCCTCCATCCCATGGATAAACCGCCTTGTCAGCACTTCCTTCATGCAGGCATAATCATCCGGCCCGGATACTGTCTTTATTTTAAATTTACGGTAATCGCTCCTCTTTGGCTTCCCTTTCTCATAGACCACCATAGAACCTACATTGGCAAACCCGCTGATATTGGAGATGTCATAAGCCTCCATCCGGCTGATGCCTTCTACTCCGATTAACGCTGCAATTTCTTTCACAGCGCCGATAGTGCGCCCTTCTTCCCGCTTGATTTTCTCTTTATCCTGGCTTAACACCAAAGCCGCATTTTTCGCTGCCAGCTCCACCAGCCGCTCTTTCGTTCCTTTCTTCGGCACCCGGATGTAAACCCTGTTCCCCTTTCTGGCTGAAAGCCATTTTTCCAGCACTTCGATATCCTCTATCTCTTCCTGCAACATCAGTTCCTTGGGGATAAACGGCGTACCTGCATAAAATTGCTTTACAAAATCCAACAAAACCTGTCCCTTTTTATTCCCCGACACGCGTGTCATATAAAAATGTTCCCTGCCTATCAGCTTTCCATCCCTGATGAAAAATACCTGTACCACTGCATCGTTTTCATCCAAAGCCAGCGCAATAATATCCTTATCCTCCCCATCGCTGTCGGTAATCTTCTGCTTCTGCGCCACCTGCCTTACACTATTGAACAAATCCCTGTATTTCACCGCCTCCTCGAACTCCATGTTCTCCGAAGCCTCCTGCATC
Source organism: Lachnospiraceae bacterium (assembly GCA_009911195.1). Classification (GTDB taxonomy): domain Bacteria; phylum Bacillota; class Clostridia; order Lachnospirales; family Lachnospiraceae; genus Kineothrix. Next base: position 8,712 of record QXWV01000179.1, on the reverse strand, counting down.
TTCCCCTCTAATTCCTTTAAAATAGGGCTAAAATTCCCATTCAGGAAATCCAACGCCTGTGCTACCTTTTCCCTATATTCTTCCTGGGATACAAAGCCCTGGCAAGGCGCCATGCACTGCTTAATGTGATAGTTCAGGCAAGGTCTGTCCTTACCAGCTTCTTTTGGAAGGCTTTTATTACAGGTGCGGAGCATATACAGCTTATTCATCAGGTCTATCGTGTCCTTCACCGCTGCTGCACTGGTAAATGGCCCAAAATAGCGGGAACGGTCCTTTTTCATCTCCCTGGAAAACAGCACCCGGGGATAGGCTTCCCCCACTGTAACTTTAATATAAGGATACGTCTTATCGTCCTTCAGCATCGTATTATAGCGCGGATTGTACTCTTTAATCAGATTGTTCTCCAGCACAAGGGCTTCCAGCTCCGAGTCGGTAATAATATACTCGAAACGGGCAATCTGAGTCACCATTTTATCAATCTGGGGGCCCCGTCCGACAATTTTCCGGAAATACGAACGGACACGATTATGCAGATTAACCGCTTTTCCCACATAAATGATGGCATCCTTTTCATCATGCATAATATATACCCCTGGCTTTGAGGGGAGTTTTTTTAATTCTTCATCGAAATCGAACATAGCAGACATCCTATTCATCTAATTCCAGTCCATAAACTCTGCCAATCCCAATTACGTTGGCCTAAGCGCACTATAACCCATCTTCGGCCTCAACCTCCAAAATTCCCCGTAGTGTTGGAAAACCTCCCTACCGGTCCTTCGCTTTGATTCCCGTTGGGATTCCCAGTATTTCCTCCAGGCACATCCCCTCTTTCCTGGTTTTCCCCTTCATCGGAGGGATGCCCGCCATCTTCCTGTTTTCCTTCCATATTAGTATTAGATGGCTCTTCATTCCCTTTATCAGAATCCCAGAAACTATCCTTTATTTTTTCCTGTTCGATGGTAATTGCCTTGTCGAAGAAATTATCTTCTGGTTTATTTCCACTTTCCGGCCGAGGAACATTTTCCCCGCTGCTTTCATCCGTTTTCTCCCCAATCCTTCCGGTTTCGCCCACGGGCTTCCCATCCTCGCCTTCCTCCGGTTCAGGAAGACCTTTTTCTGCCCTGTATATCTTCATAAATTCCTTGCCGGTAATGGTTTCCTTTTCTATCAGATGGGCTGCCAATTTATCCATCAGCTCCCTGTTTTCCGATAAAAGCTGCTTTGCCTCTTCGTAGCATTCTTTCAATATCTGCATCACTTCCGTATCCACATCGGCCGCCGTCACATCGCTGCAGCTCAGCCTTGCGCCACCGCCCAGATACTCATTCTCTATAGTAGCCAAGCCCATCAGGCCAAATTTATCGCTCATTCCAAAGCGGGTCACCATATTTTTTGCAATATTGGTAGCTTTCTCTATATCATTGGCCGCCCCTGTTGTTACCGTATCGAACACAATTTCTTCCGCAGCACGCCCGCCAAGGTAGCCTACCAGCATATCATGCAGTTCCGCTTTGGTATTCAGGTATTTCTCTTCCTCCGGCACTTGCATAACATAGCCCAAGGCTCCCATCGTCCTGGGTACTATGGTAATTTTCTGTACTGGTTCGGAATTTTTCTGCAAAGCGCTGAGGAGGGCATGCCCTACCTCATGATAAGATACAATTTTCCGTTCCTCTTTGCTCATAATACGGTCTTTTTTCTCTTTTCCTACCAAAACCTGTTCCACCGCTTCAAATAAATCCTGCTGGCATACATAATTCCTGCCCCGCTGCACCGCATTGATAGCCGCTTCATTAATCATATTGGCCAAATCGGCACCTACAGCGCCGCTGGTCGCCAGCGCTATGGCATCCAAATCCACGCTGTCATCCATAAGCACATCTTTGGCATGTACTTTCAAAATCTCCACACGGCCTTTTAAATCCGGCTTATCCACAATGATTCTCCTGTCAAAACGACCCGGACGCAGCAAAGCCTTATCCAATATTTCCGGCCGGTTGGTAGCGCCCAGAATCAGGATACCCTTGGAAGTGTCAAAACCATCCATTTCAGACAATAGCTGGTTTAACGTCTGCTCCCTTTCCTCGTTTCCGCCGCCGTATTTGGAGTCACGGCTACGCCCTATAGCATCAATCTCATCGATAAATATGATACACGGGGCATTTTTTGTAGCTTCCTTAAACAAATCCCTTACCCTGGAAGCGCCTACCCCTACATATAATTCTATAAAGTCCGAACCCGCCAGAGAAAAAAACGGCACATGGGCTTCTCCGGCTACTGCCTTTGCCAGCAGCGTTTTCCCTGTTCCGGGAGGCCCCACCAAAAGAGCGCCTTTGGGCAATTTTGCACCAATTTTCGCATATTTCCCCGGATTATGAAGGAAATCCACCACTTCCTGCAAAGATTCTTTGGCTTCGTCTTCCCCCGCCACATCTTTAAAGGTCACACCGGTTTCCTTTTCCACATATACTTTCGCATTGCTTTTTCCAACACCCATGACCCCACCGCCACCTTTGGTCATCTTACGGAACAGAAGGCTTAAAATCAGCCACAGGAGCAGCATAGGTACCACATAGGTCAAAATAATCGAAAGAATCATCCCAGACCCGTCAGGAACTACCCCGTTCACATCCACATCGTTGTCCAGAAGGCGCTGCGTCAGGTTTTCATCGGATATTCTGCCCGTATAATAAGTAATCGTGGGCATCGCATATAATCCTACCGTTCCTTCTTCCTTCTTAGGGTAAATAGTAATACGGTCCGATTCAATCTTTACGCTTTCCACCTCGCCCTTTTCCACCATCTCCACAAAACGGTTATAGGTGATTTCCTGCTCCGAGCCCCCGGTCAGCGCTTTCATAAAATAACTCATACATAAAAGTGTAATGAGAAACGCCAGCAGAAGAAGAAATATGCTCTGCCTTTTGGGGTCATCCCCATTGCTCCCAGGGCCGCCCTTTCCATTATTATTTTGATTCCCGCCACGATTGCCATTGTTATAACCTCCGCCATCGTATTGGTTTAAATTATTATCATCCATAATTCTCCTCGTTTCCACGCTGCATTTTATAAAAAAACTTTCTAATACGGCAATTTGGCCGCTTATCTTATTATAGGGATTGAGGTTTGATAAATCAATAAGATAATTATAAATTATTTTATCATGTATAAAAGATTTCTAAATTTTTTACCGGAAACAGTAGATTTTTGGCCGCTAATCATTGTATAATACATAAGTTATGGATTGCAAAGTTTATGTCGGCTCTGCGCCCATAAACTTGAAAAGTACCTAAAGCAGCGCAGAAATAGGGGAAAAGGGGGAAAATGCCTGTAAAATATGTATTTGTAACGGGCAGTGTAGTTTCCGGCTTAGGAAAAGGGACTACCGCCGCATCTCTTGGACGGCTCTTAAAAGCACGCGGTTATATCGTTTATTTTTAATTCACTTATACGGAAAGGTTATATAGTTTGCCATGAAATTAGGATTTGATAACAATACATATCTCAAAATGCAATCGGAACAGATACGGAAAAGGATTGCCCAGTTTGACAATAAGCTATATCTGGAATTCGGCGGGAAGTTATTCGATGATTACCATGCTTCCCGTGTTCTGCCCGGCTTTCTGCCTGACAGCAAATTAAAAATGCTGCTCCAGTTAAAAGACCAGGCAGAAATTATTATTGCCATCAGCGCCGATGCCATTGAGAAGAATAAAATCAGGGGGGATTTGGGCATTACCTATGATATGGATGTACTGCGTCTCATCGATGCCTTCCGCTCTATGGATTTATATGTAGGAAGCGTGGTCATTACCCAATATTCCGGCCAGCCTGCCGCTGACCATTTCCGCAAGCATCTTTCCCGCCTCGGTATCCGTTCCTATCTCCACTATATCATTGAAGGATATCCCAGCAATATTTCCCATATTGTCAGCGATGAAGGCTACGGAAAAAATGATTATATCGAAACTTCAAGGCCGTTGGCCGTCATTACTGCTCCGGGACCCGGAAGCGGGAAAATGGCCACCTGCCTTTCCCAGTTATACCATGAACATAAACGGGGGATTAAAGCGGGCTATGCCAAATTTGAAACTTTCCCTATCTGGAATCTGCCGCTGCGCCATCCGGTGAACCTGGCTTACGAAGCGGCCACTGCAGATTTGAACGATATGAATATGATTGACCCCTTCCACTTGGACGCTTACGGGGAAACTACTGTAAATTATAACAGGGATGTGGAGATTTTCCCTGTTTTGAACGCTATCTTTGAACAGATTTTAGGAAGCAGCCCTTATAAATCCCCTACGGATATGGGCGTCAATATGGCCGGGAAATGCATCATTGATGACGGGGCCTGCCAGGAAGCATCCCGCCAGGAAATCATACGCCGGTATTATCAGGCATTATATAACCAGAAAAAAGATATCATGGGTGCAAAGGAAATCGTATACAAGCTGGAGTTGTTAATGAAGCAGGCTTCCATTTCCAGCGAAAACCGGAAGGTAATTCCCGCCGCCATGATGAGGCAGGAAAATACCGGGCATCCTGCTGCCGCCATCCAGCTTCCCAACGGGCAGGTGATTACCGGAAAGACTTCCGACCTTCTGGGCGCTTCCGCGGCGGTATTGCTCAATGCCTTAAAGACTTTAGGGGGCATTGACCATAACCTCCATCTAGTATCCAGAGCTGCCATCGAACCTATACAGACATTGAAAACGGATTATCTGGGAAGCCGCAATCCAAGGCTTCATACGGATGAAATCCTGATTGCACTGTCCATTAGTGCCGCCACCGATAACGCGGCCAGACTGGCATTAGCCCAACTGCCCAAATTGAAAGGATGCGAGGTGCATTCCACCGTTATTCTTTCTTCGGTAGATGAAAAGATTTTCAAAAAATTAGGGATGCATTTGACTTGCGAACCAACTTATGAGACGAATCGGATGTTTCATTAGGATTGTCAGATTACCGATGTAGTGGAACTATAAAATAAAGAAAAGGGGTAATCTTATGTTTTATACGATTGAATTATTTGCCGGTGCAGGCGGACTTGCTTTAGGGGTGGAAAAAGCCGGATTTGAGACGCTTGGTTTGATTGAGCTTGACAAGGATGCGTCAGATACCCTAAAAAAAAACAGGCCAGGCTGGAATGTAATCAATGATGATATAGCGAATATTTCCTGTTTAGATTTAGAAAAATATTTTCATCTGGAGAAAGGGGAATTGGATTTGCTTTCGGGGGGTGCGCCTTGTCAGGCATTTTCATATGCAGGGAAAAGGCTCGGTTTGGAAGATGCCAGGGGAACACTTTTTTATCATTATGCGTTATTTCTACAGAAGTTGCAGCCCAAGATGTTTCTTTTTGAAAATGTGCGGGGCCTGCTTACCCATGATAATGGAAATACGTATAAAACTATGCTGAATATTTTTACAAAGTCAGGATACACAATTGATAAAAAGGTATTAAATGCCTGGAATTATGGAGCTCCCCAAAAGAGGGAACGGTTGATTACGGTTGGAATCAGAAATGATTTAACAGATAAAATCGAATATATATTTCCCACCCCCCATGATTATAAGCCGGTGCTGAGAGATGTTTTATTAGATTGCCCGGATAGCCCATATATTCCTTATGGAGAAAAAAAGAGAAAAATATTTGAACTGGTTCCAGCCGGTGGATATTGGCGGGATATAGACCCGCAAATAGCAAAAGATTACATGAAAAGCTGTTGGGATATGGAAGGCGGGCGAACCGGAATTTTACGAAGGATGAGTTTGGACGAACCTTCATTAACAGTATTGACCTCCCCATCCCAAAAGCAAACAGAGCGTTGTCATCCATTAGAGGCAAGGCCATTTACTATAAGAGAAAATGCGAGATGCCAGACATTCCCCGACGAATGGGCATTCTGCGGAAATGTTTCTTCACAGTATAAGCAGGTGGGGAATGCCGTTCCAGTTAGTTTAGCATACGAAATTGCATTAGAAATACATAACTCCCTTGAGATGTTAGAAGAAAATGGAAAAGCCAAGGAGGCAATATAATGGGGTGGTCTTTGAATTTTATATCGGAGGAAGATTTTAAAAAGCATGTCGGTGCAACGATAGAGAAGTATGGTGAGAAACTTGAATCATTTGATATTAAACGTTTTAACAAAAATATTATTGACCCTATAAAACTTATTTTTGATAAGACAGTATACCAGACTTCCTGAAAGGAAATGGCCGGAAACGAAATATTCCGCCAGCGTGATAAATCCAATAATAATGATATAGGATATTTTCATCAAAGAATATTCCAATACATAGATAAATGCAGAGTTCCCGAGAATGGGAAAGAAGGCGGCTGGGATGTCATATATCAAAATGAAGATGGGATAATATTGCCGGATGGTGATATTGTCCATACAGTATATGTTGAAATGAAAAACAAACACAATACAATGAACTCGGCTTCCGCAGGAAAAACATACATTAAAATGCAGCATCAATTATTAAGCGATGATGACTGCGCTTGTTTTCTCGTAGAAGCAATCGCACAAAAATCTCAAAATATAACATGGAAAACTACGGTAGATGGAAAGCGTGTATCACATAAAAGAATAAGGAGAGTAAGCCTGGACCAATTTTATGCAATTACAACTGGTGAGGAAAATGCTTTTTATAACATGTGCATGGCTCTTCCAAATGTAATTGAAAATGTAGTAAAACACGATGGCACAGTTCAGATTCCCCATGACGTTGTACTACAGGAATTGAAAAATATTGCATTAATTTCAGGCAAAGAAACAGAAGATATGGCAATGGCTATTGCTGTATATATGCTTGGATTCAGCTCCTATTTAGGTTTTTCAAGTTTAATAGAGAATACAATTGACCATGCAGCCAATGATAATAATCTGAAACGTATCTATGCATACGCGACCCATAAACTGCCTTAGCATTCTATTTACCTTGTTCCACCAGCTAATAGATAAGCCTGGTAAAACACAGGCCGCCTATCCTTGTTTTCATATGCTGCAACTATTCTATCCGGGATTTTATCGCCATAATCCCGGATAGATTAAATACCTGTTAGGGTTACACAAGCAGCTTCTTTTTATCCATGCAAAGCTTCCCCATTCGTTTCAATGACCCTCCGATACCAGTCAAAGCTTTTCTTTTTATAACGCTCCAAAGTGCCAGAGCCATCTTCGTTACGGTCTACATAGATAAATCCATAGCGTTTCTTTAGTTGTGCTGTAGAAGCGCTGACTACGTCAATACATCCCCATGCCGCATAGCCCATCACGTCCACACCTTCTTCTAGCGCCTCTTCCACAGCCAATAGATGGTTTTTCAAATATTCTATCCGGTAGTCATCCATAACCGTAAAACTGCCTTCTTCGTTTTCCACCAGGGTATCCATAGCCCCTAATCCATTTTCCGCAATAAAAAGCGGCTTCTGGTAGCGGTCATAGAAGTAATTCAAAGTATATCTCAGGCCATCGGGGTCAATCTGCCACCCCCATTCACTTTCTTTCAAATACGGGTTTTTCACTCCGCTCGTGAGATTCCCCGCACCTTTGCTGTACTGGGAGCAATCTGCGGCAGTGCATTTGCTCATATAATAGCTAAAGGAAATGTAATCCACCGTATGGCGGAGCAGCTCTTCATCCCCTGGCTCCATTTGAATAGAGATTCCTTTTTTCTCCCATTCTTTTTTCGTATAGGAGGGATAATATCCACGTGCCTGTACATCACAGAAAAACATTACTTTCCGGTCTGCCTGTACCATAGCCAGCATATCCTCCGGCTTTGGGGTCATAGGGTAGCTTAATGCCCCCAGCACCATACATCCCATCTTCGCCTCGGGAATCATTTCGTGCAGCAGCTTAGTGGCAAGGGCGCTGGCCACAAATTCGTGGTGGGCTGCCTGATATTTATCCTGCTCAGAAAGCTGCTCCTTGGGCGTCCAGATACCGGCCCCCATCAGGGGGAAATGCCATAAGGCATTGATTTCGTTGAACGTCATCCAATATTTTACTTTATCCTTATATCTGTCAAAAACCACACGGCAATAGCGCTCAAAGAAGCCTACCAGCCGACGGTCGCGCCAGCCGTCATATGCCTTCGCCAGATGAAGGGGCGTCTCATAGTGGGATAAAGTAACCATAGGCTCTATCCCGCAAGCCCTGCATACATCGAACACTTTATCATAAAAAGCAAGGCCTTTTTCATTGGGCTCTTCTTCATCCCCATTAGGGAATATCCTGCTCCATGCAATGGACATACGGAATACCTTAAAGCCCATCTGGGCAAGCAGGCGGATATCTTCTTCATAGCGGTGGTAAAAATCAATCCCAACCAATTTCAGGTTTTCCAAAACAGGCTCTTCCGTTACCGACCCCATTACGCCTTTGGGCATTACGTCCTGGATAGACAACCCCTTACCATCCTCCAGGTATGCCCCTTCGCATTGGTTGGCGGCGACAGCGCCGCCCCATAAAAAATCCTTTGGAAAGCTCATAAACTACCCACTCCTTTCTGTTCCAATATGTTTTAGGTAATTGCGAAACCGATAAACTTGCTGAATATTCTGACAATATATTTTTGCGAAAAGACTTTCCATGCCATGGAAGCAAGACTGTAGGAAACAGGAGCACCTTTGCCTAACATCATTTAGTTAACGGTAGCGGACGCCGTGAGGGAAATAAAATGCTCCGTCGCCAT
>QXWV01000178.1 GCA_009911195.1 Lachnospiraceae bacterium | reverse complement strand
GACGCTTTTTAAGGGACTCCTTAAGCATTTTATTTCCCTCACGGCTGGGCTGAGGTGCTAACTTAATGACATTGGGCTACCAATATGTTTATAGGTGATTGCGAAACTCTAGGCTGTGAGAATGTCATTTAGTTAAGCCATTTATCCAGCCGGGAGGGGCATAAAATGCTCAAGGAGCCCGTTAAAAAGCGTCGGCACTTAGCAAATGAGGAATTTTCATAGAAAATTTCTCATGCGCTTAGTGTCCGCTACGCTTTTTTCCGAGCGGGAGCGTGGCGACGGAGCATTTTATGCCCCTCCCGGCGTCCGGCAATGCCAACTAAAATGTTCCAATTTACCTCAGCACACTAATCAGGCCGCTCCCTGCCGCACCTTCCTTTTTGGCCAAAATGTCCAGGTAATCCCCTGTGTTGCTTACCAGCACGGGAGTGGCAACATCATACCCTGCATTTTTAATGCCATCAATATCAAAGGAAATAAGCAAATCGCCTTTCTTTACATGGTCTCCCTGCTTCGCGTGTATCTGGAAATATTTCCCTTTCAGCTCTACCGTATTAATACCAATATGGATTAACAGCTCCACACCGTCCTTCGTCACCATGCCAAGGGCATGCCCGGTATCAAAAATGGATGCGATTTCCCCATCCTCCGGTGCGCGGATTTCCCCTTTTTCCGGAACAACCGCCGCACCTTTCCCTACGATTTCATTGGAAAATACCTCATCTTTTACCTCCGATAAAGGAATAATCCTGCCCTCTACCGGGGAGTCAATGGAAATCTTAATCCCTTGTGCCTTTATGGCCGCTTCCTTCCTTTCCTCCACAGCGGAGTCCCCCTTTTCCTCTTCCGCCGGGTCATCAAATCCGATAACCAGCGTGGCGATTGCTGTCACCACCATGGAAATCACTATGGTAACCGCTGCGTTAATCACGTTGCTAAAGCTCTCCCCGCCAATATAAACCGGAAGGGCGAAAATTCCCGCTGTTGTGGATGAAAAAGTATGAATCCCGGTAATCCCCGCATATAAACCCGCCGCACAGCCGCCTATCATAGAAGCATACAACGGTTTTTTCAGCCTTAAGTTCACGCCGTAAAGGGCAGGCTCTGTAATTCCCATCAGGCCAGTGACGCCGGATGAAAAACCAAGCTGTTTCAAATCTTTATTTTTAGATTTAACGCCTACAACCAATGCCGCAGTACCCTGTGCAATATTGGACGCCAGCATACCAGGCCCTAAAATTGTGCCATATCCCAAGGTTGCATATTGTATGGTCTGAATAGGGGCGAAGCAGTAATGCATCCCTGTCATTACAAAGAACGGGCAGAAAGTACCCATCAGAACAGGAATTACCCACCCTGCATAATCATTGAGCCAATTAAATCCGATAGCGATGACCTGACCTACCAGATTGCCTAAAGGCCCCGCAATGGTAATTCCGATGATACCTGTTATGATAATGGTAATCATAGGCGCAAGGAATATTTTTACCGGCTTAGGGGAAATTTTATTTGCAAATTTCTCAATATAAGACTGTACCCATACAATCAGCAGGATAGGTACCACGCTGCCGCCATAAGAAATCATCGTTACCGGTATAAAGCCGAATAAATGAACCGGGTCTCCGGTATTCAGCCCGGTAAAGCTGGAATGCAGAAGCACACCTGCCAAAACGGCGGAAACATAAGGGTTGCACTTAAAGCGTTTCGCTGCAGAAAATGCCAGGATAAATGGCATAAAGGAGAACAGCGCATCGCCGAAAGCATTAAAAATCTGATAAGTTTGGGAGCCGGAATCCACCAGCTTAAAGGCTACCAGCAAAGCCAGCAACGCTTTAATCATACCGGAGCCTGCTAACGCTGGGATAACAGGCTGGAAAATAGCAGTCAAAGTTCCGAAAAATGCAGCCACAATCCCTGTCTTTTCTCCGCTGTCCGCTGCCGCGTTCTCTTCAAATTTACCCAGTTTCTTTATTTCTTCACAAACATTTCCTACATCTGTCCCGATGACTACCTGGAATTGGCCGTTTTTCGTCACCACCCCCTGAACACCTTTTATTTTCTTAATTGCATCCACATCTGCCTTTTTCGCATCATTTAAATTAAAGCGCAGGCGTGTCATACAGTTTGTCACACTTGCCACGTTGTTTTCCCCGCCCACAAGTTTTAAAATTTCCTGAGCTGTTTTTTTGTAGTCCATACCTTACCTCCATTAATATTTTAATAAAAAATTTTTGATGGCGAAACCTTTGTTCCAGGCACAAAGCAGCTTGATTGCCCGAAAGTTTTAGCCGCCTATTTGGAAAGGAAATCCGGCTCCTGCAGTAAGCCTTTATTCCTCAGTTCCCATTGCTGTAATCCTGCGTATATAAACGGTCAGATAAATCAGTTCTTCTTCTGAAACCGCAATCTGATAATCATCCCAGATAAATTTGGCAATTTTTTCCGCACATGCATAGCTTTCCTTATATTGTGCTTTTATCAAAGCATGAAAATCTAAATCATTTTCATCCAGCATTGTGCCGCCAAACAGACGCTGTGCAAAAAATTTCAGATGAGTGACAAAACGTGTAAAATGAATAGATTCCTCATCAAAATTCATCTGATATTGATAACGCACTATTTTTATAATTTTCTGAATCAATTCTGTCATCCTGACGGAGCCATTGATATCCCTGTAACTGAATTCCGCATTTACGATATGCATAGCGATGGAGCCCGCCTCATCCTCAGGGAGTGCAGAACCGGTTTTTTCTTTAATCAAGGAAAGAGCATATTTGGCCACATTGAATTCTTTTGGATAAAAGTTCCTGATTTCCGCCAGCAATACATTTTTAAATTCCAACCCTTGCTCCATCCGGGATACTGCAAAGGAAATATGGTCAATCAGATGCAAAAGCAAAGACTCATCCAGCTCGCTCTTTAAAGCTTCCTGCGCCCGTTTCAATATCTCATCCGCAATTTCCATATAAACTTCCGGCGTCTGTGCCAGCAAAGCATATAGCTTGCCGGTAATATTCTTAGACTTTAAAAAATATTCTTTTTCTACATTTGCGGAATCCACTTCGTCTCCGGCTTTGGTCTTAAAGCCGATACCTTTCCCAACCAGTATCCGCTCCTGGTTGCGTTCATTCCGCGCGCATACCACGTTATTGCTTATTGCTTTTTTTATCACCCATCTTTTAGGACTCATACCAATAACCATGCCCTTTCAGCTATCTGTATCTATTCAAAGGAATCTCGTTTTACAACGCTGTGGCGTAATTTCCTATGATATAAAAAAAAGACCTGCTATTACATGCACACCAAATACACATGTAATATCAAGTCTTGCCTATACAGTAGTCACAAGCTTGAAGAAATCATTCGTTCAAATCTATAGCAACTATACCATATATCGGATAGGCTGTCAATTAATGTTTTGCCCATAGCAGGGAAATCATGTTTTGCCCATAACAGAGAAATCAATTTTCATGGGCGGCGCAGCGGTCAGAGCGTTTTGCCCATGCTGGATTCCTTTTTGGGGCTTGTCTAAACTTTTACCTACAATTTCTTCAAATAATGCCCGTCCACATTCACTCCTTCATTCACCACTACAAATGCGTGGGGGTCATATTTCCTGATAATGTGTTTCAATCTGCCGATTTCATATTTCGATACCACCATGTAAAGCAATTCCGTATTCTCATCCGTATAGGCTCCCAGCGCCTTCCATTTCGTAATGCCCCGCTCCATCTTGCCGAAAATCTCCTGCTCCATTTCCTCGCTGGCATTTTTCGTAATAATATGCACTTCCATATTGATATTCTGGGAATGCACTTTATCTACGGCAAAAGCGCTGACCGATGCATAAATCAGGGAATAAATCACAGTCTGCACATCGAACAGGAAAAGGCATACCCCGTACAGGGCGATATTAACGATTAAATTCACTTTTCCCACACTGAAATCTTTTTTCCAACGTATCAGCAAAATGCCAAGCACATCGGTTCCTCCGTCAGAACTTCCCATTTTCAAAGAAATACCTATTCCCGTACCGCATAAAATACCCCCAAGCAGACATGATGCCAAAAGGTCTCCCATAACAGGCACTTTAGGAATCGTTATCACAGATAGGAAAAAAGACATAGCAGTTACGCAAATAAGCGTTTTCGTGAAAAATACTTTTCCCAGCTTTTTCAAGGCTATAAAAAACAGCGGAATGTTCACAATATAATAAATGATACCGGCGATATCAAAATTTTGCAGCGGAAGGGAAGTATACCGCATCAGCAAAGTACGGATTACCTGGCAGATACCCATCACTCCGCCGGTATAAAGCCCATGGGGAACTACGAACAGATTCATCCCTACCGCATACAACGCCGTCCCTGCTACCGCCACGATTAACCGCCTTGTTTCATATAGCGCCCTCTCCCGCTCAATTTTGGGAATTTTAGCCATCATATATCCCTCCTCCAGGCACAATCAGCCTTTTTGACTATGCCCTCTTTCTTTTCTCTTTTCATTATCATAAGTTCATCCGAATTTATTATACCCGGCTTTCCCATTATACCAAAATATGGACATGAAGAAAAGCATAACTCTTCCCAATACCCGCATATTAATTCCCCCAAAAGGACAAGCTATATCAGACCGTAAACTAAAAAGGAGGCAAGCAACCCATTATGAAAGATATAGATAAAGACACATTGAGTGAAGCATTGGCAAGAAATACTTTGGATGATATCCCTAATCCCAAAAGCGATGCCAAGGAAATTGTAGGGCTTGTAAAAAGCAGCGGGCGCGTCACCGGATATCAGCTTTCCGATGGCTCCACCGTTTCCAAACAGGAAGGGGTCAATATGGCTAAAGAAGGGGATATTAAAGGGGTGGGAATCGCACACCGGAAGGACACCGAATATCTGAAGTCCCTGCCTGACGGCTCGGAAAATAATAATTTAAACAACCTGCCTTCGGTATCGGGCTAAAGCTTCCATACTGCATTGCTGTAGGGGAACGGGGCATCCATACTTCTTGCCCGTTCCCCCACAGCAATACCTTTTCAACCAACTCCTATTACCCGACATTTTATTCTACAGGCAAGCGGTTATTCGGGATTACGCAGCCAGTCGCCATCCACCACCAGGCATTTAATCTGTGGCCAATCTTCATCCTTAAAAAGGGCCTGGCGCTGCATCGCCGCTTCGCTTTCCATTTTCTCCCCATCCAGCCAAAAAGTATACAATTGGGGCAGCTTGCCCAAAAAGCCCAAATCCAGTTCCTCCGTATATTCCAGCTTTAAATATTTAAGGGAAGTGCACTGCGCCAGCACCTCCTCTATCTTCATTGAGCCGCCGCTTTCCTTTTTATCCGCTTCATCCGTCGCATTTTCTCCATCGGCAGCTTTCCCATCTCCTGTCCCTTCTGCTTTTTCCCCCTCTTTTACCTGATTTCCAAAAGTAGTCGCCCCCTCTTTTTCATAGCCTATTTCCATCAAATGGGGAAAATTGCTGACAGTTACTGTTAAAGATTCCAGTTGCCCCAGCTCCATTGCCCATTCCAGTTCCAGTTTCTCTACCGGTTCCTGTGACGCAATGGAAACTTCTTTCAATGCTTTGCACTGCCCTAATGCTTCGTAATCATCAGCGCCCCCAGTTTCCAATGTAAGCTTATGCAAATTGGGAAGCACTGCCAAATCCTGAAGTGTGGTCAGATTATACTCTGCGCAGGTGGCACCTTCCGAATAAAAACCATTCACGGATACCTCATCCCTCCCAGGGATAGGGCTTTCCACAAACACTACCTCCGTAATCCAGGCCAGTTCGCTGGCGTAAATAGGACGTTGTGCAAATTCCTCCATCTGTTCTTCGGTCAGGTCATAATGAACCCAGATTACTTTCCGGAGCAGATTTTCCCATTCCTTGGATACAAAATGCACCTCTTCATCCTTCCCCACCAGTTCCTCATCTTCCTCCACACCATATATTGTTTCCATCATCGCAAAAGGATTATGCAAATCTTCATAAGGCCAATTTTCATAACCGAGATAAGGACGGTATTTTAAGCTGCCCCAGTTCTTTTCCCCTCCTCTTTCTTCATAAGATGCCGCTATATAGCGGGTAATCCCCTCAATGTCAAACGCAGGCTCCTCTCCGTCCTTTGGCACGGGGCAATGCCCGATAAATTCCGCCATGTAATTTGCCCCTGACGTATAGGCCACCGCACACCGGACATCCCCTTCCTCCGACTCACAGATGAAGCGGTAGAAAAAAAGCTCCCTTCCATCCTCTTTCTTATAACGGCTAAATTCCAGTTCCCTGAAACATACTCTTTCTACCTTTTCCGCACTGGCTGTAATTTTCCTCTGCATTTCCTCCCATTCCCCGCCCATGTGTTCAGGGAACATACGGTTCTCCGTCACATGGGAGAAAACACCTACATCCGCATAATCCGGCCAGTAATACTCCACACAGGTTTCCCATTTGGGATAACCGTATATCCAGTCCGAGGGAATATCATAAGTGCAGGCGGGAGATGAAAAGCCTCCAAGGCTATCCTCCTGCTTCCTGATATAGCAAAACCGGGGAATCGAAAGCTCCGTATCGGGGAAAATCAGACTGCCATCGCCAGGAATCCCTGGGTTTTCCTGCTTTATAGCATCCCAGTCCGTTCCTTTTCCATAGCACTCCCTGGCAATCCCCCATAGAGTATCCCCTTCCCTTACCTGGTAAATATCGGAATCCTCCAAGCCAAGCCGGATATAATCCTCCCTGCTGCCCTCCTCCGCATTCTCCAGCAGCGGATATATTTGCTTTTCAATGCTCCATTCCTTTTGCCATTGTTCCCACTGTTCTTCTGCTGTCTGTTCTTCTGCAGCTTGTTCTTTTGCTGCCTGTTCTTTTGCCGCCTGTTCTTTTGCCGCCTCTTCTTGGGGTTCTTCCTCTTCTTTGCTGTCCGCTTCACATGCATCCCCCGCCTTTTGCCCTGTCTCCTTGTTTTCCTCAGCCATTTCCATCACTGTCTTTTTCCTGCCTTCTGCCCTGCCCGGCAGAAAAATGCATCCCGACGCCACCGCTATCATAAGGCATATAAAAAATATCCTGGCAAATCTGTAAAGTATCGTCCTTTTCAAACAATCCCCTCCTTCTGCAGACACAATCATTCTGCCACACCGTGCATATAATAATAAAAAGTTTTTTCCCTAAAAGGTTAAATTATGTATCAATTTACTCCTCGTCTTACTTTTGTACGTATATTAGAAAAAAACTGCCCGGCAGCCGTTGCATGGGTGACAGGCAAGGAAACCTACTCGGAGCTGAGCGGGCTCGTTAAATTTTATGATACCCCCTATGACGGAGTTCTGGTGGAAGCGGAAATTTTCGGCCTTCCCAATATTGCCACCCAAGGTTCTTCCGACTTTTATGGAATGCATATCCATGAATTCGGCGATTGCTCTGGCTCTTATGGAAAAACCGGAAACCACTTCAATCCGGCAGGCACCTTCCACCCCGCCCATGCAGGCGATTTGATTCCGCTGCTGGGCAATCAGGGATATGCCTGGACTTCTTTCTATGATAAACGTTTCACCATAGATGAAATTATCGGGAAATCCGTCATCATCCATTCCAAGCGGGATGACTTCTCTACCCAGCCCTCCGGAGATTCCGGCGAAAAAATAGGCTGTGGGGTAATTCGTAAAGAAAGCTGAACCATCGGTATTCTGTTATAACAAGCCCTGTACTTCATACCGGCCAGGTCTTCATTTCATCTGGAAATGCACCGGCTCCAAGTCTTCGGTCAACACTTCCATCCGGTATTCCGGCAACTGTTCAAGCAAATCATCCAGGCACATTCCTGTAGCATATACTACATCGTGAGCCAGCAAAACCACCTTTTCCCTCCCCAAAGTGGACTCCTTCGCATTTGCAATCAGTTGCTCCGGAACCGGGTCTTTCACTGCATCTTCCATGCTGGCATTCCAGTCATAATAAATAAATCCCCTGGCCGTCATCTCTGCCGCAATCTCTTTACACACCTTTTTATTGTATGCATTCACGCTCCCCCCTGGAAAACGGAAAAGTTTTGCCTCCACCCCCGTTGTCTCTTTTATCACCTGATAAGCTTTCTCAAAATCCTGCACATAGCTGTCTACACTTTGGTAAATGGCCTCATAATCATGGCTATAGCAATGAATCCCTATCGTGTGCCCTTCCGCTGCGATTCTTTTGGCCATTTCCGGGTTTCTCTCCACATTTTCCCCAACCAGAAAAAAAGTTGCTTTTATATTCCTGGCTTTCAGCACATCCAGCACCCGAGCCGTATTTTCCACATAAGGCCCATCATCAAAGGTCAGGTACATTGTTTTGGGATGGAAATACAATTCGATTCCCCTCACAATCCCTTCGGCAATCTGCTCCTGATATTCCGATGCCGAAAGCTTTTCCCTTTCCCCCGGATTGGACAGAAATCCCGTTTCAATCAGGCAGGCCGGCATAATAGTCTTTCCGGTCACATGAAAATCTGCGTCTTCCCTTATCTGCCGCTGTACTGCCCCCGTCCTGTTTAACGTTTCCTGATGAATCAACCAGGCCAGCCTCTTGCTGTCCCTCGTGCTGTCGCTCCCGTCATACCAGGTCTCAATCCCCTCTACGGAACTATCTTCATATGTATTTTGATGGATGCTCACATAAATATCCGCCCCATATTCATTGGCTATTTTCACCCGTTCTTCTTTTGGCATATAAGTATCATCTTCCCGTGTCATTATCACCTGATATCCCATCCTGCCCAGCTTATCCTGAACCAGCCTCGCAATAGCCAGATTCACGTTCTTTTCCTGTATCCCTTCTCCGGCACAGCCTTCATCCGCGCCTCCATGCCCTGGGTCTATAACCACTGCAGGCTTCCCATCTTCCTTCCTGGTTGTTTCCTCCACCTCCGGTGTCTCCGGCACGGCCACATTACCGGATATGGTTTCTCCAATCCCCTCCTGTTCCCCTTCTGTATAGGCTATCCCTTCCATCCCGGGGCTTTCCGGTGCTGCCAGGGCATTCACTGCCAAGGCCAGCGAAATGCCCCCAATTCCTACCGCCATCAGCAACGCGCCGCCCAACTTTATCATCCGCCTTCTTCTGGCCCTTTTCTTCTTCATCTGCATATATGATATTCTTCTGTACATACTCCGATGCTCCTCTCCCATCTGCTTCATAACAGTCCGGATGCCTTCGCCGTTATCCTGCTTTTCCTTCCGTTCATAAACAGATTACACAAGGGCTGCATCAAAATATCATCATAGTTGTATCATAGTTGTATCAAATTTGTATCTTTTTTGCATCATTTTGAAATTTTTAAAAATAATTCATTTATCCCTTCGTAAAACCCAATCGTTGCCACCGTACTGCTGTTTCCGCTTCCCTGAAACACATATTTTTTGTAACAAGGGGTTGTTTCCAGCAGAGGGTTCTCCGACTCAAATGCCTCCGGAGCGCTGATTCCCATATAGCTGCTCCACTTTTCCATCATTTCATCCGGGGCAATCTTTTCCCATACCAAGGGAGTCCTCACATAAAATTCATAAATCTTGCCGGTTTCCGCATCGATATATGCATCAATCAGCCGGTTTTCCTTATTGGCATTCTTCTGGCTGTTGGACAGGCTCAGTTTCCAGACCGCCACATTATTTCTGGGCTCCAATACGTCAATAGCCGAATACAATACCGCATTATAGGATGCCTTTTCCACCTCCTTGACACTTTCTGGCAGAATTCCCAGGCCCTTTAATGCTTCCAACTGCCTGTTGCATGTTTCATAAATCTCTTCATCCGTAATCTCTTCCCCCGAAGGCCCTTTATGGTTGACCACAAAAGCATAGGTTCCCGTTATTTCCTGGTAATCCATATTGGCAGAAGCATTCCTTGTCCATGCGCTTTGGTCGCTTTCCGGCAGAGACTGGCTGCTCAAGCATTGGGATAAAACATAAAGTTTTTCGTTGCTGTTTAAAGTGTACCGGAAACCTTCCCCGGCTGCCTCTATTTCTTCCAGATGGGTTTCGTTCAATATTGCCCTGTCCTTATATCCCGCCAGGGCTTCCGGACCCCAGACCGATGTTCCGATTACCGCTGCCGTAAATAAGAAAAAGTATAGTTTTCCTTGTCTCATCCGCTTATTTTCCCCCTTCCCTATCCGGCAGAATAAAGCTCATACAAGTTCCTTCCCCCACCCGGCTTGCTATTTTCAGCCCGCTGCCATGAAGCCGGAGGATTTCCTCACACAGTGCCAGGCCCAGCCCAGCCCCATTTTTGCTCCTGGCACGGGATTTATCCACCATATAGAAAGCTTTTATTATATTCTTTTGCTCTTCTTCCGGTATTCCCACCCCATAATCTTTTATTTCAAAACGGTATCCCGCTTCCATGCGGTATCCGCCCACTTCTATCAGCCCCCCTGCTTCCGATGCCTTGCACGCATTATCTATCAGGTTGACCAGGACTGTTTTCAGCAAATTCATTTCCGCCCACACCGTCCCTTTATCATAGCGGTACTGGAACTGTAAGCTGCTGCCGGAAAACATATCCTGCAAATAAAGAAAAATGGACTCGGCCGACGCTTTCTGGAACTCCACTTCGTTCCGCTTTGTGACAATAATATCCAGCAGCCGGAATGACATTGCTTCCAGCCTTTTTCCCTCCGTATAAATATAGTTGGCCGACAGGAAGCTTTTTTCTTCATCCAGCTTATGGGAGCGGAGCATATCCGCATAGCCTATAATAGCTGTCAACGGCGTTTTCAGTTCATGGGCAAAAGCCGCCACAAAATTCTCCCGGTCTTCAATGCCTTCCTCCAGCTTAGCAATATTTTCTTCCAAAGCATTGGCCATATAGTTAAAGTCCTTTGTCAACTGCCCCAGTTCGTCATTGCTTATCTGCTTTGCCCTATAGTAATAGTCCCCTGCCGCCATCCGCTTGGTAGCCCTGGTAAGCAAACGGATGGGCTTGGTCAGCCAGGAAGAAATCAAATGCATAATCACTGCCCCCGCGATTAGCATAGCCACCGTCACCTGCCGGTATACAGAAAATCCCAGCTCCCGCTCCTCAAACACATCTGAAATATCCCTCATCGTTTCCAGGTATATGATTCGGTCCAGCGCATCGACTGCTGCCCCGGTCTGCACATAATACCCTTCCCCCATTTTTATAATCCTGTATGTTTTCGTACTCTCATCCGTCTGTTCCAGCAGGATGCTATCTGCCTCGAAACCATTGCTCACATACAATACATTCTTCTGTTCATCGGAAATCCTAAGAAGACGGCTCGAACTATGCCCACCCGTTTCCAGATTGGAAGCTATCTCTTCCACCGTATGGTCCTGTAACACATCATATTTCGCCGGTACATTAAGGGCCGCCGTCTCAAACGCAAAGCTTAAGATGCTGTTCTCATCCAAAGCTTGCCCCACTTCCCTGGCCAATGAGGTTTCAAACACATAATTGACAAAATAATACCCGCTGAACCCTAACGCTATCGCCATAACGATAATCATCCACAGCAGCAATTTTAAAGAAAATTTCATTGCGGTACCTCTAGGCGGTATCCTACTTTATATACCGCTACCAAATTCTGCTCCCATCCCAGTTTCTTCCGCAGCCGTTGCACATGAAGGTCCAATGTCCTGCTATCCCCGAAGTACTCCCCTTCCCAGACTGCTTCATACAGCTTTTCCCTGAATAAGGCTACATTTTTATTTTTAATGAAAAGCAGCAGCAAGCCAAATTCTTTATTCGTCAGTATCACTGGCTTTCCGCCTTTCGTTACCTGACGCGCCTCCACGTCTACCACCACATCCCCTGCCGTCAAATGCTGCTCCGTCTTATTATATCTACGCAGCACCGCTTCCACGCGGGCTACCAGCTCCACCACATCGAACGGTTTCACCAGGTAGTCATCAGCGCCCAGCTTCAACCCCTTTACACGGTCTTTTACCTCATGTTTTGCCGTAATGAAAATAACCGGAATCCCCATAGGGCGGATATAATCCATAATATCATACCCGTCGGCTCCCGGAAGCATAATGTCCAAAAGTATTAAGTCAAAATTCCCTTTCTCAATAAGGTTAATGGCTTCCAGCCCATCCTGCACAGACTCGCATTGATAGCCCGCCGCGGATAAGTTCATATCGATTAAATCACAAATCGGCTTTTCATCATCCACAATCAATATCCGTATCATTTATACCGCTCCTTTTCCCCTGTTGTGTTTTTAGGTAATTGATAAACCAAATGTATATCAATTACCATCCCCAGTATGCACGCGCTTTCTCTATCAGCTCTTCCATGGACACTTCATCGCTGCAGCGGTAGCTGTCCCTTATTTCTGTATCTGCGGAAAAGCCCCCGGTCCTTTGGTAATAGATAGCATAATCCGTTTTTACAATCAATTCATGCCCGCTCCCTTCATAGCTGTAACGGGCCAGCACTATGATATCCTTTAACCCGTCGCCATCAATATCCCAGCATCTAATCCCTTTCAGGGCATAGAGGTTATCGTATTCCCCCATAGGCTGCAAACTCCAGACAATATATCCTTGTTCATTCACAAGATAAATCATAAAAAATCCGTACTCCGCTATGCTATAGACCCCCGGCACAACCTGAAGCCTTCCCAGCTTTTCAAAATCCCTGAAATAACATTGTTCTGAAATAATTTTCAGGCCCGCGTCCTGCAATTCCTTTAATGTTGTTGCCGTATATAAAAATTCCGTAGACTTCCCTTCCCTGACAAAAGCAGCTATCAGGTCTATACTTTTATTCATGCTAAATCGGTTGATTTTATCCGAAATCCGGTAATCCCTGTAAAATCCTGTGCCGTCCTTATTTTGGAAAAGGACATCCCCCACTTTATACGTTTTTCCCGCATAATCCCCTCCCTCATTGACGCATGAAGTAATCAGCACAATATCCACCAGCCCATCACCGTTCACATCCTGGAATGAAACTGCTGAAATCCCCTGATTGGGCTGCTTAATCTGGCCAAGGTAACAGTTGTTAGTCGCTAATTGCTCCGTCTTATACAGAATTTCCCCATCCGAAGCCGCAAAGAGCAAAATCAGCCGGCCATAGTTTTCATCCATAGCTGGAATAAACGAAACTTCCCCAAATCTTCCCATCTCAATAGGAAATATCTGGTCTTCTATTACATGGAATCCCCGCCCTGCTATATCATTTTTGTATTCTATTTCTTCCAGGCGTTGCCTGTATTCCCCATATTGCCGTGCCTCCTCCTTGCCATCGGACGCAGTGCCGTTCCCTGAAAGTACATGGGCATAAACCGCACCAGCACAAACCCGGCTTCCAAAAAGAAGCCCGGCCAGTGCAAACCCGCATATGGTTTTGGAAACAATCCTCCTACCTTTTACCCCTGCCGGAAATTGGAAACCCATTATCCTCATCCTCATTTACCTTTCCGCACCAGGCTATATTGGGCTTTATGCCCGTCATTCCATGCCCTAAACCACACCCAACGCTTTAAATACTGCCCACACATATGGGGCGCCAAAGCAGTTCAGGCTTTTAGGGCCTATTATTTTATGTTCCGTATCCTCTAAGATTTTTTGGTACGCCTGCTCAAAGGTGGCACGGGTTATGGATTTCTTTTTTCTGTCTGTAAACAGCTCCCCTCCCTTTACCCGGTAGGTAAGCGGAAGCCCTTTTGCTGTGTAAATGGTTTGTCCTTGGTAAGCCGTTATCATTCCCCAAAGTTCCTCCATGGAAATCGCTCCCCTTCCTTCCCCTTTTGCCACTGCCCCGCTGCCCGCTGCCTCTTTTTTATCCATCTCCATCCTCATTCCTCCTCTGACAATATTCCAGCGTAATTTCCCCCTTCAGGAAGAACCTTCGGTTCTTCGTCAATTCATGTCCGTCTGGCGACGGAACTTCCTATATGGATTCGGGTGCCAAAAGCCCTGGCTGCGGAGTGCGCCTGGCATATTGCACAAAAAAGTT
>QXWV01000177.1 GCA_009911195.1 Lachnospiraceae bacterium | reverse complement strand
TCATAAATCGTGGAAGCCTCTGCTGAACACGATTTACGTTTTCAGAGGCTCAGCGGAATGCTCCGCACAATGGAAGGTGCACAACTTTTTTGTGCAAATTGCCAGGCGCACTCCGCAGCCAGGGCTTTTGACACCCGAATCCTATATGGTAAAAAAATGCCTTCCAGCGCCAGGGCTTATGATACCTTAATCCTATAAGGCAAAAAATCCTGTATCTGCAGTCAGTATAGCAGAAACAGGATTTCTAAGCAATCATATTAAAAAAACTCGTCATATTTTATAACTATTTCGTATATGTTGAACAGTTACGGGCTTCCTCTTCCTTTAAAAGCCTTTGTCTAACTTCCTCAATCATCCTTTCACACCTATCCAGTTCTTCTTTCGTACTATCCAAATTTTCATAAGTTAAAGCCGGGCAACGTTTCAGCAGTCTCTCATACAATTCCCATGTACTTTTTTTATGCCTTTTTCTAAACTCTAATATTTTGTTTATTATCCATGCCATAATTATCCTTCCCCCTTTACCTTTTGAATTTTTTTTTTTGCATTTTTTAACAAATAATAGTTGTATTTTATTTTATAATACCAGATAATTATTATATTTTCAACATATTTTCCGAATCAGTGAAATTGGTTTCACCAAATAGGAAATACTATTTAATACACTATCTATAGGACAGGAGGTGACACATTTGGTCAATATGGGAAAACGGTTAAAATCCCTCAGAACAGACAAAAAGCTAACTCAAAAGCAGGTTGCCGACCGAATAGGCTTGGCAATCAGCGCAATATCATCCTACGAATCCGGCATGCGCTATCCCTCTTATGACATTTTAGTTAAATTTGCTCAAATGTATCACGTGTCTACCGACTATTTAATTGGAATGACAAATATGCGGAGCATAGACGTAACTGGGCTGGCCGAGGACGAAATCGCACTAATCGCTCAACTGGCCGATATGTTAAGGGGTAAAAAGCAGTCCAACCGCCCTTAGCATATCAAGCCAAAATCTTGCAGCAAGCTACGCATTGTTGCTAAAAGGGCTTTCTTGCATAGGGGTACTTTTCTATGCAAGAATCATATGCCCGTTATTTATCCCTTCTCATATCATCTTTTATATATTTTACCAGAAAATATCCTATTTGAAAATAGTAAATAATTATCAAAACAAAAGCTTATATCATAAAAAAATAATTAGTTTTTACAGTTTAATATCATGTGCCATGGACTGGCTTCCAAATATACAGCACAAAATCCAAATGTGTTGGAATATATCGCCCCTCCTTTTTACGCCAATTAGTTGTTTCTTCCCATGTCATTAAGTTAGCACCTCAGCCCAGCCGTGAGGGAAATAAAATGCTTAAGGAGCCCCTTAAAAAGCGTCGGCAC
>QXWV01000176.1 GCA_009911195.1 Lachnospiraceae bacterium | reverse complement strand
GCTCTCAAGCATTAGAATACCAAAATCAAATGGCTCTCAAGTGATAAAACGGTGGTTCCGAAGCGTTAGAATATTCAATTTGACAAAGCCGCTTGATATAAATTGGATTTACACGTTGCGTATTTGCTTGGCATATGCTATAATAAATACGCAACGTGTATTTTTTGCTTTATGGGGTAAATGAAATGGACTGCAAAGCCAAAATAAAAGAACTGCGGGAAAGCACCGGCATGAACCGCAAGGAATTTTGTAAATATTTTCAGATTCCCTATCGGACTGTAACAGAGTGGGAACTGGATAATCGCCATGCGCCGGAGTACGTACTTCGTCTTTTGGAGTACTATATCCAGCACGAGATTATTAAAAAGGAGAATATGGAAGATGAATCAGTCTAATATCATCATGTATACAACCGAGGATGGATTGACGAAAATAGAGGTTACCTTTGATGAAGATACCGTATGGTTGTCCTTGGATCAGATGGCGGATTTATTTCAGCGTGACAAGTCAACTATTTCATGACACATAAAAAATATCGTTACGGAGGGCGAACTTCGGCCAGAAGCAACTGTTGCAAAATTTGCAACAGTTCAAACGGAAGGAAATCGCCAGGTAACCAGAGATATTGATTATTACAATTTGGATGTTATCATCTCGGTCGGCTATCGGGTAAAGTCGCTGCGTGGTACGCAATTCCGTATCTGGGCAAGCTCTGTTCTGAA
Organism: Lachnospiraceae bacterium; assembly: GCA_009911195.1. Classification (GTDB taxonomy): domain Bacteria; phylum Bacillota; class Clostridia; order Lachnospirales; family Lachnospiraceae; genus Kineothrix. The sequence goes on along the minus strand of QXWV01000176.1, from coordinate 18,068 downwards.
AGAATATATGAAAAAAGGGTTCGCTTTAGATGATGATCGTTTGAAGCGCTTGGGCGGCGGAAACCGGAAAATTTCTGATTTGCAGCGCCGCTATGACGAGCAATATGGTAGAATAGATGAGATAGAAGTCCAGATTGACGATGTGCAAAGCCAGATGCGGAGCATCCGGCAGGAGAAGATTTCAGGTGACAATATCTACCGTCTGCTGCTGGCGTTCGATCAGGTCTATGAAGCTGCCTCCGAGGTGGAGCGGAAGGAGTTCACGCGGGCGTTCATCAAGCGAATCGAGTTGTTCCCGGAAAAGCAGCCGGATGGCAACTGGATTAGGAAGATTATCTTTAACTTCCCCGTTCCAGTGAATGGGACGGAAGTGAAAGAATTGCCCTTGGAAAATGAAACAATGGTTGAAACCATTGTACTCTTGTCCCACAAATCACCAGATAGTGTCATTAATGTTACGGTGGAGTTTGGAGATGATGAAGGGAAAGTACCTTTAGATGCAATAGCAGAACGGGCAAAGAAATATCAGCCGAAACCGAAAATAACATATAAAATGATACAAGAGTATGTTGAAAAGAAATATGGATTAAAAGTACATACTGCATATATTGCGGAGGTAAAGAGATTATTAGGTCTGACAATGTATGACGCGCCAAATGCAGTAGAAGAATTAAAATAGCCGAGGAAGCATCCGCCGAAAGAAAAAGTTGAGGCGATAAAAGATGCGCTTAAATATTTTGAGGTAATCTAATGGATGAAAAGATTTATCAGATTGCAGAGCAGATAGTCCAGTTGCATCAGAAAGCCTATGAGGCTTATTTGCCATTGGTTGAAGATGTGTGTAATAGAATTGTGTCAGAAGATGAATTATCACATTTATATCAGGAAATGTGGGAAGATGAGGACAGTTGTTCAACAGAACTTTTTGATGAGGAAGAGGATAAGATGTTTTAAGAGGATTATGATGTGATTGCAGGAGGAGAAATGGGAAAAATAATGAAAGATACAATTCATGCTAATGGAATAGATATTGGGATTTATACGCAGGATTTTGAAAATGAATTTATTTCATTGACGGATATTGCCCGGTATAAGAGCGATGACCCAACGGCGGTTATTCAAAACTGGATGAGAAATCGGGATGTGATAGAATTTCTGGGACTTTGGGAAAGACTACATAATTCAGATTTTAAACCCCTCGAATTCGAGGGGTTTAAAAAGCAGGCAGGTGCCAATGCCTTTACAATGTCGCCTAAGAAATGGATAGAAGCGACAGATGCTATCGGTATTGTTTCAAAAGCAGGACGCTACGGAGGAACATATGCCCATAGTGATATTGCCATGTCTTTCGCAACTTGGATTTCTCCTGAGTTTCAGCTGTATATTATGAAAGATTATAGGCGTTTAAAGGCAGACGAAAACAGTCGGTTGTCTTTGGGTTGGAATTTAAATAGAGAAATTTCTAAGTTGAATTACAGGATACATACAGATGCAATTAAAGAAAATCTAATTCCCCCAGAATTAACATCCGCACAGGTGGCGTATACCTATGCTAATGAAGCAGACATGTTGAATGTTGTTTTGTTTGGAAAGACGGCGAAGCAGTGGAAAGATGAAAATCCAACGGTGAAAGGAAATATGCGGGATATGGCGACTTTAAATCAGTTGCTGGTACTGGCAAATTTGGAGAGCTATAATGCTGTACTGATTAAACAAGGAAAGAATCAAAAAGAGCGGATGGAATTGCTTCGGCAGTTAGCAGTACAACAGTTAGAAACGTTGGAAAATGTGAGTTTAAATAATTTTCCGAGATTAAGAGTAAATTCATAGAAATAAATAATGTTAGAAAAATTCAGCTTACTAAAAGTGAGGTAAATGAAAGGAAGGGCGATTCATCAATCTTTAATCAACAGACAAGTGGATTAGTGAACTTTCTAATTGGACTGGTAAGGAATATAATATATTAATCAATGTTCGGATGGGCTGATTTGAATAATACAGGTGTATTTTTATCAAAAAAAGTTGGAAAATGATAGGGTAATGGTAAAAATTAGGATATAGTTGGCTTTGGTTCATAATTCTGTTTTCTTTTTATGTAGCTATAATGAATGTGCTTGTTTAAATTAAGAATGAAGGTGATATAAGGGGGATGTTTATGGATATAGTCGGAACTGTGAATATAGAATTATGGGCAGTTGTGTTAGGCGCTACAGATGCATTGCTAAATTTGGAAATGCCGTATGGTTATGTATTGAAGCATTTAAAACTCAAGGATACTCCTCTGTATAATGAAGTGATAAACGCAAGGGGTAACTTGGATATTAAGTATATAGCAAGTAATCTTGCTGATGAGAGAACTCCAGAATTTATCTTTTTATGTAAAACGGAAAATAATTCGATGTCATTAGAATATTTTTCAATTGGAGAGATGCTAGGAGGATATGAGAAGGCAGGAGAGTATTTTGATGCAATTACCAATAAATGGAATAAAGATATTTTTTACATATTGTCTATGTTAAGATTAACCCAAGAGGGAAATATAGAAGTTGCTGATAAAATTTATAAAATGAAAGCAAATTATAAGTGTAACAATATTAACAGAAGCGGAGCATCTTCTCAAGATAGTTCTATCAGTATATATGATGACCTGTATGAATGGAATAACGATAATTTGACCTGTTTTGGGAATATGGTTGGGTTGCCAGAAGTGTTAAAAGATGAGTTGGAAGATGTTATGGAGCGATTTGGAAGAGGATATAGTGCTTCCAGATATGACGATGCATATAAGAATCTTGTGACTTTAGCTGAAATTATTCTAATAGGTTATAATTCAAATGATAAAAGTGGTGGAAAAAAAGAAAAGTTTGCAAATCGCTTAGCAGCGGCAATAGCACAAGATGCAGATGTGCAGTTAGTGCATGACAATGCACTAAGAATGTATAAAGAGCGTTCGAACGAAACTCATGAAGGAAATAATTTAAATATTACAAAAGAAGCGTTGAAAGAACTGCGTTGTGCAGTAAGGGGACTGGTGCAGAACTTTATAAGCTTTTCCAAAAGCCAGTATGGAAGCATTGCCGATAAAACATTTAATGGCATTAAGAGAGAATATATAATAGGCTTATTGGCACGGATTAAAACATTGCAAACAAATGGTTTGTTATTATTATGTAGAGATGGAGTTTCTGTAGATTAAATATTTATTATTTGTAAAGTACAAAAGATGTGAAAAAATTATTAGATTAAATTATTTTATTTGAATGTTGGTAGATCCAAGGGATTGGCTATTTATGATATAGATACTTTTTTATAACATATTGAGCCATTCGAAATCTTTACATGCTTTTCTGATAAAAGATGAAGCCTCTGTAGACATGAATTCTTGTAAAATTAAGTCGGAGTTAGTCAAATAGTTCTTGTGGGAAAGGGGTAATACCGTTGAGACGGTTATAATGCTTTCTCACAAAAATCCGACAGCACAATCAACATAAAAGTCGAGGCGATAAAGGAAGCTCTCAAGTATTTTGAGGTAATTGGATTATATGTGATTTAATGGATGATAATATATTTCTGATTGCAGAACGGAGGCAGAAGACTTATATCAACAGATTGTCCAGAAAATATTAGAAATGGAAAGAGTACTTGATTGGGGAAAAGAATAGCTTTGGCGTATGAATAAAGTTAGGCGGCATAAGAAACAAAGAAATAGAACTAGACAGGAGGGAAATCAAATCATGGGCGAATTGTCCAAATTACAGAACATAGGGAAAACAGTGGAAGAGCAGTTAAATGAAGCGGGGATTTTCACCGAAGAAGAACTGAAAGCAGCCGGTGCGAAGCAGGCATGGCTGAAAATCCAGGAAAAGGATAAATCCGCCTGTATCCATAGGCTGCTGGCACTGGAAGGTGCGATTCAGGCATAAAGAAGACAATGCTGCCGGAGGAAGTAAAGGCGGATTTGAAGGAATTCTATCAAGGGCATAAAAATAGCAGAGCCATCAATTTCCTGGCGGAATGTGGCGGCATATGATAAAATAGGGATTGTGCTGGCGGGGGATGGGGATAACTATGGCTGACAAATAATTTCTATTGAGAAAGAATGGAGGATTACCATGGGAATTGTATTAAAGGATATACTGGCGGTCATTCCGGCAGGGGATAAGGATGAAGTAAGGGAAACTACTATTTATATTGAAGGAAACCGGATTGTAGCTTTGGGGGGAAAACCGGAGGGGTTTCATGAAGGGAAGGTGATTGACGGGAAGGACAAGCTGGTGATTCCGGGTCTTGTGAACTGCCATACCCATTCTTATATGGCATTTATGCGGAATGTGGCGGACGATTTGCCCTTTATGGATTGGCTGTTTGGAACGATTGACCCGATTGAGCAGCAAATGACGGACGAGGATACTTACTGGGGGGCATGCCTTGCCATTATAGAGATGATGAAAAGCGGAACTACCTGTTTTAATGACATGCAGATGAATATTCACCAGACAACCAGGGCTGTGAAGGAATCTGGCATGCGGGCTGTTATCAGCAGGGGGCTAATTGGGAGCGGCAATGACGAAGCGGGGCAGATGAGGCTGGGGCAGGCATACGAAGAACGGGATGCGGCGAAGGATTGTGACAGGTTAAGCTTTATGTTAGGGCCGCATGCGCCTTATACTTGCGATGACGGATTCATGCGCATAGTGTCAGAGGAAGCGAAGAAAAATAATATGCGGATTCATGTGCATTTGTCGGAAAGTGTCAGTGAAATCCAGCAAATTCAGGAAAAATACGGCTGTACGCCTATTGAAATGGCGGATAAAAACGGCCTGTTCGATGTGCCGGCGATTGCAGCTCATTGCGTCCAGGTTACAGACAAAGATATCAATATTTTGAAAGAGAAAAAAGTCAGCGTAGTGACGAACCCAGCCAGCAATATGAAGCTTGGAAACGGTTTTGCACCAGTGCCGGAAATGCTGGAAAAAGGGATAAATGTGTGTCTGGGGACGGATGGGGCAGCGTCCAATAACAGCCTGAATATGTTCCATGAACTTAGCTTGTTGACTCTGGTCCATAAAGGGACCCATAAGACACCGGAATGCATCAGCGCAAGGGAAGGATTCCGCATAGCGACAATTAACGGCGCAAAGGCTCTTGGCCTGGAAGAAGAGATAGGTTCCATTGAAGAAGGAAAAAAGGCGGATTTGGCAATCCTGAATTTAAATACCCCCTCACTGACTCCCAGGAATAATTTAATAGCAGGGCTTTCCTATTCTGCCAATGGTTCTGAAGTGGAGACGGTAATTATTGATGGCAAAATCGTTATGGAAGACAGAAAGATATTGACTATGGACGAGGAATTGGTGTATAAAAAGATTAGTGAAATCATTGCCCGAATGGGTCTTGATAAAAAAGAATATTAATGTTACAAGTGATGATAGGACAGACGACCATCACTATAATAAAAATTCGGCTGAATATATCTCATAATTTTATTCCCGTGGGCAATAGGCCAAAGGCTTTGCACAAGAGGCACAATGCATAAAAGTACAATGCACAAGAGGCACAATGCATAAAAGAGCGATGCACAAGAGGTGCGATGCATAAAAAGTACGGTGCATAAGAGGTATGATGCATAAAAAGCGCAATACATGAAAAGTGCGATGCAGCGTATGGCGACTGCCGCGAGGGTGCTGATTGGAGGACAAGAAATGAGCAGTGAAATCAGAGACATTAATTTAGCCGAATTCGGCGAACGCAAAATCGAATGGGTAAAAAGAAATTGTGATTTACTCCGAACTCTGGAAAAAGAATTTTCCGAAACAAAGCCTTTTGCAGGAAAGAAAATAGCTCTTTCCGTGCATTTGGAGGCAAAAACAGCATATTTGTGCAAAGTATTAAAGGCTGGCGGCGCGGAAATGTATGTGACAGGTTCCAACCCCCTTTCCACTCAGGATGATGTGGCAGCAGCTTTGGTGAAAGACGGGCTGGAGGTGCATGCATGGTATGATTGCACACCGGAAGAATATGAGGCTCATATCCGCCACGTGCTGGAAGCAGGGCCTAATATTATTATTGATGACGGCGGGGATTTGGTAAATATGGTTCATACCCATATGCAGGAATTAATCCCCGGGATTATTGGCGGCTGTGAAGAGACAACCACAGGGATTATCCGTCTGGAAGCGATGAATAAGGCGGGGGAATTGAAATTCCCCATGGTTCGTGTGAATAACGCGGATTGCAAGCATTTGTTTGACAATAGATATGGAACAGGCCAGTCCGTATGGGATGGCATTAACCGTACCACCAATTTGATTGTAGCCGGGAAAATTGTAGTAGTGGCAGGCTATGGCTGGTGCGGGAAAGGAACGGCTATGAGGGCCAAAGGGCTGGGGGCAAGAGTTATCGTAACGGAAATTGACCCTATTAAAGCCATTGAGGCAGTTATGGACGGCTTTGATGTAATGCCTATGAGGGAAGCGGCGAAAGTGGGCGATTTCTTCGTGACGGTTACGGGCTGTGATAAGGTAATAGATGAAGAGGATTTTGCGGTAATGAAAGATGGCGCGATTCTTTGCAATGCAGGCCATTTTGACTGTGAAATTGATATGGCAAGGCTGCGTGAAATTGCGGTGGAGACAAGGGAACAGAGGAAGAACATAATGGGCTATAAGCTTCCTACCGGACAGTGGATTTTCATTTTGGCAGAAGGCAGGCTTGTAAACCTGGCAGCAGGCGATGGGCATCCGGCTGAAATTATGGATATGAGCTTTGCGATTCAGGCTCTTTCCGCTAAATATCTGGTGGAGCACGGCAATGAGTTAAGTGAAAAATTAATTGACGTGCCCAGGGAAGTGGATATGGATGTGGCAAAACGGAAACTCGCTTTCCTTGGAAAAGAAATTGATGTGCTCACAGAAGAGCAGGAAAAATATTTGAACAGTTATACGCTGTAATGGCAAAGATATACTAAATAGAGATTCCTTCAGGGTATATAAAGCGAAAAGTTTTTCCTGTATCATAAAAGCCAACACCCTCTGCTCTTGCAGTGGGGTGTTGGCTTTGGATTTTTTATAGGATTAGGGTGTCAAAGACGCTTTTTATCTCCTCTTCCGGTATTCCGAGGGGGATATCCCTTTCTGCTTCCGGAATATCCTGCTGAAATACAACGGGTTATCGTATCCTATCATATTGCCGATTTCCGTAACGTTATAGTTGGTGGTTTCCAGGAGCACCTGGGCATTTGTCATACGTAAGGAAACAATATACTGCATGGGGGTAGTGCCGGTGTACTGCTTGAAATGGCGGATAAACCAACTGACGCTCATGCCTTTGGAGACGGCGTATTCTTTGATATTGATTTCCTGATGATAATGATTGTTAAAATATTGGATGGCGTTTTCCATTTCGTTATCCGGGAAAACATTTTTCCATTTATCCCCTTTGAGCATTTGGCGGCGTATGGAAATAAATAGCTGCTTTAACAGTAAAGCCAGCAATTCTTCAAAATCTTCCTGGCGTCTTTGCAATTCCTGTATCATTTGCCGGAAAATATTGGCATACCCCAAAGAAGTGCCCGTATTTATGACATGGATGTCATCCATAATCCCATAATGGCGCATCATATCGGACGCATCGCTTCCTGTAAAATGAACCCAGTAGACTTCCGGTTTTTCCGCCCCGTAATAGATATACTTCTGCATTTCCTTTGGGCGGTAAAAAACCATGTGCCCGGCGGCCACTGCCATATCGTCCTCTTCGGTAAAGTAAAAGTGAGCTGTTCCGGAAGCGATATACAGTAGCTGGAAATCGAGCCGCCCTTTCGGACGGTAAGTGGACATCTCAGGATGGGAAGACAAACGGTACACCCCGCAGCTTCCCACGATAAGCGCCCTATCCTGGTCATGGAAATCTTCTAATAAATTATCTAAATAAGCTGAATTAAAATACATTACCGGCTCCTCCCGTACACCACCACAAACCATTTTATCATATGTCATCAATTTACGCTATAAAATAAACATTGAATGCGCCGCCCGCCCTACCGCTCCTGGTACAGGGTTAGCTTTTATCCGGCTAATAGTACTTTGTTAATTGGGGATTTTCAATACTTGCCCGATACTCAGCATATCGCCCGAAAGGCCGTTCAGTTGTTTGATGGCATCCACGGTAGTATTATACCTTCTGGAGAGAAGCCAAAGGGTATCCCCTGCACGGACAGTATACTCGATATAGCCCGATGTCTGGCCGGAAGGGATTTTCAGTACCTGGCCAATATCCAGCATGTCGCCGGTAAGATTGTTCAGCCGTTTGATGGCGTCTACGGTAGTACCGTATCTTTGGGAAATGAGCCAAAGGCTGTCTCCGGGCTGGACAACATAGGTGATAGTTCCCGGCTCCGGATTAGGGGAGGGAACGTTCTGTCCGATACCAAGATAGGCATTATATAATGCCCGCCATGTGGCCGTGCCTACAATGCCGTCGGCCTGCAATCCCATGATTTGCTGGAAGGCAATGACTGACTGCCGGGTACCGCTGCCGAAGATGCCGTCCTGGGCAGGGGCAGGGATGCCGGGGTAATATTCGGACACCAGATTCAGAAGGTACTGTAAAGTGATAACATCCGGCCCTCTGGAACCCTGGCGCAATGTAGAGCTGGGGGGAACAGTGCCTATACCCAGGGTATTGCCTTCGCTGTTTAACTCTGCCAGTTTGGCAACTGCAGCATAGAGGCTGGAAATTTTATACCATGTGGATTTGCCAACGATGCCGTCCGGTGTCAGGTTAAAAATGCTCTGGAATTTGGTAACGGCTGCCTTTGTGCTGTTGCCAAAAGTGCCTGCCGGGTCGGAAATGGATGGGATGGCAGGGTAATTCCGCCGGATTCTGGACAAATAAGTCTGTATAGTCTGGACGTCCAGCCCGGTGCTCCCAACCCTTAAGGGGGTTCCCGGATAGGAGTAAAGTACATTGGTAATGATATTGGTCTGTACGATTTCGATATCGTTAGGGTAGTAGGAGCGAAGGATTTGCAAAGGAGTGTAGCCTTGATTAGCCAAAGATACAGTTCCCCATTGGGATAATCCCTGGCATGTGGCCGTAGTGCCGTTGCAGAAAGAGGTAAAGTAGGGGGCGGTTTGCCCTTTCCTGCGGACATATTCATTGAAAATGACGTCTACAATCCGGCTGATAGAATCATAAATGGGGCGTCCGTATACAAAAGCCTGGTCATAGGCGGTACTGTTAGTGATATCAAAGCTGTATCCCTTATTCCGATACCACTCCGTATAAACCCTGTTTAGTGCAAAAGTGATAATTGCATAAATATTTGCCCGCAAGGCGGATTCCGGCCAAGTGGGGTAAATTTCGCTGCTGGCTACATTTTTCACATAGTCAGGGAACGATATTTGGACATTGGAAGCAGGGGATGTGGGTGTACCCAGATGAACAGTAATAGGGTTAGGGATGACAACCTGGCGCAGGATGCGGGATTCCGGCTCTGCAACGGTTCCTTCCTGGCGGCGCATATTTTGTTCGGCTACGGCGGGCTTTCCGATAGAGATTTCCGCCTGAAGCGGGCTGCGCTGTGACTCCTGCATGGGGATGAGGGTGAGCGGCAGCAGGGCATTTTCGTCTTCATATATGGGGATATCCTTTACATAAAGGGAATTGAACCCGGATTTTTGCGCCAGTACATCATAGCCGATAAAGGGTGCTCCCGTATAATACGGGTTTTGCGAAAAGCTTTTATCCACAGTTTCCAAAGGGATTTTTTCGGTTTCCCCGTTTTCATCCGTAGTCAGGATATAGACACTGTTGCCCTGCTTATTCAAAACTCTGATTTGTACACCGCGAAGGGGTACGGCATCATGGGCGGTGCGTGCCTGTATGGTTAAATAACCGATTGCCATAGATATTTGTTTCTCCTTAAATTATATATTGTATAAATATGATGAGGAACTGGGAAAAGTTACTAGTCTGCCTGTTAGCCTGCATTTAATCTATGAACAAAGGTTTCCGCTTATATTCTCGTTCATTTCTGTGTATTTTGCTAGACATTATCCACAAAAGTGGTTATAATTAGAATCACGGATTAAATATTCCCATATTATTTATGAGTATTGCTATGCTGGAGGCTGAAGTGAGATATAGAAGAAATGTTTACCATGCCCTGACAATGATTACCCAGTTCGGGATTAATATGCTGGTGCCTATCTTTCTTTGCTCCTTCATAGGCATTTACATCGACAGGAAGTTTGGTACTTCTTTCTGGATGGTGCTGCTATTTTTTGTGGGTGCTTTGGCGGGTTTCCGCAATGTATATATATTTGCAAAGAAGATATACAGTACAAAAAGCGAAAAGGATACAGCCCTTGAAAGGGAAAGAAAAAGGCATGGTCATTAATATGGAAAAAATAGATAAGACTTTATTGGAGCTGTCTGTTGGCATCTTCTTTTGGGGGATTGTCTGTCAGGCGGCAGGCATATGGCTGGTAGCGGATAAAGCCGGGTATAGCATCGGGCTGTGGATTGGTGTGTTTTTGGCAGTGGCGGCAGGGGTACATATGTGGTGGGCTTTGAATAAATCCCTGGATTATGCCCGTGATACTGCGGTAAAGATGATGACAAAGTACAATATTATCCGCTATTTGGTAATTGTTGTTGTAATGGCCCTTGTTATGGTAAGTGGGTTCGCAAATCCGCTTGCGGCGTTTTTAGGGTTGATGGGATTGAAAGTAGCGGCATATCTGCAGCCGTTTACTCATAGAATATGTGCTAAATTCTATAAAGAACATATATAAGGAGGTGAGGGTATGGAAGAAGGGATTTTGTTATCCGCGGCAGACATTGACTTTATGGTTCATGGAGTATTTCCTTATAAACTGTTTGGGCAGACTGTATGGATAACAACTACGCATGTATGCGTACTAATCGTTATGCTTGTCATTATCGGTTTCTGCATTGCTGCAAACCGGGCGATAAAGCGCGCGACTGAGGTTCCAGGCACATTTCAGAATATTGTGGAACTGATAGTGGAAATGCTGGATAATATGGTAGGCGGAGTTATGGGTAAATATGCCGTAGGTTTCCGCAATTATATCGGAACGATATTTATATTCATTTTACTCAGCAACATTTCCGGTCTGTTTGGTCTCCGTCCGCCGACTGCGGATTATGGGGTAACCTTTGCGCTTGGCATTATGACATTTGTAACGATTCACTTTAACAAATTTAAGCATCAGAAGGTGAAGGGCGTTATTCAGGGATTGTGCGACCCATGGCCAATCTGGGCACCGATTAACGTAATTGGCGATGTGGCAGTGCCTATTTCATTGTCATTGCGTCTTTTTGCAAATATTTTATCGGGAGTAGTTATGATGGCGTTAGTATATGGGCTGCTTTCCAAAATAGCAATCATATGGCCGGCCGCTCTGCATGTTTATTTTGATTTGTTTTCCGGCGCAATCCAGACATATGTATTCTGTATGCTGACAATGACATACATAACGGATGCATGTACAACGGAGTGATGGGCTGCCGGGCTCTACAATTGAATAAGCTAAAATGTGAAAGTAGTGTAGAAATGAAAGAATATATAGGTTTCCGGAACGCCGGCCGTGGAAACGGGGCGAATAAAAGGCCGGGAGGCTATAACATAACCCAAGGAGGAATAAATCATGGAATTTAATACTAATTTTATTTTAGGATGTTCGGCAATCGGAGCAGGGCTTGCGGTTATCGCAGGTATCGGACCTGGTGTAGGCCAGGGTATTGCGGCAGGGCATGCTGCTGCAGCAGTAGGAAGGAATCCGGGCGCTAAGTCTGATGTTACTTCTACGATGCTTTTAGGCCAGGCGGTAGCCGAGACAACGGGTCTGTACGGTCTGTTGATAGCTATGTTGCTTTTGTTCGTAAAACCTCTGGTACCTTAAGGAGACTTAGGGAAAGATAAAATGCTTAAGGAAAGGAGGCTCACGTCTTGAATACATTAGCAGGCACGGGATTTATTCTGGCGACGGAGGAGATGGCTCCCAGGCTGTTTGATTTGGATTTGCAGCTAATTACGGATGCAGCCCTGATGATTATCGCCGTATTCGCCCTGTTTTTAATCGCATCCAAGCTGCTGTTCGACCCGGTAAGGGATATGATGCAGAAAAGGCAGGATAAGATTAAGGGCGAGCTGGACAGCGCGGCTCAAGATATGGAAGCGGCTGCAAAGCTGAAGGAAGACTATGAATCCAAAATAAAGAATATTGAAAAAGAAGCGGAAGCTATCTTAAGCGAGGCGCGTAAAAAAGCTCTTGCCAATGAAAATAAGATGATTGCGGAAGCGAAGGAAGAAGCAGCACGGATTATTGAGCGGGCACAGGTTGAAGCGGAACTGGAGAAGAAGAAAGCAGTTGATGATGTGAAACGCGAGATGATTGTAGTTGCATCCATGATGGCGGGCAAAGTAGTGAATTCTTCCATTGATACGGCTGTCCGTAACAGTTTGATTGATGAGACATTGAAGGAAATAGGTGAAAGCACATGGCTAAGCTAGTTTCAAAAACATATGGGGAAGCTCTGTTCGAGCTGGCCGTAGAAGAGGATAAAGTCGATGTCTTCATGGAAGAAATTGCGGAAATCAGGGAGGCGCTGGCGCAGAATACGGATTTTGCGAAATTTATGAACCACCCGAAAATTTTAAAGGAGAATAAGCTGGAAGTTTTGCAGAACGTTTTTAAAGGGCGTATCCAGGATGAACTGACAGGTTTTCTTACTTTAATTGTAACGAAGGACCGTTATCATGAGATAGATGCGATTCTGGATTATTTCCTTTCGGAAATTAAAAGCTATAAAGGAATTGGGATTGCATATGTAACGACGGCGTCCGCGCTTAATGGCGAACAGCAAAAGCGGATAGAGCAAAAGCTTCTGGACACCACATCCTATCAGCAGATGGAGATGCATTACGCTATTGATGAAAGCCTGATAGGCGGTATGGTAATCCGTATCGGCGACCGGGTGGTGGACAGCAGTATAAAGACGAAGTTAAATGAATTGACAAGGCAACTGATGAAGATTCAAATTTCATAACAGATGCCATAAGAACAGACAATATTAAGAAAGGTGCGTACAGAACCATGAATTTAAGACCGGAAGAAATTAGTTCTGTCATAAAGGAGCAGATTAAGAGATATGCCTCCGAACTGGAAGTATCCGATGTGGGTACGGTTATCCAGGTTGCAGACGGTATCGCCCGTGTACATGGCCTTGAAAACGCCATGCAGGGAGAACTTCTCGAGTTCCCCGGTGAAATATACGGTATGGTACTGAACCTGGAAGAGGATAACGTAGGTGCGGTTCTGCTGGGCAGCCATAAGAACATCAACGAAGGCGATACTGTGAAGACTACAGGCCGCGTGGTTGAAGTTCCTGTAGGCGATACGATGTTAGGCCGCGTGGTAAATGCCCTTGGTCAGCCGATTGACGGGAAAGGACCGATTCAAACAGATAAATACCGTAAAATAGAAAGAGTTGCATCCGGCGTTATTACGAGAAAATCCGTAGATACGCCGTTACAGACAGGTATCAAGGCAATCGACTCCATGGTTCCCATTGGAAGGGGACAAAGGGAGCTGATTATCGGTGACAGGCAGACAGGTAAGACGGCGATTGCCATCGATACGATTATTAACCAGAAGGGTCAGGGGGTAAAATGTATCTATGTAGCCATAGGGCAGAAAGCCTCCACAGTAGCGACAATTGTAAAGACATTGGAAGAATACGGGGCAATGGCATACACTACGATTGTAGCGGCTACTGCCAGTGAATTGGCTCCTTTGCAGTACATCGCCCCTTATTCAGGGTGTGCTATCGGGGAAGAATGGATGGAGAATGGCGAGGATGTGCTCGTAATTTACGATGATTTGAGTAAGCATGCAGCAGCATACCGTACACTTTCCCTGCTGTTGAAGAGGCCGCCAGGCCGTGAGGCTTATCCTGGGGATGTTTTCTACCTCCATTCCAGGCTGCTGGAGCGTGCGGCACGTATGAGCGAAGAATACGGCGGCGGTTCGCTTACTGCATTGCCGATTATCGAAACACAGGCGGGCGATGTATCCGCATACATACCTACCAACGTAATTTCCATCACAGATGGGCAGATTTACCTGGAGACAGAAATGTTTAACTCCGGCTTCCGTCCGGCTGTAAATGCGGGTCTTTCCGTATCCCGTGTAGGTGGTGCAGCGCAGATTAAGGCTATGAAAAAGATTGCTGCCCCGATTCGTGTGGAATTGGCGCAGTATAGGGAATTGGCGGCTTTCTCCCAGTTCGGCTCCGATTTGGATGCGGATACGAAAGAGAAGCTGGCGCAGGGTGAGCGTATTAAGGAAATACTGAAGCAGCCCCAATACCAGCCGATGCCGGTGCAATATCAGGTAATTATCATTTACGCGGCAACCAACAAATATTTGCTGGATGTTCAGGTAGCGGATATTATCCGTTTTGAAAAAGAATTTTTCGAGTTCCTGGATACAAAATATCCTGAAATCCCGAATTCTATCAAAGAGGAAAAACAGATTTCGGATGAAACGGATGCCGCTTTGAAGAAAGCGATTGATGAGTTCAAAGGACAGTTTAAAGCATCATAAAATGTTATTTTTTAGAGAGGATAGGTAACGGTTATGGCCTCAATGAGAGACATAAAAAGGCGTAAAGGCAGTATTCAGAGTACGCAGCAGATTACCAAAGCCATGAAGCTTGTTTCGACTGTCAAATTGCAGAAGGCAAAGCAGCGTGCGGAGAAGTCCAAGAACTATTTCCGCTGCATGTATGAGACAGTGGTTTCCATGCTTGCAAAAGCAGGGAATATCAATCATCCATATTTGCATCCGGGTAATTCCGAGAAAAAAGGGATTATCGTTATTACATCCAACCGCGGCCTGGCTGGCGGGTATAATTCCAATATCACTAAGCTGATTACCCAGGGCGGTTTCCGAAAAGAAGATGTGGTAGTTTATGCGATAGGAAAAAAAGGCAGGGATACTTTGTTGAGATATGGCTATAGTGTCCGGGAAGACTACTCCGATATAGTGGAAGAGCCTTTGTATTCCGATGCGATGGAAGTGAGCAAAAAGGTATTGGATGATTTTGCGAACGGTGAAATCGGGGAAATATATCTGGCCTATACTGGGTTTAAAAATACGGTAGTCCATGAGCCTACATTGTTAAAGCTGCTTCCGGTGGATTTAGGGGCTGCTTCTGAGGATGGGGCTTCCACGGATGCGCAGGATAACCGCGCACCGATGAACTTTGAACCGGAAGATGACAGGGCATTGGATATGATTATCCCGAAATATGTCACCAGCCTTATTTTTGGCGGCCTGGTGGAATCGGTAGCCAGTGAAAACGGCGCGAGGATGCAGGCGATGGATTCGGCAACGAGCAATGCGGAAGAAATGATTGACCATTTGACGCTGATGTACAACAGGGCGCGTCAGGGCTCGATTACGCAGGAACTGACGGAGATTATTGCCGGCGCCAACGCGATTTCGATGTAGCGCGGCGGTACATGGCTTGTTGACTAAGAAAGATGAGGAGCAAAAGGCCGGGAAATGGCCTGATGCAAAATGACTTGCAAAGTAAGCAAGATTGGAGGACTAGTATGAGTATAGAGATGAGTAATGTGGGAAAGATTACTCAGATTATCGGTGCCGTGCTGGATATAAAATTTACCGGGGGAAGCCTTCCGGAAATTAACGAAGCGATTAAGATTTCCACCAAAGATGGAGGGGAGCTGATTGTGGAGGTTTCACAGCACTTGGGTGATGATACGGTAAGATGTATTGCCATGGGCTCTACCGACGGCCTTGTAAGGGGCATGGATGCGGTAGCCACCGGTGCACCCATTACGGTTCCGGTAGGAGAGAATACATTGGGGCGTATTTTCAATGTATTAGGGCAGCCCATAGATAACAAACCGGCACCGGAAGGAGTAGGGCATGAACCGATTCACAGGCCGGCACCGGCATTTGAAGAGCAGTCTACAGAAACAGAGCTGCTGGAAACAGGTATTAAAGTAGTTGACTTGCTTTGCCCATACCAGAAGGGCGGTAAAATCGGTCTGTTCGGCGGCGCTGGTGTAGGGAAGACGGTTTTGATTCAGGAACTTATCCGTAATATCGCTACAGAGCACGGCGGATATTCAGTATTCACCGGCGTTGGCGAGAGGACCAGGGAAGGCAATGACTTATATCATGAAATGATGGAATCCGGCGTTATTGATAAGACAACGATGGTTTTCGGGCAGATGAACGAGCCCCCCGGAGCAAGGATGAGGGTTGGCCTGACAGGGCTTACTATGGCGGAATATTTCCGTGATAAAGGTGGTAAGGACGTACTTTTGTTTATCGACAATATTTTCCGTTTTACACAGGCTGGCTCCGAGGTGTCTGCACTTCTTGGACGTATGCCTTCGGCGGTTGGTTATCAGCCTACGCTGCAGACGGAGATGGGTGCTTTGCAGGAGCGTATTACTTCTACGAAGAACGGTTCCATCACTTCTGTCCAGGCGGTATATGTGCCTGCCGATGACTTGACGGACCCGGCTCCGGCAACCACCTTTGCCCATCTGGATGCTACAACGGTATTGTCCCGTTCCATTGTGGAATTGGGTATTTATCCGGCGGTTGACCCGTTAGAGTCCACTTCCAGGATTTTGGACCCCCGTATTCTTGGCGAGGAGCATTATAAGGTAGCCCGTGGTGTACAGGAGGTATTGCAGAAATATAAGGAGTTGCAAGATATTATCGCAATCCTCGGTATGGATGAACTTTCCGAAGACGATAAGCTGGTAGTATCCCGTGCGAGGAAGGTACAGAGGTTCTTATCCCAGCCTTTCTTCGTGGCAGGGCAGTTTACTGGTATGGAAGGCAAATATGTGCCGATTAATGAAACTATCCGCGGTTTTAAGGAGATTCTGGAAGGTAAGCATGACAGCATACCGGAGAGCTATTTCCTGAATGCTGGAAGCATTGATGATGTACTTGCCCGTGTAAAATAACAAAGAAAGGGGCAGGATTGACATATGGCAGATGAAAGAAATTTCCGGTTAGAAGTTATTACGCCAGAACGCGTCTTCTATGAAGGCGATGTAAACATGGTGGAATTCAATACAACGGAAGGTGAAATCGGTGTCTATAGGGGACACGTTCCTATGACAGTGATTATCAATCCGGGCGTGCTGACGATTTCGGAAGCCGACAGGGCAAGGAATGCAGCTCTCCATGCAGGATTTGTGGAGATTTTGCAGGATAAGGTGACCGTGTTGGCGGAGATTGTGGAGTGGCCGGATGAAATTGACAAAGCACGGGCGGAGGCAGCCAAAGCCCGCGCGGAAGAAAGGCTTCGCACCAAAACTCCGGAAACGGATATTATGCGTGCGGAAACAGCGCTGCAAAGGGCGATTGCCCGCATTAATGTGCTCTCCTGATGACACTGAATATCTGGTTTTGCATATGATAACATAACAATCAATCTTTTTGAGGATGTTAGCTATGTATAATCAGAAAATCTTACCTTTTTATATGACGTATCCCCTTCCGCTTTATTATCAGGAGGAGGATACGGCAACCAGGGATTTGGAGTACTTACAGCAGATGTATCCTGCGGAAGCGAAGAAGTATCAGAAGATTATCGCTGGGATATTGGATAAGCTGGATTACGAAGGCAGCATGATATATGATGAATATCCGGACAGATGGCAGATGTATAAGCTGGCTCAGGATATACTGGAACGTATCAAGCGCCAGGAAGTCAAGGATAACCCAGGCGTAGAGATTCCGAAAGAGAAGTGGGAATGGGCTTCCGACATGGTACAGATTATTCTGTTTTATGAAGTATATAAGCGGAGACATAATAATCATAGCGGGATTTTAAAGTTTTAGTTGTAGTTTTATAGTAAAGTCAGTAAAATATAGTCATGGCATTTTTGCTATGGCTATATTTTTATCTTATAGGAAATTCCGTCGCCAGACGGACATGAATTGACGAAGAACCGAAGGTTCTTCATGAAGTGGCGAAGCCAC
>QXWV01000175.1 GCA_009911195.1 Lachnospiraceae bacterium | reverse complement strand
TGCACACGGGCATCCAAATGAAATGTGTCAGCAAGCTGACGGATGCCCGGCGCACGAGTAGGGGAAGATGGCTCTTCTCTACTCGGTTTGTACAGAATTCAAAGGCGAGGTATTTGACATGGTTTTTGTGGTATATTATTATTAATAGAAACCTGTAAGAAATGAATAACGGACATCGCAGCGGAACAAAAAAACGGGCCGCTGATTAGCCAAAGGACGGAATATATGAAAAAAACGGTATTAAAGTGTAGTTATCTTTTCGCAATATTTATTGCATCGTTGTTTATTGCCAGTGCGGTGATAAATCAGGGGAATACGGATATGACAATGGAAATGGGGGCAGCAACGTTTCCTGTTATCCATATGTATGTGGGGAACAAAGAAGTGGGCAGCCTTCATGGCTATCAGGATGTGATGGAGTGCAGTTACCAGAGGGATTACATCACGCCTTTAGGGGAAGGGCGCAGGGTCAGTTTCCAGGTGGATAAGTATGGTCAGGAAATCGAAAAAATGGTTTTTGAGGTTCGCAGCATTAACGGTGAACGGCTGGTAGAAAATACGGAAATCACCGATTATGAAGAGACGGAGGATATTATCCGCGCCCAGTTCCAGGTGAAGGACTTGATTGATGAGGATACGGAATATATGCTGGTGCTGCTTCTGGAAAATGAATGGGGGCAGACCATTCGCTATTATACGAGGATTATCCAGACGGAGAACTATTTTACAGAGGAAAAGCTGGATTATGTGCTGGATTTCCACCAAAGGACCTTTGATAAGGAAGCGGCAAAAGAACTGACAAAATATTTGGAATCCAATGCGGAAGGTGATAACACAACTTTCAGCAAAGTGACGATTCACAGCAGCTTTCAGCAAGTGACATGGGGGGATTTGGATGTAAAAAAAGTGACCAAGCCCCAGGTGGCCATTAAGGAGCTGGCTGCTCAGACAGGTTCTATAGAATTGAATTATATCGTGTCCATAAGGCAGGGGAAAACGGACGATTTATACAATGTAAAGGAATTTTACAGGATAAGGTATACTTCGGACAGGATTTACCTGTTGGATTTTGAACGGACCATGAACCATATATTTGATGCAAATGCTGACATATTTGCCAATGATAAAATTGAACTGGGAATTGTGGCCAAGGAAAATATCCAGCTTAAGGAGAGCGATGGGGGAAATGTTTTCGCCTTTACCGATGGAAAAAGGGTTTTTGCATACAATGTGGCGGATAATAAATTTTCTACCCTATTTAGCTTTTATGATGGGGATTATGAAGATGAACGCGCCTGCTGGCAGAAGCATGGAGTTAAAATATTGGATGTGGACGAAGCGGGCAATGTGAAGTTTATTGTTTACGGATATATGAACAGGGGGAAACATGAAGGGGAAGTGGGCATCTCCGTGTATTATTTCAACGGAATGATGAATACAGTAGAAGAACTGCTTTACGTTCCAGATAACAGCTCTTATGAGGTGCTTCATGCAGAGCTGGGGGAATTGGCATATGTGAACCGGTCGGAAACATTTTTTTTCATGCATAAAGGCGTCATTTATGCGGTAGACCTGGGGAGCAGGACTTATGAAACAATGGTTTCAGGACTGCGGGAGGAGAGTTATAGGGTATCGGACAGCAACCGGATGGTGGTGTGGCAGACGGGGGAGGATTTATATCAATGCGAAAAACTGATATTGATGAATCTGAATACAAAAGCCAAAACGGAAATAGCAGCGGGGAGCGGGGAATATATCGCACCCTTAGGGTTTATGAACGAGGACCTTATCTATGGCGTGGCCAGGAAAGAAGATGTGATGCGGAGCAATACGGGAAATATTGTTTTCCCGATGTATAGTGTGCGGATACAGAATGAAAATGGAAAAGTACTGAAAACGTATGAGGAACCGGGGATGTACGTGACCGGCAGCGAAATACAAGAAAACCAGATTAACCTGACCCGTTTGAAAAAAGAAGAAGGAAGCGGCATTTATGTGGAGGCAGAAAATGACCAGATTGTGAGTACGAAAATAGAATCCGGCGGAAGCAATGCGCTGGAAACAGTGGCAGTGGACGTTTATGGAAAAATTGTTCAGATTGTTGTTAAAAATTCGATAGATGCCGGGGGGATAAAAAGGCTTACCCCGAAGGAAGTGCTGTTTGAAGGGGGAAGGGAAATCGTCCTTCAAAATAACGGTACGGAAGTGCCCAGATACTTTGTTTATGGGAAGAACGGGATAGAAGGGATATTTACAGATGAAGGGAATGCGATAAATAAGGCCTATGATTTGTCAGGAATTGTAATTAATGAAAAAGGCGCTTATGTCTGGATACGTGGAAACAGAAGCGTAAAGAACCAGATTATGGCGATTAAAGGCGCTACTATTACGGAGGAAAAGAACAGCCTTGTTGTTTGTCTGGACACCATGCTCCAATATGAAGGGATTATGAGAAATACAGAGTATATGCTGAACCGGGGGGATACGATAGTAGAAATTCTGGAGGAAAACCTAGAAGGGGCGAGAGTGTTGGATTTAACCGGATGTAGCCTGGATGCCATCCTGTACTACATCAATAAGGACATTCCGGTACTGGCTTCCTTGAATGACGGAAATGCGGTGCTGATTATAGGGTTTAATGAAAGGAATACAGTGTTGATGGACCCCTTGATAGGGGAGCCGTTTAAGAAAGGGATGAATGACTCCACCCAGATGTTTGAAGAAAATGGAAACCGGTTTATCACATATATGAAAGAGTAAAACAGGGCTTTGCAACCAATAGTTGCATAAACTCAAACTAGAGTTGGTAGTGCAATGGGGCAAAAAATTCTATAATCAGTACATGAAAAGACATCGGGAGCGGTAAATAGAATGGCCGTTGCGGGAAAGGTATGGGTTATCGATATGAACATTGAAATAGCAAACAGGCTAGTGAATTTGCGCAAGAGCAATCATTTGTCTCAGGAGGCATTGGCAGAAAAGCTGGGTATCAGCCGCCAGGCGGTAAGCAAATGGGAACGGGCAGAGGCATCCCCGGACACGGATAACCTAATTATGTTAGCCAGGCTGTATCATATATCTTTGGATGAACTGCTGCGGACAGATGAAGAAATTATATTAGGTGAAACCAGGGAAGAGGAACAGCAAGGGAAAGCAGGAATTCCATATGAAAGGGAAGATAGCCAGGAAGATGGAGGAAATCTGTTTTCGACGGACAGCGGAAGTATGGATAGCCAGCCGGGAGATGAAAAAGCGGGAAATGCTACATACAGCCAGCCGGGAGGTGGGGAAAGGGAAAATACTGCATACAGCCAGCCGGGGAACAGGGAAACAGAAGACGAACATGTGGATATTGGCTTTGGCGGCGTTCATGTGAAGGACAGGGATGGAAGTCAGGTTCATATTGGCTGGGATGGCATACATGTGGAGGACGCTAAAAAGGGGGATAATGTACATGTTGACAGAAACGGGGTTTATGTGAATGGAGAGAAGAAGGAAGTATGGCAGTTTTTTCCTATGTGGAATATCCCGTTTACTACATTAATATGTATTATATATTTTGCAGTAGGATTGATTTTCAATGCGTGGCATCCGGGCTGGATGTTGTTTTTGCTGATTCCGATATGGTATAGCTTTATAAGTGCTGTGAAAAGAAGAAATGCGAATGCATTTGCATATCCGGTGCTTGTAACGCTGGTGTATTTATGTATTGGGTTTTGCTTTGGCTGGTGGCATCCCGGATGGATATTATATTTGACGATTCCCCTTTATTATTCTTTTTTTTCCCGCTTTATAGGGGGAGAGGATTGATTAATAAAGCCCGGATAGATAATTCCAGTGCTTAAAACAGGAACTGAACAAGCAGCATATAACATATAGTGCCGCCAGCTATGGAAATCAGCATTTGCCTTTTCCAAAGATGTAAGGCGATTACGAGTAAAAGGGAAATGAGTTCGGGAATGCCATGGGAACCAGTAAGCGGGCTGACATTTTTTAAACAATAGACAATCAATAAGCCGAAGACTGCAGAAGGGAGCACTTTCCCAAGATACTGTATGTACTTCGGCGTTGGTTTGCCCGCAGGAAAAAGCAAAAACGGAAGGAAACGGGTCAGGGCGGTTCCCAGTACCACCATAGCTATTGTAATAATCTGCTGTGTCATTGTCATATCAATTCGCATCCTTTGTAACTATAAGTTTGGTTGTTGTTTACTAGTAGGCATTTTCCAAGGGTCGCCGTAATAAAGTGAGAGTGCCCAGTATAGCCAGCATGGATGGAATCATAAAGCTGTCCGGGCCGAAAAGGGCGAGGCATGCCAGGGAAAGCCCGATACCCAGCAAAGCGCTGGTGTGCTGCTTTTCTTTCAGCCATTGTTCCAGAAATATGACTACGAACATGGCGGTCATAACAAAATCAAGCCCTTCGGTATTAAAATGTATCAACGAACCAAAAATTCCGCCCAGAGTAGCCCCAAAAAACCAATAAAAATGATTGAGGAGGGTTACGAAAAACATGAACCAGGAAGAATCCACGCCTTCAGGAACAGAAGCGGTATAATTAATGGAAAAGCTTTCATCGCACATGCCATAAATTAAATAAAATTTTTTAATGCCTGTTCCACGGTATTTATCCAGCATGGAAATACCGTAGAACAGATGTCTGGCATTTATCATTAAAGTCATGGCGAGGGCCTGAAGGGGGTTGAATGCCCCCAACAGCATATTCACCGTAACAAATTCGACAGAACCGGCAAAAATAGTGAGGCTCATCAGCATAGGATACCAAAAACTGAAACCGGAGACATTCATAAAAATCCCATAAGTCAGCCCTAAAAACCAGAAACCGGCAAAAATAGGGATGGTGTGGGGAAAAGCAGCCCGGAAGGCCTTTTTCAGTGTCAGCGTATTAGTAATCATGGAGAACCTCTTTCTGCTATGGTGCTATCCGTATCAAGAGAAACTGTAAGTAAAGCAATTGTTATTTCCTGGCCATTTCGATTCCAAAAAGCTGCCCTTTATATTTCTCCAAGGCCAAAAGCAGCAGCATGCCTAAAATCCCGCAGGATATTATTTCCCCGGCAGTAACCGTAAGGAAAGAAAACCAAAGCGGGCGGATTCCGTAAGCATAAAGGAGTACAAAGGGTACTACAATCATATTGGCGACAATGGGTGGGATAGGAGCCAGCCATTTGTGCCTGCGCAATTTATAAGTAAATACAGCCCCAATAAGCGTTGCAAGGCTGCCAAAAATGATATCGGGAATTGCACAGCCTGTCAGAATATTGCTAATCAGACAGCCGATAAATAGTCCTGGCACTGCCGCAGGGGTAAAATAAGGCAGAATGGTAAGTGCTTCGGAAAAACGGACCTGGATAACATAGTTGGCCAGACCGAAAGCGTTGGCTATCAAAGTAAGCACAACATAGATGGCAGCAATCATTGCCGCCTGGACGATAGTAGTCACAGAATTAGGCCAAGCAACCCTTGTGGACATGGCCTTGTCATAAGTTTGATTTTTCATTTTTTCTTCTCCTTTAGTTTTGTTTTAGGTGAGGAAGGTCTCGAACTCACCGGTTTATTTGTCGGGAATCCCGTATTTGTGGGATTTCAACGTTTTCTAGTATAGCATTGAATCTTGTAAAAAGCAAGCCGTATCCCATTAAAACCCCTTCCTAAAGCGGTCAACACAGTTTTGTATCTGACAGGCTCTCAGGCAGGGGTTTTTAGGGTATAACATTTTTTAGTATAGCGGGAATCCAAGGCTAGTCCTCAAAATCCCCACTCTTATATCTTGCTAAAATAGTCTGAATACGCTCATTGGGGTCGAGCAAATCGCTGATGGAAGCATCATGGTTTAAAGTATCGATAATGTAGGCAACATATTTGCTCATATCGCAGTTAATATACCATTCCCTGGAAAGCAGTTCCGGCGTCTGGTAAATCAGGTTGGTAGTCAGTACCCTATCGATAATTCCATTCTCATATGCCTCGTCAAAACGTTTGATGCCATTGGTAAACAGGCCGAAGGTGGCGCAGATAAAGACACGGTTTGCCTTTCTTTCTTTTAATTCCGCCGCCACTTCTAGGGCGCTTTCACCGGAGGATATCATGTCATCGATAATAATCATATCTTTTCCTTCCACACTTGTTCCAAGGAACTCATGGGCTACGATAGGGTTACGGCCATTAACCACACGGGTGTAATCCCTGCGCTTATAGAACATGCCCATATCAAGCCCGATGACATTGGCCATATAGATGGCACGGCTCATACCGCCTTCATCGGGGCTGATGACCATCATATGACTGGAATCCAGTTCCAGGCCGGCAACATGCTGAAGAAGCCCTTTTATAAACTGGTAGGTAGGCTGCACGGTTTCAAAGCCATGCAAGGGGATAGCATTCTGGACGCGGGGGTCATGGGCATCAAAGGTGATGATGTTGTCCACTCCCATGGCAACCATTTCCTGAAGAGCCAGTGCACAGTCCAAAGACTCCCGGGAAGTCCGTTTATGCTGCCTGCTTTCATATAAGTAAGGCATAATAACGGTAATCCGTCTGGCTTTTCCGCCTACCGCAGCTATAATACGTTTTAAGTTCTGGAAATGGTCATCGGGAGACATGTGATTTTTATGACCGCATAGAGAATAGGTGAGGCTGTAGTTGGCTACATCTACAAGAAGATATAAATCGGTACCTCTGACAGATTCTAAAATAATACCTTTGGCTTCCCCGGAGCCGAAGCGGGGAACTTTTGCCCCCAGGATATAGGAATCCCGCTGATATCCGGCGAAGGCCAAGCTGTCTTTGTGTTCACTTTCCCTCTCCGTCCTCCATTTTACAAGATAATAATCCACTTTTTCCCCTAAGGTTTTACAGCCTTCCAAAGGGATAATACCTAAGGAGCCTACAGGAATGGTTTCCAGGTTTCTCTTTTCTTCACGTTTTGACATGCAAATCCTCACTTTCTGTACTGTGATACTATTCCGCTTTTTTCAGCCGTTTATAAATTCTTATATCCGGGCCTGATAGCTTGCATATTGTATAATTACTGGTAATCCGCGAAAATATTCTTTCGGAATAGCGGTTACGCAGTTCCTCTAAGGATAAATTCGTGGAAATGATTGTTGATTTTTTCCGTATATGCCTTTCGTTCAAGCAGGCAAAAAACTGGGAGGCCACAAAATTGTTGGTAAGTTCTGTGCCAAGGTCATCAATGATGAGCAAGTCGCATTGGTATAAATCATTATAAATGCCATGGAGCTCCTCTTTATTTTTATAGTCGAAGGAGAATTGGGATAGAGCCTCAAAAAGCCCTACTGCGCTGAAATAGATAACAGAATAGCCCGCTTCCAGCAATTCCTTCGCAATGCATCCTGAGAGGAACGATTTGCCTGTTCCAACTGTACCATAAAAAAATAAATTGCGGTAGTCAAATCTGAAATTTTGCGCAAACTTTTTGCATTCTTCTGCTGCATTCCGGAAGCGGATTAAATCCTCCCCTTGATAGAATTCATATGAAAGGGTAGAGAAATTTTCTTTTTCCAGCACTCTGCTGATATTGGACTGCTCATAGAGGAGGGATATCTCCGCCTGGCGAAAACAATGGCATTTATGCCCGTCAATATAACCTGTATCTTTGCAGTCGGCACAGTCATAGACCGGCTCCAGATAGTTGGGAGGAAAACCGGCTGCTGCCAGAAGGCTTGCTTTGCTGTCGGATAATTCCTTTAGGAGATGCCTTAATTCGTCCAGTGCACTATCATCGCCGGATAGAAGCTTTTTTCCCTGTTCTACTGAAATAGAGGCTATGGATTCATCCAGTTCCCGGTATCCATCCACGTTGGCATAGACATCGGCACGCCGCTCTTCCAAAATATGACGGTTTTTATTTTGCCGTTCTTCATAAATACGGATAATGGTATTGTACTGCGTATTGTTTAAAGTCACTTCCGTTCCCCCTCTAATTGCTTAAAAGTTCCTTTTCAAGTGCATCAAAATCATAATTATTCTGCCTGAATTGATTGAATTTATTAGAGGCAGACATTTTGGGCTGTGTGGCCGCCTTGCTGCGCCTGAAGCTTTCATCCGCTTTGTCAATATCCGATTTATGATGGACATTTGACTGGAACCAACAGGTAAGAATCCGGTCGGCATATTCAAAACGGTGCTTGTCCGTGCTGAGGACTGTGCGCTCGCATGCTACATCTATTACATCCATCTCATAACCGAAATCTTTTGTCCAGCGGTTGATGTAGTCCACTTCTTTCTTTGTAGGGGCACTCGTTTTCCCAAGGGCATTCATTATGCCATAAACTGTTTTGTCATATTTATAAGCATATTGTTCCGCTTCTTTAGGTGTGGAAACCCCCGACTGCGCCCAACTGACAGCCACTTTTTCTATGTATCGGAAATCCTTCTTGCCACGTTCTACGCAATATTGGATTAAATAATCCGTCAAATCCATGGAAAAGCCCAACTTGTCCTGAATGAAGAAAACGGTCCTGATTTCAGCAGCCGAAAGGGGCTTGCCAATGTACTGCTCAATAATGAACAGAAGTTGGGAAGTCTCTTCGCTGGACTTAAAAGCTTTTATCTGGTCTAAAGTATAGGAAGGCTTTTCATAAGGATTATCCCCTGCCTGCTTTTGTCCCAAAACAGAAGGGGCAGACTTCGCCGCCGGAACGGAAAACCCGGAAGCAGATGCCCCCGGCTCTGGCGTTGGAATAGAGAATGGCGAATCCGGCACGGAGGTGGCCGACATCAACGTGACTACCGGTGCTAAAGGCTTTTGCCCGGCAGGACTGGCCATACCGTTCCAACCGTTGGGTTTATTTGAATCCAGGAGATGAATACCGATTAAACTATTGGATTCATCATATTCCAAAGAAAGCAGACGCTTTTTTTCCCAATAATTTAACGCACGGAGCACATCCTTTTCCGTGTGGTTGAATTTATCCGCAATATCGGATACGCTTGTGGGCAGGTTAGCGTTCATCATTCGGATGAGATAAAGATAGACTTTTAGCTGTGCATCGTTAGCATCCTTCATATATTCATCTATAAAAATATTGGATACCGCTGTCGCTTCGGTATAATTGTCTTTATAAATCGTTAAACACCCCATTATGAACCCCGCTCCTGCATTTTAAATCATAAATGGCAGTTGGCAAAGCAACTAAGCCGCCTGCACTTGCCATATTTTCAAAGCATGTTGAATTATATCATAACGAATATTAAATGGAAATAGTAATTTTCCCGAAAAAATACAGAAAATAGGAAAATTGGACTATTTGTGGACATTGTGGACAATGTGGATAATTATGGAGGGGAAGGCCGGGATGCATATAAAAACCTGGAAAAGTCTTACAAAATCTAGGACAGGGAAAAATATTACAGCTTTTAAAACAGAAAAAATATCCACAAGTCCAGGAAAGGACATTTCCCCAGAATTTGTGGATATTGTGGATAGTTATTTCTGGAGCAGATTTTCCCCGATTTTAACAACATCTCCGGCACCCATAGTTATCAACAGGTCTCCGTTTATGCAATTTTCTAATAAAAATTTTTCGATTGCTTCAAAAGAGGGGAGATAGGTACATTTACCGCCCAACTGTAAGATTTCTTGCTGCAAATCTTTAGAACTGATACCTAAGGTGTCGGTTTCCCTGGCAGGGTAAATATCGGCCAGTACCACTTGGTCCGCCAGGGAAAGGGCTTTTGCAAATTCAGGGAGGAAAGCCTTCGTGCGCGTATAGGTATGTGGCTGGAATACACACCATAAGGATTTATGGGGGTAATTTCCGGCAGCTTTTAAAGTTGCAGTAATTTCTGTTGGATGATGGGCATAATCATCTATTATAGTCACTCCACCCACTTCCCCTTTGTATTCATAGCGTCTGTCTGTGCCTGAAAATTTGGAGAATGCTTTTTGCACGGTGGAGCTTTCGATGCCCAGCAGGTCAGCTAAGGCTATGGCAGCCATGGCATTGTAAATATTATGTTCGCCGGGTACCATAAGGGAAAAGGTTTCATCCCTGCCGTTTTTCCGGTTTAGGAGAAAGGAGGGGCGGGCCAGCTCATCATAGTGGATTTGCGAGCAGGAATAATCGCAGGACAAAGAAGAACCATAAGTAACCACGTGGCACGGAAGTCCCCTGGTAATTTCCTCATAATTTTCAATATCGCCATTAATGATTAAGGTTCCCCCTGCTGGAAGCAAGGCGGCAAATTTATGGAATGAATTGCGGATGTCCTGAATATCTTTAAAGAAGTCGAGATGGTCTTCTTCTATATTTAATATAATTCCGATTTTGGGGAAAAAGCTCAAGAAGCTATTGGTATACTCGCAAGCCTCCGTGACGAAATATTCTGACTGCCCTATCCGGATATTGCCCCCAATGGCTTTAAAAATTCCGCCGATGGACAAGGTGGGGTCACAGTCTCCCTCTAAGAGTATTTCGGAAATCATAGATGTAGTAGTTGTCTTGCCATGGGTTCCGCTGACAGCAATAGGGGTTTCGTAATTTTTCATCATCTGCCCAAGGAGTTCGGCTCTGGTAAGGCTGGGGATGGAAAGGCTTTCCAGGGCGATAAATTCCGGATTATCCGGATGGATTGCACTTGTATAAACGGCCAAATCGATATCAGGCGTCAGGTTAGAAGCCTTTTGGCCATAATGGATAATGGCTCCTTTCTGTTCCAGGGACTGGGTGAGGCGGGAGGGCCTTATGTCGGAACCGGATACCCGGAAGCCTTCGTCCAGCAGGATTTCGGCTAAACCGCTCATGCTGATGCCGCCGATGCCGATGAAATATATGTGGATAGGATTCTGAAAATCAATCTGATACATGATTGCCCTCATTTCCGCGCCGCTTTTGCGCATTTTATTTTACTTTGTAAGTATAGTCAGTTGTGAGTATATTTTACTTTGTAAGTATAGTCAGTTGTAACCATATTTTGCTTTATAAGTATAATTCCTTGGCTGTATCTATCAATATGCTCATATTGATGGATGATTATACCATAATTATGGACGATACAGCCTGCGTCCATTCAGAAACCGCACTTTTAACAATGATGCCACCAATATATCATATGCCACTATTTTTAAAATGCCAACAATAACTAAAATGCCAGCGATATCTGATGAAAGCATACGCCCGTGGACGCTGATTTACTTAAATATTATACAAGCATTTAGGAAAAATGTAACAGAAACATATGAAAATCATGAAAATAAACAAATAAGAAATAATAAAAAAAAGAAAATTGTAAAAATTCTACATATAAATATTCACTTTTCTATCAGAATATGGTATAATCAGACAACACAATATAGTGTTTTATTCTAGTTAACTAATAAGAGGTGATAACATGATTAAAAAAGAGATGATTGCCATGCTCTTAGCTGGGGGGCAGGGCAGCAGATTAGGCGTCCTTACATCAAAGGTAGCAAAGCCGGCAGTAGCTTTTGGAGGAAAATACAGGATAATTGATTTCCCTTTGAGCAACTGTATTAATTCCGGTGTTGATACGGTGGGTGTATTGACCCAGTACCAGCCGCTTCGGTTGAATACGCATATTGGAATTGGTATTCCGTGGGATTTGGACAGGAATATTGGCGGCGTAACCGTGCTTCCGCCTTATGAAAAGAGTGCGAACAGCGAGTGGTACACGGGTACGGCTAATGCGATTTATCAGAACATTGATTATATTGACAGTTTTAATCCTGAATATGTTCTGATTTTATCCGGTGACCACATTTATAAGATGGATTATGAGGCAATGCTTGGATTCCATAAGGAAAACAATGCGGAAGTCACCATCGCTGTAATGCCTGTTCCTATGGAAGAAGCCAAGAGATTCGGCATTATGATTACGGATGAAAATAAGCGGATTACTGATTTTGAGGAAAAACCGGAGCACCCGAGGAGCAACCTGGCTTCCATGGGGATTTATATTTTCAACTGGAAGACATTGAAGGAAGCATTGGTGAAGAATTCGGAACAGCCCGCTTTGGATTTTGGTAAGCATGTTATTCCGTACTGCCATAAGAAAGAGGCTCCTCTGTATGCCTATGAATTCAATGGCTATTGGAAGGACGTAGGAACTTTAAGCTCTTATTGGGAAGCGAATATGGAGCTGATTGATATTGTCCCTGAGTTTAATTTGTATGAGGAATATTGGAAGATATATACCAGCAGCACAATACTTCCGCCTCAGTATATTTCAGAGGACAGCGTAATTGAGAGAAGTATCATCGGGGAAGGCTCTAACATTTACGGGAAAGTTTACAATTCCGTAATTGGCTGCGGTGTCACCATAGAAAAGGGGACTGTAGTAAGGGATTCCATTATAATGAATGAAACCTATATCGGCAAAAACTGCGAGCTTTATAAGGCGATAATTGCAGAGAATGTAACAGTAAATGATAATGTTAAACTGGGTATCGGAGAAGAAGCCCCCAACGAGACGGACCCGCATATTTACAACAGCGGTATGGTAACCATAGGGGAAAAGAGTATCATCCCGAATGGGGTACAGGTTGGCAAGAATTCCGTAATTTTCGGCATTACCAAACCGGAAGACTATGCGGACGGCTATCTTGCAAGCGGAAAAACATTAATTAAGGTAGGTGATGAAAAGTGAGAGCAATAGGTATTATTTTAGCAGGGGGCAATAACCGTAGGATGAAGGAACTTTCACAGAAGCGTGCAGTATGTGCGATGCCCATCGCCGGAAGTTACCGCAGCATAGATTTTGCGCTGAGCAATATGTCCAATTCACGTATTCAGAAAGTGGCAGTATTTACGCAATACAATGCGAGAAGCCTGAATGAACATTTAAGTTCTTCTAAATGGTGGGATTTCGGGCGCAAGCAGGGCGGGTTGTTTGTATTTACCCCGGAAGTGACAGCGGAGAGCAACGCATGGTATCGGGGGACGGCAGATGCCATCGCCCAGAATCTTCAGTTTTTGAAGGACAGCCACGAACCATATGTAGTAATTGCATCCGGTGATGGTGTATACAAGATGGACTTCAACAAGCTGCTGGAGTACCATATTGATAAGAAAGCGGATATTACCGTAGTATGTAAGGACATGCCGCCGGAAATGGATGCGGGGAGATTCGGAATCATTAAGATGAACGAGGAAAGCCGCATCGAAGAATTTGAGGAAAAGCCAATTGTGGCCAGGTCCAATGTGGTTTCCTGTGGTATCTATGTAGTTAGGAGACGCCAGCTCATCGAGATGATTGAAAAAGGGATGGAAGAGGACCGCGTAGATTTCGTAAAGGATATTTTAATCCGTTACAAAGGGGTAAAACGTATCTTCGGCTATAAGATGAAGGAATATTGGAGCAATATCGCTACAGTACAAGATTACTACAATACAAATATGGACTTCCTGAAGCCTGAAATCAGGGATTATTTCTTTAAACAATATCCGGACATTTATTCCAAAGTGGATGATTTGCCGCCGGCCAAGTATAATATGGGTGCAAACGTAAAGAACAGCCTGATTTCCAGCGGATGTATTGTAAACGGAACTGTGGAAGGGTCGGTAATATTTAAGAAAACATATATTGGCAATAATTGCTATATTAAGAATTCCATCATATTGAATGATGTATACATTGGAGACAATACGCACATTGAAAATTGCATTGTTGAAAGCAGGGACACCATCAGGGCGAACTCTTATCATAAAGGGGAGGATGGAGTTAAAATTGTAATAGAGCATAATGACAGATATGTCATGTGATGAAACGTTTGATGTTCCCAGGACGGAGACTTATGGAGGAAAACGGAATGGAGATTACTGATGTAAGGGTACGAAAAATTGCAAAAGAGGGAAAAATGAAAGCAATTGTTTCTATTACATTTGATAATGAATTCGTAGTTCATGATATCAAGGTGATAGAAGGGGAAAAAGGGCTTTTTATTGCAATGCCAAGTAAAAAAGCCTCGGACGGAGAATATAGGGATATCGCGCACCCTATTAATTCAAATACGAGAGACCGAATACAGTCCACGATACTGGAAAGCTATGAAAAGGCTTTGCAGGAACCGGAAACAGAGGGGTGAGATAGGGCTGCTGTTGGAATTTTGAAGAAAGATTAGGAACAGGCACCGCAAATCTGCGGTGTCTGTTTTTGTGTACATGGGCGTCCAAATGAAATGTGTCAGCAAGCTGACGGACGCCCGGCGCACGAGTAGGGGAAGATGGCTCTTCCCTACTCGATTATGCACAAACGAGGTTTTCCTCATTTCATGCCAGGAATAGGGTATAATGTGGAAAGCAACAGGTACATCCGGCAGGGCATATGCGTCGGCAGTGAGGGGAAAACCGACGGGGCAGAGCACAGGGGAGAAAGGCCGGTGCAGGCCGGACGGCGAGAGTAGGCCGGACGGCAGGAGTAGAAGGAGGTACAAGGGATGGACGGCTACAGGCTGACAGAGGAGAAGCTGGCTGGTTTCTCAAAACACTTAAAAGGGGAAGAACAAGGGGAGGCTACAATTGAGAAATATGTAAGGAACGTGAGGTTCTTCGCCGGGTGGCTGGGAGGTGCGGCTGTGACGAAGGAAGCAGTGGCCGGGTGGAAGGCTCATTTGAAGGAAATGGGGCTTGCCCCATGTACGGTGAATGCCAAGCTTTCCGCCCTGAACCGGTTCTTCGCTTATGCGGGGCTGGAGGAATGCCGGGTGAAGTTCCTTCATATCCAGAGGAGGGTATTTAGGGATGGCTCCAGGGATTTGAGCCGGAATGAATACATAAGGCTGCTGGAAACTGCAAGGCGTTGTGGGAAGGAGCAGTTGGGGCTGGCCATGGAGACAATAGGGGCTACGGGCATCCGGGTGAGCGAGCTGGCCTATATCACCGTGGAGGCAGCCCGGGCAGGACGGGCCACGGTATGCCTGAAGGGGAAGGTAAGGGTAATCCTGATACCGGGCAAGCTGTGCCGGAAGCTGTTAAAATATGCGAAGAGGCAGGGGCTTAAGTCGGGGAAGATATTCGTGACAAGGAATGGGAAAGGGGTTTCCAGACGTCAGGTATGGCGGGGGATGAAGGCCGTAGGCGCACAGGCGGGGGTGGAAAGCACCAAGGTGTTCCCTCATAACCTGCGGCATATGTTTGCCACAGTGTACTACAAAGTATGCCGCGACATCGTAAAGCTGGCAGATGTGCTGGGGCACAGCTCAATTGAAACCACACGTATTTACCTTATGGCAACAGGGGAAGAACATTCGCGGCAGATGGACCGCTTGGAACTGGTGATTTAGTCGGACACTGCATTCTGTCTAC
>QXWV01000160.1 GCA_009911195.1 Lachnospiraceae bacterium | reverse complement strand
TCAAAACATTTCGGGAGGTACATTCCCCCGGAGTCCTGGCATTGCAGCGCGGTACAGGCGGCCATGCTCGCCCTGCCCCGGTCGCTGGAGGATGTGGGCAGGGTGCTTGGCTTAGATGAGCAGAAAATGAAGGAAGGCAAAGAACTGATCCGGTATTTCTGCGTCCCCTGCAAGCCAACGAAAGCAAACGGCGGAAGGACACGGAACCTCCCCTGCCATGCGCCGGAGAAGTGGGAGCTTTTCAAGACCTACTGCAAGAGGGATGTGGATGTGGAGAAATCCATCCGCAGGAAACTGCACAATTTCCCTATCCCGGAAAGCGAGATGGAACTGTACCGCTTAGACCAGCGCATCAATGACCGCGGCGTTCTGGTGGATATGGAATTGGTAAAACAGGCCATTGCCTGCGAGCGGCTCCATAAAGAGGTTGTGACGAAACGCGCCTATGAGCTGACAGGATTGGAGAACCCCAATTCTGTGGCACAGCTTAAAGGCTGGCTTGGGGATATGGGGATGGAGGCGGAGAGCCTTTCCAAGAAAGCAGTGGCGGAGATGATAGCGGAGACAGACGGGGAAGTGGAGGAACTGCTCAGATTAAGGTTGCTGATGGCGAAAACGTCCGTGAAGAAATATGAGGCTATGGAGCGGTCTGTCTGTTCGGATGGCAGGGTGCATGGCTTATTGCAGTTTTACGGAGCCAATAGGACCGGAAGGTTTGCGGGGCGCTTGGTCCAAATTCAAAATCTGCCTCAAAACCATTTACCCGATCTGGAACTGGCGAGGGAACTTGTGAAGAAGGGACGCTTTGAAGATGTGGAGATGCTTTACGATTCTACACCGAATGTGCTTTCAGAATTAATCCGCACAGCCTTTATTCCAAAGCCGGGATGCCGTTTTGTAGTGGCGGACTTTTCCGCTATAGAGGCAAGGGTGCTGGCATGGCTTTCCGGGGAACAGTGGAGGTTGGATGTGTTTACTTCCCACGGGAAGATTTATGAGGCATCGGCATCCGCCATGTTCCATGTGCCTGTGGAGGAGATTACCAAGACATCCCCACTGCGGCAGAAAGGGAAAGTAGCGGAACTGGCCTGCATTGCAGAAGACAGCCTTGTGCTGACGGATAAAGGCTTAGTGCCGATTCAGGATGTGACGGAAGAACATCTCTTATGGGATGGTGAAGAATGGGTAAAACATGACGGCGTGGTTTGCCGTGGAAGAAAGGAGATCATGGAGTATGAAGGACTCAGGGCAACCGCAGACCACCCGGTCTGGGTGCAGGGGGAGACGGAGCCGGTACAGCTTGGAATCGCCGCCGCCCGCGGCGCACATCTCATACAAACCGGAAATGGTAGGGACGCAGTACGGATGGGTGGAGATCATTTCACCGGAGAAAAGGTGGAGCCGGACATGGAATCACTGTTATGTGCTGACAAGGTGCGTGGGATGTGGGAGCGTACAGTGGCAGTGTTTAGGAAATTTAAGGGAAGGAAAATCCAAAGGATGCCAGAGGTGTTCCAAGCCCCGGCAAATACCCAAGTGGCTGGACAGGAGGCTGACGGCGGCAAAACAGAGATGCGAGAATCCCAACGACAGGCAGTACAGCGGGTATGGAGCAAGGGGAGTGGAGTTCCGCTTTCCATCCGTGCTGGAGGCCGGTCTGTGGATATTGGAAAATGTGGAGGATGTGCGGCGGGACCTGGAACTGGACCGTATCGACACGAACGGGCATTACGAGCCGGGGAACCTGCGCTTTGTGGAGGGTGTGGTGAACAGGGCGAACAGGCGCATCAGCGTGGTTCCCTTTTTCTACCCAGACGAGTGGCCGTATGCAAGAAGTGTTGTGACAAGGAAGCTGTCCGATGGGATGAGCCGGGAAGAAATCATAGCGGATGCACAGAAAGCGGTGTACGAAAAGAGGAAGAACTGGCGGCTGATAGAGGCACGGCTAGAGTTTATGACATACGAAATGCGGGCCCCAGACACCGTTTTACCGTATCGGGGCGCTTAGTGCATAACTGCGGTTATGGCGGCGGGATTGGCGCACTTACAAGTATGGGTGCGTTGGATATGGGCGTGGAGGAAGCGGAGCTTCCGGGGCTGATCGCTGACTGGCGCAGGTCTAACCCGCACATTACAAAGTTCTGGTGGGATGTTGATGCGGCAGCTATGAAAGCAGTCAGGGAAAAGCAGAAAACGAAAGTTGGAAAGATCATTTTTGAATATAAGAGCGGGATTTTATTTATCACACTCCCATCCGGGCGGAAACTGTCCTATGTGAAACCGAGGATGGCAGTAAACAAATTCGGTAGAGACGGCCTGACTTATGAAGGGATTTCTGAAAACAAGAAATGGAGCCGGATTGAAACCTATGGCCCCAAGCTGGTGGAGAATATCGTGCAGGGGACGGCGCGGGATTTGCTGGCGGAGGCGATGCTGCGTGTGGAGAAAAAAGGATATTCCATCGTGATGCACTGCCATGATGAGATCATAGCGGAAGTGCCGGAGGGCATTGGCTCCGTGGATGAGATGTGCGAGATTATGGCGGTTCGGCCAAAGTGGGCGGAGGGATTACCGCTCCGGGCGGATGGATACAGTTGTTCATTTTACCAAAAACAGTAGCGAAGGAGAAATATATGGAGAGAAGAAATGCGGAAGGGTACCATGACCCGACTGCCTACGGCGGGATGCGTATGGCGGAGCAGAAAACGGAAAGGGAAACAGTGAAGATGGTTTATAAGAACGGGAGGATGGAGCTTTATATCCATGAGTTCTTCCCATGCAGGTTAGCGGTGGCAAAGAAGGTGTTCCCGCTGATCCGGCGCTTTGCGAAAGATGAGGATAAGGAGAAACTGAAACAGTTCTTACGGATAAAGGCGCGGGAGCATTCCGGGAAGGTCAGGGCGTTTTCGGAAAAGGCGGACTCCCTCACTGCAAAATCGGAGGAATGGCATTTCTATCGCAGGAAGGCG
>QXWV01000159.1 GCA_009911195.1 Lachnospiraceae bacterium | reverse complement strand
GAAATTATTGGAGGGCAGGAAGGAATGAAACTGTATATATCAACGGGCAATTCAAGGATGGAGAAACGCTGGAACGGTGCGGAGATGGAACTGGAGGAATTCATAGGGCGCATCTCACATACTATCCGCACGGCGGAGACCGTGGAGCAGTATGGAAAAATGACAAAGGCAAAGCAGGACGCCATCAAGGATGTGGGCGGTTTCGTCATGGGGAAACTGAAAGGCGGCAGGAGGAAGAAGGACTGTGTGGAGTTCCGCTCTGCCTTAACTCTGGACATGGATCATGCCGTCCAGGACATCCCGGAGCAGGTGGAGATGTTCTTTGACTTCCGCTGCCTGATCTATTCCACCCACAAGCACACGGCGGAGAATCCGAGGCTGCGGCTCATCATCCCGTTATCCCGGAAC
>QXWV01000158.1 GCA_009911195.1 Lachnospiraceae bacterium | reverse complement strand
TCGCCGGATGAATATGTGGCGGTGGCAAGGAAGGTGGCGGAGGACATCGGGATTGAGATGTTCGATGACACCACCTATGAGCCGAGCCGCCTCATGTACTGGCCGTCCACTTCCGCTGACGGGGAATTCCTTTTCCGGGATATCGAGGGAGAGCCGCTGAACCCGGATGATGTGCTTTCAAGGTATAAGGACTGGCGGGATTCCTCCGAGTGGCCGGTGAGCAGCAGACAGCAGAACATCGTCCAGAGGGAAATGCGAAAACAGGCAGACCCGCTTACGAAGGACGGTGTCATCGGTGTATTCTGCCGGACTTACACGATAGAAGATGCGATAGCCGCATTCCTCCCGGACGTTTACCAGCCAAGTGCTATGCCGGGGCGGTATGACTATGTCCCGGCTGACTCACAGGCGGGCGTGGTCATTTATGAGGGGAAGTTCGCCTATTCCCACCATGCCACGGACCCGGCCTGCGGCAGGCTGATGAACGCCTTTGACATGGTGCGGATACACAGATTCGGGGATATGGATGAAAAGGCGGCGGAGGATACGGAGGCATCAAAGCTCCCTTCTTTTTCCGCCATGTGTGAT
>QXWV01000157.1 GCA_009911195.1 Lachnospiraceae bacterium | reverse complement strand
GAACGTGAAGATGACCATTGCCGGGGAGCGGATGGAAAAAGCGGAGAAGGAGTTCTCCGGGGAAAACGAGGACTGGCTGAAACAGCTTGAATACGAGAAACGCTCCACGGTGGTAAAGAACACATTAAGAAATTTATTACTCATTCTGAACAACGATGAAAAGCTGAAAGGCATCGTGTTCAACCAGTTAAGCGATGGCATGGAGATCAAGGGTGCTGTGCCCTGGGAGCATCCGGGGCGGTTCTGGCGTGACTCGGACGATGCACAGCTTATCTCCTATGTGGATCTGAATTACGGTACGTTCTCCATGCGCAATTACAATATCGCCGTGACGAAGGCCGCGGATGACCGCTCCTACCACCCGGTGCGGGAGTTCCTCGATGCGCTGCCGGAGTGGGATAAGGTGCCGCGGGTGGATACGCTGCTCATCGACTACCTGGGCGCGGATGACACGCCATATGTCCGCGCCGTCACGAGAAAGACTCTGTGCGGTGCGGTCTGCCGCGTGTTAAGCCCCGGCTGTAAGTTTGACACCATGCTTGTGCTGAACGGGCCGCAGGGCGTGGGGAAGAGTACGCTGATCTCCCGGCTTGCCGGGGACTGGTTCTCCGACAGCCTGAACTTAAGCGACACGAAGGACAAGACGGCGGCGGAGAAGCTGCAGGGGTACTGGATCATGGAGATCGGGGAGCTTGCGGGCTTAAAAAAGGCGGAGGTGGAGACGCTGCGCTCCTTCCTTTCAAGGCAGAACGACATCTACCGTGCGTCCTTCGGCAGACGTGCAACGCCGCACCTGCGCCAGTGCGTCTTTTTCGGCACCACCAACGCGGAGAAAGGGTATCTCCGGGACACCACCGGGAACCGCCGTTTCTGGCCGGTGAAGACGCCGGGCGGGAGCCGTAAGCATTCATGGGAACTGTCCGGGGAGGACATCCGGCAGATATGGGCGGAGGTGCTTGTGTATGTGAAAGCGGGCGAGCGGCTCTACCTTGACGGGAAGATGGAGGACACGGCAAAGTCCGAGCAGCGGGAGGCCATGGAGAGCGATGAGCGCGAGGGGCTTGTGCGCGAGTACCTCGACACGCTCCTGCCAGAGAAATGGGATGACATGGATTTATTCGAGCGCAGGAATTTCCTTCATGGGGAGGATTTCGGGAAGCCGGACCTAAAAGGCACGGTGCGCCGGATGTGTGTTTCCAACATGGAAATCTGGTGTGAATGCTTCGGGAAGGAGAGGGCGAACTTGAAACGCATGGACAGCGGGGAGATTTCCGCCATCATGGCGCGCATCGGCGGATGGACGCCGGAGGATAAGAAAGAGCGCATCGCGCTTTATGGCCCGCAGTGGATTTACAGGCGTGAAAGCTGTTCTGTTCCAAAGCCTGAAAAGAGTGTTGGAACGGAACAGGATTGATTCTGTTCCAAAACGGGAACGTCTGGAACAGATTTATGGAACATTGGAACACATGATAAACACTGGAATAAAGGGGCGTGTTCCAATGTTCCTGAAATATATCTAATAAATGGAATAGGTAAAAAGAAGAAAGAAGAACGTGTAAAAGCGCCCATATGCGCGTAATAGGGATTTTTCGGAACTTCGGAACAGAAAAGGAGGCAGAGCGTAATGAATTTTTATGAATGGATGATAGGGAAATATTACGGGAAGGACACGCCGAGGGGCGACCTTGCAGGGGACATGAAGCATGAAGAGGCGGGATTCCCCAAAGACGGGGACAGGCAGAGGATACTGGATTATCTGCATGGGATGTTCGCCTGCGATGAGTGCATCGCCCTGTTCAAGAGGTGCTGGCGTGATTATGAAAAGGCGGTGTCTGATGAGGGAAAGTGAGATTGAGAGCCGCCTGCGGGCAGAGGCAAAAAAGATGGGAGGCATGGCGGTGAAATTCGTTTCACCCGGACTCAATGGGGTGCCGGACAGAATCGTCTTATTGCCGGGCAGGAAAATAGCATTTGTGGAGTTAAAGGCTCCGGGGAAGAAACCGCGGCCATTGCAGATAAAAAGAATGAGGCAGTTGGAATGCTTGGGATTCCCAGTCTATGTGGTTGACCGCGTGGAGCAGATCGGAGGTGTGCTGGATGAGATATGTGCCACATGAATATCAGGAGTATGCAAAGGAATTTATCATAAACCACAAGGTGAGTGCATTGTTTTTGGATTGCGGTCTTGGCAAGACGGTGATCACGCTGACCGCCATATGGGAGCTGGCACTGGATTATTTCGATATCCGCAGAATACTTGTGATAGCACCACTTAGGGTAGCAAGGGATACATGGCCTGCCGAACTGGAGAAATGGGAGCATCTTTCCGGGATTGGGATGTCGGCGGTGCTTGGCTCTGAGCGGGAGCGGCTTTCCGCACTTAGCAGGAGA
>QXWV01000156.1 GCA_009911195.1 Lachnospiraceae bacterium | reverse complement strand
CAGGTGTATGTCATCAACAGGGAAAACGTGGAGTGGCTGGTGGAAAACCATAAATGGGATTTTGACATGGTGGTGATCGATGAACTTTCGTCCTTCAAGTCCCATAAGGCGAAGCGGTTTAAGGCATTGAAGAAGGTGCGCCCGATGGTTCGGCGCATCGTGGGGCTGACCGGGACGCCTGCACCGAATGGATTAATCGACCTTTGGGCGGAAATCGGTATCCTCGATATGGGGCAGAGGCTTGGGCGGTTCATCGGCGGATACCGGGAGCGGTTCTTCGTGCCGGACAAGCGCAGCCGGGAGATGGTATTTTCCTATAAGCCCAGGGAGGGCGCGGAGGATATGATCTACGAACTGATCTCCGACATCTGCATCAGCATGAAGGCCGTGGATTATCTGGAAATGCCGGAATGCGTCTATAACCGGGTGGAGGTTATTTTGACAGAAAAGGAGACGGCATTGTATGAGCAGTTGGAGCGGGATATGCTCCTTCCCTTTTCGGACGGTGATATTGACGCGGTGAATGCGGCGGCATTATCCAATAAACTTTTACAGATGGCGGACGGCGCGGTCTACGATGAGAACGGGAACGTGAAACACATCCATGACCGTAAGCTGGAAGCACTGGAGGATTTGATCGAGGCGGCAAATGGTAAGCCTGTGTTAATTGCCTACTGGTATAAGCATGATCTACAGAGGATTGTGGAGCGAACCGGGGCGGTGGAGCTGGACACGGCGGAAGATATGCGGAAATGGAATGCCGGGGAAATCCCGGTGGCGGCGATCCATCCCGCGTCAGCCGGACACGGGCTGAACCTGCAGGCAGGCGGCTCCACATTGGTGTGGTTCGGGCTGACATGGTCGCTGGAACTGTACCAGCAGATGAACGCAAGGCTGTGGCGGCAGGGACAGGAGGAGACGGTTGTGATCCACCATCTGATCGCAAAAGGTACACTGGATGAGCGGGTGATGGCCGCATTGGAGAAAAAGGACTGCGGGCAGTCGGCACTTGTGGACGCGGTAAAAGCGAGGATTGGAGGCGGAGAATGAAAGCAGGGGAAAATCTGTTTGACAAATACCATCAGTGGAAAAAAGACAGGATAACGCTTGCCTTTGAACTGTCGAGGTTTGAAG
>QXWV01000155.1 GCA_009911195.1 Lachnospiraceae bacterium | reverse complement strand
AGGACGGGGAAAACGGCAGTCTATTACCGCAAGGTGGCGGAGAGCATGAATGATGACTGGTATGATTATACTTTCCGAAAATACCAGTATGTGAAGGAAGAGATAGAATTCTTTGAATATGCGGTCAGCAGGCTGAGCGGTCGTCTGCCCGAAGTTATCCGGGACATGGTGGTCAACGGGATGCAGTGGAAAGAGGCGGCGGCAAAGTATGCGGTGAGTGAGGCCATGCTGACCAAGTACAGGAGGAAGGCGCTGTCAGAGCTGGCGGCATTGTATGAGGGCAGGGCAAAACATACGGAGGACTACCTTTTAAGCTGACAGGTTAAGTAATGGTTAAGTAAGTGTACCGAAGTGGTTTCTTGAAAGTGAAAAAAATATGTGTTATGTTTATGATGCGGAAAAGTGTAGGGAGCCCTGTTGGAGAAT
>QXWV01000154.1 GCA_009911195.1 Lachnospiraceae bacterium | reverse complement strand
CAGTCGCTTGAAAAAGTGAGTGAGAGATTACGGAGCCTGCCGGAGTACCAGCAGGAGGCAATCGCAGATAAATATTATGGCGGCGTGAAGAAGTGGTGATGTTTTCCGGGCGGCAGTATTTTCCGTCACTGTCGCCCGTTCCCTTTTACCCTCCGGCTACAAAACGGTACAGGGAGAAACCATCCTTGACGCCCTCACGGTAGAAAAATTCGTTGTCGCGTGCAGACAGGCGGAATTCCTCCGACTGCATTTCCTTAAGCAGCGCCCGGTCTTCTTCCGGGAGGCTGTCAAGGATGCGCTGGAACTGTTCTTCCTTTTCCTGCCTTGCTGCCTTTTCTTCCTCTGTCGGCTCCGGGATGGCGCGTTGGAACACCATATCCATCCGGTCTATGATGGCCTGCGTGATAAATTCCTCGTCTGTCATGGCCTGCCACCTCCTTTCCGATGACAGTTTAAAACAGGAGGGGCGGAGCAGCCAATACGAGATAGTGACAAAGAAATCGGCGGTTTTATAAGCACTCTGCCACTTAGGAGGATAAGCGGGAAAACAGCTTGCTATTAACGGGATTCAGAGTTAAAATGCCCACACCAACTAAGGAAGGGAGGTTTTAACATGATGCCGGAAGGCTGGGAGGAAGCACTGGAAATGGCAGAGCGGTACCGGGATTATTTCTCGGAGCGGGATGCGGACATTGCGCTTGGCAGGAGCGGCACACATTTCTTTTATGTGTACGATAAGGAACACGGGTACTTTGAAGTGTTCCATACATTCCGCACTGCGGCGGAGCTGGAGGAACTGATTTTAGGGACGCTGTCGGAGGACCTGGAATGCATGAACGCTGTTATGGCGGAGAACCTGCATGAGCGGTTCGATTTGACGGACATCAACGAGACGCTGGACAACTACGCACCGCGGTTCCATATGCACACGCTGGCGGAGCAGCTAAAGGCTGTGGCGGAGGAATATGAAAAGTGGGGCGGGATGCTGGCGCAGACCTGCAGGGCGCTGTGCGGCAGGCTGCCGGAGGAATGAAACAGGAAGGAGGCGTGCAACCATGCCGAAGAAACCGATGAAACCATGTAAGCATCCCGGATGCCCGATGCTGACGGACGGGATGTACTGCACCGACCACGCAAAGCTGCACGCCTCCGACCGAGCCAGCGCATCCGTCCGTGGATACGATGGCAGGTGGGAGAAAGCACGGAAACGATTCTTAAAAGCACATCCTCTCTGCGAAGAGTGCAGGAAGCAGGGACGCCTGGTGAAAGCGACTGTGGTTGACCACATCACCCCACACAGAGGGGATGCAAAGCTGTTCTGGGATGAGACGAATTGGCAGGCACTTTGCAAGAGCTGCCACGACCATAAAACCATGACGGAGGACCGCTATCAGGAGTTCCATTACTGACGGTTTCCGTGATGGTTCTTTTTCTGTCATGCTCTGACATAGTGTGACATTTCCCGTGGAAATCTGACCGGGGTAGGGCAACATCAATCTCTACAATTCGACAAAATACTGACCGCCGCCCCCTCAAACGTAAATTTTCGCAAATTCGCACAGGGGGGATAGGAAACCGCCCCAAAATCTTACATAAACATTGATTTTTTACAATGTCATTAACTTAAGGAAAAGAACAATACCGGATGTCTTTACA
Organism: Lachnospiraceae bacterium; assembly: GCA_009911195.1. Lineage (GTDB taxonomy): Bacteria > Bacillota > Clostridia > Lachnospirales > Lachnospiraceae > Kineothrix. The sequence continues at coordinate 57 of QXWV01000154.1, read as the reverse complement.
CCCATTCATGGGATAAAGACATCCGGTATTGTTCTTTTCCTTAAGTTAATGACATTG
>QXWV01000174.1 GCA_009911195.1 Lachnospiraceae bacterium | reverse complement strand
TTAGAAGGAGGAACTGGAATGAAGAATTTTATCGAGGCGGCGCAGTATGCGTTCGCGGCGCTCGGCGGTGCGCTGGGCGCGGTCATGGGAGGCTTTGACGGCTTCCTCTATGCACTGGTGGTATTCGTGGTGGTGGATTATGCCACCGGGCTGATGGCGGCAGCGGTGGAGAAGAAGCTCTCCAGCGAGGTGGGGTTCAAGGGTATCTTCAAGAAGGTCATTATTTTCAGCCTTGTGGCG
>QXWV01000173.1 GCA_009911195.1 Lachnospiraceae bacterium | reverse complement strand
CACATCATCGGGGAGGGGAGCGTCCTGCGGACGGCGGTCATCTTCTTTTACCTTTCCAATGAGGGCATTTCCATCTTGGAGAATGCCGCCCGGACGGGGCTGCCCATTCCGGGGAAGCTGAAAGCCGTGCTGGAGCAGTTACGGGAGGAAAAAGAGGAATGATATGCTGCACAAATTTTCTGATGATGTTTGTGCAGTTTATGGTCCCATTCCCGCTTGCAATTATGCCCGTCCAGAGCGAACATGTCTGTGACCGGGGAAACCGGAATACAGAACGGAGGGCTTAAGGATGAGGGCATAC
>QXWV01000172.1 GCA_009911195.1 Lachnospiraceae bacterium | reverse complement strand
GGCAAGGCAGGTGTGCCGCGCCATGCTGAGACGGATGGAAAGATAACAGGATAATTTTTGGAAGGGCATCGCTGCGGTGGTGCCTTTTTCGTGCGGAAAGAGAGGGAAATGGAATGAATCTGATACAGAATTACCTTACACAGTCCAGCTGTTATAAAGCAGGAAAGCACATCACCGTGAAAGGTCTTATGATCCATTCGGTGGGATGCCCGCAGCCAAAGGCGGATGTGTTTATGAAGAACTGGAACAGGGCAGAGGCATCCGCCTGCGTCCACGCCATCATCGAGCCGGACGGGGATGTGTACCAACTGCTCCCGTGGGATTTCCGTGGATGGCATTGCGGCGGCAGT
>QXWV01000171.1 GCA_009911195.1 Lachnospiraceae bacterium | reverse complement strand
GGGGTGGAAATGACGGAGCCTGCTACCATCCGATATACGGGCGGCTCAAACTGGACGGAGACCGGGAACGGGGAGAATACGAAGAACCATGTGCTTGCCACTTATAAATATGCGGTGGAATTGTTTGCATATCTGTGCAGCCAGTATAACTTAGACCCGCTTGCAGATGGTGTGGTGATTTCCCATTCGGAAGGATGCAGGAGAGGCATTGCCAGCAACCACGGGGACGTGGAGCATCTGTGGTCTAAGTTTGGATTGTCGATGGGGCAGTTCCGAAAAGACATCAAGGCGGCGATGAAGGGAAGTTTGGCGGCGGATTCCCTTACCGCCATTATGGGAAAGCCTGCGGTGACGGCGGATCAGATGAAAGCATACCTCAAAAAGAAGAATCCGTCCGTGCCGCAGTCCGTTCTGGATATGATC
>QXWV01000153.1 GCA_009911195.1 Lachnospiraceae bacterium | reverse complement strand
CTTTCCCGCGACATCGTCCGCAACCACTGCAAGGCAAAAGGGATGGGCGGCTATGTGGCGGCAACCGTGAAGAACCTGCAGGAGCGGGAGGTGCAGAACGGCATCTGTATCTGCTGCGGGAAGGAAACGGCACAGGCGGGGACGGGCAGGCCGAGGAAATTCTGCTCAGAAAAATGTAGACGGCAGTGGTGGAAAGCGCATCCGCAGGAGGGGAACAGGAAAGCCATTGTCACAAAGAAATGCGAGTGCTGCGGCAGGGAGTTTCCCTTTTACCGGAGCAGGAAACCGAAGTATTGCAGTTACGACTGCTACATCAAAGCAAGGTTCTGGAGGGATTGAGAGTATGGAGTTCAGGAAA
>QXWV01000170.1 GCA_009911195.1 Lachnospiraceae bacterium | reverse complement strand
CTTCACTTTCTCCGGCTCTGCGGTCACTCTTCCGCAGAACAATTTCTGCGGTCTTGGGGTGACGCAGAGGGGCAGAGTGGGGCTGTCCTTTGACACACCGCAGCTTGGCATCCGGGCACAGGTACAGCACCTCAAAGCCTACGCCTCCACGGATGCGCTTGTAAATGAAAAAAACGATCCCCGGTTCCGTTATGTCACAAGGGGCTGCGCTCCCTATGCGGAATGGCTCGGCCAGAAGGAGAATCCGCAGGGGAAAGGCTGGGCGGCAGGGGAGAAA
>QXWV01000169.1 GCA_009911195.1 Lachnospiraceae bacterium | reverse complement strand
ATCCTGAAAGCCATTGTCAGCGAAGGAAAAGTGCAGTTCATGGAGAGCCTTACCCTTTCCGCACCCTACATGGTGCGGGTATCCATCCCCGATTTGAATATCCGCCGTGGCCCCGGAACGTCATACCCAAAAACGGGCAAATTTACTGGTGTCGGCGTTTTCACCGTGGTTGAGGAAAAGGACGGCTGGGGGCTGCTGAAAGCCTATCAGGAAAAGCGGGACGGGTGGATTTCCCTTGCGTTCACCACCCGAATGTAAGGCGGCATTTATATAGGAAGAAAGCGGCCAGACCGCTTGACTTTACGGGCTTTCAGAGTGATTAATAGACTACCAAAAAAGGAAAGGAGCGAATGCAGATGCGG
>QXWV01000168.1 GCA_009911195.1 Lachnospiraceae bacterium | reverse complement strand
CAGCTTTCAGCATTGGAGAACCAGGTGCAGTATTACGATGACCTGATAGACAGGCACCCGGACTGGGTGCTTTACCGCCGGTATATCGATGAAGGGATCACCGGCACTTCCATAGCCAAGCGGAAAAACTTCGTGCGGATGATGGAGGACGCAAAGGACGGACATTTCGATTTGATCGTGACGAGGGAGGTATCGAGGTTCGCAAGGAACACGGTGGACACCCTCCAGCAGACAAGATTATTAAAGCGGATGGGGATTGAGGTGTACTTCACCGAGGACGGGATATGGACCATGAACGATGAGGACGGGGAGCTGCGGCTGACCATCATGGCGACCCTCGCACAGAATGAATCGAAAAAGACCTCCATGCGGGTGAAGGCGGGGCAGATGGTCTCCTTCCAGAACGGGGTGATCTACGGCACCGGGAACGTGCTTGGCTATGACAAGGTGGGGCCGGAATACGTCATAAACGAGGCGCAGGCAGGAACGGTCAGGAAGATATACGATATGTACCTTGCAGGCAACGGCTACCAGAAGATAAAAAAGCGGCTTGAAAAAGACGGCGACCTCACGGCGATGGGGAAGAGCCTGTGGCATTACGCCACCATCGGCCATATTTTAAAGAACCGTCTTTACTGCGGGGAGCTGGAATACCGGAAGGAATATGTGCCGGACTACCTCGAACAGAAGAGGGCGAAGAACAACGGGGAGCTTGACCGCGTCATCGTGGAAGGGAAGCACCAGCCCATCGTTACCAAAGAAGAATTTGAAAAGGTGCAGAATCTGCTGGCGGAGCGGAATGCGGAATCACGGAACTACCGGAAGAACAAGGGCACCCACTCGGACGACCTCTGGCGCAGGAAGCTGCGCTGCCAGTGCGGACACGCTTTCGCAAAGACCAGGTGGCACTCCAAGTCAAGGGACTTCACCACCTACACCTACAAGTGCTATGACCAGACCCGGACGGGCACCATTTCGGCAAGGCTTAAGAACGGCCTGAGCATTGAGGGAGTCTGCCGGGCGCCGCTGGTGCAGGACTGGAAGATACACACGATGGCGCAGAAAGTCCTCCATGCCGTTTTCGATGACCCGGAAGGGACGCTCCGGGAAGCAGCGGCAGTCCTCGGCCTCGGCGCGGCAGGGGTGGGGCAGGC
>QXWV01000167.1 GCA_009911195.1 Lachnospiraceae bacterium | reverse complement strand
AGCCGCAAGCAGCAGGAGGTGGAGAAAAAGATAGCGGAGCTGGAACAGCAGATGATGCAGTACGGCGATGTGAAGCCCGCCACGGATGCGGACATGGGCGGCAAGCTGGAAAACCTGCGCAGGCTCATGGAGCAGCCGCCCGTGCCGAAGGATGGGGAGGTTTCGGAGGAAGATATCGATAAATATGTTTTCGGGGTAAGGGTTTACGAAGACCGCTTTGAGTGGCTCTTAAACTTAAGCCCCGAAGCCTGCGGGGAACTGGATGACGCCGGTTCCCCTGTTTATTTTACGAAGCTGACGGTCACGCCGAATGACGAGAGGGCGTGGTTCAAGAAA
>QXWV01000166.1 GCA_009911195.1 Lachnospiraceae bacterium | reverse complement strand
TCAAAGTCCAACAAATATGCGGAACTGGAGGCATGGATTTATATTTAGACGAAAGAGACAGGGCGGAAGGGCTGTGGGCGCAGCCTTTCCGTCCTGTCCGGTACTTTTTTGCGATTACAATTCTGTGGTCATTTCTTTTGCTTCTGTCGGCAGGCATTTCCCCAAAAACATGGCCTTGCAGTCGGAAAACCCAAGCAGGTAGGCGAGCATCCCAAACCGGGAGCCGAGCGCGTTCTGCTCGCTGACGTAGCGGTCGATCAGCAGCCGGATTTCTTTTGATAAATCCATACTGTCCAGTTCGCCGGAATATATGTCCGACTTCCGGAGAATCGCCTGGTATTCCCCGTCACCGCTTACAATGCCGTTCATGACACTGTGCATACGGACATCCATCAATTGGTACAATGCAGAACCTTTTTCCAATCCAATCCCTCCTTCCGTGGTGTCGTATCTTAACTCTGTTTTGGCGGGATAGCAAGTGGAAAAAATAAGTTATAAAAAATTCATAAAAGATTTGTTGCGTTAACCGATATAAAATAATAAAATAGAGATAGAAAAGTATGAATTGTAGCGGAAGAACCATACTAACAAAGGAGGTGTTTATTATGGCAACTTCAAGTATCACAAAGAATTTTGTCATTTCCGGCAAGGAACAGGTGGAGATGTTCATCAATGCGATTGAAGAATCTGCCAAGAACCGTCCTGTGCGTACTCCGGTAAATGTAGAGTTCATTGAAACTGAGGATGAACTGCGAGAATTTATGAGGTTCAGGGAAAAGAAAGCAAAGGAGAAATTAAATGCCAGTAACGGATAAATTTTTTGCAATCAATATCCGCAAGTATTTGGCATTAGGAGATGACCAAGAAGCCGGGGAGCCTGCGCTTGTTAAGCTGCTCTCCGGGTTTTCCTGTCCAAAGAATCCGGATTTGGAACGGTTTTTGAAAAAAAGTGCAATAGAGTTCACAAAAAAGAACCAGTCAGTTACATATCTTGTTTTTTCCAAAGATAATGGGGAAATGCTGGGTTATTTTACCCTTGCATTAAAACCTCTAACAGTAAGGGGAGAAACAGTAAGCAATACTGTAAAGAGAAAGTTGTTGCGCATCAGTGAATGGGATGAAAAAACAGATACTTATACTATGTCTGCATATCTGATTGCACAGCTTGGAAAAAATTACGCGGGCGGCAGGGATAAGGAAATCTCTGGAAAGGCGCTTATTGAACTGGCTTGGATGATGATTGAAAAAGCACAGTATATGTTTGGTGGCATGGTAACATTCTTAGAAGCTGAAAATGAGGAAAAGCTGTTATCATTTTACCGTGATAACCGTTTTTCGCAGTTTGATACCAGGCAGACCACATCAGATACGGATGAGTCTCATGAGTTGGTACAGCTTTTAAGGTTGCTCTAATGTGATTGCGCCACACTGAAAAGTATGGATTTTTCGGCAAAACCGCAATTTGTCGATTTGTCGAATTGCAAAATAGGGTGGGGTAAATTCCTCACAG
>QXWV01000165.1 GCA_009911195.1 Lachnospiraceae bacterium | reverse complement strand
ATTTTTACCCCGGGGTAAAAGTCATCAGAATCTAACAGCGGCACAGGCGGCTATTTCCAAATGATGCCATAGGATTTTGGGTACTCGCAGGCGAAAGTATGGAAGAATGGCTTAAAATCAAGGGTTTTTAAGCGTAGAGGGGTTCACCGGAGTGGTTGGTGGGCCTCTCTTTTTTGCATTTTTGATGCCGCTGATAACATGGCGATTGGGGCAAAATTATACTATCACGCAAAAGTCGGCAGTTTCCGTGATAGTATCCGAGTTTTGCGTGAAAGTATAGGAGTTTCCGTGTTTGTTTGGAGTTTCGCCTATTTGTAGAAAAATGCTGTTGAAATATGGGAAATATTGCTATTTTGATGGATATTTTGTCAATAGGAAAACGGACAGGGTATGTGCGGAGTAAAGGAAAGCGCATACCCTGTGCCCCTTATGTAAGACCGCCGCTATTCGTTTCCCTCGACCACACCGTATTCAATGAGGATATTTTCCGGCGCGTTTGGGGGAATAACCTGCCCTGTCATTACATAGCTGTAACGCTTCGCTTTTCGGTAGGGCTGCACAAGCTCCGGCGCAAAGGAGGTGGTT
>QXWV01000164.1 GCA_009911195.1 Lachnospiraceae bacterium | reverse complement strand
TCCGCCACGGCGCGGACAAGGGCATCCGTGGCAGCGTAGATGTCCGGGGCATATTCCACGGCGGCCAGTTCGTGCTTTCTGATGTCATTATCAATGTTCCCAAAGGAACGGTACAAAGTGTATTTCATGGGATGTCCTCCAGTCTTTCTGGTTATTTTTTGCTACGGATTTTATTATATGGGGAAAAGCTATCCTGGTCAATCGGAAAAAATGTCGCTTTTTGTTTTCTGCTGTTGGCGGTGAATTTACCCTTGGGGTAAAAGGGGTAACTAACAGGCAAAAGTGTACTTTCACGCAAAAGCCACTGGTCTCCGTGATAGTATAGGGTGGAAAGGCAAAAAAGTGTAGGGTATTGTCGAAACGGGAAAAAGGCTGTCCCGTTTTTTTATGTCCGGAGCCTGCTATGTTCCTGTCAGCCGTCAAGGAATTTAGATTTGAGCATTGCTTCCGCCCTATCTGCGCGCTCATGCTCCCGTCTCCATAATTCATTATTTATTTCTGTGTTTTTGCCGCATGCAAGGAGCGTTAAAAAGAGGGCTGTCCGTAAATCCTCTTCGGGAACCTGGGAGGCGGCGGACATGAGTTCGTCACGGTCCGTTATCCCGGCTAATGATTTGAAATCTTCAAAAGTGAACATACTTTTCCTCCCCCCCTGTGTGATAAGTCTATTATAAAGGCAGTCTGTGAGGAAAGCAATAAACAGAAAAATCATTCAGAAAAAGGCGTAAAAAAATTTTTTTGAAAAAAACCGAAAAAAGTGCCCCAGACTATCCGTTTGGAGAGTGGACTTAACGGAAGAAATGGCGTAAAATAAAGCATAACTGCGGATGCAAAGCATATCCGCGGCATGA
>QXWV01000163.1 GCA_009911195.1 Lachnospiraceae bacterium | reverse complement strand
CAAGCAAGCAAGCAAGCAAGCAAGCAAGCAAGCAAGCAAGCAAGCAAGCAAGCAAGCAGCATAGCTGCGCCCTTTTTGACCCCGTTACTATTTTTACATATGCAGAAATGGTAAAGCCGTTTAAGAGGCATGGGTATTCCCATGTCTCTTAAACGGCTTCTTTTCATCTAAGGATGGCACGCAGAGCGTGGCAGGCTTGGATCTGTGGAGGGAGAAGGGCATTTGGATAAAGGATACATAGCGCCGGAGGCCGCTTTAAAAAAGCTGCGCGTGGCAAAGGGGCTGGGCCAGGCAGTCTATATTTACGGGGCAACCGGCTATGGGAAGACGGAGCTGGTAAGGCAGTACCTGTCAAGGCGCAGGTACCGTTACATTTCCTGTGCGGAAGACGCTGCAGGGCTTACGGAGACGGCAAAAGCAGCACAGGAGGCAGCGTCACATAGTCCGGGGAAGGAAAAAGAGGCGCAGCCCCGGACGGTCATGGTAGTGGACGATATGCACCTGCTGAAAAACGCGGAGGGGCGGAAGGCTGTCCTTTCCCTTGCTGGGCGTCCGGACATATGGCTCATCCTGATCTGCCGCAGCCCCATACCGGCATGGCTGATGCCGCCTTATGTGGGCGGGGGCCTCCTCGTCATCACGGAGGATGACCTGCGGCTTGGGGAGAAGGAAATCTCCGCTTACATGGAGTCACAGGGGCTCGGCATCACAAAGGAAGAACTGTCATTTGTAGTGCAGAGGAGCCGGGGCAACGCCTACACGGTGCGGCACACTGCCCTTAAGATGCTGGAGGGTATGCGCCCCGGCCCGGAGATGGCGGAGGAGATCGTGGAGGCTTTCGCCGCATACCTGGAAAGCCATGTGATGGTGCAGTGGGATTCCGATCTGCTGGAATTCCTCATGCAGGTCAGCGTCACCGACGAATTTACCCTGCCCCTTGCGGAGATGGTCACGGGCAACCGCCATGCGCCGGAGCTTCTGGAGCGGGCGGTGGAGACCGGGAACTTCCTTTCCTGCAAGGACGGCGCCTACCGCCTGCGCCCACAGCTTATCCGGGCGCTGCGCAGGCGGGCGGCGAAGGAATACAGCCCACAGGAGCGGGCGGACCATGCCTACAATGCGGGGCTGTATTACGAGATGCAGGGGCAGATCGTGCCTGCCCTGGCCATGTTTGAACAGTGCGGGAAGAAAGAGCGGATCAGGGAGCTGCTCATCAGGAACGCGCGGCTGAACCCCGGCAACGGCCATTACTTTGAGCTGCGCCGTTATTATTTACAGATGGAAGAAAGGGAACTGGAAGAAAGCCCGGTGCTGATGGCGGGGATGAGCATGCTCTATTCCCTGCTGATGCAGGGGGAGGAAAGCGAATACTGGTACCGGAAGCTGGAAAAATTTGCATCCACGGCAAAAGGCGGGCAGAAGCGGGAGGCCGTAAGCCGCCTTGCCTACCTTGATATCGCCCTGCCCCACCGGGGGAGCGCGGACATGATCGACATTATGAAAAGGATGCCCGCCCTGATCTTTGATAAGGGCATGAGCCTGCCGGAGTTTTCCGTCACCAGCAATTACCCCAGCACCATGAACGGGGGCAAGGATTTCTGCCACTGGAGCCGGGAGGACAGGAAGCTGGCGGCCACCATCGGGAAGCTGGTGGAGCGGGTGCTTGGCCGGTACGGGAAGGGGCTTGTGAAAGTGGCTTTAGGCGAGAGCTTTTATGAAAAAGGGGAGGACGCTTATGAAGTCCTGACCCTCCTTGCCCGCGCGAAGATGGAGGCGGAGGGCGGCGGCATGACGGAGATCGCCTTTGCCGCCGTGGGCTTGCAGGTGCGGCTTGACACCCTGCAGGGGGAGATACAGACGGCGGCGGAAGTCCTGACCTCGTTCGAGAAGGGCGTCAGGGAGCAGGGGGCGGCGCAGCTCCTCCCCAATATCGGTGCGCTGCAATGCCGGCTTGCGCTCTATCAGGGGGACAAAGGAGCGGTGGCGGCGTGGATGGCCCAGGCCCCGGACGAGGACAGGGAGTTCTGCATCATGGAGCGTTACCGTTACCTTACGAAGGTGCGCAGCTACCTTTCCCTTGGGGAATATTTAAAAGCACAGGCACTGCTGGAGAAGCTGCGCTATTACACGGAGAAATGCAGGCGCACCTATATCCGCATGGAAGTATGCCTGTTAAGCGCCATAGCGAAGTACCGGACGGGCGGGGCGTGGAAGGGGGAATTCCTCTCCGCTTTGAAGGAAGCCTGCGGCTACCACTTCCTCCGCCTCATCAGCGAGGAAGGGGCTGCGGCGCAGGAGCTGTTTGCGGCGGCAGGGAAAAGTTTTCTGGAAAAGGAGATACCGGATAAGGAATGGCTGTCCCGGCTCATGGAGGAAACGGGGAAGGTGGCGGTGCGCTACCCGGTGTACCTGAAAGGGCAGCTTGCGAAAGCGCCGGATTTCTGTGGGGCGGCGTTATCCGTCCTCCGGCTGCAGGCGGAGGGAAAGAGCGTGGGGAAGATCGCCCGGGAGCTTTCCATGAAGGAGGCCACGGTAAAGTACCACGCGAAGGAGAACTACCGGAAGCTGGGCGTGTCCGGCAAGGCGGACGCGGTGCTGGCGGCGAGGAATTTAGGGATTTTATAAGGGGGATTTCCCTTTAGTGATAGAGGAAAACAAACGCTGTCACGCTTTGCGGGCCAGCTTATTGTAACAGAAGGAGTAAAAGGTTATGGAAAAATGGTTTCAGGATAAAAATTTTCCTACAGAGAAACGGGAGCAGGGGATAAAAGCCCGAAAAGGACACCGTGATACGAATACACGGAAAATGCACCGTGCTTTTGGAATCCTGCTGGCGGCGGCATTAATATTCCAGACGGTGCCGTTTGATGGCATCGCCGTATCCGCATCGGAGAGCAGCGGGGGCGGGTTGTGTGGACACCACACAGAGCATACCCCGGACTGCGGCTACAAAGAGGCGGAACCGGGGCATGGGTGTACCCATGAGCATACGGAGGACTGTTACAGGACAGTGGAGGGAGAAGACGGCAGCACCACAAAGGAGCTGGACTGCCATCATGAACATGACGAATCCTGCGGCTGCCGGGAGGCGGCGGAGGGAAGTCCCTGCACCTTCATGTGTGAGATATGCAAGGGCGGAACAGACGAAATACCGGAAGGCAAGACGGACGATAATGATGAGATAAATGACGGAGATTCCGAAAATCCGGGAACAGAAAACGGAAATGAAACAGAAGAACCGGGTGACGGGCAGGAGGAGTGTATCTGTGAGGAACTGTGTGCAGAGGACAGCATCAATAGGGACTGCCCCGTGTGCGGCGCGGAGGATGCCAGCCTGTCAGACTGCAAGGGGAAGGATGTAGAAGATAGCACGGAAGATGCGGAAGAAAACACAGACCAGCCGGAGGATACCAGCCTCTGCAAGCACCACCCGGAGCATGATGATACCTGCGGCTACCAGCCCGCATCAGAGAATGGGGAAGGCAGTCCGTGTACTTATGAATGCCGTATATGCCCTATTGAGAAATTAATTGCCGCTCTGCCGGATGCAGCGGATATCAGGTCGGATAATGCGGACAAGGTGCGGGCGCAGCTTGAGGAAATTCTTGCGCTCTATCGGGAACTGACCGAGGACGAACAGGAGCAGATTGACATGATCCGCTGCTGCGAGCTGCAAGGGACGCTTGATGAGGCCAATGTGTCCATGCTGGCAGAGAGCCATACTGACCGGCAGGAAGGAGATGTGGTCAGCGTGACAGTTGACAGCACTACTACTTATTATGCAGATATCAGCGAAGCATGGACAGCGGCAACAGCGGCCGATTCACCTGTTACAGTTACACTGCTTGGAGATGTAATATCCAGTAAACGTTTGGATGTGGGAGACGGATGTGATATCACCATTACCAGCATTAGGCCCGGGAGCAAACTCCTTTGTACGGACATATGGGAGGCATTCCAGGTTAAGGAAGGCGGCAGGCTGGTGATTGAGGACGGAACTTTTGAAGCCACAAGCAAAAACGGTGTAGGGTGCGCCTGTGTAGCCGTAAGAGGCGGCGAGGCAGTGATAAAGGGCGGCACCTATCTGGCAACAACAACAGCATCTGGTGCTTTATACATAGGGGGAGGGAAACTCGAAATAAGCGGAGGTCTGTTTGAATCGTTTAACGCTGCAAGCGGCAAATCAGTCACAGCCTTGAATCATGTAAGCGGAGAAGTTAATATCAGCGGCGGCATTTTCAGGGCAAAGGGAACGGATGGCGGCGGAATATACATCTGGAAAGAGGATGCCATAGCCAATATCAGCGGCGGAATCTTTGAAGGAGGCCGATATGGAATGGCTGTTGAGAAAGGTACGGTCAGTATCAGCGGGGGCACATTTGTTGGAGGGGAAGACATAGCGCTGGGGAATTTATTTAACAGCAGTAGGTATACGCTGAGCGGATTTCTGAAAAATTATGGTGACAATTCCGCATCGGAACATTATGCATATTTTGATCAGAATGACAATCCTATCACGAAAGGATTGGATAAGGGCAGTCGGATTATGGAAACCGTTACGGTAAAGGTCTGCGAGCATAAGGGTGAAAATGTCTGCGAGTATATGCATACCGAGGGCACCTTAACCCATCAGAAGGCCTGCCTTGCCTGCGGAATGGTGGAGAACTCGGAGAAATGCCGCTTTGATGAAAATGGAAAATGCCCTTGTGGGGCTGTGCTGGCAGTTACGTTACCAGATAATTTGGCTTTGACCTATACTGGCAAAGAGCAGGAACCTGCCGTCACTGTTACGGTGGACGGGCGGACACTGGCAGCGGAGAACAATTATGAAGTAAATTATTCCGACAACATCAACGCTGGGACAGATACCGCAAAGATCACCGTCACTGGCACAGCGTTCACCGGCACGGTCACAAAGACCTTCTTCATCGGCAAGGCCACGCCTAAGATTGAATGGAATCCCGATAATCGGGAGTTGACCTATACCGGCCAGCCTGCTGACATCAAGCCGGTCATAACGCTGGTGAACGGGGAAAAATACACGGGGGAGATTCATTATTCCTGGTATGGTGTTGCTGACAGCCTTATCCTGCCCACCGATGCCAGAACCTATGACAACGTCATAGCAAGTATCCCGGAACAGGATAATTATAACGCCGCAATAACGAAAATTGGGCTAAATCTGCATATCGTCCCGGCGGGCCAGACAGCACCCGCCGCGCCCACCGCAGAGGACGCAAACATCAAAGACACCAGCATTACGCTGACCGTCATCGAAAACGCGGAGTACAAGAGGGGCGATGGCGAGTGGCAGGAAAGTCCGACGTTCACCGAGCTTGAGCCCAATCAGGCATATACGTTCTACGCCCGTCTGAAAGAGGACATAAACCACAACGCCTCCCCCAGCAGCGCGGGCACGTCCATCACCACCAGGAAAGCTATGCTGGAAAATGCCTCTGTGACTGTCAGCGGCACTTATACCTACACCGGCGCGGCGATTGTCCCGCCAGTGCGTGATGTTGTGGTTATGGTAAACGGGAAGACGGTTGATTCCAGCCAGTACACCATCAGCGCCAGCAACAACATCAACGCGGGCAAGGCCACGCTGACCGTCACCGCCACAGAAACAGGTAATTATTCCGGATCTGTCAGTTCGACCTTTACCATCGGCAAGGCCACGCTGACCATCACGGCCAATGACCAGACCATCACCTACGGCGGGAGCATTGCCACAGGTAAGGATCAGGTGACAGCTACCGGCCTTGTCGGCGGCGACACGCTGGAGAGCGTCACCCTGGAGGCCAGCACCTCCAATGTCCCGGGCGGCAACATCACACCCTCCAGCGCAGTCATCAAGCGCGGCGGTGAAGATGTAACGGCAAACTACAATATCACCTATCAGCCGGGAACGCTGGCCATTTCCTATATGGATGCTCCCGGACTTCAATATAATGACAGTAATAAGAAAGACTATTACAACAGGGATGTGGCTGTTACGGCAGTTTCGGAAGGCGGCCATACTTATACGGTCTCCGATACATTGGGCGGAGATTATAAGGACTCCTATACCATATCCGCACAGGAGGGCACAGTGACAAAGACATTGTACTTTAAGGACGGCGCCGGGCATATGTCGGACGGCGTGGAGGTAACGGTAAAATTCGACCTGACGCCGCCCACGGGGGAGATTGCCGTAGGCGCAAAATGGTGGCAGAACGTCCTGCATTTCATCAGCTTCGGGAATTATGCGGCAAAGGAATACACCGTGACCATAAAAGCGGAGGATAAAAACGGGAGCGGCATCGGCAAAATAGAATATGCCATCGTGGCAGGAACAGACCAGTACACCGATGCAGGCGCACTGGAGGCGGCAGGCTTAAGCTGGACGGAATATGACAGCAGCAGCAGACCCACTGTGGATGCAGGCACAAGCCAGTATGTAGTCTATGCCAGACTGACGGACAACGTTGGAAATGTAACATACATCAGCACGGACGGCATCCTTTTAGACAGAACAGCGCCCACAGTAGATGGGCTTGCCGTGCCGGAGAAAACAAAAAAAGATGTGACGGCAGGCTTTACCTTTACGGTAAACGAGGCGGCGGACTATTACTATGTGGTTCTGCCAAAAGACAGCAACGCCCCGTCCTCAGAGGATATCATTGTGACCTGCGGGGGAACCCTGCCGGAGGGTAAAACAGGAAACGCCATTGCTGGCGTTGTTGATTCTGGAAAAGGCGCGGTATCAGCGGATACCCCCGGCGTGTCTGTGGAGGCTGAAAACCTGTCGCCCAATACGGCATATATGGTCTATGTAACAGCAATTGACAGGGCGGTAGATATTACGGATTCGGAGGAAGGGACACCGGCAGGGAACATAGCAGATGTTGTAAATACAGGCTTTACCACGAAGAAAACCCTGCCTGTCATCACAAAGGCTCCGGCAGTGGCCGGGACCTACGGGCAGAGCGTGGGAGAAATGACGATCACAGTCGGCACGGCACAGGCCGGAAGCACCGTCCTTGCGGGTACATGGACTGTCAGCGATGCAGACAAAAACGAAAAACCATCCGCAGGGACATCGGAAGTAACCGTTATCTTTAAGCCGGATAACGCAGATTATGACAGCGTACCGGTGCAGGCATCTTTGACGGTAAGCCAAAGGAACCTGAATGCGGAAGGTGTAACGGTATCGGAGGTGGCAGGGAATTATACTTATACCGGCTCCGAAATCAAGCCGCCTGTGGCAGCGGGTACCGGGACGCCAACGTCAGGGATATCTATTTCTGACAGCGGGGCAGTCCTTACCGCAAATGACTTCACAGTATCATACAGCAATAATAAGGACGCAGGGACGGCATCCGTCACCATCACCGGGAAAGGGAATTATACCGGCTCAGTGACAAGGACATTTACCATAGGGAAAGCGCCCGGACGCGAAGTGCCTGACGTAAGCGGGAGCCATACCGATAACGGGCAGACTTATACCTACACGGTGACGCCCACGGAGGGAGCAGTTTACCGTATGGATAACGGCGCATGGCAGGCAGAAAATATATTTAAGGACATAAAGCCTGGAACGAGCGTGACCTTTTATGCAATGATGCCGGAGGACAAAAACTATGAGGAAGGGACGCCAAAGTACATCACGGTGGACTTCCCGAAACTCACCCCGGCAGCGCCCGCGCTCACCTATAAGGCGGACCGCACCAATCCGGCGGATGTAAAGGTCGCCATCACCCCGGTAAGCGGGGCGGAGTACAGCTTTGACGGCGGGAAAACATGGACTGAGAGCAATGAACAGGGCGGATTTACCACATCGGATACCGTGACCCTTGCCATCCGGCTGAAAGGGACGGACACCCATAACCAGTCACCGGCGCGGACTATGACCGTAAACCTTGCGAAAGAGGACCGGGAAGCGCCGCCCGCATTCAGCCTTAAGGTGGAGGCGAACGGGGAGACGGACTATACCGTCACCATACCGGCCACCGAAGGGTGCGAGTACAGCTTTGACGGCGAACACTGGTCGGATGTTAATGTAAAGACCGGCGTAAGCGTCGGGGAGACAGTGACCGGCTATAAGCGGTATAAGGAGACCAATGATTACAATGCCAGCAGTGCGGTATCCGCAAAGGAGACAATGCCGAAGTTCACGGTAAAGACGCCCGTGATCTCCCCGGCAGGGGGAAGTTACTCTGGCAGCGTCAGCGTGACCATTACCTGCGGTTCAACCGATGCGGAGATTTATTACACCACGGACGGCAGCACGCCCGGCCGCAGCTCCACGCGCTATACTGGGGCATTTACGGTATCAGCCCCGGCGACGGTAAAAGCGGTCGCCATAAAAGACGGGCTGAATGACAGCGCCGTTGCAACAGTTTCCTACACGAAGAAAGACGGGGGAGGCTCCGGCGGCGGAAACAGCGGCGGCAGTTCCGGCGGGAGTGAAAATAACGGCGGCTCCGGCGGCAATGATGAAGGGCAGGGCAGCGGCGGAGGCGGCAGCACGAATCCCGGCAATGGAAATGCTACGCCGCAGCCGTCCGTGACGCAGCCCACGGACACAAATACCAGTCCGGGGAATGAAACCGCACCGGGGACAGGGACAACGCCGGTGAATCCGGGCAATGGAAATACAGTAAGGCCGGGAACCGCTCCGGGCAGCGGCATAGGAACACCCGCACAGGGGACAAAACAGCCATTCATCAAGGACGAGGACGGCAAGACCGGCTGGGATGTGATCCGTGCCGAGGAAGAACAGGCGCAGGAAGGCAGCATCATCAACGTGGATATGAACGGCTCTGTGGTGGTTCCGGGAGATATTTTTGACAGCATTAAGGGGAAGGACATCACCGTCACCTTCGATATGGGGAACGGCATCATCTGGAGCGTTGACGGAAAGAGCATCACAACGGATAAGGCGGGCGACATTGACTTTTCCGTAAAAACAGAAACAAACACTATCCCGGTGGATATCGTGAACAACGTCACCGGGGAGCGTTACAGCATCCAGATTAGCCTCGCCTATGAAGGGGAGTTCGGCTTTACGGCAGTGCTTTCCATTGGCCTTGGCAGGGAGAACGCCGGATATACGGCAAGCCTGTACTATTACAACGAAAGCACCGGGGAACTTGAATTTATCTGTTCTGACGAAGTCGCAGAGGACGGCACCGTGTCCCTTGCCTTTACCCATGCGTCAGACTATGTGATCGCGATAGACGGGGAAGAAGAAAGCGACAGTGCCACGGAGCCTGCACAGCCGGAAGATCAGGATGGGGACAGTACCGGGCAGGCAGAAGAAAGCCCGCAGGCCGGGCAGGCGTGGAGACCGTGGTGGCTTATCGTGGTCGGCGCGCTGGTGGTCATCATGGGGATCGGTGTATTCTTTGTGGTGAAGAAAGGGAAAGACGGAGACAGTGGACAGTAAACAGCACCAGTGTATATTTCAGGCATACGAAAGCGGGGACGGCAGGATACCGATATTCTGACAGCCGGCCGGCCCTTACGCAGCAGGAGAAAAGGGAGCCGGGGAACCATCCGGCTCCCTCCTGATATGGGCAGCCGGCCGGAGGAGGTTAAAGAATGATTCCTGATAAAGACGAATACCCGATGGAGCAGTTAAAATGCCCAAGGTGCGGGGGACGCCTGTTGGACATAGGGACTGATTCTCCCAAAAAAGTGGAAATGGAAACAAAATGCCCCAACTGCAATAACCTTGTCACAGCAGTATGGGAACCAAAAAAAGAATAGGGTTTATCATGGGCAGCCGGAAAAACAAAAAAATCCGGCTGCTTTTTTGTGCGTGGATTTGAATAGAAAATAAAAACGGGGCAATACTTTTAACAGTAAATGGAAAATATTGGAAAAACTATTTCCCAAATGCACATATGGGGAAACGGGGAAAGGAAGCCAAATGACGGAAACAGGGGTATGCCCGGTATGTGACCGGAGGGTGCTGGACGTCAGGCGGGATAAGTCTTATGAAGTTGTTTTCAGGCTCAAATGCCCGCACTGCGGAAAAATAGTAAAGATCACCATGCCGGCAATAGTGGCATGACAAATCCAATGTAAACAGAATATTGTTTACGACCGAGCGAGTGGGGCCGCTTAAAAAACGAGTCACCGAATGGCCGGAGTAAAGCTAGAGATTCAAGTAGCTTACTCCGGCCTTTTTTTCGTTGGCGGAGGCGTCCCACATCTGCGTCAATGCGTTTCTGGCTTTACGAAGGCGTAAAGAAAGGAACGCCTTATGTCTAATAGGAAAATCACAGTCAAGTCAGGAAACGAAGAATTCACAATGGATGTCACGGAAGAGGAATACCAGAGGTATTACCGCCCGTGGTGGCGGATGAAGAAAAAGGAACAGCGGAACCGCGAGGCGATGGTGCAGAACGGTTACACGGAAGAATCCTACGAGGGATGGAAGGACGGGCTTACGGAAGGGCAGGAAGATGAAGGCCCCCAGGTGGAAGGCACGGACGCGGTCATTGAAAAAAGGGAGCTGCTGGAAATCCTGGGGGAAGCCCTGGATGCGCTCCTCCCGGAGGAAAGGGAGCTGGCCGTCAGGGTGGTAGGCGAGGAAATGCCGGTGGCGGAGTTTGCCCGGATGAAAAAGGAGAACAGGAGGACGCTTGCCAGCCGCAGGGACAGGGTGCTGGAGAAGCTGCGCCTGTTTTTCGAGGACAGGGGATTTGATGTGCATAAATGACATTATCTGACGGCATACGGAATAATCCGGCATATTTCCCTGTGTTTGTCGAACGGTTTATAAATTTCTTTCCGTTTTCCTTCGCCACTTTCAAAAAAAATGTCATTACGGTTTTTAGGAGGGTATATTTTGGGAGCCTTCCAAAACGGCAGGGAAGGAGGGAACGGAGCCTATGGAAAAATCACAGGAGCTTATCGGCATCCTGCAGGCGATCAGCATCGTGGCGAAGAACCTAGCCGCCAAGCTGATGCAGATCGAAAAGGAAGTGGAAGCCTACGAAGCCGCGAAAGCGGCGCACGACAGGAAAATGAAGAAAGGATGGAGGCGCTGATGCGTAAGAAGGTTTTTATCTGCAGCCCCTTCCGCGGCGACATGGAAGGGAATGCAAGAAGGGCGGCGGCTTACAGCCGCATGGCGTGTGAGGAAGGGCATCTTCCCATTGCGCCGCACCTTTTATTCCCTCAGTTCTTGAATGAGGGGATAGAGGGAGAACGGCGGCTCGGCATCGCTATGGGGATGGAGCTGCTTGCCCTCTGTGATGAGGTGTGGGTGTTCGGGGAAGCCACCGAAGGCATGGCGGCGGAGATTGCATCTGCCACAGAACAGGGAAAGGAAATCATTTTT
>QXWV01000162.1 GCA_009911195.1 Lachnospiraceae bacterium | reverse complement strand
GAAACGGAGGGAATGTAAATGGGAAGTGAATTATTGAGGATTGCGGAAGGTTTCTCCATCGTTGCGGAAGGTCTGCGCGGCCTTGCCAAAGCGGAGGGAGGAAGCGCGAAAGATAAATCTGTGAAAGAACAGAAGCAGGATGCGGCAAAGGCACAGCCGGAAAAGACAGAGGTACAGCAGGAAAATCCTGCCACGCTGGAGGGCATCCGGGCACTGATGGCACAGAAAACCCAGGAGGGAAAGTCGAAGGAAATAAAGGAACTTTTGCAGAAGTACGGCGCGGCGAAGCTCTCGGCGGTAAAGCCGGAGGACTACCCGGCGCTGATGCAGGAAGCGCAGGTGCTGTGATGGGGAAACACGCACTTCTTTCCGCATCTTCCTCCAAGCGGTGGCTCTCCTGTACGCCTTCCGCACGGTTGGAGGAGCAGTTTCAGGA
Source organism: Lachnospiraceae bacterium (assembly GCA_009911195.1). GTDB lineage: Bacteria > Bacillota > Clostridia > Lachnospirales > Lachnospiraceae > Kineothrix. Next base: position 1,217 of record QXWV01000162.1, on the reverse strand, counting down.
GGAGTCCGGCGGCAGCGTCTATGCCGAGGAAGGCACCGCTGCCCACGCCCTTGCGGAGCATAAGCTGAAAAAAGCATTGAAGCGGAGGTCCAAGCGCCCGGTATCGGATTACCACTGTGACGAGATGGAGGAATGCACGGACGGCTATGTGGCCTTTGCGATGGAGCAGGTGGAGCTGGCAAGGCAGGAATGCAAAGACCCTGTTGTGCTGATCGAGCAGCGGCTGGACTATTCCGCCTATGTGCCGGAGGGATTCGGAACAGGCGATCTTTTGATTGTTGCTGACCATGTCCTTACTGTCATTGATTTAAAGTACGGGAAGGGTGTGGCGGTGGATGCAGAATGGAACCCACAGATGATGTTATACGGATTAGGGGCGCTGGAACTGTTCGATGCCCTCTACGACATTGAGACCATCCGTATGACCATCTACCAGCCGCGTCTGGAATCCGTCAGCACATGGGAGATTTCCGTAAAGGACCTGATGGAATGGGTGGAGATGGAATTGAAGCCAAAAGCGGTGCTTGCCATCAAGGGCGAGGGCGAGTTTAAGTCCGGCGACTGGTGCCGTTTCTGTAAGGCGAAGAACACCTGCAGGGCGAGGGCGGAGGAATATTTAAGGCTGACGCAGATGGAATTTAAACAGCCCCCATTACTCTCAGATGAGGAGATTGCGGAAGTCCTGAAAGTTGCGGACGAGCTTGCCAAGTGGTCTGCGGACGTCTACGCCTATGCACAGGACGAGGCGGTCACGAAAGGGAAGAAATGGGCCGGCTTCAAGCTGGTGGAGGGCAGGAGCAACCGGAAGTATACGGATGAGGAGGAAGTGGCGCGGGCGGCGCAGAAGGCTGGGTACACGGATATCTACAAAAAGACGCTCATCGGCATTACGGAGATGGAGCGGCTCCTTGGGAAGAAGAAATTTGCAGAGGTACTTGGGAAGCTGGTCTATAAGCCACAGGGCAAGGTGACCTTAGTGCCAGAATCGGACAAGAGACAGGAAATAATGGCAGCAACCGCAGAGGCGGATTTTAAGGAGGAACAGAACAATGAGTAATGAAAATGCGAATTTGACAAAAGTAATCGTACCGTGCAGGTTTTCCTACCTGCACTGCTGGGAGCCCAACGCAGTGAGCGATGGGGACCCGAAGTATTCCGTATCGGCCATCATACCGAAGTCGGACACGGAGACCATAGAAAAGATCAAGAGGGCAATC
>QXWV01000161.1 GCA_009911195.1 Lachnospiraceae bacterium | reverse complement strand
GGCGGCAAGGTCCCGGCGAACCTGAAACTGCCTTTAAGGGACGGTGACATTGACCGCCCGGAGGATGAGGCGTATGCGGACAGTTATTTCTTCAACGCCAACAGCAAGCAGGCACCGCAGGTAGTGGATAAGAATGTCCAGCCCATCCTTGACCAGTCGGAGGTGTATTCCGGGTGCTATGGCAGGATCAGCGTGAACTTCTACGGATTTTCCACCAATGGCAATAAGGGCATTGCCGCAGGTCTTGGCAACATCCAGAAACTCCGTGATGGGGAGTCCCTTGGCGGCAGGACGAACGCAGAGGATGACTTTGACGCGGTGGAAGTGGATGATGAGGAAGATTTTCTTGGATAAGGGAATCAGGGCGGCGGGGAACTGCCGCCCGTCATCCAAAATATCTACACAGGAAGGAGCCATGAAATGGGGCAAATCTTAGAAATGGATATTGAGACATTTTCAGATGTGGATTTGATCAAATGCGGGGTATACGCCTATGCGGACAGCCCTGCTTTTGAGATTCTGCTGTTTGCT
>QXWV01000152.1 GCA_009911195.1 Lachnospiraceae bacterium | reverse complement strand
CTGGTGGTCGGGGATTCCACCCTGCCGGAGACATACGATGTGCTGATGGCAGGGGCGAAGGCAAACCTTGTGGTCACGGACCCTCCGTACAATGCGAATTATGAGGGGAGCGCCGGAAAAATAAAAAATGATAACATGCCGGATAAGGAATTTTACCAGTTCCTTTTTGCAGCATTCGTAAACATGGAGCAGAACATGGAGAGCGATGCCTCCATCTATGTGTTCCACGCAGACACGGAAGGGCTGAATTTCCGCAGCGCATTCAGGGCGGCGGGCTTCTACCTTTCCGGGTGCTGCATCTGGAAGAAGCAGAGCCTTGTGCT
>QXWV01000151.1 GCA_009911195.1 Lachnospiraceae bacterium | reverse complement strand
CGCCACTTCATGAAGAACCTTCGGTTCTTCGTCAATTTATGTCCGTCTGGCGACGGAATTTCCTATAAGGTAAAAAAATAAGGCACATCCGGCTTTTACATCCGATATGCCTTATAATAAACTATCTCCCTTACCTTTTAAATCCCTCTATCCAGGTTTATACGAGAATACCCCAACGCTTCGCCCTCCATATCATAAATAATCAACGCTATTTCATACTTATCCCCTATATCTTCGACCGCATCAATAGGAATATAACCTCTTAATTCCACAGATTCGCTGATACCATCATTCGGCTTGGGGTAGGTGGATAGAATATAGTACCCTTCGTCTTTCTTTATTGCTATTTTGGCATTGAGATATGGGGAATTCCCCTTACCATTCACCCAATTGTTATATGAAAACCTGCAATCATTATCCTTAGCATGAAAGGAAATTTGAAGATATCCATTTTTTTCTATAGCTGAAGCATTTTCTATTTGCACATTATCGCGTTCTGGCATTTGATTAAGGGAGATTACTTTGTTTTGATTCCAGATTTCAAAAAGGAAAATAAATCCAATGCAGCCTGCCGCTGCTATCCCCATAGCTGCCGTTGACCACAAATCTGTAAGGAAACACCTGGTACTGCTTCTGAAGCCCTGATACACCAAAATTATATCAAGTGCATATACTAGCAATTGATAAATATAAAATATCCGGATACCGGATGCATAGACCGTTGGCGAAAAACCAAGCACAACACAACTGGAAACTGCAGCCAGATAGAGGAACGCCACAATTACAGCCAATTGCCCTGAGCGCTCTCTAAAAGTGCCATATAAAAGCCACGCATTATAAAATGGTGTAATAAACAAAATTAACAGCCAGAAGACATACAAAAACCATTGCGGATTGATATACCATTCGCTGAATGCAACGCTGGAAAGGACTGATAATATGCTATTCATGACAAACCCCAGCAGTACAAACAGCTCGTTCTTTCTGCTTTTATGGTTCAATATAAACAGCATTACATACATTATAATAACAAACAGCACAGTATCCATCCTGTACATATGCCCTACATAATGCTGCATTCCAAGTATCAGTTTATCCATGAAGCCAAACATCGGATAAGATGGAAACCATGAAACTTCCATTTGCGCGCGGACTTGATTCCCTGGCGCAAAAATAGAAATCAAAGTCATGCCGTCAATAAAGATGCTTAACAGAAGGATGGAAACTGAAATACTCTTTTTCTTATAAGCATGCTGCAAGAGCAGGATAGTTGAATAAACCATAAATATCGCGCCAGTTTGTTCGCTTGAACCCGCAAGAATACCTGCCAATGCTGCTAACAGGATATCCTTCCAATGTACTGGTGCGTCATTTACATATAAAAGCACCGGATAAAGGGATATTAATAAACAGCAGCCTGGAAAAAGATAATTGGCCGAACCCGTACACCAGGTAAAAACCCAGTCATTGAACATCGGCCTGAAATAAAAGAATAGAAGAAATGGCAATGCAAATTGCAGCACTTTGCCCATTGCGTTCTTTTTTCTTTCTCCCTTATTGCTTATATCAGAATGTCCGTAACCCCCCGTGCCGGAAAGCAGTTTTGCAATTTTAACTATATAATGAATAGTCAGTAAAATAGAGACGGACACAAGCGCCCGCCAAATATCAACAGGCAAATTAAGCAAAAATACCAACATTGTGTCAATCGCTATGCGTCCGCACCAGCTCTGATAATAAACAGTTACCCATTCCACCCAATTCTTATAATGAAGAAACGTCTCCCGATATACGGCGTCATCTGAATGGTTTTGAAAAGAATAATCCTGCATGTATATCATCAGCATACAAGCCATAACTATATAGATGGCTATTTTCAGTATTTTATAATTTTTCGTGTCCAATCCCTTTTTCATTATGTACTTCTCCTATTTCACTGCATTATGAACTGCAATACTTTCCCTTTTGTTTCTAATACTACATTTCCACTGCCTTCATATTCCCCTTTTATCTTCCGCATTTCATTTCATAATTTTCCTGTGCAATTTGCAGATATTATATTGCTTTCTAATCAATCTGTCAATATATCCCTTCTTCCGCCCCTTTACACTTAACTATCCACCTCAATACCTCTTCATTTCCTGTAGTTCTCTATACAAAACCTTATAATTCGTATACCGTATCCTGCTTATATGCCCTTCCTCCAAGGCTTTCTTCACCCCGCAATTAGGTTCATTTATGTGGGCACAGCCGGAAAAACGGCATTGCTTTTCATAACAGGCAAATTCCGGATAGTATCCCGCCAATCCTTCTTTTTCCATATGGAAAAGCTTCAAGGAGGTAAATCCAGGCGTATCCATAATATAAGTGTCTTCCTGCAGGGCTATGATTTCCGAATGTCTGGTGGTGTGTTTTCCACGGTCAATCTTTCTGCTGATTTCCCCGGTCTTCATGCCCGCTTCCGGTTTCAGAAAATTAATAATGGAAGATTTGCCCACTCCACTGGGTCCTGCTACCGCTGTAGTCTTGCCACATAAAAGCTTTTTCAGCTCTTCCATGCCATCCCCTCTTTTTGCGCTCACAAATAATACACGGTAGCCGCAAAATCCATAAGCTTTTTCCAGCGCTTCCTCTTCTTCCTGGGTGGCAATGTCCTGCTTGTTGAAGCAGATAATACTGGAAAGCCCCTGCTGCTCCATCATAATAAGAAACCGGTCCAAAAGATTAAAATTGGGTTCCGGTTTCACTATCGCAAATATAATGAGTGCCTGGTCAATGTTAGCCACCGCCGGGCGTATCAATTCATTTTTTCTCGGAAGAAGCTCTACAATATTTCCTGCCAGGACATTCTCATCCAATATTTCCATGAGCACATCATCGCCTACCAGAGGTTTTTTATTCTCCTTACGGAAAATGCCCTTAGCCTTACATTCATATATTTGGCCGCCATTTTCCGTATGGCCCTCCCCATATACATAGTAAAACCCAGCAATTCCTTTCACAATTTTCCCATGTATATACCGGCCCTCCGCTTTGTTGCTTCCGTCTTCCCTCGTATTCCCATATCCTTTTGTATTTCCGTATTCCATATGAATATCCATGCCCCCTAAAAGCGTTCTATAAAAAGCATATTATACTATTTTCCCCATAGTATTCATAGCACTCTTTTCCAATACTTATGATTCCGGTGTGAACTGTACTTCCCGCGATACTGTTTTCTGGACGGCAGTTCCTTCCGTTGTTATCATTTCCCCTGTTTCCGGGTCTGTCTGGGTAGTGGCATCCGTAGTCACCGTATAAGTAAAAGTAACAGTTCCCGTAGCCGACCGGATGCCCGTATAATTCACGGAAATCGGGAAAGATGCTGTGCTTGTATTTAGCAGTTGTATCCCATCCGCCGTATCTATCGTAACCGTTACATTTAAACCATCCCTATATTCTGGGTCTTCCGCTGCGGAAGGCGCTTCAATGCTTCCCACGAAACTGTAAGTTCCCTGCTTTGGCCCTATGCTTACCTGTATGTCAATTGCCGTTCCTGGGTCCACATAAGAACCTACCGAATAGCTCTGGTAACAGACCAGCCCGTTTAACGATTCATCTTCATGATTGACTTCTTTTACGCTGCCCACATCCAGGCCACTTTCCTTAATGGTAGCCATAGCATCCATTTCCGACAGCTTTATCAAATCGGGAACCCTGACTTTATTATCCTCCGCCCCCTGGCTAATCCGAATAGTAACCGCCGAACCGCTGGGCGCTTTCGTTCCCCCTTCGGGGGATTGGGAAATCACATTTCCCTTTTCCACCGTTTCATCATAGCTTTCTGTCCGGTTCACCACAAAGCCTTTCTGCTCCAGGTTTGAGACAGCCTGTGCCGTTGACATCCCGGCCACATCCGGCACTTCCACCCCACTGGCACCTGCGCTCACTGTAAGCACAATCTCTGTTTTGGAGTCCACCATCTGGCCAATACCGATATTGCACTCCAATACAAGGCCAGCCTCGTATTCATCCGTTTCCTTATAAGTGATTTCCGGTGTCAACCCCAGCCCCAATAGCTCCGTCTTTACTTCTTCCACCTGTCGGCCCACCACCTTAGGCATTTCCACTTTTCCCGCATCTTCCTCAGTTGCATCTTCTTCCTTTTTGAAACCCAGCCCTTCAAAAGGCAGAATCCCTAAAGTCTTTCCAACCAGGAACAATACGATACATCCGATAAGCAAAGCGGCAACTACAGCTAAAATTGTTGTTACCTTTTCCATTTTGGAATCGTATTCCTCTTCCTCCTCATCATCTATATCCTCTTCGATGTCATCGTCCTCTTCTTCCTCGTTCAGCATATCCTCTTCATCTTCGTCATCTTCCTCATCGTAATACTTACGCCGGACATCCTTTTTCAGGCGGAGCGCTTCATCCATGGAATCCCGCCTGTCGCTCTGGCGCTTTATCTGCATCATATCCTTATCGGTAATCATCCGGGTGGATGCCTCTTCATCCGGATTGACCATTTTTACAAAATCTTCGTCGGGATTTATGAGAGACTGCTTTAAATCCGTCACCAGGTCGGCTATTGTCTGGTATCTGCGGTCCGGGCTCTTCTGGCAGCATTTAAAGACAATCTGTTCCACGCTGAATGGAATCTCCGGTATATAATCCCTGGGGGAAGGGAGCGGTTCCTGAATATGCTTAATGGCAATCGCCACCGTTGTTTCCCCGTTAAACGGCACCCTCCCCGTCAACATTTCAAACATGGTAATTCCCAGGGAATAGATATCGCTCTTTTCATCGCTGTATCCCCCCCTCGCCTGTTCCGGCGAAGTATAATGAACGGAACCCATTACATTGGAGGTGATAGTATTGCTGGTGGCTGCCTTAGCTATACCAAAATCCGTAACCTTTACTTTTCCTTCTTTCGATATAATTATGTTCTGGGGCTTTATATCCCTGTGTATGATATGGTTGTTATGTGCCGCCTCTATCCCCATAGAAACCTGGATAGCGATGCTGACCGCCTCTTTTACCGACAGCCTCGCTTTTTTTTCGATATATTTCTTCAGGGTAATGCCTTCTACCAGTTCCATCACAATATAGTAAATGCTGTTTTCCTCACCTACATCATAAACATTCACAATATTAGGATGCATCAGCCCGGCGGCTGCCTGCGCTTCTACCCTGAACTTTGAAACAAAATTCGCGTTTTCCGAGAACTCCTGTTTCAGGACTTTAATCGCCACATATCTGTTCAGCTTATGGTCCTTCGCCTTATATACGTCCGACATTCCCCCAGTGCCAATTTTTTCCAGTATTTCGTACCGTTCTCCAATTATCATTCCTATTTTAATCATCTTATAACTTTGCTCCTTTCAAAGCTGAGAGACTTATCCTGAACACTTTACAGCACCCTGGCAAGCCTTCGGTTGAAAATCCAAGATTTCCATCCTTTGTGTTATTCCTCATCGGCAAAGGGTTCCATAAGAATTACCGCAATGTTATCCCTTCCCCCGTTGTCATTGGCCGCCTTCACCAATTCCTCCGCCTTTTTCTCCACGCTTTCCTGGCTACTCAATATCATATGGATTTCTTCGTCTTCCAGCATATTGGTCAGACCGTCAGAACACATAAGCACAATATCCCCCGGTTTGAGCTCTACATCAAAAAAATCGGCCATTATTGTATCTTCTGCTCCTACCGCCCGGGTAATAATATTTTTATCCGGATGGTTTCTGGCCAATTTCCTGTCAATCCCTCCACGGCGTACCATTTCCTCCACAAGGGAATGGTCTCTGGTAATCTGCCTGATTTCCCTGTCATTGGCTATATATAGCCTGCTGTCGCCCACATTCGCCACCTCCAGGTACTTATCCTTTAGGCATGTGGCTATCACCACCGTTGTTCCCATACCCCGGAGCTGTTCCTCTTCCATAGCCTTTTTTCTGATATGGCTGTTGGCAGACTCTATCGCCTTTCCCAATATTTTCACCGGATTTTTTTCAAAAGAATCCTCAATTTCTTTTATTATTGTTTCCACCGCATATTTCGACGCATAATCCCCTGCATTATGCCCTCCCATACCATCGGCCACAATAAATATATTCGGAAGATTCCCCAAAGGTTTTTCCGATGCGAACACATAATCCTGATTTAGTTTTCTCCTTTTTCCAATATCCGTAACGGAAAATGTCTTTAACACAACGAAACCTCCTGCACTACCGATGTAGCTGCCTACGCCTTAACTGACCGCATGCCCCATCAATATCTCTTCCCATTTCCCTTCTTATAGTAACATTTATTCCATATTTTTCAAGTTTATTTTTAAATGCAAGCACTTTTTCAGAAGAACTTGATACAAAATCCCGCTCTTTTACAGGGTTTACAGGTATCAGGTTTACATGGCAGTTCAGATGGCCGACTAGCCTTGCCAGCTCTTTTGCATCCTTTTCCCCATCATTTTTCCCGCTTATCAAGCTATATTCAAAGGTAATGCGCCTGCCTGTCTTTTCAAAATAATAAGCACAGGCATCTATCACCTCCTCCAACGTATACTTTTTTGCCACAGGCATTAACTGCCTCCTCTTTTCATCATTGGCGGCATGCAGCGACAAGGCCAAAGTTATCTGCAGCCCTTCATCTGCCAGTTTTTCCATTTGGGGTACCAGCCCGCAAGTGGAAACCGTCACATTCCGCTGGCTGATATGGAGGCCGTTTTCGTCAGTGAGAAGTTTGATAAACTTTATCAGATTGTTATAATTGTCCAGCGGTTCGCCCATTCCCATTACCACCACATTGGATACCCGCTCCCCGGTAAGCAATGTAATGGCATATATCTGTTCCAACATCTCCGAAGGGGTAAGCGGCCTTACCAGCCCATCAATAGCGGAAGCACAAAAGCGGCAGCCCATCCGGCAGCCCACCTGGGAAGAAATGCAGACCGAATTCCCATGTTTGTATTTCAGCCATACGCTCTCCACAGTATTTCCGTCCGGCAGTTCAAACAAAAACTTCTTCGTTCCGTCCAAAGAAGACTCCTGCACCTTCACCGGCTTCAAAACGGTGAGCAAATAAGTTTCCCTGCATTTTTCTCTCAACGCTTTGGAAAGATTGGTCATTTCATCGAAATCCCTGGCAAGCTTCCCATGCATCCATTCATATATCTGCTTTGCCCGGAAAGATTTCTCCCCTGCCGCTTCCATCACTTCTTTTAATTCTTCCAAATCCATGGATTTAATATCCGTCTTTGTATCTTTCATTTTTACCCCATTTCTGCGCAGCTTTTTGCGCTGCAAATTCGATGCCCCGTTGCTTGCAGCGGGGTATTCGACTGTACATAGCAAGTTTATGGATGCCGTGCAGGCACAATCTTTCTCCTAAAAACTCCAATAAAAAACCCGTCCGTTTCATGAATGCCCGGCAGAAGCTGCAAAAACCCGTCCGCTGCCGTCTCTGCCTCCGGAATATGCCCTACTTTCCCGCTGATATCCTCTGCCGTAAAAGGGAACTGTTCCAAAAACCATCTAAAGTTTTCCTCGTTCTCCTCCTTGCGTATCGTACACGTACTATATACGAGGATTCCCCCCGGTCTTACATAATGCCATACTGTACTTAATATTTCCCTTTGGATACCGGGAAGTTCCGAAAGCATTTCCTTGGTCATATTATACTTAATGTCCCGTTTCCTGCCAAGTATTCCTAATCCGGAACAGGGAACATCTGCCAGGACTACATCCGCCTTTTCCTCCAATGCGCTATCATATTGCAGCGCATCGAAAACCTCTGTCCTTATATTTCCAAACCCTTGCCTCCTGGCATTTTCTTCAATCAATGCCACCTTTTCCGCAGAAATATCCCGAGCCAGCACTTGCCCTGCTGCTCCGGCTTTCTCCGCACCATAAAGGCTTTTCCCCCCCGGTGCGGCGCATACATCCACCACAAAACTTCCTTCCGTTATTCCCGCACACTCCACGCAGAGCATGGAACTCACATCTTGTACAGCAAACATCCCTCTGTCAAACCCTGGAATATTCCTTACCCCATCCACATGGTTCAGTCTATATGCATAGGGCAAATAAGGATGTGGGGTGGCTTCTATCCCCCTTTTTCCCATTTTTCCCAGCAGCTCTTTTTTCTCTTCCACAGATAAAGATTCTTTCAGCCGTATGGTCACAGGGTGAATCTCCAGCATGGCCTGGAGCATCTTTTTGGTCCGCTCCATCCCATAGTCCTTCATCCAATCCCTGATGAAATATTCCGGCATAGAGTAGGCCACCGATAAATATTCTAACGGATATTCCCTTTTATCCGGGTAAAAACATGTATGCCCCACGGCAGGCACTCCGTCATTGCCATTTTCCGGCTGTTCATCAATAGCCAACTCCCCTTTCCGGCGTGCAATATTGCGCAGCACCCCATTCACAAAGCCTTTCAGCGGCTGGAACTTTCTCTTTGCCGCCAGCTTCACGGCCTCGTTGCATACTGCTGCGTCCGGAACTGTATCCATAAAAAGCAACTGATACACACTCATCCGAATCAGGTTGCGGATGAGTGGCTTCATTTTTTCCACAGGGATTTTGGAGAAGGCATTGATAATATAGTCTATCTGTATCCGGCGCTCCAGAACCCCCTCCGTCACCCGTTTCACGAAAGCCTTATCCTTTGCCGGAAGATAATCGTATTTATCCAGAACATTTCTTATTAGAATATTGCTGTAAACCTTCCCCTTTTCCATTTCCATCAACATATCCAAAATCAATTCACGTATGTTCATTTCTCCTCACGTCGACCTCCCTGCCGCAGCCATACTGCCAGCATTAAAAGCGTTAAAAGTTCTTCCCACACTAATCATCCCTTCTCCTGCCCCCGAACAGGAGTACCAGGCGAAGCAACTGCAAAATGGAAGATGCCGCACCTGCCACATAGGTAAACGCGGCCGCCCGTAGCACCTTACGGCAGTAATCCGTCTCCTGCCCCCCGGTAATTCCGTAATCCTGCAGCATCACCAAAGCCCTGGAAGACGCATTGAACTCCACTGGCAAAGTCACGATTTGAAAGAGTACCGACAAAGAAAATATCCATATGCCAATTTGGATAAAAGCTGGGCTAAGCCCAAGCACTATCCCCAGCAGCACAAGGGGAAGCCCTAGCCTGGAGCCGATATTGGCTGCCGGCACTAAAGCGCCCCTTACCTTTAACGGTGCATAGCCTTTCTGATGCTGTACAGCATGTCCACATTCATGGGCCGCCACCCCAATAGCCGCCACCGAACGGGCCTGATAAGTGGCATCCGACAACCGCAGCACTTTATTCCTCGGGTCATAATGGTCTGTCAGGTTGCCACTTATATGCTCTATCCTCACATCATGAATCCCCGATTGGCTTAAAATCCGGGCAGCCGCTTCCGCCCCTGTCATCCCACTCATGCAGCGCACCTTTGCATATTTGCTGTAAGTGCTGTTCAGGCTGCTGCTGGCCGCCATACATAATACTGCCCCAATCAGTACAAGAACATATGTGGGGTCAAAATAATAACCATACATATCCGTTTACCTCCTAACTTTCACTGTGCCCTCAAAATCTCCCACACCGGCTTTATCAAAGGCTCTGCCCTCCAAGCATATCCCCTGCTTCCAAAGGATATCCGAGCAGAAAATCCTTTACCCACATCCTTTTCTTCCCTTCCAACTGTACCTGTGTCACTTTCAAAAGCCCTTTGCCTGTCCTCACATAGAAAGCGTCCTTTTCCACTTTTTCTATCCGGCCTACCACGTTTTCTGTTCCCCCATGGCCATATTCTTCCGGAACTGCCTCACATTCCCATATTTTCAAACTTTTCTTACGATAATAAGTATACGCACTGGGCCAGGAATTTAGTCCTCGCACCAACCGGTCAATAGATGCCGCATCCTTTTCCCAGGAAATAAGCCCCAACGATTTTTTCAGCATACCCACATAACTGGCCTCTTCTTCGTTCTGCTTCTGCGCCTTCAGCTCCCCTTTTTCAATCTTGGGCAATGCTTCCACAATCAGCTGTGCCCCCACTTCGGACAATTTATCAAATAGAGACTCCCCTGTTTCCCTCTCTCCGATAGGAACTGTACGCTTCATCAATATATCTCCCGTGTCCAGCCCTTTGTCCATCTGCATAATCGTTATTCCGGTTTCCTTTTCCCCGTTTAAAATCGCCCACTGGATGGGCGCAGCCCCCCGATATTTGGGGAGCAGGGAAGCATGGATATTCACACATCCAAACTTAGGCATCTTCAATATTTCTTCCGGCAAAATCTGCCCAAAGGCCGCTACTACAAAGATATCCGCCCCGAAGGAAGCAAGCCTTGCCATTTCTTCCGGTTCTTTTACTTTTATCGGTTGAAGCACCGGAATCCCATATTTTAACGCACACTCTTTTACGGGGGGCATCTGCATTTCTTTCCCTCTTCCTTTCGGCTTATCCGGCTGTGTCACCACCGCCGCCACCTCATGGCCTGCCTTCACAATCGCCTCCAAAGCCCCTGAAGCAAAATCCGGCGTTCCCATAAATACAATTTTCATCCATTTATTCCTCTTCGTCTTCCAAATCTTCCACATTCATCAGCGGGCCTTCCACCATATCCACATACAGCTTTCCTTCCAGATGGTCCAGTTCATGGCAAATCGCCCTGGCTAACAGTTCCGTGCCTTCCACTTCGTATAATTCCATATTTTCATTGTAAGCTACCGCTTTTACATAGTTTGGCCTGGTAACAATTCCTGTTTTCCCCGGAACGCTCAAACATCCCTCATGGCCGTTCTGTTCTCCACTCATTTCCAGTATTCTGGGGTTCACCAGCACATAAGGGTCTTCCCCCGTCACATCAATGACAACAATACGTTTCAGCACTCCCACCTGGGGCGCTGCCAATCCAACCCCATTGGCTTCATACATCGTCTCTAACATATCCTCAATCAGCTCTTTTGTACGGGGCGTTATTTCTTTTACTTCCTTACACTTCTTATTCAGTACCCCGTCTCCAATTTCTCTTATGTTCCTAATCGCCATATCTAATCCATCCTTTCTATATTAATAGGCCCCCATTGGGTCAAAATCAAACTGCACTGTTTCTTTCCCTGCCCTGCCCTTCTCCTCCCTTTCTTCCAGGAAGGACTCCACAGCATTTTTCGCTTCTATTAATTTCCCATAGTCTTTATGCTTTACATAAATCATAAAGCGGTAAATATCCTGAATCTTTCCCACCGAGGCAGGGGCTGGCCCTATCACTAGCCATCTTTCCTTTAACAGGATGCCGATTTCTTCCGAAAGCTTCCTGCCTTCCTCTTCTTTTGGGGAAGCCACCAGCACCGCCAGCATATGGGCTGCGGGCGGATACAAAAGCATCTCCCGATACATCATTTCCTCTTCGTAAAATCCTTTATAATCCTGGCTGGCCGCATGGACGATGCTGTAATGCTCCGGGTCATACGTCTGGATGACCACTTCCCCGGCCCGTTTACCCCTTCCGGCCCGCCCTGCCGCCTGGGTCAGCAACTGAAAAGTCCTCTCCCCGGCCCGGTAATCGTTAATATGAAGCGATAAATCTGCTGCCAATATTCCTACCAACGTCACGTTGGGAAAATCATGCCCCTTTACAATCATCTGGGTTCCCAAAAGAATATCCGCCTCCTCATTGGCAAAAGCGTTTAAGATTTCCTCATAGCTGTCTTTTGTCCGGGTACTGTCCGCATCCATCCGCAAGACCCTTGCCCCGGGGAATTCCTTATGGAGCGCCTCTTCTATTTGCTGCGTTCCGGCCCGGAATCCGAGAATATATTTAGAACCGCATTCCGGGCAGTTCTTCACCGCCGGATGCTCGTAACCGCAATAATGGCAAACCAGCTTCCCCCCCATGTGCTCTGAGAGCGATACATCGCAATGGGGGCATTTCATCACATGTCCGCAGGCACGGCAGGAGACAAAGCCTGCATATCCCCGCCTGTTTAAAAATAAAATACTCTGTTCCTTCTTTTCCAGCCGGTCTTTTAACAGCCCATGAAGCTTCCTGCTGAATATGGAACGGTTTCCCTGTTTTAATTCTTCCCGCAAATCCACGGTATAAACCGCAGGCAACGCTCCTCCCGCCTGTCTTTTTTTCAGTTCATACAAACGGTATTTCCCGCTTTTTGCCCGGCAATAAGCCTCCAAAGAAGGGGTAGCCGAACCAAGGACTACCATGGCCTGCTGCATGGATGCTATTTTTTCCGCAGTTTCCCTAGCATGGTATTTCGGCATGGATTCACTTTTATATGTATTTTCATGTTCTTCATCTATTATAATTGCCCCCAGATTGGGAAATGGCGTAAACAGCGCGGACCTGGGGCCAATCATCACATCGATTTCCCCTTTTTTCGCCCGTTCCCACTGGTCATATTTTTCCCCCTGGGATAGGGTAGAATTCATCACTGACACCCGTTCTCCAAAACGGACATAAAACCGCAGCAGCGTCTGATAGGTCAAGGCGATTTCCGGAATCAGCAGGATTGCCTGCCTTCCCCGCTTTACCATCCCTTCTATAAGGGCAAGGTAAACCTCCGTCTTTCCGCTTCCCGTAATACCGTGAATCAGGCAGGTATCCTTTTTCCCCTCATCAAAATCCTCCAAAATCCGGGATACAATCTCCTGCTGCCCCTGGCTTAGTTCTTTTTTCGCCCCATAGGCTTCCATTCTGGCATCTGCCGTTTTCCCCAAAATTTTCACCGGATTACGGTAGCTGTTTTCAGAAATAACAGCCAAAACGCCTTGCTTCTCCAAACTTTTTACCGTCTGGGAAGATACATGCAGCTTCCCGGTTATCAAAGGCATGGGAAGCTCCTTCATCCTTATCAGCTCCCCAAGAAGCCTTGCCTTTGCCGTCTGTTTCTTATTCATACAGCTTTCCAGCAAAGGCTGCGCCTCCAGCGACGGAATCAAAAGCTTACAGCTTTTCTTTTCTACTCCTTTTATTTTCTTTCTCACAGGGAGTACTGTTTTCAGCGCGGTTATCATGGTAGAACCATACTGCTCCCTCATCCATGCGGCCAGGGCGATGCAGCCTGCTTCCGCATCAATGCCCTTTTCTTCCACATCCGCAATGCTCTTCAGCTTTTCCGGGGCATATTTTGCCCGGCTGCCGATGCCTGTTACATATCCTTTCCGGAGGTGATTCCCTTTTCCAAAAGGGATGCTCACACAGGAGCCTATTTTTATCTTCCCCATCAGCTCTTCCGGAATCATATATTGAAATGTTCTATCCAGCTTTTCGTGGGATATATCTATGATAATGTCTGCAAATCTTTCTTCCATCCCCGCTCCTTTAAGATATTCCGGATTAGGTCTCTTTCATCCATTGGATATTTTACGCCTTTGATTTCCTGGTAATCCTCATGCCCCTTCCCCGCCAGGACGATAATATCCCCCGGCTCCCCATGGTCTATCGCATAGGCAATGGCCTCTTTTCTATCACAGATTTCCACATATTCCCCCCCGGTTTTCCCAATCCCTGTTTTGATATCCTCAATAATATCCTGGGGTTCTTCAAACCTGGGGTTATCCGAAGTAATGATGGTCAAATCCGCCAGCTTCCCGCTTACTTCCCCCATCTCATACCGCCGTAGCTTGGAACGGTTGCCCCCGCAGCCAAACAGGCAAACCAGGCGGTGCGGCTCATATTCCTTTAATGTACTGAGCAGGCTTTCCAAGCTCATGGCATTATGGGCATAATCTATCATCAGCGTGAAATCATCGGATACTTTTATCATCTCAATCCTTCCTTTGACCTTCGCCTCCAAAAAAGCCTTCTTAATCATGTCCTCTTTCACAGAAAAATGCCTGCAAATGGCAATGGCCGTCAGAGCATTGTACACGCTAAATCTCCCCGGCGTTGTCACCTCCACCGTAAAGTCCATCAGCCCCTTTACATCGAAACGCACACCCAATTCCCCCGGGCTTTTTACTAAATGAAGATTTTCTGCCCGCAAATCGGCCGCTTCATTGAATCCGTAAGTTTCTATTTCACAAGTATGCCCCTTTACCACATTTTCATAATGGGCATCATCCATATTGGCAATACCCACCTTGCACTGCTGAAACAGCAGCCCTTTGCACATCAGGTATTCCTCAAAGTCTTCATGCTCATTAGGGCCGATATGGTCAGGTTCAATATTGGTGAAAATGCCAATATCGAACAAAAAGCCCTGCGTCCGGTGCAGCTTAAGCCCCTGGGAAGAGACCTCCATCACCACCGCATCGCACCCTTCCTCAGCCATCTGCCACAAATATTCCTGCAAAAGATACGATTCCGGAGTTGTATTCACCGCATGGATTCTCTTCTCCCCGATAATCACCTCTATTGTTCCAATCAGCCCCACTTTATGCCCGGCTTTTTCCAGAATGGACTTCACCAGATAAGTTGTTGTTGTTTTCCCTTTCGTTCCCGTCACGCCGATGACCTTCATCCGCTTTGCCGGATGCCCAAACCAGGCAGCCGCAATATGCGCCAAGGCATAGCGGGTATTTTCCACACGAATGACCGTCACACCCTCCATACCTTCCATTGGGAGCGCCTTTTCCGTCACCAGCACCCTGGCTCCCTTCGCTGCTGCCTCAGCCGCAAAGTCATGCCCATCCGCATTTGCCCCCGTAATGCAAACAAACAGGCAGCCTTCCGAAACCTTCCTGGAATCATAGATAACCTCCTCTATGGAAACATCCAGGCAGCCTGCCACACATTCAAACTCTATCTTTTCCAGCAATTGGCTTAATTTTCTCATATTAATAACTATGCCCTTTCTATAGCTTAATAAAGGATATCATGTATCCCCGTTTTTTTCAACTTTTCTGCTTTAAGTATTCCATATTTAGGAAAGCTTTAAATATTTTTAATCAATTTTATGATTTTTACATAATTTAGACACATTTTAAACATATTTAAGCTTTATAGTAAATACAAGATAGTTGAGAAACTCACTATCTCCCCCCTCATAAGAATATAGGAAAAGTCCGGTTTTACCGGGCTTTTCTGCTTTATTTCTTTTTATTCCTTTATTGGATTCGGATGCCAAAAGCATTCCATGGACAAGGCCTTTGGATTTTGGACTTTACCCCCTCATACATTTTCAATCTGCACTTTCTCCAGCAGTTCCTCCGCCAATTCCAGCAAGATATCCCCGCTTTCCAAAGTCGCCGTATGGGCCGCCGATATCGCCGCTGCCCGTTTTAATGCCGTATAGCCATCCTCCCCTTTTAACAGGGACATAGCATAAGATGCCACCACGCTGTCTCCGCTCCCTACCGTATTTACTGTTTTCACCATCGGTGCTTTTGCCCACAAAGCTGCCTTTTCCGTCACCGACAGCAACCCCTTCTTCCCCAAAGAAACGAGCACATGTTCGATTCCGGTCCGGTGCAGCTTTTCCGCCGCATCCCTGATTTCCCCTATATCCTTTAATCTATGCCCCACCAGATATTCCAGTTCCTTCTGATTGGGCTTAATAAGGAAAGGGGACGCTTTCATCCCGTGAATCAGCGCTTCGCCGCTGGTGTCCAAAATACAGCGCGTGCCCGTTTTTTTGCCGATGGCCACAAGCTGCTGATAAACATCCGCCGAGATTCCCTTTGCCACGCTTCCCGACATTACTACAAGCTCACATTCTGCGGCCGCCTTTTCAAACTCCTCCATAAACTGCTCCAGCTCCTGTGCCGACACGGTAGGGCCTGGCTCCAGTATTTCCGTCACATAGCCATCCTCCGCAATCACGTTGATACTGCTCCTCGTCTCCCCCGCCACATGGGTAAAGCGGCATTCCGCATGGATTTCACTCATATACTCTTCAATAAACTGCCCCGTATAGCCACCCAAAAACCCCATCACCATCACTTCGTAGCCATACTGGCGCAGAATCTTCGCCACATTTATCCCTTTCCCTCCAGCAATATTATTCGCTGTCCGCATCCGGTTCACCTGCCCGAGCATCAGTGCCCCCGTTGTATACGTTTTATCCACCGCCGGATTCAATGTTACCGTCAAAATCATATCCTTTTTCCCCCAATCCCTCTACCACATAAAATCTCCATTGCCACAAAATTGCCCTCAACTGTTACCATTTTTCTTCCATATCCCCTTTCCTCTTCTGGCAGGAGTCATTCTGGAAATCTCCTGCTTATACTATTGTTTTCTGGATTGTAAAGCATTTATTTCCCGGAATGTTCAAAGAGTACTAGAATTCTTCTGAAATGATTATAGATATATGCTTCATAAAAAGTATATCATAGTGGTCATGGAATGGCAATCATAATATCTGCTTAGGAAAACCTTGCCGGAAACCCTCTCCGGCCTTCCGTCCTCCTACCTATATCCTTTCATCACAATCTGTAAGCTTTCCCTCCCCTTATACTTGTTTATATCCGGGTAATAAATCACGCTCAAAGGAATATCCACCCGCTCCCCGCTATATAGCCGGTTCACCATATATTCCCCTGCCTTTTTGACAAGGAATTCATCAAAAGCTTCCAAATCGCCAAAGTATACCATATCAAAATAACTTCCACCGCCGTCCGTAACCCCGTATTTACCCACATTCCTGTTCTTCCCCATCACCCTTCCGCTCACGATATGTATATCTTTCTGGGCAAAAACCGGCTTCCTGTTTCCTTCCCCGAATGGCTCTAACAGTTTCAGTTCCTGAACCAGCTCTTTCGTAATATAAGATAATGGCATTGCCACATCGATATGTATTTTTTCTTCCAGGTCACCATCGCTCAGGCGGCAGTTTTCATTTATTTTCTTCCGGAAAGCTTCCACATCTTTCTCCCGCATGGAAAGCCCGGCCGCCATTTTATGTCCGCCATATTTTGTAAAGTATTCCTTGCAGGCGCTCATCTCCTCAAACATATGATATGCTTCCACCGAACGCCCGGAGCCTTTTACCCCTTCTTCCCCTTTTGTCAGCACAAATGCTGGCTTCCCATATTTTTCCCGTATTCTTCCGGCAATAATACCAGCCAGGCTTTCGTGTACTTCGGGTAGGTAAACCACCAATACCCTGTCCTCTGACAGCCCTTCCTTTTCAATATGAGCAATGGCCTCATCCGTACCCTTTATTGTCATTTCCTTACGGATATCGTTCAAATTTTTTAGTTCTGCCGCAATCTTTACGGCCTCCGCCCTGTTTTTACTCTGTAAAAGTTCCAACGCACGCTTCGCCGTATCCAAACGCCCTGTAGCATTCATGCATGGGCCGAGGATAAACCCGATATGGTAAGATGAGAGCTGCCCAGACTCCACCCCACAAACTTCTATCAGTGCCTTTAACCCTAAATTTCTGGATTGCCTCATGTTTTCCAGCCCGCATTTTACGATGATACGGTTTTCGTCCTTTAGCTCCATCAGGTCGCATACTGTAGCGAAAGCTGCAATTTCCAGCAACTCCTCCATCACTTCATTTTTCTCATCCCTGGCATTCCCGCTTTGCCCGTATTCCTCCATAAGCTGCTGCACCAGCTTGTAAGCCACCACAGCGCCGCATATATTCCTGCAAGGGTAGGTACTGTCTTCCCTTTTCGGGTCCACTACAGCCGCAGCATCCGGAAGCTGATAGATTCGGTTTCCATCTTCCCCTTCCTCGTAGGGTACTTCATGATGGTCTGTTACCACAACAGTAAGCCCTAACTCTTTTCCATAAGCAATCTGGGCAGCCGCAGCTATCCCGTTATCACAGGTCACTACCGTGTCCACCCCGTCCGCCGCTGCTTCTTCTATCAAAGCTTCATTCAGCCCATACCCATCTTTCACCCGGTGGGGAATTACCGTATCCGCTTTTGCACCACAGGTTATCAGACCTTTCAGCAAAATATAAGAAGCACAGATTCCGTCCGCATCATAATCCCCAATAATCCGGATGCGAACCCCCGATTCAATCTTCCCCTTTAAGACCTCCACCGCCTTATCCATATCCTTCAAAAGCAAGGGGGCGTATAAATCTCCCCTCCCCCCTTTCAGATATTTATAAATTTCATCATCCCCCACCACATCCCGATTGCGAATCAACCGGGCAATTACCGGGTCAATATGATATTTTGCCGCGATTTTCCCAAAATCCGCCTTTTTTGCCATTACAAACCATTGTGCCATAAATATTTGAATCCTTTCTTTGTAAAAATCCGGATACCAAAAGCCTTCCATAGCCAGGACTTTTAGCATCCGAATTTTCTAAATGTTATCCCCCGCCGGAAGCTCTTTACCTATTTTCTGCTTCCAGCGGGGGATTCCTCTGCACTATTGTTCCAGCCTGCACGCTTCCCCGGCGTACGTCCTTTGCCTCGGCCCGTCCACTAAGGAACACCATCTTAACACAAAGCCATAATTTGTACTGCTGCTTCTACTTTTCTTTCTTCACAATTTTCGTCCTGAACACATACCACAAAGCGCCTGTGATGCATACGGAAGAATATGTGCCGCATACAATGCCCACCATAAGCGGCAGCGCGAATTCCCGGATACTGGTTACACCAAAGATGAACAGCGATACCACCATAAAGAACGTAGTCAATGAAGTAAAAATACTTCTCGATAAAGTCTGGCTGATGCTCCTATTAACCATTTCCTTCAAATCCCCTTTTTTGCCCAGCAAAGACAAGTTCTCGCGGATTCTGTCGAAGATAACAATCGTGGCATTGATGGAATAACCTACAATCGTTAACATACATGCGATAAATGTATTCCCCACCGATACTCTAGCCACCGCATAAAATGCCAGCACCACCAAAACATCGTGCACAAGGGCGAGTACCGCGCTCGTTCCGAACCGTATATCTTTAAACCGAAACCATATATAAACGAGCATGCATACAGTAGCGATTAAAATTGCTATAACAGCGTCCGACTGCATCTCGTTACTGATGGTAGAGCTGATTGTTTCCGCTGTGATTTTCTCCGCGTCTGCCGAGAAGTTGTCCACCATGGCATCTTTGAACGCCTCCCGCTCTTCCACAGTCAATGTCCTTGTTTTAAAGATTACTTCATTGGTTCCCGTCACCTTTTGTGTCTGTACATTCCCGTCACCGGTAATCGCTTCGATAAGCGGCACTATATTGTCATCGATATCCTCAATCGTCCTGTCTTCATTGAACGTTACGTTTGTGGAAGTACCTCCAACAAATTCAAGGCTGTAATTTAAGGCGCTTCCTTTGGAAGCCTGGTTTATGCCCATTACCACAAATCCTGCCAGAATCATTACTGCGGAAACTGCAAAGAAAAGATTCTTTTTGGCCAGGAAAGAAATCGTCTTCCTCTCTTTTCCTACTCCGTAAAGGGATTCCTTTTTCAGCCCTATCCCATAGAAAGCTTTCATCAACTGTTTTGTAATCACAAGGGCAGTAAACATGGACAGGATAATACCAAGTGCCAATGTCTGTGCAAAGCCTTTTACTGTACCGGAGCCCATAAATCCCAATACCACCGCGGCAATCAACGTTGTGACATTGCCGTCCAAAATTGCGGAAAAAGCCTTGGCAAAACCGATTTTAATCGCCGACTGCACTGTTTTCCCCGTTGCCAGCTCTTCCCTTATCCTTGCAAAAATAATTACGTTAGCATCCACTGCCATACCGATGGAAAGGATGATACCGGCAATACCTGGCAAAGTAAGCGTAATTTCAAATAAATTCAATAAAATAACTATCAAAGCAGTATATATGCCCAACGCCAATGATGCTGCAATGCCCATCACCCAGTAAACCGCTATCATAAAGATAACCACAAGCCCAAAGCCCACTGCCGCTGCTTTCAGGCTGGTATTTATCGCCGCGCTGCCCAACTGCGCGCCGACTACATTGGAGCGGAGTTCTTCCAGTTCCAGCTTCAGCCCGCCGATACGGATAGTGGAAGCCAGCCTGTCCGCTTCTTCATAGGTAAAACTTCCCGTAATCTGGGCATTCCCGTCGCTGATTACCGAATTCACCTGGGGCGCACTGATAATTTCATCATCATAGTAAATAGCAATGGTTTCCCCATTCTGATAAGCCTTTGATGTAGCATCCGCAAATTTCTTCGTTCCATCAGGGGTCATGGTCAGCCCCACTGCAAACTGGCCGTTCTGCATGTCATCATTGATACTGCCGGCCTGGGCATCCTTTACATCTGTTCCTGCTAGAAGAATAGAACCGTCCATCTCCAGTTCTTCAATATCCCTTAGCATAACATAAACTACTCCCCCATTTTCATCCATGGTCATGGTGTAGTTCAGTTCCCCTTCCGCGCCTTTCTCTGCAAGGAAATACAAGGAGCCCGGTTTGCCCAATTCTTCCAGAATCGCATTAGCATCGGATACCCCTGGTATCTCAATATTAATCCGGTCGGTTCCTTCCTTATATACCTGTGCTTCTGTACTATAGGCTTCCACACGCTTTTGCAGCTTGTAAATCGTATCTGCCATATCTTCCTTGGAAGGCTCTTCCTCCCCCACTACCTGATAAGTAATGCTCACGCCCCCGGCCAAATCAAGGCCCAACTTGATGCCGGACGCCGCCCCTGCTTTTTCCGTTCCGATACCTTCCACTGCGGTATAAGAAAACCCGCATAAAGCCAGAACCATCACGAGCAGGATAATAATCGCCTTGTTCTTTTTCATCATCCATTTCTCCTATTCCAGTTCCGCATCTACCCTTCCTTCACCTTAATTTCTACCTTTTGCAGAAAATTCCCGGCCGCTTTCGCGTCCGCAAATTTTCTCAGGTGTTGTCTGGGCAAATGCTGTTTTCCAGTTCCCTATATATTTTTTACTCTGCTAAAGCTGCTTTTATCATAATGGCGCATTCGATGCGTTTTCTTTGCAGTTCACAACCCAAGTCATAAGTATCATTGATGTTTTGATGGAAATTATAGGAATTGGCAGCGCATCCGCCGCTGCAATAAAACTTAGCAAAACAATTCCTGCATTTTTCTTTCGCATACACATTACAGCACTTAAACTCATCCCTAATATCGGTCCGCAGCAGACCTTCTTCCACATTGCCCATCAAAAACTCTTCTTTCCCTACAAACTGATGGCAGGGATACAAATCTCCCCAGGGCGTCACCGCCAGATATTCCGTTCCAGAACCGCAACCTGATAGCCGTTTGGCCACACATGGGCCTCCTTCCAAATCTATCATAAAGTGGAAAAAGTTCACCGGCTTTCCGGCTTTCCTTCTCTCCAGCAAATCCACCGCAAGCTTATCGTACTGAGCCAGCAAAGCCTCCAAATCCTCTTCCCGCAATGCATAGTCATCGGACGGCTCAGCCACTACCGGTTCTACGGAAATCTGCTCAAACCCTAAATCCGCCAAATGTGCCACATCCTCGGAAAAGTCCAGATTGTTTCTTGTAAAAGTCCCCCTCACATAATAATCCTTCTGTCCTCTGCTTTTTGCCAGCTTCTGAAACTTAGGAACAATTTCTTCGTAGCTGCCTTGTCCGCCCCTGTGGGGACGCATCCTGTCATTTACTTCTTTCCTTCCGTCAATGCTCAGGACTACATTGCTCATCTCTTTATTGACAAATTCCATCACTTCATTATTTAAAAGCACACCATTCGTTGTTAGCGTAAAACGGAATTTTTTATGAAAGGGTTCTTCCAAACTTCTTCCGTAGGCAACCAGTTCCTTTACCACCTGCCAGTTCATCAAAGGCTCCCCGCCAAAGAAATCCACTTCCAGGTTTACCCTGTTCCCCGAATTTGCCACCAGGAAATCCAACGCCTTCTTTCCTGTTTCAAGGCTCATCAGCGCCCTTCTTCCGTGATATTCCCCTTCCTCCGCAAAACAATATTTGCAGGCCAGATTGCAGTCATGAGCCACATGTAGGCAAAGTGCTTTTACCACTGTCTCCCTTTTTTTGAAATCCCCAATATAATTTTCATAAATATCAGGCGCATAAAGCATCCCTGCCTCTTTCAATTCAAGGATTTCCTTTACCGCCTCTTCCATTTCCGCTTTATCATAAGGCAGCCCCAGGTTTCCCAACCTCTCCATCAACGCCCCACATTCTGCGCCGACTTCCTGACCAAGCAACTCTTCCACCGCCCCGGCTAAATCATAAACAATATCATCCACTACATGCACTGAACCGCTGTTTACATCCAATACAATATTATAACCATTGTTTCTATACCGATGTATCACTTCACCAATCCCTTTCTCTTCACCCAGGCAGGCGCTTTTTCCCTGCCTGGCGCGCGGGGCGCTTGCTGCGGTGCAGCTAATTTCATTGTGCGCCCCTGCGGCTTTCATCCAGGCAGGCGCTTTCCCCTGCCTGGCGCGCGGGGCGCTTGCTGCGGTGCAGCTAATTTCACTGTGCGCCCCTGCGCCTTTCATCCAGGCAGGCGCCATCCCCTGCCTGGCGCGCGGGGCGCTTGCTGCGGTGCAGCTAATTTCACTGTGCGCCCCTGCGGCTTTCCTCCAGGCAGGCGCTTTCCCCTGCCTGGCGCGCGGGGCGCTTGCTGCGGTGCAGCTAATTTCACTGTGCGCCCCTGCGCATATAATAAGCAGCGACATCAATCGCTGCTTACGAAGTCCTTATTTTCTCAGTCGGTTATTCCGTTGCAGTCCATTCCCACCCTTTCAGGAACTACGAAACTATTTCACTTTCTCGCAGCTCTGGTTACCTACAGTACAGGACGTCTTGCAAGCTGACTGGCAGGAAGTCTGGCATTCGCCACATCCGCCTTTTTTCATAGACTCTTTATAATCTCTTGTGGTTAACGTCTTTATGTGTTTCATCACAAAGCCTCCTTGTTATAGATGTACTTATTACGAACTTATAGTAGTATAGCACAGTTTTTCTCCAAGGAAAAGCACTTTTTCATATTTTTTTCTTTGGCTTTTTTCTTAATCCCCATGCCTTAGATTAATTGGAGAGCATCCCTCCAAGCATTCCGCTCCCGCCGCACAGGCAAAATACAGTAACAAAATTCGTGGCCACATCCTCTACGCTCCGGTTCACTGCCAAAGAGACGAGCGCCAATACTATAAAATACAGGACTCCCATCAGAAGCCCCCATACGAATTTCCTGCTTCCTGCCCGTTTTCCTGCCAATAATCCGGCCAAAAAAGTCACAGCTATGTAAATAACGATAATTCCAATATTCACTATCTTTTCCTGCAGGCTGAACCGATACAACAGTACGGCCAACAGCAATAATAGCCCTGCGGTCAACACATAAGACAGAAGCAGGCATTTCAGCATAAAAAGGATGCCTTCCCCACTTACCATACTGCCCATCTGGGGCTTTTCCTGGCTTCTCCTCCTCATTTTCCCCATTTTTTCCATTCCAATCTCCTCCCGGTCATTCTCTCTTCTTCATGTATATTCCGCTCCATGCCGCAAATTGACTGAATTGTAAAATATTTTGAATATCTCCGTCAGCCCTACGGAAATCAATTTTTATGGGCAGCGTAGCGGGCAGGACGTCTAACCCATGCAGTGTTCC
>QXWV01000150.1 GCA_009911195.1 Lachnospiraceae bacterium | reverse complement strand
AAGATAAAAAGCAGATTTCACTAATGAAATGGATAAAGGGGTTGGATGCGGCCGGGGCGGAAGCCGCGGGCATCCATGCCCATGCTTCCTAAAACCGCCATCCATGGCGGTTTTTCCCTGGACATGAACCATTTCATAAGTGAAATTGCTGCTTTTTATCAATAGCCTTAAAACGGAACACTGCATGGGTCAAACATCCTGCCCGCTACGCTGCCCATAAAAATTGATTTCCGTGCGCCACCCCCACAAACACCTTGACACCTATCATCCAATATTGTAATATTTCATATAAGCCGCAATAAAGCGGCAAATAGTACATAAGGAGTGATTAAACTTTGGATACCACTGGTGTCATACAACTTATTGTCATTTTTGTTTTAATAGGCTTATCCGCCTTTTATTCTTCTGCGGAAACTGCCTTTACCACAGTAAACAGGGTACGCATGAAAACACTGGCCGACGAAGGCAATTCCCGGGCTGCGGCTGTCCTGACTGTGTTGGAGCATTACAGCAAAATGCTGAGTACCATCCTTATCGGTAATAATATTGTCAATCTGACCGCCTCCTCCCTCACCACTATTTTGGCAACGAAGGTGTTTGGAAGCTATGCGGTAGGTATTGCTACCGGTATCCTTACTCTTGTTATCCTCATTTTCGGCGAAATCATCCCGAAAAACACCGCTATGATTTATTCGGATAAAATTTCCCTGATTTATGCTAAAATAATACTTTTTTTAATGAAAATTTTCACCCCGGTTGTGTTCATTATCGACAGAATGAGCGCAGGCATTTCCATACTTTTTCATATTGATATGAGCAAAAAGGAAAGCCTTATGACAGAAAACGAACTGAAGACTTATGTGGATGTCAGCCACGAAGACGGGGTTATCGAATCCGAAGAAAGGGAAATGATTTACAACGTATTTGATTTCAGCGATGCAGTGGCAAAAGACATTATGATTCCCCGCATCGACATGGTCAGCGTCAGCCTGGATGCCGGATATGATGATGTCCTGGATGTTTTCAAACAGTATATGTACACCCGCCTTCCCGTATATGACGAAGATAAAGACAATGTGGTAGGATTGATTAATATCAAAGATTTTATCCTTTTGTCCGGCAAGGAAGATTTCCAGGTAAAAAATATATTGAGGGAAGCCTATTACACTTACGAATATAAAAAGACGGCCGATTTAATGATTGAAATGCGGGAAATCACTGCCAATGTCGCCTTTGTGTTGAATGAATACGGCGCTACGGCCGGAATGATTACCTTGGAAGATTTGCTGGAAGAAATCGTAGGGGAAATCCGGGATGAATATGATGCGGATGAAGAGGAGTTGATTCAACAGACAGACGAGTACTCGTATTTGGTAGAAGGCGGCATGAAGCTGGACGATATCAACGATGCTTTAAATATCTCCTTAGTTTCCGAAGATTATGACTCTATCGGCGGCCTTATTATTGAGCATTTGGACCGTCTGCCCGAAGAGGGGGAAACCATTTCCACCGAAAATGGCATTTCTTTACAGGTAAAAGAAATCAGCCAGAACCGCATCATCAAAGTATTAATGGTTTTGCCCCAGGACACCTCCGGCGAACAGGAACAGCAGGATGCTTCTGAAGCAAATGCACCTGAAACCCCCATTACTTCTTCTGTAAAAAAAGAGGATGAGGCATCCTAAAAAAGGCAAGGTTCTTTTTTATACTAATTTAAGGATATCCAAAGGGTCATCGGCAAATACTTTGCCGCCGGCCCTTTTTTGTTCATCCTTTGTTCGGAATCCCCATGTGACTGAAATGCAATCCATCCCTGTATTGGCTGCCGTGGCGATATCCACTTCCGAGTCCCCCACATATACCGCATTTTCCTTGCTGCATCCCAGTTCACGCAAAGCCTCTATCACCGTATCCGGCGCGGGTTTCTTTCGTATCCCCTCTTTTTCCCCAATGGCCACTTCAATATATTCATGGAAATACAGTTTTTTTAGTTCCTGCACAGCCCCGTAAAATTTATTGGAAACAATAGCCATTTTATACCCCTTTCTGCTAAGCTCTGCCAACAGTTCCGGCACATGGGCATAGGGCTTTGTTTTGTCATTACAGTGTTGTGCGTAATGCTCTTTATAGTCTGCGCTCACCTTGTCAAAGGCAGGGTTTTCTTCCCCACCTGGTATCACCAGCTCCATCAGGCGTCTCGCCCCATTGCCCACAGACCGCCTCACTTCATCCAGAGAACGCTCCGGCATCCCTGCTTTTCCAAGGGCATAGTTTACACTGTCTTTCAAATCCTCCAAAGTATCCAGTAAAGTTCCGTCTAAATCAAAGACTATAGTCTCGTATTTCCTCATCCCCGTCTTCCTTTCCATATTTGTTCCTAAAAATCCATTTTCAGGGCTGCAAAGCGAACCATCCACTCTCCTATCCAATGTCATTAAGTTAGCATCTCACGGCGTCCGCCATCGTTAACTAAATGGCATTACGCTTCTATCCATACGTCTTTTTCATCCAATTCCTCACAGCCACATAGCATATAACATGTACCGCAAAAGTAATTGTCCAGGAAACAGGGTAAGAGATATATAGGCATAATAATGTACGCTCCCACTGGAATATCGTCATAACCCAGAGCACCCGCAGGCCGCAGGCCCCTATCAGGGATACTACCATAGGCATGACCGAGTAGCCCAATCCCCGGATAGCTCCCACCATTGTATCCATCATTCCGCAAAGGCAATAATAAGTACAGATAATGCTCAACCTAATCATCCCATATTCAATCACTTCCCCATCGGAAGAATAAAGCCTTAAAATGTGCCGTCCAAAGAAAGCCGCCCCATTCCCGAGTACCAGCCCCACCACCGCTACAATAATCAGGCACTGGAATAACACCTTATTGATTCTGTCAAACTGCTTACCACCCAAGTTCTGCCCTGTAAAGCTGACCGCCGTCTGATGCATGGCATTCATTGCCGTATAGACAAACCCTTCTATATTGGAAGCCGCCGTATTCCCCGCCATCACCAAAGAGCCGAAGGAATTCACGGAAGACTGTATCAGCACATTGGAAACCGAAAAAATCGCCCCCTGCATCCCCGCAGGCAGCCCTATCCTTATGATGCGCAGCAATTTATCCTTATGTATCCGAAGCTGTCTTGGAATCATCCGGAAACTTCCCTCCGTTTTCATTAGACATACAACAATACATCCTGCTGAGATACATTGGGATAAAATCGTAGCCAAAGCCACACCCGCCACATCCATCTGCAATGTTATTACGAAAAATAAGTTCAGCGCTACATTCACCACCCCCGCCGCCGTTAAATAGTACAGTGGCCTTTTCGTATCCCCTATTGCCCTTAAAATAGAACTCCCGAAATTATATAAAAGCATTACGGGCATTCCTACAAAATAAATCCTCATATATAAAGCCGCCTTGTCCAACACATCTTCCGGCGTTCCCATCAGTTCCAGCAGCGGCTTTGCCAGCCCTACCCCCAGCACTGTCAGTATAATACCGCAGACAACGCTAAGCAGCACGGACGTATGCACCGTTTCACTGACTTCCTTTTCCTGCCCTGCCCCATAATAGTGGGCAATTAACACATTTGTGCCCACTGACAGGCCGATAAAAATATTGGTCAGCATATTAATCAGGGAACTGGTGGAACCCACCGCAGCAAGAGACTGGCTGCCCGCAAATCTGCCTACCACCACCACATCCGCTGCATTGAACAAAAGCTGTAATATGCCCGACAACATTAACGGCACAGAAAACAGCAGGATTTTCCCTAACAATGGCCCATGGCACATATCGATTTCATAAGATTTGTTCTTTTGCCCGCCTTTCATTTCTCCTCATTTCTGCGCTTTTTCACGCTATGCTTACTCTATCTTTATCGATTATATGCCACTCCGCATTTTTTGTAAAGTATAGGATTCTTCATTGAAAAATTCATCGGATAATGATAAAATATTAAAAAAAATATAATACTAAGGAAAGCAGCAATGAAAATATTAAAAAGAATTTTTTACACAATATTCGGCCTCTTAATGGCAACTACCCTGGCTCTCATTGGAGTGATTCTTTATGCGGAATATACCGGCCACCGTTTTTCTACAGATAACCATGCCGAAGGCAAAGCTTCTGACGGGGAATCCCGCCTTGCCTATGATGAAAACGGCAATCTGGCAGAATTACCCGGCTCTGCATCTGCCCCTTCCGAACAGGCTACAGCAGAACAGGCGCCTCAGGATTCTTCAGGCAATGAAACCCTTGCCACCGCTTCGGTTTCCACCCCCGATGCCTCTGTTCCTGTTTCCGCGGAAACAGGAATCCCTGACGGCAGCCTCGCAGGCACAGACGTTTCCAGCACGAACCCAGGAGATATTCCCGGTTCTGTGGATTCTGCTGCTCCTGCCAATTCCCCTGTGGGAGAAGTTTCCTCTTCCAATCCCGAAGACGAAACCGAACGGCTCTATATTATGGACACCGGCTCTGGGCTTTTCCATTTGGACACCTGCACCGATGCTGCTGCTATCTCCGTAGACAGACGTTCGGAGCGTACTACAGCAAGAACTAAAATTCTTGACGCAGGCTACCAGCCCTGCCCCAATTGTAACCCATAATATAGCATCCGAAACATTGTTCTTTGCCCAAACATGCACCGATTTCCTATTTTCTCATAGAGTAAAATAAAATAGAGAAATCCAAGGTGACATTTATGCCATATACTGTTGTTTTAGATGCCGGCCATGGCGGAGCCAATCCCGGCGCCACCTATAATGGACGGCAGGAAAAAACAGATGCCCTCAATCTCACTCTTGCAGTCGGCCAGCTATTAGAAAATGCCGGAGTCAATGTAGTCTATACAAGAACCTCCGACATATATGATAGCCCTGCCCGTAAAGCAGAAAAAGCGAACGAAGCCGGCGCCGACTACTTTGTATCCATCCACCGCAATTCCAGCGTTTATCCAAACCAGTATACCGGAATCGAATCCCTTGTATACAACCGTTATGGCGAAGCCGCCCGTATGGCAGAAGCAATCAATGAAAATCTACAGGCCATCGGCTTTATCAATCATGGCGTCAACGAACGGACCAACCTGGTAGTCCTAAACCGCACCCAAATGCCTGCCATATTAATAGAAGCAGGTTTTATAAACAATGATAGCGACAATGCCTTATTCGATAACCGCTTCCAGGAAGTCGCCCAGGCTATTGCAGATGGGATACTAGACAGCCTTCCATGAAACCTCATTGCATCGCATTTTTCATTCCACGAAAAAAGCAAGTCCGGCGGATATCACCCACTTCTCTTTCTGCTTGGGAAATCCCCTCAGAAACAATGCGCATCCACAAAGGTAATTGTTGCCGCCGGACACAGCCTCTTCTCCATTTACCCTTTCGCCCTGAAATTCCCCTCCCGGCTTCTGTCCTTCGCCAGGGTGCTATATTCCCCCATCCTATTATAAGAATCCAGCAAAAAGCTGCTATCCCCCTGGTTCAAATCCGTATTGTTTTCCAGAAGTTCCGCTTCTTCCCTCTTTTTCCTGCCCAGGAAGCGTCCTGCCCTGGCTGCTGTTTCCCCGAATTTCTGTAAAAACTTCTTAATTCCCCCCTGGCCTTTCTTCAGCCCGCCGCTTATAGAGCCTTCCACCTGATTGACCCTTCTTCTGGCCGTTTCCGGGCTTTCCTCTTTTTTGATTTCCGGTTTTACCACTGCGGTGCCCAATATGGCGATGGATGTTTTTCCTTCCGTTTCAACGATAGGGCCATTTTCTGTCTTGCTGCCCTGCATAACCGTGGAAACACCTTTCCCGCCTCCCAGCGAAGATGTGCTGTCCGACGAATCCATATCCCGTCCATCTTCTTCGCCCAGCCTTCTCCAGAAGCCGGAAACCCGCGAAACGAAACTTCGGAATCCATCGGCGAAAAAATCCCTCAGCGAAAAACTTTCCTTCTCTGGCTGAGGCTGCGTCTTGGCTGCCTGCACCCCTCCCGCTGCTGCCCCTGCGCTTCCTTTAGGCTGCCCAATTGAAGATTTATGCAAACATTTTGTGATTTCATGCTCATGAATATGAGGTTGCCCTTGAGTTTGGGATTTCCCATAAATTTGGGGTTGCCCTTGAACTTGAGGTTGCCCATAAATTTGAGGTTGCCCTTGAATTTGGGATTTCCCATAAATTTGGGGTTGCCCTTGAATTTGGGATTTCCCATAAATTTGATGCTGCCCATAATTATGGTTTTTCCCATCCGTATTGACTTGGCCATATATGCGGGGCTGCCTGTGGCTATTGATTTCAGCGCGGTAACTGCCAGAAGATATCTCTTTGTTTCCCATCATAAGTAAATCTCCTCTTTGTCTTTGGCATATCCGATATCAATATACCCGCCGCTGTGGTCCTTTAACAATGACAGCCCGGTTACCACATTCTTCTCTTCCCCTACCGGCACTCCCAGCTTCCTCTTGTCCTTTGTCACCAGCATGAGAAAATGTATTTGCACGCCATTTGTCCGCCCCCATCTGCCTTTGATTTCTTCCAGCCATCGGTATGCCCAGACGATATCTTCATACGCGATATACATCCATTTACGGATTCCGGGATAAAACAAGTAGTATTTGCCGTACCGTACACTCCCTATCTTTTTTGCCATATTAAAATCTCTTCGGATAGCCCGCTCTTCCCGCTGAAAGCCGAGCACGTTCTCAAATCCATGAATACCCTTCATATTTTATTTTAATAACCATGCCCTTTCCAAAGCCCCCAAAATTCCATCCTGCATTAAAGCGGCTTATATATGGATTTCCTTTCTTTGTATATCGTCCATTTTTCCATAACTGCACACCGATATACTATATTTATTTTCCTGGTCATTTTCTTCATAGCTTCTAAAATATGCGCCGCTGTCTGTCTCTTCCCTTTTACTGATTCTGCCCCATCCAAGGATACCGGCCTTGCGCTCTGCCAAAGAGGCTTCTTCCATTTTATCATGGGATATTTCTATCACCGATGTATCCAAGCCCTGCCGCATCCCCTCGCCAGTCAGTTTCATATAGGATTCTTTCACTGTCCACATGCAGTAAAAAGCTTCATCTGAGCCCATGCCACATTTTGTCATTTTTTCCAGCAGTTCTTTATCCTCATTGGAAAAAAAACGGCGAACAATATCCCCATGCTTTTTTCGCTGCATCTGTATATCAATTCCTATCTCTTTATCCGAGAAAGCGCAGACTACATAATTCCCCGAATGGGAAAGATTAAAATACAAATCCCTCTCTCCCCGCAGATATGGCTTTCCATACTCCGAAAAAGCATATGACAAAGAAAGCGGCGCAGATTCCTTCTGCAAACCGCTCTCCTCCCACATCCAGTCCTTAGCCCCTGCCTGAATCAAATATCCTGCCAGAAGGCTTCTTCTTTTATCCCCCAGATTCCTGCATTGGTTTACTTTTCGCTTCCGTGTCTCATCCAGGAATATCATATTTCTTTCTACTGCCTCTTCATCGGGCAACTGGGCGATACCCGCCCTATAAATTTTTATCATTATTTTCCATGTCCTTATTCAGACATCTCTAAAATTCCAATCCCCAGCTCCTTCAACTGTACTTCATCCACCACATCCGGTGCATTGGTAAGCAGGCAGGAAGCATCTTTTATTTTAGGGAATGCCATTACATCGCGGATGCTGTCCCCATGTACCAGCAGCATCACCAGCCGGTCAAGGCCATAAGCCAGCCCTGCATGAGGAGGAACCCCGTATTTAAATGCATTCAGCAAAAAGCCGAACCGGTTATAAGCGTCTTCTTTTTCAAAACCTAATACTTCAAACATTTTTTCCTGTATATCATTCTGGAAAATACGGACAGAGCCGCCCCCCAGTTCCACACCGTTAAGTACAATATCATATGCCTTCGCCCGTACTTTTCCCGGGTCAGAATCCAGGTATTCCAAGTCCTCATCCATAGGCATGGTGAAAGGATGGTGCATGGCCACGAAACGGCTTTCCTCTTCGCTCCACTCTAACAATGGGAATTCCGTCACCCATAAAAACTGGAACTTATTGTCATCAATCAGCCCCATCTGCCTGCCCAGTTCAAGGCGCAGCGCCCCGAGCACGCTCCATACAATGGCATTCTTATCCGCAGCAAACAGCAGTAAATCGCCCTTTTCCCCGCCCATGGCCAGAACAAGCGCATTCAACTGTTCCTCTGTCATAAATTTTGCAAAGGAAGATTTGTAACTGCCGTCCTCCCCGATGCTAAGATAAGCCAGCCCTTTAGCACCATAGCCTTTGGCCATGTCCACCAAAGCATCGATTTTCTTTCTGGGCATAGCCCCCTGTCCTTTGGCGTTGATGCCCCTTACGGAGCCACCGTTGTCCAAAGCGGAAGTGAATACGCCAAAACCGCATCCCTTTACCGTTTCCGATACATCAGTCAGCTCCATGCCGAAACGTGTATCCGGCTTATCGGAGCCGTAACGGTTCATGGCATCCATCCATTTAATACGGGGAAGGGGAAGCTGCACCTCCAGGCCAATTGCTTCCTTACAAACGAACTGTATCAGCCTTTCGTTCACATCAATGACATCTTCCACATCCACAAAGGAAAGCTCCATATCCACCTGGGTAAATTCCGGCTGCCTGTCCGCCCGCAAATCCTCATCCCTAAAGCACTTAGCTATCTGGAAATAACGGTCATAACCGGAACACATCAATAGCTGTTTAAATAGCTGGGGAGACTGGGGCAGCCCATAAAAAGTTCCCGGGTGCACCCTGCTGGGCACCAGATAATCCCTGGCACCTTCCGGCGTGGATTTTCCCAGTATGGGTGTATCTATCTCCAAAAACCCCTCTTCCGTCAAAAATTTACGGATATTGGCGGTAATAGCGCTGCGAAGCATCAAATTCCTCTGCAAATCCGGCCTGCGCAAATCCAGATAACGGTATTTTAACCGCAGCTCTTCCTTTGTTTTGGAATCCGCCTCAATGGGGAACGGCGGCGTCTCCGCTTCCGACAGAATCCTTGTTTCTTTCGCCCGGATTTCAATATCCCCGGTAGCAAGGTTCTCGTTCACCGCCCCTGCCCTTTTTTCCACTTTTCCTACCACCGCTATGACAAATTCGCTTCTCATCTTCTCCGCTTTTGCAAAATTGTCACTGCCGCAGTCGCTTTCCTCAAAAATAATCTGAAGCAGCCCCGAACGGTCCCTTAAATCCACAAAAATAATACCGCCTTTATTCCTCTGCTTCTGCACCCATCCCATCACGGTCACCGTCTCGCCCACGTTGGCCGCGGACAATTCTCCGCAGCGGTGTGTCCTCTTTAAGCCTTTCATCGCTTCTGCCATAATTTTCCTCATTTCTGCACGGCTTATGTGACCCGGCCTTGCCGGTGCTTTACACATGATAAGTTTGTGGACGCCGTGCTGACACAAACTTCTTCTATCATCCTTTCACTGCTTCAACGGATTTTTATAAAACTCCCGGAATTCCATATAGCCTTCCCCGTTCAACTGCTCCTTCTGAAATTTCTTATTCTTATTCATCCGCGCTACAAGCACCTGTGTGCCCTCTTTCCGCTCTTCCTGAGCCTGCGCAATAATGCTGCAAAGTTCCTGCGTGGCTACGCCTTTTTCAATTAAATAGGCTACCTTCTTATTCTCGCCCGGAATCTGAAAGCCATTTTCCATCATAATCAGGATAATCCTTTCAAATCCGATGGAAAAACCGCAAGCCGGCACATCCTTTCCGGTGAACCTTCCAACCATCCTATCATACCGCCCTCCGCCGCCGCAGCTTCCTCCA
This sequence comes from Lachnospiraceae bacterium, assembly GCA_009911195.1. Taxonomy (GTDB): domain Bacteria; phylum Bacillota; class Clostridia; order Lachnospirales; family Lachnospiraceae; genus Kineothrix. Next base: position 3,058 of record QXWV01000150.1, on the reverse strand, counting down.
AATTCCGGCATGGCGATTTCAAAAATCGTTCCTGTATAATAGGACATCCCCCGAACCAAGGTTGCATCGAACACAATTTCAAATTCCGAAGCTTTGGTAGCTTTCACGCTGGCAATAATTTCCTCCAGGCTTTTGGTTACTTCCCCGTCCAGGGCACCGCCCAATTCTTCTGCCAGATAAGCCAGGCCGTTTTCCGCTTTTTCCATCCCCTGGAACAGTTTCAGATACTTTTCGATGCTTTCCGGCTCAAATCCGCTTTCCTTAAGCTCCGCGGCTACACCGTCCAAACCGATTTTATCCATTTTATCAAGAATAATAAACACATTGTCATAAGACTCTTCCGGAAAACCGCTATAAGCGGCCATCGCCTTCAAAATTCTTCTTTCATTGATGCGTATCTGGAAATTTTTGAATCCTAGCCTGCCTAGCGTAGTGGTAGTGGCCAGAATCAGCTCTATCTCCGCCAGGTTGGTGGGTTCGCCCAGAATATCAATATCGCATTGCATAAACTGGCGGTAGCGCCCTTTCTGCGGCCTGTCCGCCCGCCATACATTCCCCATCTGCAATGCTTTAAACGGAGAAGGAAGCTCATTTGCATGATTGGAGTAATAACGCACCAACGGCACCGTCAAATCATACCGCAGGCCGCCGTCCACCAGGTCTTCTTCCCCCCTGGCACTCTCCAGGTTCAGCTTTTCTCCCCTTTTCAATATTTTAAAAATAAGTTTTTCATTCTCCCCGCCCTGCTTGCTGCTCAGATTGGCAATATTTTCCACGCAGGGCGTCTCTATGGAAGTAAAGCCGAATTTCCCATAGGTTTCCTTAATCACCCCGATTACATAATCCCGCAGTTGCATCTCCGCAGGCAAAATATCTTTCATGCCGGTCACCGGCTTTTTGCTAAGTGCCATACTTTATTCTCCTATTTCAGTTCCTTTACGGTTTTCTCACCTATTAGTCGATTTTACACCGTTTCTTTCGGTTTTTCAACTCCTAAAAAAGAACATTTGTATTTGGCCTTACCGTTTATTCTAAGCCATTTCATACATACTTATTATTTCAATTGGCAATAATGCTGATATAATTCATATGCTTTTTGCTTCATTAGCCCTATTAATTCCACCGGTTCTAACACTGTGGCGTTGTTCCCAAACGGCAAGATATAATCGGCAACCCATTCTAAAGCAGCATGGCTTATTTCCATATCGATTATCCCACCGCCTGTTGGAATTATTTTTAGTCCGCTTGCCAGTAAGCATTCACTTTCACAACGTTTAACACCTATGTCCGTCAGTTGGATTTTTATATGATAGTCCTTTTTATCCTCTGTTTTTTCAAGATATTCCTGAATAGATGCAGGGATAGGATATTTCCCTTTTGGACAGGGCTTTTCTTCTATGATTTCTTTGATACGGTCAACCCGGAATACTCTGATTTGCTTTGCGGTTGTGCAATAGGCGGGGAGATACCAAAGACCGTTCATGGCATATAAACCGACAGGTATAATTGTGCGCGTACTCTCAGCGTATGTTGACGAATACCGTATCGTCACGGCATGCCGGTTTATTGCGGCAAGAAACATTGATTTAAGCAGCGGTGAATCGCAATGCCTGTCTGGAATCCAGAATACTATCTTGTTTTGAATCTTCGTGATACTGTTCTGTACGTCCAATGGCAGACAATTCAAAAACTTTTTCAAGGCGGATATTGTTTCCTGTTCAAAAGGCAGGTCACGGTAATATTGCAAGGCTTGGCAGGCAAAGAATATCGCTTTTGCTTCGCTTTCCGAAAAAGCAATAGGCGGCAAGATTCGTTCTTTCAAAATATGATACCCTCCCGCTGCGCCGACTTCGGAGTAAAGAGGGAAACCAGCTTGTTCTAGTTCTTGCAAGTCGCGCAATATTGTCCTTTTTGATACGGAAAATTCATTTGCTAATTCGCCTACTGTAAAATCTTTTTTTGCATTTATTGTTATCATCATTTCAATCAACCGTTCTGCTTTTGACATTTTTAAACTCCTTTCCAAATAGTGACAGACTTTGTCACTATTTTATGATAAACTATTCATATCCCAGATGCAATATGCCCCTAAAGCAAAACCAGGCAATACCGCATATGAAAGACTAAAATGTAAAGGAGAAAACGTATGGAAAAATTGATGTACATGATGATGATTGAGAAAAGCAAGACCTATAATAAAATGACAAAACAGGTAGTAATGGAGCATGTGGAGAACATTAGAAAACTGGACGACGAAGGAAAGCTGGAAATCTGTGGTGTCTTTAAAGGTTATCCGGGAATGGCCGGCATGTATATCCTAAAAACAGAAAGCCGTGAAGAAGCGGAAGAAATTTGCAAAGCAGAGCCATTGGTTATGGGAGGGTATGCAACCTATAAATTAGTCGGTTTACAGATTGCAAACCGGGAAAATAATTACTTGCTGTAATTATTGCGTGGAATAGCGCCGGCCAAGCTACCGCTTTAGGTGGAAATTTCGTTGCTGCCTCCTCTGGCAATCAAATGCCCCACTTCGGGCAACGGGGTATTTGACACTCGCGGCATTCGTCAAATGCCCAACTAAAGGTTGGGCATGAACACCGCATTAGAACCATTACCAGCGGCAATAACCTCCGTACAGTTCCCTTTGATACTTTTAGAAATCCAATTAGCAACCGCCTAAAAGATGCTTTTTCCGCTCAATCATTTCCCCGATTCTCTCGATATATTGGGAAACATCCTTCACATTATCCGACCGTTCAATCCTCCCGTCAGGATACACCCTCTTTGAAATGCTGCCTGCGCCTAATGCGGCGATGGTCTGTTTCTCCTCCATAATGATACACACAACCCTAATTATGCCTTATTATCAGGTATTATCGAGTATTCTGTATTTCCACAATCACCCGATTAAGGTATTATTCAGTACCATTCAGACGAAATTTGTTGTACTTTTGATGTACTTCCACCAAATTTGTTGTACTCTGAATATTCTAGCGCTTCGGAGCCACTGTTTTATCGCTTGAGAGCCATTTGATTTTGGTATTCTAATGCTTGAGAG
>QXWV01000024.1 GCA_009911195.1 Lachnospiraceae bacterium | reverse complement strand
TCGCGAAACTCATATACATCATACGGGGAGATTTTATTTTGTCAAAGTTCAATTTTCATTCTCTATAGGAATGCTTCTTTCTTTTATGGGGTGCGAAGCCTCGGGCCATGTTGACGCGGAGTTCCTTATTTCTCCGGCTGAGCCGCCTTTTTCTCCGGCTTTGCCATGTCCTTCTGCTGGCCCTTCCAGTCGTCCAGAAGCTTGATAATCTGGTCCTTCATTTCCCTCGGGGTAGCCTCCTTCCCGAAATATTTTCCTAATTCCGCTCCTGTCAGTATCACTTTGTCTACCTCCTTTTTATCTTCCATCATGATTCCGTCTATCACATCCCCGTTCAGCACGCCCTTTTGGTCCAGCTCCCGCATACGCTGAGCCTGGGAAAGAGAAGGACTGGACTGCTGGCTGTCGATAGCGACGGCAATATAATTCTGGTTTCTGGGCTTGATATAGGCCAGCTCCACGGCGGGGGTGAACTTAATCCGCCCCTCGTCCATCATTTTCTGTAAATCCGGAACAAGGTCATTGAGCTTGATATAGCGCTGAACCTGTTTCACGGTCATTTTGTTGCGCTCGGCCACTACCTCGTTTGACCGCCTCCCCGCATCCTTCGGGTCAAGCTGGCCCGAAGTGAAATTCTTCGCCCCCTGGTGCTTGATGGCCTCAAGCTGCATTTTTAAGGCTTTGGCCCGCTCGCTGGGGAGAATGTTCTCACGCTGATTGGTGTTGTCCTCCACCATCTGCGTGATGGCCTGCTCGTCCGTCAGATTGCGGATGATACACGGCATATCTGCGTAGCCTGCAAGTTCGCTGGCCTTCTGGCGACGGTGGCCGGAGACAATCTCATAGCCGCCGTCCTCCCGAGGCCGGACGATAGCGGGCTGGGTCACGCCCTTATCCTTCACACTGGAGACCATTGCTTTCATTTCTTCGTCATTGCGGACCTGGAAGGGATGGTTCTTGAAAGCGTGGAGTTCGGACAGTTTCAAATAGACAATCTGCTCGTCACCACGGCGGGGCGCCTCCTGGGGCTGTGTCGGCGCGGGCTGTGCAGGAGGATTTGTCTGTGCCGCCGGCCCTCCTGCTCCCGGCGCTGCCTTCGGAGGTTCCGGGGATTTAGCAGACTTTTCCGCCTTTCCAGCCGGAGGGACTTTTTCCGTTTTTTTCTCCGGAGCGGTTTTCTTTGTCGTTTCTTTTTGGGGAGCCGCCTTGCCGGAGGGTTCCTTCTCCTTTTTCGGAGCGGCTTTGCCCTCTTTGGATGTTGCTTTGTTGGGAACAGTCTTATCCTCTTTCAGCGCCGCCTTGTCGGGGGCGGCCTTGTCTTTCTCCGGAGCAGCTTTGTCCGGCCCTGTCTCGTTCTCTTTGGGTGTTGCCTTACTGGGTTCTGCTTTGTCTTTCTTTGGAACAGCTTTCCCCGGCTCTGCCTTGCCTTCCTTCGGAATAGCCTTGTCCTGTTCTGCCTTATTCTCCTTCGGAGAGACCTTTTCAGCTACCGCATTTTCTTTCTTTGGAATGCCCTTATCAGACCCGGCATCTTCTTTCTGGGCTACGGCCTTGCCGGGGATTGTCTGTTCCTTTTTGGGAGCGGCTTTGTCACCTGCCGTTTCTTTGTTCTTTTCCGTTTTCTGTTTCTCTGTTTCCTTTACGGGAGAATCAGAAGGAGCGGATTTTTCCGGTTGCTTCGCAGAGTTCTGAATTTCCTCCGCCTTAGCCGGCGCCGGTGATTCCTGCACAGGAATATCCGTCTGCTTTTCCTGCGCGGCCTTTACCGCTTTCACCATATCCGCCAGACTTTGCTTTCCGGATTCTTTTGCGGTATCGGTTTCCGGTGAGGGTGGTACTTTTGCTTTTTCATCAGCCAATACAGATTACCTCCTTTTCGTGGCATGAAAAAAGGCCCAACCTTTATGGTCAGGCCCGGTCAATGGGAACTGATATAATATTTTTCTCCTCCTTCCAGTCTATATATAGAAAAAAGGACAGGTCAGGCCTGTCCTTCTTCTGGCAAAGTAAATTAATGTAGTTGTGCTATGAGACGGACACAACCTTTTCCTCATATTTAAAAACCTTTAAATCCGGGGATTTCCGGCTTGTCCACTCATAAATTCCTCTGATGTGTTCCCATGTTACATCGTGGCTAGGCATACCGCCCGCCCTGCCTCCAAGAACATCTTTTCCCTTCAACATATCCCAGGAAAAATTATCAATAGGTTCTCTGGATACCAGGAAATTCCCGGCACGCTGGGTGAGCTGGGCGAAGTTGACTGCATAATCCTGGGTATCGCCAATATAGGTGTAAATCGTACTTTCGCTGCCCATAAAGCCGATGTCGGCCTCATCGGTAAGCAAGGCTGTCATGGTCTTATCTGCGCCGAAGCCCGTAACAAGGGTAAGGTCAATTCCTTCTTCTTCAAAGTATCCTTCCTCAATGGCTACATACATAGGCGCATAAAAAATAGAATGGGCCACTTCGTTCAGGGTGACTGCAGTAAGTGAGCCTTTGGAACTGCCGGATGAACCGGATGTTCCCCTGGATTCTTTGCCGCATCCGGTGGCCATGCTGCAAAGGAGCATCAGGCAAAGGGCGAGGGCGATAAACCGGTGTAAGATAAGATGGTTATGTCTTTTTTGCATTTTTCATAATACCTCCATATATAATGATGTTTTATTATATATGGAAGAAAAGGAGGGTGTGCTTGTACGAGGGAGAAAAAGAGAAAATTGATTTCCATGGGGCGGAAACGATGTACTGGACAACAATCAGTAAACTGGTTATAATATTCAATAAAATAGAAAAGCCGGGCTAGGAGCTGCGGCAACGGATGGAGGAAGGATAGGTATGGGATTAATCAAGGCTATCAAAAGTGCGGTGGGTACAGTAACGGCAGACCAGTGGAGGGAGTATTTTTACTGCGATGCGTTGGATAATGATATTTTGGCGGTAAAGGGAAAGAAACGGATAAACAGCAGCAAAAGCAGCAATACGAAGGGGGAAGATAATATTATCAGCAATGGCTCTTTAGTAGCGGTGAATGAAGGCCAGTGCATGATTATTGTAGAGCAGGGGAAAGTTGTGGAATTTTGTGCGGAGGCAGGGGAATTCCTATATGACACATCTTCGGAACCCAGCCTGTTATACGGGGATTTTGGGGAAGGGCTTGGAAAAACCTTTGCGGTAATTGGGAAGCGTTTTACATTTGGCGGGGATACGGCAAAAGACCAGAGAATTTACTTTTTTAATACAAAAGAGATTATGGGGAACAAATACGGCACGGCCAGCCCGGTGCCCTTCCGCGTGGTGGATGCGAATATCGGTCTGGATATAGATATTACGCTTCGCTGCAATGGGGAATATTCGTATAGGATTACGGACCCTTTGCTGTTTTATAAAAATGTGTGCGGGAATGTTACGGACGATTTCAGGAAGGGCGAGATAGAGAGCCAGTTGAAGACAGAGCTTTTGACGGCATTGCAGCCGGCATTTGCACGGATTTCGGAAATGGGAATCCGTTATAGTTCTATTCCGAAGCATACTTTGGAGCTTACCAATATTTTAAATGAAGAATTATCTGCGAAATGGGCACAGTTGAGAGGGATTGCCATCGTTTCCTTCGGTATGAATTCGGTAAAAGCGCCGGAAAGCGATGAAGCGATGATTAAGGAGCTGCAAAGGACGGCTGTGTACAGAAACCCTTCGATGGCAGCGGCCAGCCTGGTCAATGCCCAGGCGGATGCGATGCGGGCGGCGGCATCCAACAAATCTACAGGGCCGATGATGGCATTTGCAGGAATGAATATGGCCAATATGGCAGGAGGCTTGAATGCCAATACATTATTTGCTATGGGGCAGCAAAACGGCGGAATGCCGGGGCAGATGGGCAATGGAGTGCCAACGCAGATGAACGGCGGAATGCCAGGGCAAATGGGAAATGGAATGCCAGGACAGACGAATGCAGGTATGCCGGGGCAGGCATCAGGTAGTGCTGCGGGAAACCAGGTTGGATGGGTGTGTAGCTGTGGCCAGTTAAATAAAGGCAAATTCTGTAGCGAATGCGGGCAGAAGAAACCGGCAGGGGAGCCTTTATATCGGTGCGATAAATGTGGATGGGAACCGGAAGACCCCAAGAATCCGCCGAAATTCTGCCCGGAATGTGGAGACCCTTTTAATGAAAAGGATATCAGGTAACAGACGATACGGAAATTGGAGACAGAAGGAATAGACTAAATTTATGAGCATTTACGATACTTTAAACGAACAACAGAAGCAAGGGGTTTTTGCAGTGGATGGGCCGGTCTTGCTGTTAGCCGGTGCGGGCAGCGGGAAAACGAGGGTACTGACCCACAGGATTGCTTATCTTATTGATGAAATAGGAGTCCAGCCTTATCATATCATGGCAATCACTTTTACAAATAAAGCAGCGGGAGAGATGAGGGAGCGTGTGGATTCCATTATCGGTTATGGTGCCAGCCAGGTATGGGTATCCACTTTCCATTCCACATGCGTGCGAATTCTGCACCGGTACATAGACAGGATAGGGTATGATAATAATTTTACCATTTATGATACGGATGACCAGAAAACCGTGATGAAGGATGTATGCAAACGCCTTCAGATTGATACGAAAATGCTGAAAGAAAAGGCAATTTTAAATGCCATATCTTCGGCGAAAAATGAACTGGTTTCTTCCGTGGACTATCAGTTGCAGGCGATGGGGGATTATCATCAGGAAAAAATTGCCAAAGCCTATGTGGAATACCAATCGGTGCTGAGGAAAAATAATGCCCTGGATTTCGATGATTTAATTATGAAAACGGTGGAATTATTCAAAAGCTGCCCGGAGGTGCTGGAAAATTATCAGGACAGATTCCGTTATATTATGGTGGATGAATATCAGGATACGAATACAGCCCAGTTTGAATTAATACGCTTATTGGCGGACAAATATAGGAATCTTTGTGTGGTGGGGGATGATGACCAATCCATCTATAAATTCCGTGGGGCGAATATCAGGAATATCCTGGATTTTGAAAACGTATATCCGGAGGCACAGGTGATTAAGCTGGAACAGAACTACCGTTCTACCCAGAATGTGCTGGATGCGGCAAATGCAGTCATACAGAATAACAGAGGGCGAAAAGAAAAGGCTCTTTGGACGCAAAAGGGGCAAGGCAGCCCCGTGCATTTCAGGCAGTTTGATACGGCTTATGAAGAAGCGGAATTCGTAGCGGATGATGTGGCGAAGAAGAAGAGGAAAGGGATAGTGGATTATGGGGATGCGGCTGTCCTTTACAGGACAAATGCCCAGGCCCGTATGCTGGAAGAGCGTTTTATTCTGGAAGGGATTCCCTATGATGTGGTGGGCGGCACTAACTTTTATGCACGTAGAGAAATTAAAGATATGCTGGCCTATTTGAAAACGGTTGATAACGGCAAGGACGATGTGGCGGCCAGAAGGATTATCAATGTGCCTAAACGGGGAATCGGGGCGGCTACCATTGCACGTGTGCAGGAATATGCCGATATGAGGGGCATCAGCTTTTATGATGCGCTAAAAGAAGCAGGGCAGATTACTGCTGTGGGCAGGAGCGCGTCGAAACTGACGCCTTTTGTCACAATGATTCAAAGCTTTAGGAGCAAGCTGGAATATTATGGGCTGGAGGGGCTGATTAAGGATATCGTGGAAACTACCGGCTACGTTAGGGAACTGGAGGCTTCGGACGAAGAGGATGCGGAGGACAGAATCCATAATATAGATGAATTGATTAGTAAAATAGTGGCCTATGAAGAAAATCATGAGAATGCCAGCTTAAGCGAATTCCTGGAAGAAGTCGCTTTAGTGGCGGATATCGACAGGATAGATGGGGAGAGCAGCCGGGTACTGCTTATGACATTGCATAGCGCAAAAGGGTTGGAATTTCCCCATGTATATTTGACAGGTATGGAAGATGGGGTGTTTCCCGGCTATGGGGCAGTGGCTTCAGATGATGACGAGGAAATGGAGGAGGAACGCCGTCTTGCCTATGTGGGGATTACCAGGGCTAAAGATGATTTGACTTTAACATGTGCGAAGCGGCGTATGGTGCGCGGGGAAACGCAGTATAACGCGGTAAGCCGTTTCGTTGAGGAAATACCGGAGGGGCTGCTGGATCGTAAAGTGCCTTCTTCAAAAAGCTGGGATTTCAAGAGTTATGAGGAGGATTCCGGGGAGAGGCTGCGCTTTAAGTCAAAACCTTTCGGCATGGATAATAACATGCTGCCACATAGGCATCACGAGCCATACGAAGAATCATGGAGAACCTGTGACGGGAATAGCGGAACGGGAGGTACGGTTTCAAGGGCATCTGGAAAAGGTTTTTCTGGGAAGGCAGAGGAAGGATTGTTTGGAACATCTAAGGATAGCCTTCAAGGAAAATCAGGGGATATTTTCCGCAGCAATGGCGAAACGGATGGATACAGGCGAATTTTCGATAAAGAGAAACCGGCATCGGCTAAGTCTAAGCCCCGTGCGGTAGCAGTAGCGAAGCGGACTCCGGCAGAGAATCGGCCATTTATTGCCGGAGGGGGAATGGGAAGCTTAAGGAATGTAAATGGCCTTTCCAAAGGAATGCCAATGCCTGGCAAAGTGGATTACGGCGTAGGCGACAGGGTGAGCCATGTGAAGTACGGGGAAGGAACGGTGACGAAGCTGGAAAATACTCCCAAGGATTATCAAGTAACGGTGGTTTTTGACGATGCCGGGCAGAAAATTATGTATGCAGCCTTTGCTAAATTGAAAAAGTTGTAAATTTATCAAATTTTTATAGTAAAATTTTGGAATTAGTGCTATATTATATATTAGAAAATGGTTGGCAGATAATGCAGAAGTTGGAAACAGGATGTGTGATAATTCATATTCTGTGGGGCAACACTAAACCAAGTAAAGACGAAAAGAGGTAAGGGCTATGAACAGATTAAACAAATTGGAAGAATATATTGATATGTCCAGAATTAATGAGCTGTTAGGAAAAAAAGAGGAAGAAAAGAAATGCAGTAAATGCTGTGATACAGTGCTTTGGATTTTGGCTGTAATTGGGGCGGTTGCTGCGGTAGCAGGCATTGCTTATGCGGTATACCGTTATTTGAAGCCGGATTATCTGGAAGACTTTGAAGATGATTTCGATGATGATTTTGATGACGATTTCTTTGAAGACGAAGATGATATGCTGGACGATGAGACAGAGGAATAGGACTTTCGGGAAAGCAAATTAAAGTTAAGCGGAATGTACGCTGCGATGTACATTCCGTTTTTTACCTTATAGGATTCGGGTATCAAAAGCCTTATAGGAAAGTTCGTCGCCAGACGGACATAAATTGATGAAGTGGCGAAGCCACTTTTTCACCTTATAGGAAACTGCGTTGTAAAACGCATGAATTCACAAGTTCGCTTAGCAAACTTGCAGAGAATGCGAAGCATTCTTTTTTACTTTATAGGAAATTACGCCACAGCGTTGTAAGTCGCCAAGAAAGAATGCAAAGATTCTTTGGAATTGGCCGCCGGGTTCATTCTTTTTTTACATTATAGGGTGATGTTGGGGTCAAATAGTCTGTCAGGCGGCGCTGCCAAACAGGCTATTTGACCCCAGTATCATAGGGTAGGGTGTCAAAAGCCCTTATCTTCAAAGGAAGCGGCTATAAAAGCGGAAGGAGAAATGTCAGCTAGATGAAAAAAGGAGAAATACTGGAAGGAACAGTGGAGCGGGTCGAATTCCCTAATAAAGGGATTGTGATAAGCGCCGGGGGGGAATGTGTGGTAAAGAATGTATTGCCAGGGCAGAAGATTTCTTTCATGGTAAAGAAAGTCAGGAAAGGTAAAGCGGAAGGGCGGCTTTTGGAAATATTGGAAAAGTCCCCAGCGGAAACAGGGAATCCATGCCCCCATTTTGGAGTTTGTGGAGGATGTACATATCTTTCCCTTCTTTATGAGGAACAGCTTTGTATCAAGGAAATGCAGGTAAAAAAGCTGCTGGATGCGGCTTTGGAAAAGCAGGGGAAAGAATATATATTTGAAGGTATAAAGGCAAGCCCAAGACCTTATGGATACCGGAATAAGATGGAATTTTCCTTTGGGGACGAGGTGAAAGATGGCCCATTGGCTCTGGGGATGCATAAAAGAGGAAGTTTTTATGATATTGTCACAGTAGAGGGATGTCAAATCGTAGATGAAGATTATAGGAAAATATTAGGATGCGCGCGGAAGTATTTTGCGGATAGGAATGTGAGTTTCTTCCACAGACTGCGGCATGAAGGGTATTTGCGTCATCTTTTGGTCAGGAAAGGGGCTAAAACAGGGGAAATCCTCATTGCACTGGTGACAACTACACAAGAAGACCATAGCCATAAACTGGAAGGCTTTCGGGATGAATTGTTAAACTTGGAGTTGGAAGGCAGGATAGTGGGAATCCTGCATACGGAAAACGATTCCAATGCAGATGTAGTAAAAAATGACCGGACAACGGTATTGTATGGCCAGGATTTCTTTTATGAGGAATTGCTGGGGCTGAAATTCAGGATTTCAGAATTTTCTTTTTTTCAGACGAATACATATGGGGCAGAGGTGCTTTACCGGACGGTGCGGGAGTATATCGGGGCGCTTTCGGAAGCAGGGGAGAAGGATAAGGTTGTTTATGATTTATACAGCGGCACAGGCACTATTGCCCAGATGATGGCGGATGTGGCAAAAAAGGTAATTGGTGTGGAAATTGTAGAGGAGGCGGTGGAAGCGGCAAGAAAAAATGCTGCTTTGAACGGCTTGGATAATTGTGAATTTATCGCAGGGGATGTCTTGAAGGTGTTGGATGAGATTGAAGAAAAACCTGATTTCATTATCCTGGACCCGCCCAGGGATGGAGTCCATCCTAAAGCATTGAAGAAAATCATCGATTATGGTGTGGACAGGCTGCTTTACATTTCCTGTAAGCCCACTAGCCTTGCGAGGGATTTGGAAGTTTTTCTGGAGAATGGGTATGAGGTGACCCGGGGAGTGGCGGTGGACCAGTTTGCTTGGACGGCGAATATTGAGACGGTTGTTCTTTTGTCCCAACTAAAGCCAGACGATTATATTGATGTAGAACTGGACTTATGCGAACTAGATGTCACTGCATCAGAGAAAGCGGCTACTTATTAGCAGATTAAAGATTATGTTATGGAAAAACATGGTGTAAAGGTACATACGGCTTATATCGCATTGGTGAAGAAAAAATATGGTTTAGATATGCGGAAGAACTACCATCAGTCGAAAAATGAAAATTATACCGCAAAACAATGCACGGAAGAAAAGGAGTTGTATATTAAGGAGGCACAGGAGTATTTTGCAATGCTTGGTTAAAAGAGATTGTGCATCATGCAGAAAAAAGAAATATATTTTTCTAATTTATCTATTATTATATTAGGTGAACGAAGCATTCTGTTCATAAAAAGGGATGTTTCGCTCACTAACTCTTAATAAAATTTAATTTACCTGAGTCGCCTTAATTCTAAGGTTGCTTTTTCGTCTCTGTTGTACTTTTTTTAGCAGGGGGATTTCTGACTTCTCTCTTTTGCAATACAAACCCACAGATTTCATTGAGCAGATTATAGTCGATACCAGCATCAATCAGGTAGCATAAATCCCCATGAAGAATGTGACCTTTCCACAGCCTACATCATGGAAAAGTGTCATAGTTTTTTGACGGAATATCCATATAGATTTATAAATTTTTCTATTTCAGCAGAATAAGGAATAGTTAAGGAAAATGCAAGCTGCAGATAAGCAAGTAAATACAATATTTCTTTCAAAATACAAGCAGCACGGGCGATATATGATATTTTGTTATAAAAATTCGTAAATTTGAGTATAAGTTTAGCGTTTAAAAGCAGTAAAAATATTGATTGACTGCGAAAAAGTAAAATATAGTCATATCAGATTTTTTCATGGTTATGCACATTTTACATACGCTGCCAATAAAAAATTGGATGCCTGTATATTTTAAATACGTAGGTATTATTATATTAGGGCATTGGAATATAGTTTCCAGTGCTTTTTTCTATTTCGGAAAAGAAAATAATAGAAATTTATGTAGAAATTAGTTGACGGGAATATGCAAAGAATATAAAATAAACATAAGATTTAGTATTTATGTTTGTAATTGGGGAATGGATGAATCAAATATTTCTAAATATTCGGAAAATAATTGTGGTAAACTTTAATTCTTAATTCCCCAAGTATAAAAAATGAGAAAATGTGAATGAACCTATTATGAAGTTGTAGCCTGAAAAATTACGGGATGCAGGCATTTTAATAGTATGGTGATTTGATAAATAGGTAGAGCGAGGAATAGTCTATATAAGAGGAATACATAATCAGGAAATTTTTATGAAAAAAATATTAGAACAAAGAGCCATGATACTTTTGGTTTCGTTTACATTTTTGGCATATCTATTGAAATCTGTGAGTGAAAATATATATGGGAATGTATTTGTTACAGTAGTTAATATGGCTCTTTTGTGGAATGCTGCATCCAATAAAATAGGAAAAGTAATTGTAACTATAGCGGTGGTCGCAATTGTGTTTGCCATAATTATATTCATAGTAAAAGGCAAAGGAACGGATATAATTCTTAACATAATTTCAGTAATTTCAATCAGTGCTACTTTTTATGAAATAAAGAAGAATCAAAATCATTGAGTGTATTATATATAAGTTCCAGTGAAATATTTTTTTGCATAATTGATTACATGAATGATTGAATTACTGTCTGTATAGATTTTTATGATTTTAGTTTTTAATTTTTCTTTTTTAGCTGTATCTTCCAGTCTGCTTAATAATGAAGTAAAAAGGAAACCAGCATTATGTATAGGCTTCTTTTGTGTTATCTTATGCATTCGCAATAGCTGATATAAAATAAAATGAAAAAGGTACAGGAAATAAAGGTGGAACGGCTATATGAATATACTTGTAATCGGGAATGGGTTTGATTTGGCACATGGGTTGTCTACGAAGTATAGATATTTTTTGGAGTTCGTAAGAGTGATAAATCAAGTGGTGAATTTAAATAATCAACAGGATTGGAAAGAAGTAAATTGGAATGGATTGCATCCTGAAATTACCAAATTTATTATATATATTGAATATATGCATTAATAACGAAAAAGTAATTCAGATTCCTTATTTTGAAGTAGATTCAAACATAATTGATTGTGAATATATGTTGCTTGAGATGGATGATATTTCTAATGAAGCAAAAATACATGTTACACAAGAAATGTTGGATGAGTACAATGCTAATTTACCGTCAAAAGAGATTCTTGAAAAGAATAAGGAAGAATGCAGATATTATGAACTGGTAAAAGCCTCCAATTTATTGTTATTAAAACGAATGGACACTTGCTATAGCAAATCAAATGTTATGCCCATATTATTGATACAAGAATAAAAAATAGGCATTAAATGTGTTTATTGTTCATATAAATAGAAATAGTAGGTATTTAACTCTATTTTAGTTAGAAAATACAAAGGGGAAAGGACTAATTATGCGAAAGAGGAAGGAAAAGGCGGTTATTCAAATTGACCAGGGAGAGAGGGATAAAAAAGAAGAAAAAAAATTGGTTAAGGTTATTATGAAGAATACTTTCAATTTAGTTATTCAGTTATTGCCTGTTTGGTTTATGATGTTATTAGGAGCTGTATCAGATATCAAATTTGAGATGAGAGAGTATACAAGTAATTTGCTGATTTTTACTGTAATGTGGAGTGTAACTAATATTGTGGATTTATATGGGAAAGAATGTTTAGATATTTTAGCTGATATTATAAAGTATATGTTGAGTGTAATTTTGTGCTTTTCATTATTCTTTTATGTATTAATACTTATTAGTAATTATCCAGTTTTGGGAATAAAAAATATACCTATATTGTGCTTTGCTATTGGATTATGTATAATTGTTTTTATAGCAATGTTTTGTCAAGAAATTAGAAAGGTGAATGAAAAAGAATGCGAACATTAATATGGATAATATTAGCTGGAATTGTAATTGCGGCTGTATTATATATAATTTATTATCGGATTAGCAGATTTTATATTAGTGAGAAAT
Source organism: Lachnospiraceae bacterium (assembly GCA_009911195.1). Lineage (GTDB taxonomy): Bacteria > Bacillota > Clostridia > Lachnospirales > Lachnospiraceae > Kineothrix. Next base: position 71,770 of record QXWV01000024.1, on the reverse strand, counting down.
GTATATTAAGGGAGGTTGGCAATAGAAAAAAGAACATAATCACAGGGAATTCAATAGAAATAAAATATAAAGAATATCTTGTTAATATTACAAAAGAGGAAGGTAATAATTGGGCTTATACCATAAAAGAAAAATCAAAAGAAGGGATTATTGAATCAAAAAAATTAAAGGAAGGAGAATACATAGAGGTTGGAGATAAAAAATTTGAGATAATTGTCAAACAGAAAATGAGTTTTATTGTTTGGTTGCCTATAGGGATTATTACAGTATCTTCTATATTGCTTTTATGGCAAGGTTCTTTTTTAATAAATCTTGATAATGAAAATGCGCAGGTGAATGAAAATGTGCAGGTGAATGAAAATGCGCAAGTGAATGAAAATGCGCAAGTGAATGAAAATACGCAAGGAAGTGAAAATACACAAGTAAATGAAAATGTTCCTGGAGATGAAAGTTTTAAAGACGAAATACAGAATATGGGGGAAGAAGATGAAGATATCCACACAATAGTTTTAAAAAATGAAGATTTGTTTCAAAATACTAACTTGATTGATTGGGAATGGGAATATGAGGGAAATCAGGATAATATGCGGCGCTTTTTAAAAAATACATCATCAGAAATTGGAATTAATGTGTCTTTTTATCAAAAAACTATTGATTGGGAAAAAGTAAAGTCAGATGAAATTGATTTTGCAATTATTCGTGTGGGAAGCAGAGGATATGAAATTGGTAAAATAAATATAGATTCAGAATTTAAAGATAATATGGATGGGGCAACTAATAATGGTATAAAAACTGGAGTATATTTTTATTCTCAAGCAACAAGCAAAGAAGAAATGGATGAAGAAATTAATGTGATTTTAAATGCTCTTGACGGATATAGTTTAGACTATCCTATTGGAATTGAATTAGATTGTGAAGAAAATTACAGAACATATAAATTATCTGAACATCAAGGACAATATATAGATTTAATTAAGTATTTTTGTATTAGAATTAAGCAAAGTGGATATATACCGATGATATACGGTAAAATGGAATGGTTTCAACAATTTCCAGAAGGCACTTTCGATGGATATTACAAATGGATATATAGTGCTAATTCAGAACCAAATGATATTGATAATTGTATTATTTGGCAATATAGGGAACATACAAAGGGAATAGTAGATGGAATTGATGAGGATATATATGTATCAATTAATTTAAGTGCATATGATGGAGAAAGCGACTAATAACTTTGCTATTGTAATAGATATTACAAATGGTAATTGAGGATTGTAAAGGAATATAGTTTAATTTATAATAACAGTAAGGAAGGGCATTGAAAATAAACATTTCAGTGTCCTTTTTATTAAAAGATATCTGGTAGTTTCTAAATTTCTAGGATTTTTATATAGAAGATTATACAAAAAAATAATAATCGATAGTGTCAAGATTTTTTCGCAAATTTAACTTCTGCCGCTTGGTATCTGGAAGTCAGCCGGCTATGTTATCAGGTTCTGTATCCGATTCCATGTGATAGTGATGTTCCATGTTCATGTATCGCTTTGTTCCCCATTGAGTACCCGCTACATGGCGCAGTCTGGCACATACCAGCATCAGCGCACTTTGCCCGTCAGGAAAGGCACCGATTGCTTTTGTCCGGCGTTTGATCTCACGGTTTAACCGTTCAATGGTGTTGTTGGTTCTGATCCTTGTTCAGTGTTGTGTGGGAAAGTCCATATAGGTCAGGGTCTCCCCTATACTTTCCTGTACCTTTTTTGCCGCTGCGGAAAGCTTCATCTCTTTGAGCTTCTCCGCCACCTGAGCCGCTTTTTCTCTGGCGGCATCCTTGCTCTCCTGGGCATGGATGGCTTTCAGCATCATGGCAACGGCTTTCATCCTGCTGCGGGGTGTGACGGAAAATATGTTTCGGTAAAAATGTACGGTACAACGCTGATAACTTGCATCAGGGAACACTTTAGGGATTGTTTCCAGCATACCCAGGTTCTTATCCCCAATGATGAGACGGATGCCGGAAAGTCCCCGCTCCTTAAGCCATACAAAGAAAGGGCGTCAGCTTTCCTTACCCTCTTTCATTCCTTCCGCAGCACCTATAATCTCACGGCAGCCGTCTTCATTAACACCGATGGCTACAAGGACAGAGACATTCTGTACCTCACCGCCCCAACTGCGCTTGAGATAGACTCCGTCTACATAGACATACGGATATCTGCCAGAAAGCGGACGGGTACGCCATTGTCCGATATGTTTAGAGGCTTTTTTGTTGAGGCTGCTTATCGTGCCGGGTGACACTTTGGTTTCCCAGAGGGCTTCCGTGATATCTTCTACACGGCGTACAGAAACACCTGCCAGATACATCTCGATTAGGGCTCCTTCCACAGAAGATTCCCTGCGGCGGTAACGTTCGATGATGGCAGTCTCGAAAGGGACACCTTTGGGCTTGGGGACATTTAACCCCACTTCCCCGGCAGCCGTCTGAAAATTCCTCTTATAATGCCCGGAACGGTAACCCTGACGGTCACTGGAACGTTCGTACTTCTGGGCGTTGACCAGTTCATCCGCTTCTTTGTCGAGCAGGGCATTGAGGGTTTCTTCCATGCTGGAGCGGACAAGGTCTTTCAGATTGTGCTTTATTAAGTCCCCGTTTAGTTGTATAATGTTATCAGACATGGTTCTATACCTCCTTTAGTAGGTTTTGTTGTGGTGACTTAATTCTACCAAACGGCTATAGACCATGTCTATTTTTATGAAATTAATTTGCGAAATTTATTATATGTCATCTAATAATCAGAATAAAAAGTAAATATCATCAGATAAGATACAGATGAACAGAAAATTATTTTAAACTATGAGAAATTTTAGGATACGTAGTAGAAAAATAGAAGAAAAGTAATAGATGAGTATTCCGTTTGAATAGTGCACTCTTTTCGGAAAAACAGAGCATGCCTTTCCGGAGTCGAGTGCAGCCATCTGATTAGTGCTCTGGCGGAATTTCTACTTTATGTTGTATTAGAAGTGCCTGTAACTGTTTAATGTAATGCCACAGGTGCTGGATTTCCATTCGGTTACCATGATACAGTCCATTGATTTTCTCTAATTCATGGCGGGTTAATTCATAATCTTTCCACTTGATACATTTTTGGTTTTTGCTAAAAGTACAATGCTTAGTCATTGGCGGTTTCTTTCTGGGAAACTTTGATGCCATGACGTTCCTTCATAGATATGCGGCCGTCAATCATTACTTCATAGGAATTATGAATAATCCGGGTGTTCATGAATTTACTGCTGGATAAAAGCCTTCAAAGAAGGTCGCCTTAGCGCTAATGGGAGCTATCCATACACCTCAGCATTACCCCTTAACGATAAACTTATTGAACTTAGAAAGCGTGTGGGAGGATAACGAAATCCGCCATTTAAAGGAAAAAATGAATTTCTCGAAGAGGCAAGAACTTTTTTCGCAGACAGATGGAATTCCTATTCCAGGCGAGGGAACTGTTTACCGGGTCATGGAAGAAATTGGCCTTAGCTATAAATCCAAACGTAAGCTAAACGGTATTACAAAAGCGGATAAAGAAGCCCGTAAATCAGATGGCTTAATAAAACGCGGTTTTACAGCGGAAAAGCCGCTTGAAAAATGTGTATCCGATATGATGGAAATAGGGGTCTCTGATAGGAAACTCTATATTTCAGCCATATTTGGCTGTTATGGTCTTGCAGAATTGGGTTTGGCTATGGATACAGATATGATGTGTGAACAAACATTAGATAATGCTGTTAAAGCATATCCAATGTTTTGTGGAGCGGTTCTTCACAACAACAGGGGAATACAATATACAAGCGAATTATACCGTAAGGCAATCAATAAATATGGCATCCGCCAAAGCATGAACTGCGCAGGGGTCAGGGGATGTTTAACCTGACAAAATGAATAGTAGTTGTGTGGGGAGATGAAGCGTATCTGTGATAACGATATTTCTGAATTTCTGGTTGAAATTCAGTCATAAAATGACAATGAGACTCCGATGTGGACAGAGTAATGACCTGTTACTTGTATATGTTTTTATGAATTAAAGGACAAGAGAAATTGACAGGAGATTTGAGTCTTTTGAGTGTCAAAACAGCGTAAGAGCGGTTATGAGCGATAATAGTTTGTAGCTGTCCTTTTTTGCGTTCATCTGAAGGAAGTGCTTATGATTGATGAATGGAGCGGGCTGGCAGATATGTTTTCAAATCTGATTGAAAAATATGCGTCAGATTTAGATATAGAAAATTTACCTGATATAACAATAGATAATCATGTGGAAGATGGGAGAGATGAAGCAGAAGAATTGAAAAATGCTTATTGCTAATAATGGTTACGAGGGATATAATATAGACATGATAAGAATGTCCAAACTATTGCTAGAGAAAACGTAAAATAACGAGGTAACTATGGATTATAGAGACGAGGGAATAGGGAAATCAAATCTTATGATTTATACAACAGAGGACGGCTTATCAAAGATTGAAACAATCTTCGACGGTGATACAGTCTGGTTATCAAAGGCGCAGATGGCGGGATTATTTCAGAGAGATCGCTCGGTTATTTCAAAACATATAAAAAATATATTTGAAGAAGGCGAACTTTTCAGAGAAGGTAATGTGCAAATTTTGCACATTGCAAATTCAGATAAGCCCGTAGAATTTTATAATCTTGATGTAATCATCTCTGTCGGTTATCGCGTGAAATCAAAACGAGGCACACAATTCAGAATATGGGCAACTGGAATTTTGAAAGAGTATATGCGCAAAGGATTTGCGTTGGATGATGAACGTTTGAAAGACTTAGGCGGCGGTGGATATTTTAAGGAACTGCTTGAACGAATCAGAGACATTCGTGCGTCTGAAAAGGTATTTTACAGACAGGCATTGGAGATTTATGCTACCAGCATTGACTATAATCCGAAAGCCGAAATATCCATTCAGTTTTTTCAGAAGGTTCAAAACAAGATTCATTATGCCATTCATGGGCAGACAGCGGCGGAAGTTATTTATACAAGGGCAGATGCGGAAAAGGAATTTATGGGGCTTACCACATTTACAGGAAACCAGCCGACTTTGCGGGAGGCTGTTATTGCCAAAAATTATCTGAGTGAAAAAGAACTTCGTGCAATGGGACAGCTTGTGTCGGGATATTTGGACTTTGCAGAACGTCAGGCGGAGCGGGAACAGGCTATGACCATGAAAGATTGGGCGAAGCACTTAGACCGGATTTTAACAATGAGCGGCGAACAGTTATTGTCAGGAAATGGGAGTGTGACGCATAAGCAGGCGGTGGAAAAAGCAACTGGAGAATATAAGAAATATAAAGAGCGTACTTTAAGTGATGTGGAACAGGATTATTTGAATTCGATAAAAATATTGGGTAAAAAAGCAGACAAAGATTAAAAGTTGCAGATTATGAAAAGAATATGGTTATTAGGAGGCAAAGGTGCAACGGGCGTTGCACAAATGAGATAAAGGGCAGAGTTTAGGGAAAAGTGCCATGACTATGGCATAAATGGAGAACTTGGTATGAAAGGACAAAAAATCAAGGTTTATACATATACAAGAGTATCCACAGCCATGCAGATAGATGGTTATTCCTTAAGACGCACAGAAGGAGACGTACTTTCTACATTGCAGGTCAGGTTATGCAGGACTTTAGTGTAAATCTGATTTGTGTGGAGGATGGTATTGATTCTTCAAAGGACGCAGGTAAGTTTATGATTTCTGTCTTGCCGGCGGTTGCCGAGATTGAACGGGAAAATATTCGAGTGCAGACATTGGGGGCGTATTCAGAAAGCCTGTGAGGGAAAATGGAACGGCGGATTTGCGCCATATGGTTATCAGTTGATAGATGAAAAATTACAAATTAACGAGAAAGAAGCGGAAGCTATTAGGGTAATATTTGACCAGTACGTACATACGGATATTGGCGCTAACGGTATGGCAAAATATCTTGAAAATCACGGTATCCATAAAATACAGCGGCAGAATGGCAAAAATCCTCTTTTTGATGCGCATTTAGTGCGCCTTATACTAAAAAATCCGGTATACTGTGGGAAAATTGCCTATGGATGCAGAAAGACAGAAAAGGTTCACGGAGCAAGGAATGAGTATCATCTTATGGAGCAGGCATGTATGGAAATAAGAGCATCAAGCGGAAAAAGGACGGGACGAAATACTAATGTCATTTAGTTAACGATGGCGGACGCCGTGAGGGAAATAAATGCTCCGTCGCCACGCTCCCGCTCAAAAAAAGCGTAGCGGGCACTAGGTTCGTGAACTACCTCACCAAGTGCCGACACTTTTTAAGGTGCTCCTTAAACATTTTATTTCCCTCACGGCTGGGCTGAGGTGCTAACTAAATGACATTGGACGAAATACAGGGATTTTTATTACTGTAGCTGTAAGCATCGTACTATGACACAAGGGCATAAGTGTGATTATAAGAAGCAGATATGGGAGGGATTGTTGGAAGATGCGGTGACGGAGGAAATTGACTCTCTTAATCTGGATGACAGACATTATATCAATCGAAAAGCTGACCTTGATGACAGGCTCTATCGAATATATGATAAAATAGAGGATGTGGAAACATGGCTTATTGAAACAAGGGCAAAGAAGCAGGCGGTTGAAGCTGAGAAAATGGCCGGAGATAATATCTATAAAGTGTTGATTTACTTTGAAAAACTATATGCTGTGATGAATGAGCAACGTAAAGGTGGAGTTTGGCGAGGGTGAGGGAAAAGTTCCGCTTGATAACGGAGATTGAGCGGGAGAATAATCGAGTCCAAACAATGGATGATATTATTTTCATATCTCGAAGTAGGAGTGCGAAGGATGGCGGATAAACTTATGGATTGCATTACGAATCCGGTAAAATGTAAATTGTTGCTTGAAATACATTCACAGGGGAAAGCGACAGCAAAACATTTAGTTGAAATTTACAACGATATTCCTCAGGCTACCCTGTATCGACATCTCAAAAAAATGCTGAACGATGGTATTTTACAAGTGGTAGATGAAACGCAGGTGCGCGATACAGTGGAAAAAACTTATTTACTCGTATATAACTTTAACAGTGAAATGGAAACGATGATTGAGGAAAATTCCGGTAAACTTTATATGCAATATTTCATACAGTATATCATTGGATTTGCAAAACAGTTTCAAGAATATTGCCAATCTCCAAAAATAGATATCAAAAAAGATATGACAGGATTTTCCCTTTCCCCACTTTATTTATCGGATGATGAATTGGCTTCCCTTGTGACAAGCATTTCCCAGATAATTAATACAGTAAAAAACAATGAACCAAAGCTGGAACGTAAGCTAAGAACAATAGGCGTAATCATATCTCCGGCAGAAGATATAGAGGAAATGTAGATAAAATATAAATAATACATAGATAAAGTATAGATAATGTATAGTTAAAATAAAAAAATTTTGCCGCTCCAATCTATGGAGCGGTTCTTATTGACTTAAATAATATGACACCCGCACAGTATTTGAAACTGTGCGGGAAAGTTATTGGTTTATCAAAGACTGAAATTTCACAAAGAATTCAAGAACTTCTTCCAGTTGTTGGATTAAACGGTGTGGTGAAGTAAATTGGTAGTTTTTCACGGGGCATGAAGCAAAGGTTAGGAATTGCTCAAGCATTACTTACACAGCCAAAACTTCTGATTTGTGATGAACCGACGAATGCGCTCGACCCAGTAGGAAGAAAAGAGATTTTGGATATTCTCTATAAAATCAGCGGAATGACAACAGCTTTGTTTTCCACCCATATTCTTTCAGATGTGGAGCGTATTTGTGACCATGCCGCCTTTTTGAATGGGGGAAAAATTGCTGTCAGCGGAACACTGGCAGAAATAAAAGCCTTACATGGACATGAAAATATACGGTAGCAGCACTGATGACAATCAGCTATTGGACTGGTTATGCTTCAACTTATAGTTACACTGCATTTTTATGGAATGATAGGAATCTTTCCAATGTTATCTTAGCTGCATCTGCGCTTTGGATAGTAGGTTTTATGTATTTGAGTATTCTGATGATTGGATGCGTTATATTTAAGCAGACTTTCACAAGTATACTTTTTACGAGCGGTATTGTTGCCCTTATATCATTGCCCGGTTTGGCTGAACCCATTGCTAAATTCAGTCCGTTCATCTTAACATTGAAAAATGTAGATTTGATTTCTGGGGCAGTAGTTCTAGGGGAATTTATGATACCCGCTTGGACTTCAGTTATTATATCCGTTGTCGGATTACTTATTGCAATTCGGCTTTTCGATAAAAAACAGCTTTGAATCTTTCTATCTTTGATGCCATTCCCCATCTTTAGCTATGAAGTAGCCAAGAGGGTGCCCCAAAAGTCATGAAATGACTGAGGAGCACCCTCAATCCATTCAGTTTTTATATTATAGAGGTTAATTTCAAACAGGTATTGACTGTACTGTTACTGTATGGTTTAGGATGTAGAAGAAACAGAAAAAGCAAATGAAAGGAAATGAAGTTATGAAAAAAAGAAAACGATTCGGTATGGTTATTGCTGGTATTATTGTTGCTGTTGGGGTCTTGTGGATTTGTTTTGGGGAAAAAGTAAGAATACTATATACATCTTTAAATAGCTTTAAAGATGAAAATCTGACGTACACATTTCAGCATACTCCAGAGATACAGCCAACTAAAAAAATAAGTAAAGGGGGAAATACTTTTCAGTTTTTAAAGGAAAATAATATGGTACTGGCAGATGGATTCCATTTTGAAGGTACATTTTATCCCTCAGGGAAATTTATGGAGGACACGAAAACTTCGGCTATGCTTGTGATTAAGGATGATGTAATCAAATATGAAGAATATTTTTTGGGAGGGGATGAAAATACTTTGTTTTCTTCTAACTCAATGGGAAAATCATTTGTGTCTGCTTTAATGGGGATTGCTGTATCAGAAGGAGACGTTGAAAGTATTGAAGCGCCAATTGGAAAGTATATCCCGGAATTTGTAGGAACAGAATTGGAAAATATTCCTATTAAGGCGTGCCTGCAGATGGCTTCTGGAATTAATTTTGATGAAGATACAGATATGAGTAATTTCTCTATGCGTACCTTAATGGGAACACCAGCAATGAAGGTCATTGCAAAATACGGGATACAGGAGGAGCCTTATACTTACCGCAGATATTTGAGCATTAACACGGAGATTTTAGGGCAGGTCATCAAAAATGCTACAGGACGGAGTCTTGCGGAATATATGGAAGAAAAACTTTGGAAGAAAATAGGAGTCGACCATGATGCATATTGGACATTAAGTAATGGCACAGAACTTGCAATGGGTGGATTAAGTTTTTCTCTCAGGGATTATGCTCGGTTTGCAAGACTGTATTTAAACGAAGGAAAGTATAACGGGGAACAGATTCTCACAAAGGAATGGGTAAAAGACAGTTTGGATGCCAGCGCAGAATATTCCAAGCCGGGAGCGAATCAGGATGACTATAATGCCATTGGATATGGGTATCAGTGGTGGATACCGGAAGGGAAACAGGGTGAGTTTATGGCAATTGGCGTTTATGGACAATGGATTTATGTAAATCCGTCCAAACAGGTGATTATAGTAAAAACCAGTGCAGACCCTGATTTTATGGCAGAAAATTATGAACTGAAGCATGTAGAATTTTTCAGGGCTATTGCAGATGGAATTTTATAGGGCATCCAATCCAGGCATTTGAAATGAACTGCAACATTGATGGCATGGACTGCTTCCATGAATGGAAACTGATTTTGGCTTATCCACCAATAGGGATTTCAATCTGTACAATATAATCGTCAATCCGGTCGATGACATTTTCATTGATTCCCATTTCGTAGGAAAAACCATGGAGTGCCAGATTGTGTCTTTGGGCATAGGCAAAAATTTCTTCGTACCGTTGGGGGAGCTTATCCCAATCCCCTTTATGGAAAGCTCTCAAGTATTTTCCGGCGGGGGGCATATGAAGGCCGGTTTGGTAAGTAAGGAAAGGAATCTCAATAAAGAGTTTGGAATAGTCGTTATAGTTGCCGGCAAGCAGGCTGGAAACGGGAATCATAGAGCCATAGGAGGCATCATGGAGACGGCCTAGATGGTATTTTTCCGTTTCGGCTGTAATGAGTTCCACTTCATCTTCAAAAGAGGTTTCCTGATTGATATCAACCGTGACCAGACAGCGTTCTTGCCGCTCAATAATGCTGATTTCAGACAAGTCCATTGTCATCAGGGTGGACATATTTTGGAGGTGTGTACATAGGGTGGTGCGGATTGCCTGTAAGTGGGTAATGTGTAAATCAAGGTCAGTTATTTTATCTTCAAGAAGAGTTTTTAAGCTGCCAGCAGAGCGGTTTTTCATGAAATACTGTATTTCATGGATGGAAACATCCAGTTCCCGAAGCAGAAGGATTGTTTCCAGGATGGGGCTTTGATGATAGTTATAATAGCGGTAGCCATTTTCAGGATTGATGGAGGCAGGCTTGAACAAGCCGATTTCGTCATACCACATGAGCGTTTTTTTATTGATTCCATGCATGGCGGCAAACTGGCCGATTGTGAGAAGTTTGTTCTTTTTATTCATAATGTATCCACCTCGTTTGTAGCAGGGCCTTGACCGTACTGTTACTGTATGGTTTATGATACTACGTATAAAGAAAAAATACAAGGTAATTGGAGGAAAAGTTTATGGAAAGCCAAAGTGTATATGAAAAACCTGTAACATTAAAAAATATTTTGAAATTTGCCGTGCCAACCATTGCCATGACAGTATTTATGTCTTTTTATACAATGGTCGATGGTTTGTTTGTATCGAATTTAATTGGTACGAATGCACTGTCGGCAATCAATCTGACAGCGCCCGTTATCCAGCTTGTTACAGCAATTTCTACTATGCTTGCTACTGGGGGAAGTGCAGTCATTATGAAAAAGATGGGGGAGCAGAAAACGGATGAAGCAAAGGAAGATTTTACGTTTCTGATTCTGGTAAATGTCATTGTGGGAATTGTTATGTGTGCGGTCGGGTATCTGGCAATGGAACATATTTTTGCCGGAATGAACCTTTCTGCTGATGTAGAAAGATATTGTGTGGAATATTTAAGCCATTATCTGGTATTTACCGTGCCAATCCTTCTGATGAACAATTTTACACTTTATATGATTGCCAGTGAAAAGGCAAATCTTTCCCTCATCTGTTCTGTGTCAGGCGGAGTTTTGAATATGGTGCTTGACTATGTGCTAATCGCATGGCTTAATATGGGTATTAGAGGTGCGGCGGTTGCAACAGGGCTCGGGTATTCAGTGACAGCGGTTGTGGGGTTGTTTGTTTTTTGCCGGAAGAAGAGCCTGCTGCATTTTAAAAAGCCGGTATTCCGGTTTAAAGTTCTTACAAGTGCAGCTACAAACGGATGCTCGGAGATGGCTACTGCGCTTGTCACCGGAATTATCACAATGATGTTTAACTGGACGATGCTCCATTACGTTGGAGAGGATGGGGTTGCGGCTGTCACTATCATTATGTATGTGTTAATGTTTGCCAGTTCCCTATATACAGGGTATTCCTATGGTGTTGCTCCCATGTTGAGTTTTTACTATGGGGAACAGAATCATGAAAAACTGAAAAAGCTGGTTGCATTGAGCTTAAAAGTGATTGCATTTATATCCGTAATCACAGTTGCAGCTTCCTTTTTTCTCACAAGGCCATTGGTATCGGTATTCGCCCGGCCGGATAATCCGGTGCATGATTTGGCGGTAATAGGGAACAGGATTTGCACGGTAGCCTTGTTCTTTATAGGGTTTAATATTTTTGCCAGCGGGATGTTTACCGCATTATCTAACGGGATTGTTTCGGCTGTCCTTGCATTTTCCCGCTCTTTTGTATTTATGCTGGTTACCATGATTGTGCTTCCTTTGCTCTTGGGCGTGAACGGTATCTGGCTGGCAACACCGGCAGCAGAACTGATGGCGCTTGCCTTGTCCGCTTTTATGTTCCTTAAAAATAAAAAGCGGTACGGATATTAAGGGGATATGGAAAGAATGCTGGAATAGCTAAGATTAAATAATCTTATTATGAATGCAAAAAATGTACGGCCGGGAGGAAGTTTGATACTTCCTTCCTTATTTTTGATTTCTTCTTCCATGTTTTATAATCCAATCTTGCGCCTTGCTTTGCCCTGATTTTGTCCATTGTGAAATGATAAAATCTGCTTTTTGGGGGTCATCTTTATACAAGTCATTAAGATTATTCCCTACACTTTTTTGGACAAATTTTTCCGGGTCATCTTTTAAGTTTGTAAGAATATTCATATAACGTTCAAATTCATCCAATGCAACATATAACTTTTGAGACCAAGGTAGCCGTATTCTAACTCCCTCGCTTGCAAGCCGCCTAACATGGACATTTTTATCAAGTGTCCACTTTATTAACTCATCCATTATTTCTTTGGGATGTTCTTGTAGTAAAGGGCGAATGGCAAACTCGCCGGTAAACCTTTTCGTTAATTCTTTCAGAAAGGAAAGGGATAAACTCCAATTCTCATTTCCATATCGTTCTACATATCTGCCAATAGGCCATAGCCACCATCCAAAATTGAACATTCCTTCAGGCTGTGCTAATTCCGGCCCCAGCATATTAAAAAAAGCCTGGATGTTTTTGGAGTAATCGCCAGTCATGCTTTCCTGCATGGCATCCACAATAAAGTCAAATCTTGCAAATAATTCTTTATCATCTAACCTGCCCATGAGGGCATGGCAAAAACTTTCTTGTTCAAAATCTGGCATCACTGAAAGTATTTTTTGAGAAAGGTTAAAAATGTAGTCATCATTATAATGGTCTTTATGTTTCATATTTGTTCGCTCCTCAAAAATAGTACAACTTCACATCAATCTCCTGGGCCATTTTATCATCTACATAATATCTGCCACACATAAATTTACCCGTTGAATGATTTTCTTTATCTTACTACTTATTCTATCCTGCATCAAGCTGTTTTTGCAGTCAAAAAAGCTTATCATAATTAGTGTTTGACACCTAAGTCTTACTTATGTAATATTTAATGAAGAAAGCCTGCATAGGGGTGAGCAAGAAGGAGGTAAAATAAATTTATGAAAAAGTGGCCTTATTATATAAAGCTGATAAGTTGGGGAATGATAAGTATATTTGCTTTAGCCGGCTGCTCCGGCAAGCTTGCAGTAAGGGATATGCAGGAAATTACTGAAGGTGAAAAACTGGAAGGGCCGGAGAAAGAAAATCTGCAAACAGTGGAAATGAAAAGGATGGATACGGAAATTAAAATACCGGAGATATGGGAAGTGGACTGGTCAGGCTATTTTGACGGTTTTAATGGAGCTGCCGTAATATATGATGTTTCTGCCCCAGGTTTTTGGATATATAATGGCGAAATTGCCCGGACAAGGCGTTCACCATGCTCCACATTCAAAATTGTTTCATCTTTAATTGCTTTGGAAAATGGAATCATTCATCCGGATGATTCCATACACAAATGGAGCGGCGAAGTGTTCTGGAACGAAAAATGGAACAAGGATATGGATTTTGGCGGAGCTTTTCGTGATTCGTGCGTCTGGTATTTCAGGGAAGTAATAGATGAAATTGGGCCAGAACTGATGCAGGATGAACTGGATAGGCTGGAGTATGGGAACTGTGATATTTCCGACTGGGAGGGGCGGATGAACACAAATAACAATAACCGGGCATTAACCGGGTTTTGGATTGAGTCATCATTGGCCATTTCCCCGAAGGAGCAGACTGAAGTGATGGAGCGCATTTTTGGGGAAGACTCCGTTTATTCTATGCAGGCGCAAAACAGTTTAAAAGAAGTAATGCTGGTTGAAGGGCAGGGAGATGGAGGGATGTCCATCTATGGTAAGACCGGAATGGGAAAGGCTGAGGGGAGGACGGACGATAAGAATGTAACCAGCACTGCGGCAAAAGAAATTGCAATCAGGCTGGTGGAGGATTATGGAAAACACACTTTGTGATTTCCCTGAATTTGACAATAATATGGTGGAAATGAAATTGGAATTAGGGTATAATACCAACAATACCCTAAGTGGACAGCATTTTTTATCTGGATTTGAGTCACAGCCAAGCTGTGGCATGGAGAGGGGTATGAAAAATAATTTTTCAATATTGTGTCTGCGCAATGCATGCAAGACATGCATGAAAGTATGCAGGTTGTGGAAAGGGCATGGTTATTAGTATGGATATTACATCTTTTAGGTGGACGAGGGAACCGGGGGAGTGCCATATAAGTGGCGACAGGGTAGAAATTGTTACAAAGCCTTATACAGATTTATGGCAGAGGACTTATTATCATTTTCAAAACGATAATGCCCCGGTATTCCAGATGGAGACAGAGGAGGAATTTTTCAGCTTTGTGGTGAAAACGGATTTTACGGAAAGCCATCATCGTTTTGACCAATGTGGTATCGTTATGTACCTGGACAGTGAGAATTGGCTGAAAGGCTCTGTAGAATATGAGAACGGGGAATTTCAACACTTGGGTAGCGTAGTGACCAATGGGGGGTATTCCGATTGGGCAACTACGGCGATTGCCGCAGATATAAAGTCCATGTGGTATCGTTTTAGCCGTCGACAGGACGATTATTGCATTGAATGTTCCCAGGATGGCGTAAACTTTAGCCAGATGAGGATTTGCCATATGCATAAAGGGGCAGGAAAAATCCGATTTGGCATTTATGCATGCTCCCCGGAGGATTCCTCTTTCAGGGCAATTTTTACAGATATGAAGCTGGTGGACTGCCAGTGGGAGGCTCATAACGGGCAGCAGCCAGATTAGCAATAGTGAAAGGGATATGCGGAAGCCAAATATGCTGCGAAGCGGTGCGTGCAGATGGCAGGAATGAATTTCCAGAAACTCCAGGATTTGCTTATCAGTCATGGGCATAATGCGATTTGGGCAGAAAAGAGGTGGCAAATGAATCCGAAAGTATATGAATTTGAGTCCTTGATATATGAGGCCGGGAATACGGGGGGAGCTTATATCATTTTCCCTTATGATATCAGAGAGGAATTCGGCAGAGGGCGGGTAAAGGTCCATGCGACCTTTGATGGGGAAGCCTATGACGGAAGTATTGTGAATATGGGCGTGAAAGACGGCGAGGGCAATATCTGTTACATCATCGGAATCAGAAAGGATATCCGTGCTAAGATAGGGAAGGAGCCTGGCAGCAAAGTGTTTGTTACGGTAAAAGAGAGGGAGTAAAAGGGGAAATGGAAAAATCTGTACAGAAATGAGGTGGAAAAATGTGGACATGCCCTAAATGCGGGCGCGCTTTCCAGAGGCAGAACCAAAGCCATTACTGCGGAAAGGCACCGGAAACGATTGATGAATATATAGCGGCACAGCCGGAAGCAGTGCAGGAATATTTAAAGGAAATAAGAAAGGCCATCCGCACTGCCTTGCCGGAGGCGGAAGAGAAAATTTCATGGAGTATGCCAACTTTTAGGAAGAAATTTAATATCATCCAATTCGCCGCAAATAAAAACCATATTGGTCTGTATGCAGGGCCGGACGCGGTGGTGGAGTTTGAAGGGCGGCTAAAAGAGTATAAAACAAGCAAAGGCTCTATCCGGCTTCCCTATGATAAGCCGCTCCCGCTGGAATTGGTTGCTGAGATTGCAAAATGGTGCTATGAGACGGGGAATCATCCGTAAGGCATAAATTTGCAGGCTGAGAAAGGGGCATGGCTAACAATATGGATAATGAGAAAGTATATCAGATGGAGTTTGCAAAAATATACCAGCTTCTCGTCAACAAAGCTTTGAGGAAGGGGCGGACGAAGGAAGAGGTGGACGAAATAATCCGATGGCTGACCGGGTATAGCCAGGAAGCTTTAGAAAGTATGGCGGAATCAACTGCTTCCTGCCCGTATAAAGAATTTTTCCAGAATGCCCCCCGGATGAATGAAAAAAGAATTTTGGTAAAGGGCGTAGTCTGCGGCATAAGGGTGGAGGATATCGAGGAGCCTCTGATGCAGGAAATACGCCGCCTGGACAAGATGGTGGATGAACTGGCAAAAGGGAAGGCGATGGAGAAGATACTGCGGATTGGACTCGGATGAAGACTATTTTTGGGGCTGGGGGAATTTTGCAAAAGCATTTTAAGAACGTATTCTAGGAAAAAGAGGGATTTCGTTGAAATATTTAAAACAATTTGGAATTATATTATTGATATCGTTCATAGGAGAACTGCTTCATGCTTTTCTTCCGCTGCCTGTTCCGGCCAGCATATATGGGATTGTGATTTTATTCTTATGTCTGGAGTGCAAAGCCATTAAGGTGGCAGATATCAAGGAAACAAGCGCTTTCCTGATAGAAATCATGCCGATTATGTTCATCCCTGCAGCGGTGGGGCTGATGGATTCCTGGCAGATTATCAAGCCGTCATTGGTTTCCTATGGGGTAATTACGGTAGTTACTACGATAGCTGTGATGGCAGTGTCAGGGAAGGCAGTTCAGTTTATGATGCACCGCAGAGAAAAGAAATGATTTTGGTAAAGAAATGACCGGGAAAAGGGCTTTCTGAAATCAGAATAGGAATAATTATGAATGAATTTTTTGAAACATCGGTATTTTTTGGCGTGTTTATCAGCCTGCTTTCTTATGGGCTCGGTATGATGCTTAAGAAAAAATGGAAGCTGGCTATTTTTAACCCTTTGCTAATTGCAGTTGCTGTTACCATCTTGTGCTTATGCCTGCTTCATGTGGACTATGCTGTTTACAAAGAAGGGGCGGCGTGCATCAGCTTCTTGCTGACGCCGGCGACAATCTGCCTGGCCGTGCCGCTCTATGAACAGATAGGATTGTTAAAGAAAAATTATAAAGCGATTATCATAGGAATTATCGCTGGAGTACTGACCAGCCTGACCAGTGTCCTTTTATTAGTGCTGCTGTTCCGCCTGGAGTATGCTTCCTATGTAACCTTATTGCCCAAATCCATCACAACGGCAATTGGGATGGGTGTTTCCGAGGAACTGGGCGGTTATGTGCCAATTACGGTGGCCGTTATCATTGTGACCGGAGTAATAGGGAATATGCTGGCAGAAACGGTCTGCAAGGTTTTCAAAATCAATGACCCTGTGGCAAAAGGCATTGCGATAGGGTCATCCTCCCATGCAATCGGAACGGCGAAGGCTATGGAGATGGGGGATGTGGAAGGCGCTATGAGCAGCCTGTCCATCGTTGTTTCCGGCATACTCACGGTAATTGGGGCGAATATTTTTGCCGGGTTTATGTAGAAGGGTCTGCAAAAAAATGATGTTTCCAATATTATTTAAAGCAGGCCGGGAGGCATTAGGGAATGCAGGTGTGCTGGCGGGAAATATTTGGCTGGAAGACCTTTTCCGCTAAATATGGAATGGGGAGATGGTGAAGTGGGAACTACGGATATGGATGGATAGGGAATATGCGCTAAAAGAGGAGGATATTAGGATGCTTCATAATAAAGCAAAAGAGGATTTAAAGTTTAATATATTTATGGGGTTTGATGGTTTCGTGGATAAAATTTTGAAACCAGTCAGGATGAAGGATAGGGATAATACGGATTTTTTCCAGACAATAAAAGAGTTTGCGGATTACCTGGCGGCAAAAGAAGGGAAGAGCTGTAGCGTGGCGCTGGAAAAGGTGCAGGAGAAAATCGGAGGGAATATGCCCATTATGGCCAATGCCCTGGGAACATTAGGATGTAAGCCCGTTTGCGTAGGCACGATGGGGTTTCCGGAGGTTTTGCCGATTTTCCGGCAGATGAGCGGGAACTGTTTGTTGATTTCGGTTGGCAATCCAGGATACAGCGATGCGCTGGAATTTATATCGGGAAAGCTTATGTTGGGGGAAAACGGGGATATCGATGCGTTGGACTACCGCAGGCTGATTTCGGCCGTGCCGGAGGAGGAGCTCATCCGGTATCTGGAGGAATGCGACGGGGCGGCTTTTTTAAACTGGGGGGAACTGATTGGCAGCAATGATATCTGGGAAAATATTCTGACCCGGATACTTCCTAAATGTGAGTTTAAGGGCAGGAAAACGATGCTCATGGACTTTTCGGATTTTTCCAAGCGGCAAAAGGAAGAAGTGGAGAAAATGACGGAGCTGATTAGAGGATATGCACAATACTTTGATATTGCGGTGAGCCTGAATGAAAATGAATTGGAGCAGTTTTCGGAGAAGTTGGGGTTTGGGGAAATGAGTATGGAAGAAAAGCTGCTAACCTTGTCAAAACGGTTCTCATGCAGTGAAATGGTGCTACATTTACTGGGGGCTTCCTGCTATGTGAAGGGGGATGAAATTTTATCCATAGAGAAGGAAATCGTGAAAAATCCGAGGACTATTACAGGCGGAGGCGATAATTTCAATGCTGGGCTGCTTTTGGGCCTTTTGCTTAAAATGGACATGGAAGGGGCAATCAGGCTTGGAGCCGGACTATCATCCCTGTATGTGAAATACGGCAGGGAAGTGACATGGGAAGAGCTGATGGAATATAGTTTTAGCAGTTAATAGGATAGAAGGAAATGCAAAAATAATGGAAGAATAGATGGGGGTACGGTTATGAAAGGGGAAGGCTGGCAATGATACACTTATATACCGGTGAGGGAAAAGGGAAGACAACGGCTGCAATCGGAATGTGCGTGCGGGCAGCGGGGAGAGGGTTTCGGGTATGCTTTGCCCAGTTTATGAAAGGGAATGATACCGGGGAATTATATGTGCTCAAAAACCTGCCGGGCGTAACCGTTTTGCGTAGCGAAAAAAAATTCGGATTTTATTCTACTTTATCTGCGCAGGACAAAGCGGAACTTACGGATATCCACAACCATATTTTAGATGAACTGTTAAATGCGGTAAACGAAGGTGTTTACGATATGGTTATCCTGGATGAGGTGACATACCCTGTAAAATGGAGGCTGCTGGATAAGGAGAAAATCAGGTGGCTGATGAATGCAGGAAAAGGAGGGGAAGGAGGGGGGATAGAACTTGTCCTGACCGGGCGTGGTGCGGAAGATTTTATGAAGGTCAGGGCAGATTATATTACGGAGATGGGGTGCATCCGCCATCCCTATACCCGGGGATTAATCGCCAGGGAAGGGATTGAATATTGAAATAATGGAAGGGGTAAGTAAATAGATATGTCAGTTTTTTTCCCGGGTTTATTGGACGGCTTTTTGAAGCCGGTTTTTTTGGAAAAGGTACGAAGGAAATATCATTATGGTGAGGGGCAAATGGACGAGTTGAAGGCAGTGGCGGAAGAGATGCTGCCATTTATAGCCGGGGATGCGTTCTGGGAAAGAAAAGGATGGCATGTTCCTCCCGCTCAGAATTCCCTTTCCGTGAAGGGGAGGCAGGAGGAAGGGAATAACAAGATTCTGGATAGGCGATGGGAGGCAGTTGTAATATCTTTGGGGTGGAGTGTGGACGAACTGCAGGAAAGCTACAGTCAAAAGGGGATGCTTTCGGAATGCTATATGCTGGAAGGGCTGGCCAGTGAACTTTTATTGGACAGTTATCGGGAATATAACCAATATATGCAGGAGCATACGGATTGGCATGTGGCAAGGTATCATTTCCTGGGCAGCGAAGGAGAATTCCCTTTGGAAATGCTGCCTGGAATTTTGGAGGATATTGCCTCACAGCTAGAGGAACAGGAGGCAGGGTATGATGTCCAGGGGATAGCGGGAGGAAATTTACATAGGATAATATGTAATAGTTCTTTTTGTATACAGCCGAAAAAGAGTGTTGTATTTATAGCAGAACTGACAAAAGAGGAGGCGGCCCATTGCCCGGGTATTTGCCTTGGATGCAGCAGCATACACTGCCCTAACCGTATGGAAGAGGAGTTGGTTAGGAGATAGGAACATTATTCCGTTTTTCCAATATATTAATTAGTAAGATAGGTAAGGAGATTGTATATTGGAAGAGAATAAGAAAATGATAACCAATCCTTGCAGTTTTAGCGGAGTGAGGCCTGCCATGGCGGATTTGCCGTATCCGCCAATCCAGGTAAGCGGCCGGAATCAGGCATATGCGGATTTGCTTGGCGTGGATTACTGTGGTGCGGTATCGGAGCTTTCAGCCATCACTCAATATATTAATAACGAGAACCGTATATCTTATGAAAAATGTACCATGGCAAGGACATTGCTTGGTATTGCTGTGGCGGAAATGATGCACTTGCAGAAGTTGGGGGAACTTATTGTACTGTTGGGGGGGAATATTGATTTTACGGCAAAGCTGCGCAATGGGAAGCGGAAAATGTGGACTCCGGAATACCTGAATATACCGGAAAATGTGAAGAGAATGCTGTTAGCGGACGTGGAGGCGGAAAGAGAAGCGATACGCCAGTATGAAATGCATATCCAGATGATAGCAGACCCATGTGTGAATGCGGTGCTGGAAAGAATCATAAAAGATGAGGAATACCATATTATGCTGCTGAAGGCGCTACTGCAGGAAGTATAGGCAGAAGACAGGGATGTGTAGCAGAGGGTGAGAAACATTGTGATATATGGGGATGGGGTGGCCGGGGGTCAGGGGCAGGATTCCCGGCTGGCCTTAAAAAATACTTTTGTTCCAAGATACCGGACATGCCAAAATGGAACGAACAACGAAACGATGTATCGTTTTGTGTTTTCCTTTTTGATGCCAGAGGGAATCTTATTGACAGAAAAAAGGGTGTAAGAGTATAATATTTTTATAAAAGTATTTGATTTATTATTATGTTTTTAGGACTGGTGCGTCTGTTCGGCAGGCGATGAGGCATTCTTTATCTAGATTTGTATCTGCGGCTCAAAGATTGCAGATTGAGAGAAAGGAATGGAATTAGTGTGAAAAGAGAGAAGATTAAAAACATACTGAATGGAAAAGTACCTCCGTTGCTTTTCTCGATTATAGTGGTTTTCTTTATATTAGGCATGGTAGTATTTACTGTATCGCGGAAAATAACTGAGGAGATGTCAACTTCGGCGATTCACAATTTAAATGAAAGCTTAGTCTTGATTAGAGGGACAATAGAGGCAATTTTAGTGAAAGAATCAGAGTTTCAGAAGCTAATCGCGCAGGAAATTGCTACGTTGGATGAACCGGAAGAATTTGTCTCCTCTTATAACAGAAATCAGACTATGGTGAAGATGTCGCTAATTTTGGAAGGAAAGACTGAAGGGGTTTCCAATACAAATGAGACGTTCTCAGAAGATGGACTAGACTTTTCTAATGGAAAAGTGGTAGGTGATTTACCGATTTCCAAATCTTACCTGAACGATATGGGAACATGGGCATACACGATGAAATGCCCTGTGGTAAAAGACGGCAGAGAAATAGCGTCTTTATATATAGAATATATTTATGATTCATTTGATGAAGCGTTGCCTAAGGGATTTTATAATGGCAGCGCAATGCTTTATATTATGGATGCAGAGAGCGAGAGGCTGGTTCTAAAGCCTAAGGGGATGGGGGAACGGAATGCGGGGCATTTGAACCTGGAAGATTTTTACCGTGCCAACCGTATCCTTGAAGAGGAACTGCAAAAGGAAGTTGCAGAATGTATTGACCAAGGGAAAAATATCATGTTTTATCATGATATCCAGGGGAAGCATTCCCTAATTTACATGTGGGCGGTGAATGATGGGGCAATTTATTTGATTGGTTATGTACCAATTGAAGCCATCCAGCAGGAAGGGCGGACAGTAAACCAAAATATTCTCGTTGTAGTAATCGTAATGCTGGTGGCATTTTTATTGTGCTGCCTGATTTATTATCTTAATCAAAGGCAGCAGATAAAAATCAGGAAGGAGCGGGAAAAAGAAAGGGAACTGCATAACAAGCAATTAGCGGAGGCTTTGCAGGCAGCCCAGGTGGCAAGCAATTCCAAGACGATGTTCCTTTCCAATATGTCCCATGACATCAGGACGCCGATGAATGCTATTCTTGGATTTACCACTTTGCTTGCGAAAGATGCGGAAAACCCTTCTAAAGTAAGGGAATATACGAAGAAAATCACGGCTTCCGGCCAACATTTATTGAGCCTGATTAATGACATCCTGGACGTTTCAAAAATTGAGAGCGGGAAAGTGGTGTTAACCATCGGTGAGTTTACTATAGATGACCTGGTGTCTTCGGTGGATACAATTATCCGTCCGATGGCAAATGCGAAGGAACAGAATCTTTATACTTCTGTAGACGGAATCAGACACAAATATCTGGAAGGGGATGAAACGAGGCTTAATCAGGTTCTGATTAATCTTCTTTCCAATGCGGTGAAATATACGCCCAAGGGTGGGAATATCTGGTTTCGCCTTATAGGATTGGAACAGTATTCCAGCCAATTTGAACATATCCGGATTGAAGTGGAGGATGACGGGTATGGGATGACGGAGGAGTATTTAAAGACAATATTTGAAGCTTTTACAAGGGCGGAAAACAGCACAACGAATAAAGTGCAGGGTACCGGACTGGGAATGGCCATTACAAAAAATATTGTGGAGCTGATGGGGGGGAAAATAAAGGTTTCCAGTCAAGTCGATAAGGGAAGCCTTTTCCAGGTGGAACTGGAATTGCGTATACTGGACGAGCAGGAGGAAAAAGAAGAAGAGGACAAAACAGTGGAAGATATGGGGGACTTTAGCCTGGAAGGGCTGAATCTCCTGGCAGCGGAAGATAATGAAATCAATGCGGAAATTCTGCTTGAACTTTTAGATATAGAGGGAATTAACTGCGAGATTGTGGAAAATGGGAAATTGGCGGTAGAACGTTTTGCGGCTTCTGAAGAAGGGGAGTTCGATGCGATTTTAATGGATGTGCAGATGCCGGTGATGAACGGCTATGAGGCCACAAAGGCAATCCGTATGTTAAAGAGGGAGGATGCATCCAAAATTCCGATTATTGCAATGACGGCTAATGCATTTGTGGAAGATGTAAAAGAAGCCCTGGATGCGGGCATGAATGTTCATGTGGCAAAGCCAATTGATATGGATTTATTAAGAAAAACGATATATCAATGGATAGAAAGAAAGGAATGAAGTATGAAGGGAAAGAAGAAGGGGAGTATCAGGAAATCATTATTGGCGTGTCTGGCAGGGGCAGGTATATTGCTCATAGCCGGCTGCGGGAATAATAGTGAGTCTGGAAATAGAATAATGATTAGCGAAGAAGGAGAGGAAAAAGTAGTTAATCTGTTTGGCCCTATGGAAAAATCAAGCCCGGATGCAAAAAATATTTCGAGGACTGCGTTTGATTTGACGGTAGGCATCGCTGAGGAAAAACTGGGTCTGACCGTGGAATATAGGACATATACGGCAGAAAACTATCAGGAAAAAACATATGACGATGTAACATTGGACCGGGTACGAAATAATATGGATGATTTGTATTTGCTAAATCCGGATACCATACTGATACTTGGTGAAGAAGGAAGGCTGCTTGACCTTTCGGAACTGGACTGTGTAAAGAATTTAAGGGAAGTGGTGAAAACGGCGAATACTGTGGACGGGAAGCTTGTGGCGATTCCCCAGGAAGTGGTGGTCCACGGCATGTTTGTCAATAAGGATATGTTTGACCGGTATGGGCTTAAGTTGCCAGAAACGCCGGAGGATTTGCTGGAGTGCTGTAGGGTATTTAAAGAAAACGGAATAGAAACCCCTATAGGTGCAAACCGTTGGTGGCTGGAAAATTTTGTTTTTGCGCAGGCTTATGCGGACTTATATAACGGAGGAAATACAGAAGAAGAAATAGCAGCGCTTAATAGTGGAGAAAGCAAATACAGCGACTACATGCGTCCAGGATTTGAATTTTTGCAGGAATTGATAGATAAAGGATACATTGATGCCAAAACGGCTTATACTTATGAAGCGATTGAGGGGGAAGGGCCGGACTTTCTTGCCCAGAAGACGCCGATTGTGATGGCATACTGGAGTGCAGCCAATGCGGATACAGCTTATGGAAAACTGGATTTTGAATTGCAGGTGATTGGGTTTCCCAGTAGCCGTGGACCTATGCCGGTGGTGTCGATGACAGGATATGGTATCAACATGGAGGCAGAGCATTTGGAAGATACAAAAGATGTGGTAGAAATAATTCTTTCCGATGAAGCGCTTCAGTTGTACGCGGAGACGAATAAGGTGATTTCCCCTTCCAAAAACGTGGATGTGGAGTGCATTCCAGCGCTGAAACCGTTGAAGGACAGGATTGAAGAGAATGTATATGTGCTTGGCTCCAATGCAGGTATGAAGGTGGAACAATGGGGGAATACCTGTTTAATTGTGAGAATGCTTTTAAATGGTTCCACTGTAGATGAGTGCATGGCTGAATTCGACAGATTGCAGGAGGAATCACTGGGGAAATAGATATAGCCTGGGGAAAAGGGCTGTGCCTTTAGCAGTTTGTGGCTGCAAGGGTATGGCCCTTTGCCATATAGCTATATTTTCCAGGGAATCCTAGAGCATACAATTGGCGTAATATGAAAATGTAATTTTGGCGGTAAATTATTTGAGGTAAATTTTTTTGGCAGTATTGTTACTGGAAAAGAAGTTCCCCTATAAAACCTCCCCATTATATGCTATAATTTCTAAATAGAAAATAACAGCGGCCATAAAAGATATGATTAGAGTAAAACATCAAACGGGGCGGATAATAATATATGGAAACAATAGATTTTTGTAAAAGCCTGGACTTTATGAAATTAGGACAGGCAATCAATAGGGAAAACTGGCAGATAGCGGTGGGCACGTTGCAGAGGATGCAGAAGAAGGCAGGGGAGGCAGGCTGTGATACATTTGACCGCAATTTTATCCAGTTAAAACAATGCCTGATGCATAAGGAGCAGTTGGCTGCGAAGAATATACTTGCGTTAATTATTGCAAAACGCGCCCAAATCCTAAATAGCGCAGAGAAATAAAGGGAGATAAAATGTTTAAAGGTCTGTTCAAAACAAAAACAAACGTTACAAAAAATGAAATAGGGCAGGATATAAAACAGGAAATAAAGCAGAATACAATAATAGGTGAAGATAATATTATTCGTAAGCATATGAAAATATACGGTCAAGTACAGGGAGTGGGATTCCGTTACAGCGCACGCTATTGCGCGCTGGAGCTGGGGGTGACCGGATGGGTGAGGAATGAATGGGATGGGAGCGTGGAAATGGAAGCCCAGGGGCCAGAACGCCAGATTCACAGGCTTTTGCAGATGCTAAACAGTGGGAAATTTATTTCCATTGAGAGGATAGAGGAAGACGTCATCCCGCCAGTGGAAGGTGAACGTAAATTTGTGGTGCGGTAGCCATCTACAAACTAGATTATTTATAATAAAACGTACAGAAATGAGGAAAAAATGTTTCTTTTTCATATAGCGGCATTTCTTATTTTAATATTGTGTATTTCCTGGAAGTTCAGAATTTGCCTTGTGGAAGCTTTCCCTGTGGGGTGTTCTGTTCTTGTCCTTTTTCTTTATGTGCTTTCTTTTTTCAGAATACTGTCCTTCTCCGATTATGTGGCGGTGGCAGTAGTGGCAGCAGCGGCGGTATATGCCATCATTGTATATAAGAAATCGAAAGCCAATGGCAGGAATATGCTGCGTTTTATCAGGCGGGAACTGCTAAGCGCCAGCTCCCTCACAGCCCTTGCTATGGCAGTTATTGTTACAGCATGTGTAAGTGCCAAAACGGTAAGCTGGTGGGATGATTATAACTTTTGGGCAACGGATGTGAAGGCTCTTTTTTATCTGGACGGCTTTGCAGGGCGGTATGGTAATGTGGCGGCGGAATTCGGGGATTATCCTCCAGGCACCCAGATGGTGAAATGGTGGTTTCTTCATTTTTCCCCAGGGGGATTTAAAGAAGGGCTAATGTTTGCCGGATATTATTTTATGAATCTGTCCTTTTTGTTCCCTCTGCTTAGGCGGATGAAAAGAAGAAATATTCTGACGATGGCAGCAGCGGCAATAGCCCTTTGGCTGTTTCCATCGGTAGCGGAGGTATTCTGGTGCGATGGATGCTGCGCGGATTTGACTATGGCGCTTGTGTACGGGAACTTTTTGGCGGCCGTTGCGGACTGGAAAAGGCATGGACAGCCATTCTACTATATCCGTCAGGCATTGCTCCTGATGGTTCTTATGCTAATAAAAAATACAGGATTTATCTGGGTGGCTTTCGGGCTGCTGTTCGCCTACGGTTATCATTTTCTGAGGCATAAAATGGACGATATGGAGAAATGGGAAAAAAGGAAGGACAGGCGTGCGCTTTTCATAATGACGCTGTTTCCGGTGTTGACGGAAATCTCCTGGCTGGGCTTTTGCCTTATGAACCGGAGAGTGGCCAAGCTTACGGGAACGGCTATACAAATGGCTACAGGAGGGATGAATATCCCGGACTATCATGATGGGATGGTAAAGGCATTTGCAGAAGCATTTGTGAAATGGCCGCTTCACCGATGGAATACGATTGCGGTGGATTTAAGCCCTCTAAGCTTATATTTATTATTGCTTCTTTTTGTTTTTTTGTTGTATAAATACCATTTGCTGGATAAAAGGGTGGCGGGGTATACGGGGGGATTTTTGGCGGTGACAGGGATTGCTTTTTATGGGATTAACCTGGTAAGCCATTTGACCATATTTGTGGTAGAAACCCAGTATTTGGAGCCTTTTGGAATGGTATCTTCCATTGAAAGGTATGGAGCCCCCTTTGCCATTGGGGGATTGTATCTGCTGGCGTTTTATGTTCTGGAAGAGTGCCGGAATAGAATTGGTTTGGTGCTTTGTATGCTGTTCGTTTTTCTAACAGCAGATTATGGAAGCGGTTATAGGGCATTGTATGGTTATAGGAGTGGAATAGATGAAATAATGGCGGAAAGGGATGCTATTATTGACGGACAAGGGAAAGATTTTTTGGCGGCAGTAGAAGCAGGACGCGGCGAAGCCTTGGGAAGGGTGCTCTATTTAAGGGATATTTCCGATATAAGCTGGGTAAGGAATACGTATTTAGGGTTTGAAGCGTCTCCCGTTCCGGTAATGCATGGAAATATAGATGCTTCTTCATGGACGGGGCAGGATGTCATAAATGCATTGAGGGATGCCCATGCCGAGTTCCTTTATGTGGATGAAATTGCAGGGGATAAGGAAGAACTTTTCGGGGGGCTGCTGCCGGAAGGGGAATTCCGGTACGGCTGCCTGTATCAGGTGGGGGATGGGTATGGATGCCTGTACCAGGTGGAGAATGGATATAACCGCCTGTACCAGGTGGAAAACTAGCACGGGTAAAGGGATTTGGCCAGATACTAATGCAAATGAACGCAAAAGTAGTATATTTGGCAGAAAGGACACAAGCTTTATTATGGAGCAGACAGAAATCAGATGGGAAGTGCCGGTGGTGATTCCTTCTTATGAACCGGATGAAAAATTGCCCGCTTTATTGAAGGAGTTAAAGGCTGTGGGATTTCGGAATATTGTTCTGGTGGATGATGGAAGCGGTGGGGAATACGGGCATTTTTTC
Organism: Lachnospiraceae bacterium; assembly: GCA_009911195.1. Lineage (GTDB taxonomy): Bacteria > Bacillota > Clostridia > Lachnospirales > Lachnospiraceae > Kineothrix. The sequence continues at coordinate 44,211 of QXWV01000024.1, read as the reverse complement.
CAGGAGGCAGAGAACCTCTATGGTTGCCATGTGCTCCATCATGCGGTAAATCAGGGAAAAGGAAGGGCGCTGAAGACTGCTTTTAACTATTGCCTTGGAACATTTGGAAATATGCCGGGCGTAATTACGGCCGATTCGGACGGGCAGCACTCGCCGGAATGTATCCTGGCCTGTGTGGATGCCATGCTGGCTCACCCGGAAGCATTGATTTTGGGCTGCCGATGCTTTGAAGGGGAAGAAGTGCCAACCCGTTCGGAGTTTGGCAACAAATGTACAAGGGCGGTAATGAAATATCTGACGGGCATCACTGTTTCGGACACACAGACAGGGCTGAGGGGTATTTCCGCATCTTTCATGGAAATGCTCCTCATGGTGAAGGGGGAACGCTTTGAATTTGAAACTAATATGCTCCTGGAAACAAAGGCCAGGCAAATCCCCATTGTGGAAGTGCCGATTCGTACAATCTATATAGCGAAAAATGAAACAAGCCATTTTAACCCTATTAAAGACTCTGTTAAAATATATATGATTTTCGGAAAATTCCTGTTTTCCTCCTTATCCTCCAGTGTAGTAGACCTGGCATTATTTTCCCTATTCTGCCTGCTGCTTAAGGATATGAGGTGGGGGAGTATAACCTATATAACGGTAGCTACAGTATTTGCCAGAATCCTTTCTGCATTGTATAATTATTTAATGAATTTAAAAGTAGTCTTTCAAAGCGACAGCCCGGTAAAAACCACTTTACCCCGGTATGTGCTGCTGGCGGCGGTACAAATGTCATTAAGCGCCTTCCTGGTAGGCAAATTATACCCCCTATTCGGAGGTCTGGAAGTGCTGGTTAAAATGCCGGTGGACATCCTGCTCTTTTTCCTAAGCTATGTCATCCAGCGGGAATTTGTATATGCGGGAAAGGCCAAAACCCCATAGAAAGGAAACCAAACCATGTTATTTCGATGTAAAAACTGCGGCGGCAATGTGGTATACAGCCCGGAAAAAGGTGATATGTACTGCCCCCACTGCGATGGAGTGAATAGTGGGGAAAAAGAAGTCTCTGAAGAGAAAACAATATGTGTCAATTGCGGCGCGCCGCTGGAATTAAAAGATTACAATTCCACCTATAAGTGCGAATATTGTGGAAGCTATATTATTATAGATGAAAGGGTAAGCGGGGCATACCGGCCGGGTCTGGTTCTGCCTTTTCGGATAGGGAAGAGTCAGGCGGTGGAACTGCTGAAAAAGGAATTTAAAAGCAGGGTATTTACGCCGGACACTTTCCTGGAGGAGTCCACCCTAAAGGAAATGAAAGGGATGTACGTTCCTTTCTGGATGTATGATTATGGGGCGGATTGCACTTACATAGGACGAGGGACAAAAGTCCGGGTGTGGACCGGAGGCGATACGGAATATACGGAAACATCCTATTACCGGGTGGTGCGCAAAATGGGGATGGATTTTCAAAAAGTGCCTGTGGATGCGTCTATTGAAATGCCCGATGATGTGATGGATTTGATGGAGCCGTATGACTATAAAGGGCTGGAGGATTTTCAGGAAAAATACATGTCCGGCTTCTACGGGGAAATTTATAACCAAAATGCTGCCGAGCTGGAAGGGCGTGCGCATCAGAAGGCGGAGAAGGATGCGGAATGTTTGTTGCAGGAAACGATGGCGGGGTATACAACGCTCGTTCCGGAGCAGAAAAATATAAAGCTTGACACAAAAGCGACCCATTACACCCTTCTTCCGGTATGGTGCTACATTTATAAATATCGGGAGACTGAGTACCCTTTTTACGTCAATGGGCAGACAGGCAAGATTATCGGCGCCACCCCGGTATCGAAGAAAAAGGTCTTGTCCTATGGGGGAACTGTATTTGCGGCGGTTTGGATGGCATTATCCATATTAATTGGCATATTGGAACTTCTTTAACAGAAAGGGAATGGATATTACGATGAAGCAGTATTTGCACTATTTTAAATGGCCGTTTGTGGCAATAGGCATCCTGGCGGCCGTATACATAGGGCTTCTCATGGCTCGCAGCGCAGCAGGGGGGAAAGAACGGGAAAACGGGGAATGCCTGACAAAGGAGAGGGTTTTTGACTATGGAGACGTACTTTCGGAAAAGGAAGAAGGGAAGCTGAGGGAACTGATTGCCGAAAGGGAGAAGCAGACCGGCTGTGATATTGTTCTCGTTACACTAAATGAATCGCTAAAGGAATATGCCAGGGAACGGGAAGAGCATGTTCCTTACAGGGAATTTGTCCGGGTTTTTGCCGAGGAATTCTATGATTCCAATGCCTTTGGCTATGACAAGCCCATTGGTGATGGGGTGATTCTCGTGGATAACTGGTTCAGGGAAGACGATGGGAGGATATATACCTGGCTCTGTACTGTTGGCAGGGCGGAAACGAAGTATACGGATGCCATGGTAAACCGTTTGTTGGATGATGTATACCGTTATATAGAAGAAAGCCCCTATAAGGCGTATGAGGCATATGTCAACGGTTTTGGGCATGATATGATGGGTGGCGGCATGGTTTCCTTCCGGCTGCCTCGTTCCTTTCCGCTTCCGGTAGCCGTTGCTTCTATGGTTATCTTTGTCATCATCCATTGGAGTTATAAGAAAGGGAAAAAGACGGTATCGGTCAGCACTTATATAAAAGGGAAGCCGCAGTTGTACAACAGGGAAGATATTTTTCTCAATAAAAGTGTGACCAGGAGGCACATACCGAGAAATACCGGTAGTGGTAGAAGTAGCGGTAGAAGCGGCGGGGCAAGCCATGGCGGCCATCATGGTGGCGGTGGCCGTAGCAGATGATGCATTAAATCAGCTTGATGGAATGAAAAATTTTGTTAATGAAAGGCTCTGTTGCAAGCAACGGAGCCTTAGAAAGTTACATCCGATGATGCTGGTCAAATGGCCTTAAGGTGCTGTTGCAGCCGCCTTTTTCCCATCCTGTGCATAAAGAAGTTTCAGGATAATCGGTGTTAAAATGGAAGATGCCAGGATTAATAAAATAACCGCCGTAAAGTAATCTGCCGTCAAAAGCCCTGCAGCAAGTCCTTTTTGGGCTACAATAAGGGCTACTTCCCCCCTTGTCATCATCCCTACGCCGATTTTCAGGGAGTCCGCGGCGCTGTATTTACATAGTTTGCCGACCAGGCCGCAGCCGAGGACCTTAGCCAGCAGTGCAACAATAACAAAAGCAATGCAGAACGCAATCAGCTTGCCGTTCATGCTGTCAAAAGATGTCTTAAGGCCGATGCTGGCAAAGAAAATAGGCCCGAAAAACATATAGGAGCTTACGTCTACTTTCCGCTCTATGTATTCATTATCGCTTAGGTTGCATAATACAACGCCGGCCACATATGCGCCGGTGATATCGGCAATGCCGAAATACTTTTCTGCTATATAGGACAGTGCGAAGCAGAAGGCTACGCTGACGATAGGAATCCGCCTTGTATGCGGATACCGTTTATCCAGCGTAAGGAATATCTTATAAACAATAAAACCGCCAACGATAGCTACAGCGAAAAAAGCAATTGTTTTTATAACAACCATTCCCGGATTTGAATCCGGGTTTTTAAATCCAATGACAAAAGTAAGGACAATAATGCCGATAACATCGTCGATAATAGCGGCACTGACAATAGTAGTGCCTACTTTGCTCTTGATTTTCCCCAATTCCTGCAAAGAGGCCACAGTAATGCTCACGCTGGTTGCGGTCATAATCGTTCCCATAAATACCGCTTTATAAAAATTTTCGCTCCCCCAGGGGGCAATCCCATAAAAGCCCATATAAAGAAGGGCACCGCATACCAACGGAATAAATACGCCAGCACAAGCTATCAGGAAAGCAACTGGCCCTGTTTTAATCAGTTCCTTCAAGTCAGATTCCAGCCCTACAGAAAACATTAATATAATTACGCCAACCTCTGCCATTTCCGTAATAAAATCAGTCTGGGTAATCCATCCCAACAGGCAGGGGCCTACAAGAAGCCCGGCAATAATCTGCCCTACCACTTGTGGTGCTTTGAATTTCCTGGCAAGGATACCAAGGCATTTCGCAAAGAGCAGGATGATAGCAAGGTCCCTTAATACTTCGTATGATTCCATAATTACCTCCCTATATAACTTCATGTAATAGTATATTTTATAAACAGACCCACATTCCACAAATAGTTATAGTCTCAAAATCAATAAATGTCAATAGAAAAATACATTTCATTTGGACACCCGTGTGCATAAAAAACCCCCCACATGACGGTATGGGAGGTTTCCTGACAATTCCGTAAATATTTTTCTATCTATCTCAAACCTAAGCCATCTGATTTACAGCCTGAGCAAGACGGGATACTTTTCTGGAAGCCGTATTCTTATGATATACGCCCCTTTTAGCCGCCTTATCAATCGCAGAAGTAGCTGCCAGCAATGCAGCGTCTGCAGCGGGCTTATCGTTTGCTTCAATTGCAACGCGTACTTTCTTAACCGCTGTCTTTACGCCGGATTTGATGGATTTATTCCTTGCGGCTTTGGTTCTGTTTACTAAAATCCTCTTTTTTGCAGATTTGATGTTAGCCAAGACTCACACCTCCTATTATGATTAATCCTTTGGTTTTTTGGAAATGTTTCATTAAATGCGGACACGGACGTTTTAATGCAAACATACGCATATTATTGTAGAGTAAGACTTTCCGAATGTCAATACATATTTTGCTCATTTCTGTAAAAAATAGGGCTTATGGAAGTTTTTTGGGGCAATCAATTTTGAGCCTGCATAAATTAAACAAAGAAAAGGTTTGGGAGCGGACAGATGAGTTGTTTTCAGGTAAGGACGGATTTGGCCTTAGAGGCAAAGGAAAGCATCAAAGAATCAGAAGAGGGAATCCGGGGCGTCAGAGTGGAAGAAAGCTATGACGAAGAAAATGAAATCAGAGTTACGAAGGTAATGATTGAAACGAAAAACGGTGCAAAAGCCATGGGGAAGCCTATGGGCACATATGTAACGCTGGAAGCGCCAGGGATGGTGGAGCCGGAGGAAGACTATCATCAGGAAATTTCTTCGGAACTGGCAAGGCAGTTAAAGAGTATTATCCCCAATGCGGAAAAAGAGCAATCGGTGCTTATTGTCGGCCTTGGAAACCGGGATGTAACGGCGGATGCCCTTGGCCCGAATGTAGCGGACAATTTGCTGATTACAAGGCATGTGGTGAAAGAATATGGAAAGGCGGCTTATAATAAATCCCGTATGAATATGGTAAGCAGCATTGTTCCCGGGGTGATGGCGAAAACAGGGATGGAGAGCGCAGAAATTATAAAAGGGGTGGTGGAACAGACGAAGCCTACTATAATCATAGTGGTGGACGCACTGGCGGCCCGGTCTACCAAACGCCTGAACCGGACGATACAGATTACCAATACGGGGATTCACCCTGGCTCCGGTGTGGGCAACCACAGGAATGCTCTGACGGAAGAGAGCTTAGAGGTGCCTGTAATCGCTATTGGGGTTCCTACCGTGGTGGATGCGGCCACAATTGTAAATGATGCGCTGGCGGACAAAGCGCCGGTGAACCTGACGGAATTGAATAATATGTATGTTACAAGCAAGGATGTGGATTATCAGATTAAGCAGATTAGCCACATTCTTTGCGATGCAATTAACGAGGCATTGGAATTATAAAAATATTTCCGGCATATAATTGCCTAAGGCAAAGAGGTGATGCAGTTGTATTCCGGAAATAAGGACAAGAAAACAAAGTGGAAACATAGATTCAAGACAGGCTGCATGGCAGCCTTGATAGGAACGGCAGTTTTCTGCGCCTTGTCGGCAACATTTACGGCAAAGGACAAAACCGGGGAAAGCCCTTTTTGGGGAAAAGCGGCCGTCTGGGTGCAGGGGCAGATTAACCGGACCTATCTGCCTGTTTTTGCTTTTATGGAAGAGGAGGCAGGCATACATAAAGACGCGGCGGGGCTGTTGCGGGATGTGATTTTGCTGCAGATGCCCATATACAAATACAGCGAGGAACAGGCACAGGCGGAAATCAGCATAGAGGACGAGGATACTTTTGATATGCTGATACGGGAAGAAGGAACGGACGAGGACAGGAAAGGGCTGGAAGAAGGGGCGCTGGAATATGAAGAGGATGCCCTCCATATAGATGGGGATTTGGAAAAAGCCATGAGAGAGGAGAACGAGTCCTATAACGAAGCGGCGGAAGAAGAAAGCGTCCAGGAAACGGAAGAAGAGGAGGGCGAAGAAGAAAAAGAAGAGCAGAATCAGGAATTCCAGAAGGCGCAGAAGAAAAGCTACGCATATGACTGGAGCGGTTTGAAGGAATATGAAGATATCGTATCGGCTTTTTATGCCATCGACAGCACCACTTCAATTACAGACCAACAGTTGAATCTGGAAAATCTGCTGGGAAAAGATATGGCGTTGCAGCATGATTCGGAAGAGCCGCAAATATTAATTTATCATACCCATTCCCAGGAAGGCTTTGTGGACTCCGTGGAGGGGGATACGTCCACAACGATTATAGGTGCGGGCGACCGGCTGGCTCAGATACTCACGGAAAAATATGGGTTCAATGTGCTGCACCATACCGGCCAGTATGATGTGGAGGCGAGGGATTATGCCTATTCCAATGCGTTGCCGGCCATAGAGCAGATATTGGCGGAGCATCCTTCCATTGAAGTGGTTATTGATTTGCACCGGGATGCGGTGGCGGAGGGCCGGAAACTGATGGTAAACCTACAGGGGCGGCCGACTGCCCAGTTTATGTTCTTTAACGGCCTGAGCAGGACAAGGAAAAATGGGGATATTTCTTATCTGGAAAACCCTTATGTGGACGATAATCTGGCGTTTTCCTTTCAGGCACAAATTGCCTGCAACGAATATTATCCAGGGCTGGCCAGGAGGATTTATCTGAAAGCATACCGCTACAATATGCATTTACGGGCGAAATGTATGCTGATTGAACTGGGGGCACAGACTAATACGGTGGAGGAAATCATGAATGCCTGCGACCCGTTAGCCCATGTATTGGCAAAGGTGCTCAGCGGGGAAACCGGGCTTGAGGCCAGGGAGGCAGCGGATATTGACCTGGAATAAAGAATATTCTATGACTAAACTGCTGTAGGATTAGAAAAATACATGGCAATTATAAGGGTTAGAAAAATACTCAGCAAATACTCAGCAATAGAATAGACAATAGCGGCAAGGATATGGTATACTAACTCCGATTAAAAGGGATAGATGGCAGAGAATGCCGGAAAAACTGCGGAGGAAACGAATGTCAAGTATAGATAAGAGTAAAATAAGGAATTTTTGTATTGTTGCCCATATCGACCATGGAAAGTCTACGCTGGCGGACAGGATTATTGAGAAAACAGGGCTTTTGACCAGCAGGGAAATGCAGTCCCAGGTTCTGGATAATATGGATTTGGAAAGGGAGAGGGGGATTACCATCAAGGCCCAGACCGTCCGTATTATTTACCGTGCTTTGGACGGGGAGGAATATATTTTCAATTTAATCGACACTCCCGGGCATGTGGATTTTAATTATGAAGTGAGCCGCAGCCTGGCGGCCTGTGATGGCGCTATATTGGTGGTGGATGCGGCGCAGGGGATTGAGGCGCAGACATTGGCAAATGTGTATCTTGCCCTCGACCATGACCTGGACGTATTTCCGGTGATTAACAAAATAGATTTGCCCAGCGCCCAGCCCCAATGGGTGAAGGATGAAATTGAGGATATTATAGGGCTGGAGGCTCAGGATGCACCTATGATTTCTGCAAAGAACGGAATCGGTATTGAAGATGTCCTGGAAGCAGTGGTGAAAAAAATACCGGCGCCGTCCGGAAGTGAGGACAAGCCGCTGCAGGCGTTGATTTTTGATTCCTTGTATGATTCCTATAAAGGAGTTATCGTATTCTGCCGTATCAAAGAGGGAAGGGTAAAAAAAGGGACGGAAATACTGATGATGGCCACTGGTGCGAAAGCGGAAGTGGTGGAAGTGGGATATTTCGGACCCGGCCAGTTCATCCCCTGTGACGAATTGTCCGCCGGTATGGTAGGATATATTACTGCTTCCATTAAAAATGTAAAAGATACCGCAGTGGGGGATACGGTAACGGACGCGAAAAACCCTTGTGCGGAGCCACTGCCCGGCTATAAGAAGGTAAATTCCATGGTGTTTTGCGGCATGTATCCGGCGGATGGGGCTAAATACCCCGATTTGCGGGATGCCCTTGAAAAGCTCCAGCTAAACGATGCGGCGCTGCAATATGAGCCGGAAACATCGGTGGCGCTGGGGTTCGGTTTCCGTTGCGGCTTTCTGGGGCTGCTGCATTTGGAGATTATCCAGGAAAGGCTGGAGCGGGAATATAACCTGGATTTGGTGACTACGGCGCCCGGGGTTATTTACCGTGTATATAAAAATAATGGGGAAATGATTGAATTGACGAACCCTACCAATCTGCCCGACCCGTCGGAAATCGCTTATATGGAAGAGCCGATTGTAAACGCGGAAATTATGGTGACTACGGAGTTTATCGGCTCCATTATGGAACTGTGCCAGGAGCGCCGGGGAAAGTATCTTAGCATGGAATATATGGAGGAAACGAGGGCGCTGTTAAAGTATGAACTGCCTTTGAACGAGATTATTTATGATTTCTTCGACGCTTTGAAATCCCGTTCCAGGGGATATGCGTCTTTTGACTATGACTTGAAAGGATACGAGGAGTCCAAACTGGTGAAGCTGGATGTCTTAATTAACAGGGAAGAAGTGGATGCCCTGTCCTTTATCGTACATGCGGACAGCGCCTATGAGAGAGGCAGGAAGATGTGCGAGAAGCTGAAGGATGAAATTCCCAGGCATTTGTTTGAAATTCCGATTCAGGCGGCAGTAGGGGGCAAAATCATCGCCAGGGAGACGGTAAAGGCTATGCGAAAGGATGTGTTAGCCAAGTGCTATGGCGGCGATATTACCCGTAAGAAGAAGCTTTTGGAAAAACAGAAGGAAGGGAAGAAGCGGATGCGCCAGATTGGCAATGTGGAGATTCCGCAAAAAGCCTTTATGAGCGTGCTGAAGCTGGATGACAAATAAACGGAAAGATGGCGGGGGCTATAAAAATGTATGTGCAAAAAGAGGAAGAGGGGAAAGGGTGGAGAAAATGATGAGGAAGCTTAGTATCTATATCCATATTCCTTTTTGCATTAGGAAATGCTTTTATTGTGATTTTTTATCTTTTCCTGCCGGTGAACAGGAAAGGGAAAGCTATTTGGGGGCGCTGCTTCGGGAAATCGAAGCGGAGGCCCCTAAATATAAGGACTATATTGTGGACACGGTCTTCCTGGGAGGGGGAACGCCTACCGTACTTTCGGGAAAGCAGATAGGGAGGGTGCTGGAAGAACTGAAGGCTGGTTTTTCTTTTGGAGGCAATAGCAGTGGGGGGTGGGGAGACACCGCCAATAGAGATGCCCGAGGCATGGCAGAGATTACAATAGAAGCCAATCCGGGTACTGTAGACAGGGAAAAGCTGGAGCAGTGCCGGCAGGCAGGGGCGAACAGGATAAGCATCGGCGCCCAGTCTTTGTGGAATCATGAACTAGCCCTATTGGGGCGGGTTCATACAGAGGAAGAATTTTATCAGGCATACCGATTAGCCAGGGAAGTGGGATTTAGGAATATTAATGTGGACTTAATGGCAGCTTTACCTGGCCAGAGACCGGAGGAATACAGGGAAACGCTGTATAAGGCGGCAGATTTAGGGCCGGAGCATATTTCGGCCTACAGCCTTATCGTAGAGGAAGGTACTCCTTTTTATGATTGGTATGGGGAGGCCGGGGAAGGGGGGTATCTGGGTAAAACGGATGGATATGCCCAAAAAGGCGGGGAAGGCAGCATAGCTGTGGAAAGCTGTATGGGTCGGGGAAAAAGCAGGCCCGCGCTTCCCTCCGAAGAGGACGAACGGCTAATGGATAAATGGACCGGGGAAATCCTGGGGGAATATGGATACCGCCGGTATGAAATATCCAACTATGCCAGGCCGGGCTATGAGTGCAGGCACAACATTGCCTATTGGAAGAGATATGACTATGTAGGGTTTGGGCTTGGGGCAGCTTCCATGGTTGGCAATGTGCGTTGGAAAAACAGTGCTGATATGAGGAAATATATGGGATGTATGGAATATATGGGTGCTCAAACGCTGCCAATGCTGATGGAGCAAGGAAAGGAAACGGTGAGGGAGGAAATATGTGAGTTGGGGGTACGGGAACAGATGGAAGAATTCATGTTCCTGGGGCTCAGGCTGACGGAAGGGGTCAGTAAGAAGGAGTTTTATGAAAGCTTTGGAGAAGAGATGGTATCGGTATATGGGAAAGTAATAAATAAGCTGAAAGGCCAGGGGCTTGTGACGGATGGGGAAAGGATAAAACTCACACCTTATGGGAGGGATGTGAGCAATTATGTAATGGCGGAGTTTTTATTTTAAAAGTCCAGGATGTATACTTCGCGTACAAGAAAAATGGCTGCTGATGCAACTGAGCTTCGGTAGGATGATGCTGGGGGCAAATGGCCTGTCCGGCGGCGCTGCCTGGCAGATTTCCCCCAGCATCATGTCATTAAGTTAGCACCTCACGGCGTTCGCCATCGTTAACTAAATGACATTGCGCCTTTGCCCGAGTGTTTTCTGCTTTGGGTTTTCAAAAACCGCATACAGGGGAAAGGTGTTTATCCCCTGTGGCGGAGAAAAATCTATGGAACACAATCAAATCTTGAAGTTTCACAATCATTTCGATTATTTTTCAACTATTTAAAAAAACAATTAATATTGAAATGTGAGTCACATTATGATAGTATTTAAAATGATGATTATATTCAAGAAAAATCATATAAAAAGACGGATAGGCATGTGGGGGAAAGGGTACAGAAATGGCTGAAAATATTATTCAGGAAAATTATAAAAAAGTGAGTCACACATTATTGACTTCTGACAAACAAAGCATAATTGATGGTTTCATGACAAAGCAAATGGTACGCATTATGCTTTTGCTTTTGGACTGCACTATGACGAATAAAGAAATCGCGCAAAAGATGAACCTGACATCCAGTGCGCTCAGCAGCATTTTAAAAAGGATGAAAAACTGTGAGGTGGATTTGCTGGCGGTGCAGAAGCAGGACAAGAATGTTTTATATTCCCTGACGCCCATTGCACAGGAATATGCAGAACAGAATTTGATTGTAAAAGGGAAAAAGGATGTAAAGTTGATACAGATTAACGAGAAAAAAACGTTGGAATGGGTAAAATGCCATGACGCGTTGAAAAAACTGAAAGAACGGCTGGGGGAAGACTGGGATGTGGAATTCCCAAGATGCTGTTTTATGTATTATGAAAATGGGAAAAAGGGGGAAGTTCCGCAGGCAGATGCTTTTTTTGAAGCAATGGAAGTATCATTATTGCCAAACAGGAGGAGCAACTGGAAAATATCCTTGATGAGCTGGGAAACGAAAGCTGCAGGAAACTTTGCCTGAAATATATGAACAAATACAGTTCTATCAGGAAATTATGCTCTTTGTATGATGAGGACTGGAAATTGGCACACCGATTTATTGATGATGTTTTTTCCGGGGAAGGCATGTGCGTCAGCTACACATTTTTGGCGGAAAGCGGAGACCTTGGCAAGGAAGATATAGTGAAAATGATAGAGGGATTAGCAGAGGTTATGACACAATCAAAAGAGATGAAATTGTCCAAATGGGATTTTTCGGATATTTGGGGCAGATATTTTTACCCGCATGAAAAGTTACTCGATAAGATTGCAGATAAATATGAGGCTAAATACCGTAGCAGATAATTTCTTGATGGGCATTTTCTTATTTTATATATGAGGGAATATATCAATGGGAAAATGTAAAAAGAAGGGAAGACAATTTTATAAATGGTATAAGAAGAGAGAAAAGTACTTAATGCCTGTTTTGGCTTTTTTTGCAGCGGCTTTTGAACTTATAAATGCTGTTATGGAATGGGTCAGCCATTGGGGAACTTTAATTTTTGTTGCAATACTTTTCTTGCTATACTTATTTGGGGAGTATCGGCTTTGTGAATGTAGCAGAGAGGATAAAAGAAAATATAAAAAGAAGGACAAAAAATTAAGGGATGAAATAAAGAAGGAACAGGGGGAAGAAGAACGGCAGCAAATATATGATAAACAGAAAAAAATGATGGAAAATCATAACCAATACCAGGCGTCTATTCAAAAAAGCAGATGGTTTGTCCGGGTTATGTTTGGTGCAGGGATATGCCTTGGCCTCTTTGTATTTGCCAAAGGTGTATTTGCAGGAAAACAGGAAACAGGAATGGCTGTAATGGCGAAAAGCGAAAGCGGTATGGGGGAGAATAAAGACGGCAAAAGAATATTGGAAGAAGTGGCGGCGGAAGCAACAGCCGGAAAGGTAGAAAATACGATTATTGTAAACGGGGAAAAGGAGGAGGAATCCGGGGGAGAAATACCGGATATTAATTTTATTTTAGATGACCCGGACAGGCTTGAAATATTGTCCGATGAAATGATAGCGGAAGTATTTTATGTATCATGCATATCCCCTGAAAAAAACAGTGAAGAAGTGAAGAGCCATATGGAAAGCATATGGGAAGAGAAAAGGGAAGATACCTCCGGGAATGCATCAGAAATAGAGAAGAGAGTGATTAAGGGGGCTTCGGATGCGGAAACTATATTTGAGAACGATATAGAGAGGGCGGCAGAATGCAGAAGCCGGAATGACCTGGAAGGATGGCGGAATCATGTACCCCATTCCAGCTATTTGGAAAATAATATTATGGACGTGAGGGGGCAATTCTGGAATTTGGAAGAACCGATATTTGGAAGTTCTTTGGCATTTTTGATGGGCAATAACTGTCAGAAGATGGCGGATGAATATAAATTGCAGAATGGAAGACCGGAAACAGTGATTTATAATTGGGTGAAATCCATTATGTGGACGGAACTGGGGCTTTCCTATGAAAATCTGACAGAGGAGGATAGGAAAGAGTATTATAACTACTTAAAAAGCAGATACAAGGATATTTATGACTATATCGAAGCGCATAAAAATGAGCCATGGGCTCAGGAAGGGATATATAAGGAAATCAAGGAAAAAGCTCACGCAATTTATTCCTGTTTGTAGAGGGTCAGGAGACTGCCTGCAGACATTTGGCAATTGCAGTGGGGGTGCTTACTTTTGTTGGAGAACCGTGGAATGATAGATAAGAAAATAACAGAAGAATATTTCAGAAGTTATGGAATAAACCATTTTTTATATGATGCTATATGCAATAGGCGTCCTATGATATCATTTGATGATTCAGAAGCGCTTAAATTATTAAAAAAAGAATATATACTTTTTACGGATACTTTTTTTGCTATGTTAGATGAGCTTAAAAGTGTAATGAATGAAGAAGATTATAAAGATATGATAAGTAATTATCTCGGGTGCAGTACGGGGTACTCGGATGAGCTCTTTTTTTCGCGTTACGCAACAGTTCTTATTATGAAAGGGTTATTTGACAGCAGCGATACGGCAAAACATTTAGAGTACCGATGTGGAGAAAGGGCAGATGCATTCAGGCTGCATTATGCAGACGGAAAAATATTGCAATTGATTGACTTTTTGATTGATAAACGGGAGGATAATTTAGCAGCACTTACAGTTCCCAATACAGTGGAGTTGGAATTTGGATTAAAAAAGAGGGATTTAGTGAAAGCGGAAATCCTGTTGTCAAAGATAAACGCAAACCTTTTGCCTTCCAAACTACAAGAGGTAATCGAGTGTATGAACTATGTGGGGGATTTGGAATGTGATATAAATATAAGGAATGTTGTAGGATTTAAGTATTCTGTATTTATTGACAGGAATTACCCAATAAGCCCGTTAGTCGGAATGTTTATAAATAAAAATACAGGTATTTTTGAAAGTGATGTACTTCATGGAGAGTATAAATTTGAGGTAATGGATAAAGTGGCGGCAACATTGATAGTGAAAAATAATGTCCCCTTTTTGCTTACTGGAAATCTTCAATTCCTTTTACAAAATAATTATAGTGCGTGGATTAGAAATAATTATTGCAAAATGGCAGATGAATCAGAAATAAAAGAAATGCTGTCACCGTTTGAACAAAATATTCCCCGGCAGAGCAAGGCTGTTTGTATTTACCAATGTGAAACATGCAAAAAAGAGATGATACAAGGGATTGCCACAATGATACTGGAGGATTGTTCTAAGCAGTCCCCAAAAGGTTTTTCGCCTTTGCAAAGTATCCTGATAAAAGGCAATATTGTCCATCAGTTAAATGGATATCCGGAATTGTACCTTGCGTTTTCGATACCGAAAGAGAAATTAGTAGAAAATCTGTATAAAGAATATGAAAAAATTTTTAATTATGTAAAAGGACATTATCCTGATAATCATGTTTTAAGACAAAATACAATATTTTTTGATGCAATACTTTTTTCATTGGCATATTGCAGCTTTATTGTTCCGAAGTATCTCCATAACACAGAGATGATGAAAGATATGTTGGAAAAAAAATTGGTTTGTGCTGACAAAAACAAATGTTTTAGCTGGAAAATGTTTAATGAAAGTTATAGTGAATTTGAGATTTTCTTTTACTTGTTTTCAAGTATTTTCCTGAAAAGTAATTTGCATGAAGATTTTGTTAAACTGGAATATGAATCTGATGGAAATAAGAATAAGAGATTTGAATATTCATTTATTTTTACCCAATGGAAAGTAAATGTTGAGGTAAAGGCATTGGAATGTGCACCTGAACTTTCCGATAATTATAAACTTGTAAATATGCAGGATGGAACCAGATTTTATAAAAAATATTTTTTCTCCCAACCGGATGACGTAGTTCCTTGTGAAATCATCAATAACAGTATTCGGTTAAAGAGCAATATAAGACAGGTAGGAAAGAATATAAAGAAAATTAATGAAAAGTGTAAAGAAAGTACGAATGAAGTGAATCTCGGCTTTTTGATGATTAATTATGGAACGTCAAGGGAAGAGTATATATCATATCTTATGAATGAAAAGGAAGGATATCTTGTGAAAAACCCATTGGATAAGATTGATGCGCTGATACTTTTTTCCATGTGTATGAATACGGATTTATTAATGGAAGAGATTCGGAAACAGAACCATATATTTGTTTTCAAAAATGAAAACAGGGCAGATGAACGTTTGTTAATAAATTTGCGTTTAGATAACTTTGTGCAAAATAATGAAGTGAGCCCATATAAGTATTTGTTCCATGAAATATATGGTGAATACATCGGAATTAACCGCGATGGTATAGTGACAATTCAAAGAAGCAATATAACGGAGGAGGAGATTGATAAAGCTTGCAGTATTATGGAAAACCAAAATAAATACAGTTTTGACATGGGATTGTTGTGGGATAAGTCATAGCGATTCATAGTTGCATGGGTCAAACACCTTGCCCGCTGCGCCGCCCATGAAAATTGATTTCCCTAGAATTTGCAAATTTCCAGTTGACAAAACGGCATATATTGCATATTCTGGGATGAGAAGAAGAAAAAGGCGATGACCGGATAGAGTACGCTATGGGAAGATGACAGAGAGGGAGTGCGGTAGCTGAAAGCAGTCCTGATTGGAAAATAGCGGAAGTGCATCTGCGAGCTGATACGGGGAAGGGGCAGGAGGCTCTGGTATCCGTGTACGGGGGAGGCACGTTATGCCGTAAAATGAAAAAGGGAAAGATGGAGCTGCCGTCTTTAATGAGAGTGGAACCGCGGATGAACTTCGCCTCTTAATCTTAACGCTGGTTAGGATAAGGGCGGAGTTTTTTAATAGGATGACGCTGGGGTCAGACAGGCTGTCCGGCGGCGCTGCCGAACAGCCTGTCTAATCCCAGCATCATAGGAGGATGGATATGGGCATTTTAAATAGGATAAAGGAGGAAATAGCCGTAATCAGGCAGAGGGACCCGGCGATACATTCGGCGATGGAGGTTTTTTTATACCCCAGCTTTAAGGTGATGCTGCATTACCGACTGGCCCACAGGCTGTATTTGAAAAAGCATTATTTTCTTGCCCGGTGGGTGTCCCAGAGGGGGGTGCGCAAGACGGGAATCGAGATTCATCCCGGGGCAGTGATTGGAAAGGGCTTTTTTATCGACCATGGGAATGGGGTGATTATTGGGGAAACGGCTGTAATCGGAGATAATGTGACCCTGTATCAGGGGGTTACCCTGGGAGGAACAGGAAAGGAGCAGGGAAAGCGTCATCCAACAGTAGGGAACAATGTCATGATAAGCGCCGGGGCAAAGGTGTTAGGTTCTTTTAAAATTGGGGATAATTCTAAGATAGGGGCAGGAAGCGTAGTGTTAAACGAGGTTCCGCCCGGCTCCACGGTGGTGGGGGTGCCCGGAAGGGTGGTAAAAAGAAAGAAAAAATGTTTGCCGCAGGAGGAAATGGACCATATTCATTTGCCGGACCCGGTAAAAGAAGATATTGCGAATCTGCAAAAGGAGAACAGCGAACTGACTAACCGCCTTCTGGAACTGGAGAGGACGGTAAGGCAGATGAAAAGGCAATGAACCGAGATGGGTAACTC
Organism: Lachnospiraceae bacterium; assembly: GCA_009911195.1. Lineage (GTDB taxonomy): Bacteria > Bacillota > Clostridia > Lachnospirales > Lachnospiraceae > Kineothrix. The sequence goes on along the minus strand of QXWV01000024.1, from coordinate 27,573 downwards.
TGCGGGCAATGGGCATGGCAATACCCTGATGTCCGCCGCGAGGTGAAAATAATGTGTCTGGGCAAAATTCCAGGCAAAGAGAAAGGAAAGGTTATTTCAAGATGAAAATTTATAACACACTGTCAAAAAGGAAAGAGGAATTCGTACCCGTAGAGGAAGGAAAGGTTAAAATGTATGTTTGTGGGCCTACGGTGTATAACCTGATTCATATCGGGAATGCCCGGCCGATGATTGTATTCGACACGGTGAGGCGGTATATGGAGCATAAAGGGTATGACGTGAATTATGTGTCCAACTTTACCGACGTGGATGATAAGATTATCAAAAAGGCGGTGGAAGAAGGGGTGGATGCATCTGTGGTTTCCAAGCGGTATATAGAGGAATGCAAAAAGGATATGGCCGCGATGAATGTAAAACCGGCTACCACCCATCCGTTGGCTACCAATGAAATTGGCGGGATGCTGGATATGATTGAGACTTTGATAGAAAAAGGGTATGCCTACAAGGCCGAGGACGGAACTGTTTATTTCAGGACACGAAATTTTAAAGAGTATGGGAAGCTATCCCATAAAAATCTGGACGATTTGCAGGGGGGGAATCGTTCCCTGCTTGTGTCGGGGGCGGAACAGAAGGAGGATGCATTGGATTTTGTGCTCTGGAAGCCCAAGAAGGAAGGAGAGCCTTATTGGGAATCGCCATGGTGCGACGGGCGGCCGGGATGGCATATCGAATGCTCGGTGATGAGCAAGAAATATTTAGGGGATGAAATCGATATCCATGCCGGTGGGGAAGATTTGGTATTCCCTCATCATGAGAATGAAATTGCCCAGTCGGAAGCGGCCAACGGAAAGACTTTTTCCAAGTATTGGATGCACAACGGATTTTTGAATATCGACAACAGGAAGATGTCTAAATCGGCGGGGAATTTCTTCACGGTCAGGGATATCAGCGAGAAGTATGATTTGCAGATTCTGCGGTTTTTTATGCTTTCCGCCCATTACAGAAGCCCGCTAAATTTCAGCGCAGAGTTGATGGAGGCAGCGAAGAACGGTTATGAAAGGATTGTGACCAGCGTAGGTAATTTGAATTATTTGCTGGAAAATGCGCCGGCCGGGGAATTAAAGGAAGGGGAACGGGAACTTTTAGAAGAAGCGGACGGATTCGCGGCCAGGTTCGATGAAGCCATGGACGATGATTTCAATACAGCAGATGCGATTGCGGCTATTTTTGAACTGGTGAAATTCGCAAATACCCATGCAAGCCAGGAAAGCAGCGGGGAATTCTTAAGGGCTTTGAAAGAGGAAATCAAGGAACTGTCGGATATATGTGGGCTGATTGTGGAAAAGAAGGAAGAGCTGCTGGACGATGATATTGAGGCTTTAATTGGAGAGCGCCAGGCGGCTCGAAAGGAAAAGAATTTTGCAAGGGCGGACGAAATCCGCAAGGAACTGTTGGATAAAGGGATTATATTGGAAGATACCCGTGAAGGTGTGAAATGGAAAAGAGCGTAAGTTTGTTAAGACAGATAGAAGAAGCTTTTAAGTGTAAAGAGGTGGATATACGCACATATTCGCCTCTTACCCTGGCTTATATCGGGGATAGCATTTATGATGTGATTATCCGTACTATAGTAGTGGAACGGGGAAACCGGAGTGCCAACCATTTACATAAAACAACAATCCGGTATGTGAATGCAGGTACACAGGCCAGGATGATAGAAGCTTTGCAGGAATTTTTGACGGAAGAAGAACAGGCCATTTACCGGAGGGGAAGGAATGCGAAGTCCTATTCCACGGCTAAGAATGCCTCTGTCAGCGATTACCGGAAAGCGACGGGGATGGAAGCCCTTCTGGGTTACCTGTATCTGAAAGATGATATGGGAAGGGTAATCGAGCTGGTGAAACAGGGAATCCATTGCCTGGGGATGGAAGCTTGAAAATGATAGCTTTCAATCCAAAGTTTGTGCCTGCACGGCATCCATAAACTCCAACATCAAAATAAGAAAGCAAATTATGAATTTTTGATTAAGATTAGTTTAATATTTGACAAAAATGTGGAAGTTTGCCAGGATAGAGTTATATAATGAAAATAACGGAAAGGAATAGGGAAAAGGGATGAGATACGAAGAATTTACAATAGAAGGAAGGAATGCGGTGATGGAGGCATTCCGTTCAGGAAAGACAATAGACAAGCTGTTTATTTTGGATGGCTGTAAGGATGGCCCTATGGAGACAATAAAAAGGGAGGCAAAAAAGCATGACTGCATCATCCGTTTTGTAACGAAAGAGCGTTTAAACCAGATGTCGGAAACTGGAAAACATCAGGGGGTAATCGCTTATGCGGCAGCTTATGAATATGCCCATGTAGAGGATATCCTTAAACTGGCGGAGCAGAAAGGGGAGCCGCCGTTTATCCTGCTGTTGGATAATATCGAAGACCCCCACAACTTGGGGGCGATTATACGTACAGCGAATTTGGCCGGGGCACATGGGGTGATTATCCCTAAGAACCGTGCGGCCGGGCTTACGGCAGCGGTGGTCAGGGCATCGGCTGGGGCGCTGAATTATACGCCGGTGGCCAAGGTGACCAACCTGGCGAAAACAATGGAGGATTTGAAGAAACAGGGCTTGTGGTTTGTATGCGGGGATATGGACGGTACACCGATGTACAAGCTGGACTTAAAAGGCCCTATCGGCCTTGTTATTGGCAGCGAAGGTGAGGGAGTAGGACGGCTGGTAAAAAAGACCTGCGATTTGGTGGCATCCATTCCTATGAAAGGGGATATTGATTCCCTGAACGCATCGGTGGCAGCAGGAGTGCTGGCTTATGAAATTGTAAGGCAGAGGATGCAGTAAGGGAAGCAAGTTTGCGGATTGGGGAAGAAATATGAGGAGTAATATGAGGAAAAAAAGGAGAAATAGATATTCAGCACATAAAATAATGCTGGTAGGGATAGGCGTATTGTCCATTGTCCTGATGACAGTATTGATAACGAAGGTATATCAGCTTCATCAGGAAAAGCTTCAAATGGAAGAGTGGCAGATAAGGCATGATGAGGTTCAGGCGGAGCTGGAAGATGTAACGATGAGAATAAAGGAATTGTCAGAAGATAGTACAGCGCTGCAGACGTTTCTGGAGGAAGAACTAAATCAGAAGAAGGAAGGGGCAGAGTCTTCTATAGATTGGGAGAATTTATCCCAAAGCGGGGATGCTATTTTAGTGGATGAACCGGAGCCGGTACAGCCCCAGCCCCCGGCGGAACCGGAATCCGGTATTCCCGACAACAGTGCTGCTGCAATAGACTTTGCGGAAACGGTATCTAACAATGCTATTGTGATTCCGGAGGAAGACGAGACGGTGTCCAATAACAGCGTTCCGGTGCCGGAGGAAGATGAGACAGTATCCAATAACGCTATCGTGATGCCAGAGGAAGACGAGACAGTATCCAATAACGCTATTGTAGTGCCGGAGGAAGACGAGACAGTATCCAATAACGCTATTGTGATGCCGGAGGAAGACGAGACAGTATCCAACAACAGCATCCCGGTGTCAGAGGAAGACGAGACGGTGTCCAACAACAGCATTCCAGTGCCAGAGGAAGACGAGACAGTATCCAATAACGCTATTGTGATGCCGGAGGAAGACGAGACAGTATCCAATAACAGCATCCCGATGCCGGAGGATGAAACCGTATCCCAGAACAACACTATGGGTGAACCGGAGGTATCTATATCCGGCAATGCCGTTGTGGATGGACATGTAATACCTTTTGAATACGATGAGGCGGATTTAACCTTGGAAGCAAGGCGGAATATCCGTTCTTCCTATGTGGAGACAGAACAGGCCAATGAAAAAGATAGGAATATCATCGTCAATAATAGTATTAATTTTTCCGATATGAAAATCGCTTGTTTGGGAGACAGTATAACTTCAGGAAGCAATATGGATAATCTGGATAATTATCAACAGTATTCCTATCCGTCCATCCTGAAAAATATCCTGAATGTAAAAGAGGTCTACAATCTGGGAATTGGCGGTTCTTCCTATGGGAGATATTGGGATAAAGCATTTGTGGACAGATATAAGGAAATTCCCCAGGATGCGAACATTATACTTGTTATGGGCGGCACAAATGACGGATTTGCGGCATCCCAGAAGGAGATGGGCAGCCTGTCGGAGAAAAAGCCGAGGACTTTTTATGGCGATGTTGACGAGTTGATGCGCGGGCTGAAGGAAAATTATCCGGCGGCGAAAATTATTTTTGCTACCCCCCTTCCCAATGTACTTCATGATTATTTGAGAAACCAGAGAGACTACCTGCTTCCCCAGAGTGCGTTTGCCCAGGCGATTAAGGAACTGGCGGCACAATATGATATTGATGTGATAGATTTGTATAACTCAAATATACTGGATACCCATGATGCACAGATTATATCCAGCTATATGCCGGACGGTGTACATGGCAATCCGGCGGGGTATCAGATATTGGCCGAGCATATGGCAAGCCAGATGATTCAGATTATAGAAAAAGACAGGGCGGCCGGGGACTCGGTTAGTGGAAATACTGCGGCTGTTGGTGCGGCAGGAAATGGTGGAAACGGTATGCCGGAGACGGTGAGCCAAAATACGCCTGACATTGCCAATACCCCTGCCATGGAGAACGGGAAATGGGTGGACGATGCAAGTATGTCGCAGGAAGAGAAGGCAAAGGAGCTGAAAAGGGCGGAAGATTTAGCCCAGAAGGCAGCCCAGGGTGCTATGGTGGTAGACCCGGCAGCGCCGGTACAAAGCCCAGGGGGCGATGGAAATGCAGAAGTATCCCAGGATGCAGGCGCTTCTCCTGATATAACTGTACCTGAGACGGTTATGCCGGATGAAGGGAAGCCGGATGGGGCGGGGAATGACTATCAGTATGGTGGAGAGGCGATTGTGATTCAGTAAGTGGGACATTGCGTGGGGGATTAGAGAGAGATGCAGGGATTTTATGGCCAGTGCAGCGACGAGGAGCTGATTTTACGCCTTAGGGATGGGGAAGAGAACATTACGGATTATATCATGGAAAAGTATAAAAATCTGGTGAAAAGCAAGGCGAAATCCATGTATATCCTGGGGGCGGACAGCGATGACTTGATTCAGGAAGGGATGATAGGGCTGTTTAAGGCCATCCGGGATTATGACAGCGGAAGGGATGCCAGCTTTTTCACCTTTGCCGATTTGTGTATCTCCCGGCAGATGTATACGGCGGTGCAGGCTTCGCGGCGGCAGAAGCATGCGCCGTTAAATTCCTATATTTCCCTATACAGCCATGTGGCATCTGGGAATGACCAGGGGGAAGAGGCGGAGTTAGTCAGCCTCCTGGCAGCAAGGGCGGAGCTTAGCCCGGAAGAAATGGTAATTGACAGAGAAAATGTGGAAAATGTGGAACGGGCGATAGAGAGGGAATTGAGTACTTTTGAAAAACAAGTGCTGGATTTGCATCTGACAGGGATGGGCTATATCCAAATCGCCAAGGTGCTGGGGAAGGATGAAAAGTCAGCGGATAATGCATTGCAAAGAATAAAAGGAAAACTGAAAAAAGCAATCGGGTAGGTATGAAATACCCTTTACATTTATTTTATAAATTTTTTTGAAAGATTTATTGACTTATGGGAAGGAGGTGCATATAATTTAAACGTTACCGACCGACTGGTCGGACAGAAAAAACGGTGGAAGGGCAAGGTTATTTTTATGATTTCAAAATTCAGCGTGAAGAAGCCTTATACGGTTTTGGTCGGAGTGATAATGGCGATTATATTGGGGGTAGTGTCATTTACGAAGATGACAACGGACTTGCTGCCGAATATCAATTTGCCATATGTAATTGTTATGACTACATATGTGGGTGCGAGCCCGGAAACGGTGGAAATGGTGGTGACCAAGCCGGTGGAGTCATCCATGGCTACGGTAAGCAACATTGAAAGCATCAGTTCCGTTTCCAGCGAAAATTATTCGATGGTTATTCTGGAATTTGCCCAGAGTGCGGATATGAATGCGGTTTCTTTGGAAATCAGGGAAAACCTTGACCAGATAAAGAGTTTTTGGGATGATTCGGTAGGAAATCCGATTATCATGAAACTGAATCCGGATATGATGCCGGTTATGATTGCTGCGGTGGGGCAGGAGGGTGCTACCAATGCAGAAGTGAGCGAACTGGCGAAAAATAAAATAGTTCCGGAGCTGGAAAGCATTGAAGGCGTGGCCTCAGCCAGCGCGACGGGGCTTTTGGAGGAAAGCGTCAATGTAATTATCCGCCAGGATAAAATAGATGCAATTAATCAGCAGGTGTTTGGCTATATCGACAGCGAATTGGAAGAGCAGGAAGAGGAAATTGCGGATGGGTGGAAAGAAATCGAGGATGGCCGCAAGGAGATTGAGGATGGCCGCATAGATTTGCTGGATGCCCAAAAGGAGCTGGAGGAATCCAGGGCGGAACTGGAAGAGAACAAGGCCGATTTGGAAGAAGGCAAGGAAGAACTGGAAAAGAGCAAGAAGGAAATTGCCGACGGAAAAGCGGAACTGGAAGATAAGCAGGGAGAAGCCACAAAGAAGCTGGCGGAAACCAAAACCCAACTGCTCACCATAAAGGCGGATTTGGAAGCGTCCAAAATGAGCATACAGATGGAAATGACTACTCTGGAGAAAGCCCAGGAGGGCTTAGGGCAGGCCAAGGACGGCCTGCAGCAGGCATTGGACGGCAAAAAGCAGTTGGAGGATGGGATTGCAGCAATTGATGCAGCATTGGACGGCATTCCCCAGTTGGAAGAGGCCATAAGGCAGATAGATGAAAAGATTGCAGAAGGGGAAGCACAGATTGGACAACTAGATGGTGTAATTTCGGCCATTTCCTCATCCGGGGAAAGCCAGTATGAAAATCTGCCGGAGGAAATCAGGCAAATGGTAGAAGGTGCGGGCATTTATCCGGAGGATTCGGCCACTCCGGGCGAAGTGGCAGGAGCGATGATGGGGGTAAAGTCTGCGGCGGAAGCGGCATTAAACGAGGCGAAGGCCCAGAAGGAACTGCTGCAGAACCAGTTGGCTGCTATAGGGGCACAAGGGGATGAGGCTTCCCTTTTGGCCAAGAAGGCGGAGCTGGAGAATCAGCTCAAGATGCTGGAGGAGCAGATTCCAACCATTGAAGAGCAGATACAGAAGCTGGAAGACGCTATCAGTGCCAGCACGATGGGCATGGGGGCAGAGGCTTATCTTGTGACGCTGCAGCAGGGGATGAAAACTATTGAAGAAAATATTGTAAAGGTGGATGAAGGCTTAAATAAGCTTTATAAAGGTGACCTGGAAGCTGCTATAGAAATTGCCAATGCAAAGTCTCTTTTAGAGGTGGGGGAAATGCAGATTGAATCCGCCGAAAAGCAGTTGGAATCCGGGGAAAAGCAGTTGGAATCCGGGGAAAAGCAGCTTGAGTCCGGCCAGGAACAGATTGATGACGGGCTTGAGCAGCTAAAAGATGCCCTGGACCAGTTAAAGGAAGGGGAAGAGCAGCTAGAGGAAGGGGAGGAGAAGCTGGAGGAAGCCAGGCAGGATGCTTATGCCAATGCGGATATGAACGATATCCTTACGGTGGATACGGTAAAATCTTTACTGGCTGCACAGAATTTCTCCATGCCGGGCGGTTATGTGACGGAGGAAGGCATTGATTATCTTGTCCGGGTGGGCAATAAAACCGCAAATATTGAAGAACTGGCTGCCATGCCCATTATGAATCCGGATATGGACGGGGTAGATGTGATTACCCTATCCGATGTGGCGGATGTATTTATGACGGACAATTCCGATGAAATATATACGAATATCAACGGAAGCCCGGGCATCCTTCTGACCATACAGAAACAGACAGGGTATTCCACAGGGGATGTGTCCGATAAGTTAAAGGACAGATTTGAAAAAATGGCGGAAGAAGATGAAAGCCTGTCGCTGATTATACTGATGGACCAGGGGATTTATATCGATATGGTTATGGATTCCGTTATCAGCAATGTACTTTTCGGCGCGGTGCTGGCTGTCCTGATATTAATTGTTTTCTTAAAAGATTTGCGCCCTACGCTGGTGATAGCCCTTTCCATTCCGGTCAGCCTGGTGACGGCAGTAGTGTGCATGTATTTTAGCGGGATTACACTGAATATCATTTCACTGTCCGGTCTGGCACTAGGTGTAGGTATGCTGGTGGATAATTCCATCGTAGTGATTGAAAATATTTACCGTATGCGCAGCGAAGGGAAAAGCATGCGCGAGGCATCGATAGAAGGGGCAAAGGAAGTGGCCGGAGCGATTATGGCCTCTACGCTGACAACAGTTTGCGTATTTTTGCCCATTGTGTTTACGGAAGGTATTACAAGGCAGCTTTTTGTGGACATGGGGCTTACCATTGCCTATTCTCTGCTGGCCAGTCTGGTGATTGCGTTAACGGTGGTGCCTGCCATGGCGTCTAAGATGCTGACCAAGACCAAGGAACAGAAGGATGACAGGTTTTTTACGGTTTTGATTGGGTTGTACGAAAAAGTGCTGAAGGTATCATTAAGGGTGAAACCGCTTGTGCTGGCGGCTGTCCTTATTTTGCTCATTATCAGCGCTGTTGCGGCCATATCCAGAGGAACGGCTTTTATGCCGGACATGGATAGCACTGAGATTGCAGTCAGCGTAACTATGCCTGATGGAACGCCTTTGGAGGAAACCGGGGAGATGACGGATGAAATCATAGAAAGAATCCGTACAATTGATGATGTGGAAGATGTAGGCGCTATGTCCAGCATGTCCAATATGGCTTTGTTGACCGGGGCAGGGAATAGTTCCAGCAATTTGACAGATATTTATATTACTTTAAAAGAGGATAAAGAGCTGACAGGAGAAGAGATTGGGAAGAAAATTGAGGAACTGACAGCGGATTTGGAAGAGGTGGAATTGGTGGTTAATACTTCTTCCATGGATATGAGCGCTCTTGGGGGTGAGGGCATTTCTATTCAAGTGAGGGGGCGCGAAATAGATACTTTACAGGAGATTGCGGCCGATATTGCCCAGATTGTCAGGGAGACGGAAGGAACAACGGAAATATCTGACGGAATGGAGGACTCTACAGAGGAGCTTCGTATCATCATTGACAGGGATAAGGCGATTGAACATGGCCTTACAGTAGCCCAGATTTTCCAGCAGATATCGGCAAAGCTGGCCGAATCGTCCAGTGCTACTACGCTGGAAACGGAAATAAGGGATTATGACGTTTACGTAAAAAATGCAAATGACATCGCATTGACGCGGGATACCATAAAACGGATTAAGATAGATGTGACAAAGCGGGATGGAAAAAAGGAAAAAATTACCCTGGCGGATATTGCAGACTTTGAAACGAGGCAGTCGCCTACCTCTGTAAACCGTTCCGACCAGAATAGATACATAGGGGTAAGCGCCGCCATTGCCGATGGTTATAACATAGGTTTGGTATCCCAGGAACTGCAAAAGAAGCTGGACGCATACGAGATGCCGGAAGGCTATACGCTGATGATGAGCGGCGAAAATGAAATGATAGTAGAGGCTATGGAACAGGTAACATTGATGCTGATACTGGCGCTTTTGTTTATGTATTTAATTATGGTGGCCCAGTTTCAGTCGCTTCTCTCCCCGTTTATCATTATGTTTACAGTACCGCTGGCCTTTACGGGGGGATTCCTGGGGCTTTATATAACAGGCAGCGAAGTGAGCGTAATTGCTTTGATTGGCTTTGTTATGCTTTCCGGTATCATTGTAAATAACGGGATAGTGCTGGTGGATTATATTAATCAGCTACGGGAAGCGGGAATGGAGAAAAAAGAAGCGATTGTGGAAGCTGGACGTACCCGTTTGCGGCCGGTGCTGATGACAGCGCTGACAACGATTTTAGCTCTTTCCACCATGGTATTCAGCCATGATATGGGTTCGGAAATGGGAAAACCGATGGCGGTTGTATCCATTGGAGGGCTGATATACGGTACTTTGCTCACGCTTGTAGTGGTGCCTTGCATTTATGATATTTTTATGAGGGAAAAGAAATTGGGTGGGGAAATGTAATTCGTCTTGCAAATATTGTATCTGCCGCCTAAAGTTTATGAGTTTTGGAAAGGGCATGGTGATTGAGATGGGAAAAGGATTATCTCCAAAGGTTGCGGCTTTATATGAAGCGGTGGAAGAATTAATATTTGAGAATATTGATGTGAAGGAAATTAAAGTCTCCGATATTACGGGGCGCGCCGGAATAGGCAAAGGAACTGCTTATGAATATTTTAAGAACAAAGAAGAAATCATAAGCAGCGCCTTGCTGTACCATATTGACCTGATTTGTAGGCAGATGATAAATAATCTGAATAAGCTCAATGATTTTTCCCAAACGGTAGAATTTATGTTGTGCAGCATAGACAAGGAGATTAAGAAAAGGGATTGCCTGATTCAGTTTATCCATCTGCTGTCGGATAACGGGCTGATAGGGAAGGTCTTGCAGAAGAAGATTAAGGAAAAGAATCAGGAAGTTTGTATGCCCAGGGATGTACTTTCCCATATGCTGCGGGTGGGGAGGGCTAACGGCGATGTGGATAAAAATATTCCGGAGAATTATGCCACTATGGCCATAGCAGCCAAAGTGATTACTTACATTCTTTATATTACAGATGAAAAGGCGCAGATGGAATGTACCAGGGCAGATATGCACAGGCTGATACGCGACGGGCTGCGCAGGGAGCTGGGGCGGGCATAGGATTTTCCGCCGGAATTGATTTCCGTGAAAATTTACATTTATACATTGACAAAGCAAATTTAAGTATGTTACAATACATTTCGGTAACGCGGCAAATGCTTTCGCTTAGTTGCCATAAAGCAGTAAGCTGCTATAGCACAGAAGGTAGTGCGCAGCATTGGTAGGGAGATTCACAGCAGTTCAATTATTTGTTAGATAAGCTGATGTAGCACAGTCGGTAGTGCGTCGCATTGGTAGTGCGGAGGTCACGGGTTCGATTCCCGTCATCAGCTTTAAAACACCGAAAATAAAGGCTTTTCGAGGTACAATGCTTCGAAAGGTCTTTATTTTATTATAGAATATGTCAAACGGATAACCTACTTCTTTTCTATTCAATTTTGGACTTGCAAAATTGTCTGTAACATCGAATTTGTTAGAGTTTTGTTAGCATCATGTAAAACGGGTTACAATTCCCCAAAAAGCCTATGAATCAGCCGTTTATATTTATATGCGGTTCTCCCCTCCGGAAAGCGGGTAAATTTCGCTTTTATGTTCACATTCTGCGGATTTTTCCAGAATGAAATTAGAATTACCTTAAAATCGATTCTACAAGGTCTCTGCTTGAAATCAGACGATTTATGCCAGAGGGATATGTATTACATATGTGATGAAAAGCCGCAGTTTTCGGACTGTGGCTTTTTTTTATTGAAAATGCTACAATGAGTTTTCAATAGCCGAAATGGGCTGTTTTTGTGATATTCTTTTTATATAATTGACAACAAGGAGGTAGTGTAGTGTTATGTTAGAAATAAGAAAAGTTGAAAAGGAAGATAAGGAATGTTGGTTTTCAATAGATCAACACATATCAGAAGAAGAATTTTATAGCAAAGTGAATAACCAAACCGGATATATTATTTGGAAAGGCGGTAATCCAATAGGCGTATTACGCTATAATCTATTTTGGGACAGCGTTCCATTCGTTACTTTGATTTACCTTAAAGAGGAACAACGAGAAAAAGGAATTGGTAAAGAAGTAATGCTGCACTGGGAAAAACAAATGAAAGCAAAAGGGCATAAGGTTGTTATGACATCTACACAAGTAGATGAAACCGCTCAGCATTTTTATCGGCAAATTGGTTATAAAGATTGCGGTTGTCTGGTTCTTGACATTCCAGAACTTGAACAGCCTATGGAAATGTTTTTGATAAAGAGAATTTAAAAATAATTTTTAAGGAGGATTTTACAGGTATATATTTACATGGTTCATTGGCGATGGGGTGTTTCAATCCAAGTAAAAGTGATATTGACTTAATTATTTACCCCACACCATTTGAATTACATTTTTCAAATGCACATTTGCAATGGTTTATTGATAACCCAACAGATTATATTCATAAAATGAATGGTACAGATAAGGATTTGGCTGCACATTTTAAAATCATAAAGAAGTATGGCGTGGTATTGCAAGGGGAGGAAATAAATGATGTATTTGCTGATGTGCCAAGAAAAGAATACATTGATAGCATTTGGTTTGATGTTGAGAGCGCTAAGGAAGATATATTGGAAGAACCTATTTATGTAATTTTGAATTTATGCAGAGTTGCAGCTTTCCTTAAAAACGATTTGATTCTTTCCAAAAGGCAGGGCGGGGAGTGGGCATTATAAAACCTTTCAGTGCAATACCATGCTTTAATCTCAAAAGCAATACAAAGTCATATGCTGGAAAATGAAATGGACTTAGATAATATGGAAGCACAAAAATTTGCTGATTATATGTTGCAGATGATAAAGGATATGTTAATTTCAGAAGTTGACAGTGCGACTTAATTACGAAATAGGCAGTTGTCCATCATTACATCGAAAGTGGGTGGTAATATAGGAAAAATAATGGTGCTTACATTCAATGACACGGAGGAAAAAGCAGCTGAAAAAATTGTAGCTATCCTTGCTGACAGCATACAGCTTGAAGTTATGCAACCCCGTCATCCCCCGTTCTTTCTTTTCCGGGACTGGAAATAAGGCAGAACCAACGCAGAATATTTCAGGGCGGGGAGGAAATCAACCTTACCCGCCTTGAATACAGTACCCTTGTATTCCTTGCTTCCAATCCCGGCATAGTCCTCACACAGACACAGATATTTGAAGCCGTTTGGAACATGGACAGCGATAGCTGCCATTCTAGCGTTGTCAATGTGATTTACAAATCCCTATGCTTGCTATTCCACTATTCTAAACTTTTTATAAACTTTCCAAAAAACTTTACCATATTTTCTTTCCCATGCGTAGTAAGGAATAAAGGGGACGTCACATAAATTGCAATATGTGACTCTCGCGGCAGTCGCCAAATATACGTGCAAGCACGTCTGATTGGCTCGTTGCTCGCGGAGTTTACGCTATTCCCGTATAGTGTACTTGCCGCTTCTCATAAAATTTAGGGAAACCGTCAAAGGAGAAAGTTTATGCCAAGAACTAATAACTCTCCTACACCCGATACCCAAACATGCAAAGATAAAATGAAGCTGACCGTTACCAACATCTCCCCCGCCTTTCAAAAAAAATCAAACGGGTTATTGTCTACAAACTCGACTGTATCAGCCGTTCCATTTTGGACTTTGCAAACATGATGGAGATATTTCAGATATATCATGTGGAGTTTGTTTCTTCCACGGAAAAATTTGACACGTCCACACCAATCGGCAGGGCGATGTTAAATATCTGTATCGTGTTCGCGCAACTGGAACGGGAAACCATACAAAAGCGCGTAACGGACGCTTATTATGCGCGGTGCAAACATCTATAATCCGGCAAGTGATTTTACGGGTTACAATGCCTGCTATCTCTACAAAGGCACGGTTTCCACTTCAAGAAAACAAAGTGACCTGTCCGACAAAGAGATTGTGCTTGCGCCGCATAAGGGTTTTATCCCCTCTAAGACATGGTTAGCCTGCCGCATACGGTGTCTGAACAATCGGCAGTCCACAAAAACCTGCAAGCCGAAAAATTCATGGCTTGTTGGCAAGGTAAGATGCGGCAAATGCGGTTATGCGCTAACAATCCGTAAGGCGAAAACAAAGTGGGAACGCTACTTTGTTTGCAGCCAGTCGGGAAGCCGTGGAAGCAACTGTACCGGGGCAGGCTGTACGATTTACGCGGACGTTTTGGAAGAATATATGCTTGGCGCAATCAAGGAAAGACTGTCGGAGTTTTCAGCTCTCAAAGAGAGCTTACTCTTCTGTCTATCTGACACAGGAGAAGAACAAACAAACATGACGAAAAAAATCCGTCTGACACAGATTGAGGAAGAAATCGAAGAACTTCTCTCCAAAGTGTCCGGGGCAAGCGGCGTTCTGATGAAGTACATAGACGAAAAAGTATCAGAACTGGACGCAGAGCGGAAACATTGAAATTACTTGGAACATTTAACAAAAAGCCATGAAAGTCTAAGCCACACAGCTTTGAGAACAATTTAATAAAAATCTGTTGATAAGCCAATACTAAATACCGTATAATAATGAAAAAGAACATTCATGGAAAACAGCCGAAAGGAAGTGATACTATGGCACCTGCAGCACAGGCAATCAGAAATCAGGAAATCCTAAAAACTGAATATTCCGAAAAAACAGCCATAGGCGCGTTATATGACGAACTCTCCAAAGGAATAGACAGCATGAAAAAAGGCGATGTCTATACGATTGATGAAGCATGGGAGGAAATTGACAAAATATAATGCCGGATAAACCAAGGAAATATAAAATCGTAATATCCAAAGATGCTCTCTTGGATATTAAGTCAACAAAAAAGTATATTCTCGACACCTTCAAATATCGGGAATATGCGGAAAACTTTTCAAAGAAGATAAAGAAGGCAATCAAAGAATTAGATTCCTTCCCCAAAGGGTATGAAGCTACAGGTTATGTGATTGAAGGATTAAGCGTTTATTTCAAGCCTTACAGTACATATTTAATCTTCTTTGTTGTGGAGGATTCCACGATTACAGTAATCCGGGTCTTGAAAGACCGCATGTATTGGCAATCTATTATTAAGAAAATGCAGAAAATCAAAATCATATCATGCAGAGGGCATTATGATGATTAAGGCGGGATTGATATATGTAAATTGTTTGACAATTGCTCCTTAATATACTAACATTAGACTGTACTTAAAAGTACATCTCTTACGAGCGTATAGCTTAATGGATAAAGCAATTGTCTAACTAACAATCAGATGCGGGTTCGAATCCCGCTACGAAAATAATAGGCGTTCTATAATTGGACGCCTTTTTATGTACACGGGCGTCCAAATGAAATGTGTCAGCAAGCTGACGGGCGTACGAGTAGGGGAAGATGGCTCTTCCCTACTCGATTATTCTAAAAAGAATCTTTATGTGTGCGATTTTTGTTAGAATCTTGTTAGTAAAGTTAACGAGAACAATGAAAAAGGACGCAGAACTGTTAAAAAAATATTGCTTTTTGGTAGTGCCGAGGTCACCAGTTTGATTCTGGTTAGCAGCTCTGAAAGACCAAAAATAAAGACTTTTCAAGGAAAACATTCTTTGAAAGGTCTTTATTTGTATTAGATAATCAAGGATTTTCCGAGATTAGTTTGTATCTTTTAACGTAGCAGATACTGTAGGGCAGAAATCGGGCAATTTGACTTATTGAAGTCAGGGCTGTTTTTTGCTATACTACTTTTTAAATTGAAAAGAAAAACTAGGCAGAATAGCTTTGGGAAAGGAGAAGCCATGGAACAGATATTATACGCAATGCGTTATGATTCCCCTGTTGGACAGCTTTTGCTTGTGGAGAAAGAGAATGCTTTGGCGGGGCTTTGGATAGAAGGGCAGAAATATTACCCCGCTTTCCGGCCGGAGGAGATAAAGGGGCATGGGCATACAGAGGTTTTAACGCGTGCAAAAGATTGGCTCGACCGCTATTTTGCAGGGAAAAGACCGTATGCCGGAGAACTGGCTCTGGCACCTTCGGGCAGCGAATTCCGTAAAGAGGTTTGGAAGCTGCTCTGTGATATCCCTTATGGAGAGGTCACTACTTATGGGGAAATAGCAAGGAAAATTGCCTTGCAACGGGGAAGGGAAAAGGTGTCCGCACGGGCTGTAGGCGGAGCGGTAGGGCATAACCCTATTTCTATTATAATTCCCTGCCACCGGGTAGTAGGCTGGAACGGATGCCTCACAGGATATGCAGGAGGTGTGGAAAAGAAGGAAAAATTGCTTGCCCTGGAAGGCTTAGAGATGAAAACGCCCCGCCCGGGTACGGGGAAAATATATTTGGATATGGACATTTGATATGGGCAGAAATGGAGCGAAGGATGAAGATTATTGAAAATCAGACGTTTGATATGGAACGTGCACTTTATGGCAGTAACGGGGTGCTGGCAAGAAACTGCGTTTTTGACGGACCGGCGGACGGGGAAAGCGCTTTTAAGGAAGGGAGGGATATTGAAGCAGAGCGTTGTTTTTTTAATTTGCGATATCCTTTCTGGCATGATAATGGATTAAAAATTACGGATTCGGAAATGACGCAGGCTTGTCGGGCAGCGTTGTGGTATTGTGACCATGTGGAAATTACGGGGAGCAGGCTGCATGGGATTAAGGCATTGCGGGAATGTGGAGATGTCTCTATAAAAAACTGTGACATTATTTCGCCGGAATTTGGCTGGTTTGTGCGTGGAATACGCATGGAAAATACTACAGCAGAGAGCGAGTATTTCATGATGCGTTCGGAAAACCTGACATTCCGGAATGTGACTTTCAAAGGGAAATATTCCTTTCAGTACATAAAGAATGCCACATTTGAAAACTGTGTCTTTGATACGAAGGATGCCTTCTGGCACGGAGAGAATGTAACGGTGAAAAACAGCGTGGTGAAGGGGGAATATCTGGCATGGTATTCGGATGGCCTGACGCTGATAAACTGCAAGATTATCGGAACGCAGCCGCTTTGCTACTGCAAAAACCTGAAACTGGCCGACTGTGAAATGACTGGCACGGACCTGGCTTTTGAAAAATCCGGGGTGGAAGCGGTCATCACAACCAAAGTGGACAGTATCAAAAACCCTTTGTCCGGCAGGATTCAGGTACCGGAATTGGGGGAACTGATTATGGATGATGGGATGGCGAAAGGGAAAGTCATTGTATGTGGGGAGAAAATCGATGATGGCTGTTGCAAAACATGCTAATGCAGGAATAACGTCATTTAGTCAACGATGGCGGATGCCGTGAGGGAAATAAAATGCTCCGTCGCCAGACGGATATAAATTGACGAAGAACCGAAGGTTCTTCATGAAGTGGCGAAGCCACTTTTTTATATGGTGGAAAATTATACCTGAAAAAGGCGTCTGGAAACGGACGCCTTTTCACATTTTTTTCACATAAAGTTTAAGCTTCATTTAAGGGAACAGGATTATGATTGCTTTATGCATTTATTCCAAATTTTGCGGGAAGGAGAGAGGGAATATGAATAAAGCAAAATACCGTCATGAATTGAAATATCATATCAATTTTTCTGATTATCTTACGTTAAAGGCCCGGCTGAAACATGTGATGCAGAAAGACGGAAACGTCAGTGAACATGGCAAATATTTGATTCGCAGCGTTTATTTTGACAATTACAGGGATAAAGCGCTGAAGGAGAAGATAGACGGTGTCGGAAAACGTGAAAAGTTCCGAATCCGTTATTATAACGATGACTTTTCTTATATTGTCCTGGAGAAAAAAATGAAAGTCAATAACCTCTGTATGAAACTGGACGCTGTAATTACAGAAAAGGAGTGCAGGCGGTTAATGGAAGGGGATACCGGATGGATGCTGGGGCATTCGGAGGAGCTGGTAAAAGAACTGTACGTCAAGATGAAAACACAGCAGCTTTGTCCCCGCGTCTTAGTTTCTTATATAAGGGAACCATATATTTATAAGGCCGGCAATGTGCGTATTACATTTGACTCCAATATCCGTAGCACATTATTTCATGGGCGTTTTTTAGAAGAGGGATTTACGGATATGGATGTATCGGACAGGGCAGGGGATATGATTCTGGAAATTAAATATGATGAATATCTGCCGGAAATAATTGCGCATATGGTGCAGCTAGGGGATTGCCGCCAGGAGGCATTTTCTAAATATGGTATCTGCCGCCGTTTTGGATAATGGATGCAAAGACAGGAAAAGTATCGGTTTGCGTTGGCGCTGCGACTACAAACCCGATAATTTCCAGTAACTTTGAACAACTGAAAAAACTGACAAACATTAGTAGAACTAATAAAAAGCAGCGCAGAAATGAGGTTGATTATGACATTTCAGGATATTTTTAAATCCAGCTTCTTGGAAAGCGTTTCGGAATTTTCTGTTATTGATACTTTGGTAGGAATGGCTTTTGCGTTGGTAATAGGGCTGTTCATTTTTACAATTTATAAGAAAACATTTCCCGGAGTGATGTATTCTTCCGGGTTCGCCCTTGCACTGCCGGGGCTGTCTTTAGTAACTACTCTGGTCATTATGGCGGTGACTTCCAATGTAGTGCTTTCCCTGGGGATGGTGGGGGCATTGTCCATCGTCCGCTTCCGCACGGCTATAAAAGAACCGATGGAAATCGTTTATTTGTTCTGGGCATTAGTGGCCGGGATTGTAATTGGTGCAGGGATGATACCCCTGGCTGTGATTGGCTCTTCCATTATTGGAGTTTTTATTATTATTTTTGCTAACCGTAAAATACATAGTGTTCCATATATTGTAGTGCTGAACTGTACAGTCGAAGGGGCGGAGGAAAAAGCTGTTGCGATAATAGACAAAAGTGTGGAAAAACATATAGTGAAAGCGAAAACAATAAACCGGGGAAACATTGAAATTACAATGGAAATCAGAACAAAAGGCAAGGATACTGCTTTTGTAAACCGTCTGTGTGACATTGACGGCATAGAAAGCGCTGTACTCGTCAGCTATAACGGGGAATATATGTAAAATTTGAGGTGCAAAGCCGCAAACAGCAGCAACCGGAACAGTGCCCGGAGAATAGAGGAAAACTATGTTAGAAAGTAAATATATGACAAAAGCAGTCGCTGTGATGACTGCGGCGGCAGTTATCCTTTGTCTGGCAAGCATTCTATTTTCTGAAAATCTGGCGGAAACTTTTGGCGGGAAGATAGTTGCCATGGAATATGAATCCCGGATTTTTGATACCAGCCAGATTATCAGCATTGATATCCTTATAGCGGAAGAAGAATGGAATGAGATGTTGGATAATGCCATGAGCGAAGTTTACTATTCCTGTGATGTGGTGGTAAATGGAACAACCTTTTGCAACGTGGGAATCAGGCCCAAAGGAAATACAAGCCTTTCGGCTATTGCCAGCGACCCGGAAAATGACAGATACAGCTTTAAAATCGAATTCGACAAATTTGTGGAAGGGCAGACATGCTGGGGGCTGGATAAGCTGGTACTGAACAATAATTACGCAGATGCTACGGGCAGAAAGGAAGCCATTGTCTATGATATGTACCAATACTTGGATGTGGATGCTTCCCTTTATAACTATGCGAAGATTTCAGTAAATGGCGATTACTGGGGAGTATATCTGGCTTTGGAAGCGGTGGAGGATAGTTTCCTCCTACGCAATTATGGTGTGGAGGATGGAAATCTGTATAAACCGGACAGCATGAATATGGATAAGGGAGGTAAAGAGGGAAGGAAAGGCTTTGACATGGAAAGTTTTCCCAGACCGGATGATGATGGAACGGGTGAATGGCCTGGGCGGGATGGAAAAGAAGAACCACCGGGAAGAGGAAAGGAGGATGTTCCGGCGGAATGGGGAAAAGAGGATGTTCCGGAGGAACGGGGAAAGGAGGATGTTCCGGCGGAATGGAGCGGAAAACAGGCTTCACCGGAAAGGGGAGGATTCCCCAGAGATTCCGGCGACGGAATGCCCGGCGGTTTTTCAGGAAGAGGGGCAAATTTGAACTATATGGATGACGATTTAGACAGCTATACGGATATATGGGAAAGCTCCATAACTAAAAGTTCCAAAGCAGACCATAAGAACGTAGTATCCGCTTTAAAAAACATCAGCGAAGGTATTCAACTGGAAAAATATTTAGATATAGATAATATTTTGAAATACATGGCGGTACATTCCTTTTCCGTAAATGAAGACAGCCTTAGCGGAATGATGGCGCATAACTATTATCTCTATGAAAACAATGGGCAGCTTAATATCCTGCCCTGGGATTACAATTTATCCTTCGGCGGAATGGCCATGGGCGGAGAAAAAGACGGAACAAGTATGGTAAATGACCCTATAGACACTCCATTTTCCGGTACGGAATTCTTTGATGCATTGCTGGAAAATGAAGAATATCTGGCAAAATACCATGAATATTACGAGATATTGGTAGAAGAATATTTATATGGGGGGAAATTGGAGGAAACATATCAAAGGATTAGCAATCAAATTGACGATTTAGTAAAAACTGACCCCAACAGTATGTATACCTATGAAGAATATGAGAAAGGTGTACAGACCCTTTATGATACCATAATGCTAAGGGCCGAAAGCATCCGGGGGCAGTTGGACGGTACCATCCCCTCGACCCAGGAAGGGCAGCGTACGGATTCCGGCAATCTGGTGGATGGCTCTGCTATTGATATCTCTTCCATGGGGGTATTTACCATGGGCGGAGGGACGCCATAAAGGACAGATACCTTTGTATTCTCCAACTTTAGTTTTGCAATTCCCTATCATTTGTTATATAATGTTAAGAACCGTTTGAATAGAGGAATACCTTTACATGGTTTCATCGCTACATAACAAAAACGGAATGATAAGATAATAAAATGCAATATGAAAATGAGGGAAACGCAAAGTATGGAAGAAAAAAAAGAACGATTAAATAAATACTTGGCCGCCTGCGGAATTTGTTCCAGAAGGGAAGCCGACCGCCTTATTAAAACAGGAAAGGTTACCGTGGATGGTGAAATAGCATCTATGGGTATGCAGGTTACCGGACAGGAAGAGATTGCCGTTCATGGGAAAAAGGTTTTTGGAAAGAATGATAAAGTAGTGCTGGCATATTACAAGCCGGTAGGAGTGACATGTACGGAAAGGGATAGGCATGCGGAAAGAAAAGTCAGCGATGAGCTAAACTATCCCGTCCGCCTCACCTATGCGGGCAGGCTGGATAAGGATTCGGAAGGCTTGCTGATTATGACAAATGACGGCGATTTAATCGACCATATGATGCGGGGCGCCAACTGCCACGAAAAAGAATACCAGGTTCGGGTTGACAAAGCCGTTACAGGCTCTTTTTTAAAAGGGATGTCTGAAGGGGTATATTTGGAAGACCTGGATATTACAACAAGAAAATGTAAAGTGACTAAAACAGGGCAATATACATTCAGCATGATACTGACCCAAGGCGTAAACAGGCAGATACGCCGGATGACGGAAAGCTTCGGATACCGGGTCAGGGCATTGCGCAGAACCCGTGTGCTGAATATTACGCTGGAAGGGCTAAGGCCAGGAGATTACCGTGTACTGCGAGGGGAAGAACTGGAAAAGCTGTACAGGGAATGTGCGGAGAAAAAGGATACGTAAAGGAAAAATAGGGAATAGGGTAAAAATGTCTATTTGCGCAGGAATTCGTGCAAAAAAGTGAAAAAAATAAAGTGGATAGGGAATGATGGGCAAGAAAATGATAGAGGGAAGAGACAAAAATATAGCGCGGCTCAAAGAACTGACAGAGCTTTTAAACCGTGCTTCCAAGGCATATTATGCGGAAGATAAAGAGATTATCAGTAATTTTGAATATGATAAACTGTATGATGAGCTGATGGCATTGGAGGAGGAGACGGGCATTATCCTGTCCGCAAGCCCTACCCGGAATGTCGGATATGAAGCGGTGGATGAACTTCCAAAGGAACGGCATGAGCGCCCGATGCTTTCCCTGGAAAAGACGAAGGACCGGGAAGAGCTAAAGGAATGGCTGGGCGGGCAGAAGGCCCTGCTGTCCTGGAAGCTGGATGGGCTGACTGTGGTGCTCACCTATTCCGGTGGAAAAATGACAAAAGCGGTGACGAGAGGGAATGGGGAAGTAGGAGAAGTAGTTACCAATAATGCAAAAGTATTCCAGAATATTCCTGTGACGGTTTCTTTTCCCGGGGAACTGGTGCTTCGGGGGGAAGCGGTCATCACTTATTCCGATTTTGAAAAAATCAATGAGCGGATTGAAGATACGGATGCCAGATATAAAAACCCGAGGAATCTGTGCAGCGGCTCTGTGAGGCAGTTGAACAATGAAGTAACTGCGGAGAGAAATGTGAAGTTTTTTGCTTTTTCCTTAGTGAAGGCGGAGGGGGTGGACTTTCACAATTCCAGGGAGGAACAATGCCTGTTTTTGCAAAGCCTGGGATTTGAAACGGTGGAATACCGGATGGTGGATGAGGGCAACGTAGTGGAAACCGTGGAAGTATTTGAAGGGAAAATTGAAACCTATGATGTTCCTTCCGATGGTTTGGTGCTGATATATGATGATATTGCCTATGGGCAGTCGCTGGGAACAACGGCCAAATTCCCAAGGGATTCTATTGCTTTTAAATGGGCTGACGAAGTGAGGGAGACTAAGCTTCGGGAAATCGAATGGAGCCCCAGCCGGACAGGGCTGATTAATCCGGTGGCAATCTTTGAGCCGGTGGAACTGGAGGGAACTACAGTAAGCCGTGCCTCCGTGCATAATATCAGCATTTTAAAGAACCTGAAATTGGGAATTGGGGATAGGATTACCGTGTACAAGGCGAATATGATTATTCCCCAGATTGCGGAAAACCTGACGGGCAGCGATTCAGTGGAAATTCCGGATGCCTGCCCGGTATGCGGCGGAAAGACACAGATTCGCCAGGTCAATGATGTGCAGTCCTTGTACTGTACTAACGAGAACTGTGAAGCAAAGAAAATTAAATCCTTTACGCTGTTTGTAAACAGGGATGCCATGAATATAGAGGGGCTGTCGGAAGCTACGCTGGAAAAGTTTATCGCCAAAGGTTATATCCATGAATTTGCGGATATTTTTCATTTGGACCGTTTTAAAGAAGAAATTATCGAAATGGAAGGCTTCGGGGAAAAATCTTACCAGAACTTGATAAACAGCATAGAAGCAGCGCGGAAAACTACGTTGCCGAAGCTGATTTTCAGCCTGGGGATTGCTAATATCGGATTGGCCAATGCGAAGATGATATGCAGGCATTATCACAATAACCTGGAAGAAATGCTGGAAGCTGATGTGGAAGATTTAAGCGCAATCGATGGCGTAGGGGAAGTGATTGCCACCGGATTTTACGAATATTTCAGAAAAGAAGAAAATAAAAAAAGGTGGGGGCATCTGCTGAAAGAAGTGGAGCTGGAAAAAGAGGAAATCGAAGAAGGCAGCCAGACATTATCCGGCCTGTCCTTTGTTGTGACAGGAAGCCTGAACCATTATGCCAGCCGGAATGATTTGAAAGAAGTGATTGAGAAAAAGGGCGGTAAAGTAACGGGAAGCGTAACCTCGAAAACAGTTTGCCTCATCAATAATGACAATACCTCTTCTTCATCAAAAAATAAGAAAGCAAAAGAACTCCAAATACCGATTTTGACGGAAGAGGAATTTATAGAGCAGTATTTGGCGGCTGCAGGGAGGGAAGCATACCCCGCTGCTTCCGGAGAGGCTGCCGGCTAATTTATACGAATTCGGAAGGAAAGCAGCCGTAAAAAAGGGCCTGGGAGTATAAGGATAGGAAACAGGAGGATGGAACGATGCCGATTAAGACACAGAATAGTTTACCGGCTAAAGGTATATTAGAAAATGAGAATATATTTGTTATGGATGAAAACAGGGCGATTCATCAGGATATCCGCCCTTTGCAGATATGCATTCTAAACCTGATGCCGGTGAAGCAGGATACAGAATTGCAGGTTCTGCGAGCTTTATCCAATACGCCGCTCCAGGTGGATGTAACTTTTATGAAAATGAACAGCCACCGCTCTTTGAATACTTCCATGAATCATTTGAATAAATTTTATAATACCTTTGATGAACTGAAAGGCAAAAGGTTCGACGGACTGATGATTACCGGCGCGCCGGTGGAGCAGATTCCTTTCCAGGAGGTGGATTACTGGGAGGAACTTTGCGAAATTATGAGGTGGTCCAAAAAAAATGTGACTTCTACCTTGCATATTTGCTGGGGGGCACAGGCGGGGCTGTACTATCATTTCGGCCTGGATAAAGTGCTTTTGCCGGAAAAATTGTTCGGCGTTTATGAGCACAGGGTGATGAACCGTAAAATCCCTCTGGTAAGAGGCTTTGATGACGATTTCCTGATTCCCCACAGCCGCCATACGGCTGTGCCTGCGGAAGATATTCATGGCTGCAAGGAACTGGTGGTGCTGGCGGAATCGGAGGAAGCGGGGGTACTGCTGTGCATGGCGGAAGGCGGAAAACAGATTTTTGTGATGGGCCATCCGGAATATGACCGCATGACATTACATAACGAGTATATGAGGGATAAAGAAAAAGGGCTTCCCATCCAAATACCGAAAAACTATTACCCCGATGATGACCCCACCCAGCGCCCAAGGCTGCAATGGCGTTCCCACAGCAATAACCTGTATACCAATTGGCTGAATTATTATGTGTACCAGATTACGGATTATGTGCTTGGGTAATGATGATATGATTGGAAGGAAATAAAAGCCAGTGAAACTGAAAAATGTATTAATTGTTGTAAAAGATATCCAGAAATCAATGAAATTTTACCATGATTTGTTTGGGCTTGAACGGATATTGGACAATGACGGAAATATGATTCTGACAGAAGGGCTTGTGCTTCAGGACGAAAAAATCTGGAAGGGCTTTCTTGGGAAAGAAATTATTCCGGAAAACAATTCCTGTGAGTTGTATTTTGAAGAACATAACCTTGAGTCATTTGTCCAAAAACTGGAAAGCCTGTATCCTGAAACGAAATATGTAAACAGGATTATGACACATAGCTGGGGGCAGAAGGTCATCCGTTTTTATGACCCGGACGGCAATTTAATTGAGGTAGGGACACCGATGGGAATGGAAAGGTAGAGCGGGATGAAGGGTGAAGCAGGATATAAGGCCAATGTGTCTAATAATGATATTTCTTCCGCTTGCCTAACAGGAACAGGATGGTAACTATAGCCGCCAGTATTTCCGCCGCAACGGTGGAAAGCCATATGCCGTCCAGCTTCCAGAAGAGGGGGAAGGTCAGGACGGTAGCGCACTGGAAAACGAAGGTCCGTAAAAAGGAAATCAGCGCGGAAATGATTCCATTGCCCAGGGCAGTGAAAAAGGAGGAACCGAAAATCGCAGTGCCGGAAAATAAAAAAGAGAAGGAAAATATAGTAAAGGCACGGGTGGTAATTATCAATAACCCTTCGTCATAGCCGGCGAACAGGACAGACAGCGGCCCAGACAGGGTTTGGCCTGCCGTAAGCATCAGTATGGAAAAAATGCCGGTTAGGGAAAGGCTTTTCTTTAATAATCCTTTGAGTTCACTGTGGTTGCCTGCTCCATGGTGGTAACTGATAATGGGTGCGGTACCCACGGAATATCCAAGAAATATAGCCTGGAATACAAGGCTGACATACATTAATACGCCGTATGCGGCAACACCGTCTTCCCCGGCATATTTCATAAGCTGTATGTTGTAGAGCATGCTGACTACAGACATGGAAATATTGTTCATAAGTTCGGAGGAACCATTGGTGCAGACTTTCACCAGGGCATTCCCGTCAAACCTACATTTTACAAGCCGTAAAAGGCTTGTATTTTTTCGCCCAAAGTAACAGAGGGGAACGAATCCCCCAATGAACTGGCTAAGGGCGGTGGCAGCGGCAGCACCTTCCAATCCCCAGCGGAATACGGCTACAAAAAGTGTATCAAAAATAATATTTGTGAGTCCGGCAGCTATAGTTATACCAAGGCCAAAGCTGGGTTTTCCTGCGGTGGAAAACAGGCACTGGAATTCGTATTGCAGCACATAAAAAGGGATGGCCAGCAAAATAACCCTGCCGTAGGTAACGCAGTCCTCCAAAAGCTGGCCGTCGGCGCCCATAAAAGAGGCTGCAGGGCGTAAAAAGAGAAAGCCAAATAAAGCGAGGGCAATGCCACATGCAGATGATGTATATACAACGAGTGAAAATAATTCGTTTGCTTTTTTGCCATTCCCAGTACCCATAGTGATGGCGATTAAAGCCCCTCCTCCAGTGCCGAACATAAAACCGGCACAGCCTAATATCATTAAAAAGGGCATAATAAAATTAACTGCGGCAAAGGGTGTCTTGCCTACAAAATTGGATACGAAAAACCCGTCCACCACGCCGTAAATTGAGGTGAACACCAGCATGATGATGGATGGGAGGGTAAAACGCAAAAGGCGTTTGTAATTAAAGTGGTCAGATAATTGTATCATTGTTTCCTCCATTTTAAGGCGGCGTTTGTACTTTAGCGCCGCTAAATTTAGCGCGGCTAAAGCTGTTTAGCCTTGCTGAACTTTACGCATTCCTACTTTTATGTGTCCAAAATATGCTTTGCCTTTTCCCGCAGGGCAAGCAAAAAGGCTTCCGTCAATTCCAAATATTTCTGTACATCCTCCTGTGGCCAGGAAGCGAAGATATCGTTTTCGGCTTGAAGAATCTTACAGGCAGTCCGTTCGGCCAGCTTTTCCCCATTCTTTGTTAAATATACCTTTTTATTTTTCGCACCGGCGGCTTCCAGATAAATAATGCCTTCCGCTTCCAGCTTGCGTATGGCAGAATTTACAGTCTGTTTGCTCAGGCCGGAATATTTGCAAATATCCTGTAACAGGCAGCTTGTGCCATTGTCGCAAATGGCATATAAGATTCGCGATGCACTGTCGGAAAGCCCTAACTTAAAGGCTATTTCATGATATATGGCATCCGTTTCGCCAAATAAATAATTATAGCGTTTTAAAGCTGGTGAGATATGATTTTCCATCCGGTACCTCCATGTGTATAATCTTTATGCAAATTTAGTGTTGGCTGATGATGCCCTTATAAATGAAAAAAATTAATAGTACGAAATCATACTAACGGTAGTTTAGTACGATTTCGTACCTATGTCAATAGGGTTTAGAAAAATTTTAGTTAAATGCGTTACTGGATTGTAAAAGTCACGGAAATCAATTTTCATTGGCAACGCAGCGAGCAGGGTCTTTGGCTCATGCAGTGTCCGTTTTGCGGCTAGGATAAAAAACAGATTTCACTAATGAAATGGGTAAAGGGGTTGGATGCGGACGGGTCAGAGGCAACGGGCATCCATGGCGGTTTTTCTCTGGATGTCCACCCATTTCATAAGTGAAATTGCTGTTTTTTATCAATAGCCTTAAAACTGAATCCTACATGGGCCAAATGCCCTGCCCGCTGCGCTGCCAATGAAAATGGATTTCCGTGGTGAAAAGTAAAAAATACTTGACAAGTTGCCAGAAGAAGTGATAAATTATTTATAGGCAGATAAAAGGGAGTAGCAAAACATTTTACCTAATAAAATCTTTAGGTATCATGTATTTGAAATCGTCAGAACGATGCATATGTGTCCGTATCAAATGAGATTGCAAGACTTTTATTATGGCAGCAGTCATAGTAGGAGTCTTTTTTGTTTTATAGGAAATTACGCCACAGCGTTGTAAGTCGCCAAGAGTTGGCCGCTGGGCCAACTCTTTTTTACCTTATAGGAAACTGCGTTGTAAAACGCATGAATTCACAAGTTCGCGCAGAGAACTTGCAGAGAATGCGAAGCAT
>QXWV01000023.1 GCA_009911195.1 Lachnospiraceae bacterium | reverse complement strand
TTTACCTTATAGGAAATTCCGTCGCCAGACGGACATAAATTGACGAAGAACCGAAGGTTCTTCATGAAGTGGCGAAGTTACTTTTTTATGCACACGGGCGTCCAAATGAAATGTGTCAGCAAGCTGACGGACGCCCGGCGTAGGAGTAGGGGAAGATGGCTCTTCCCTACACAATTATACAGAAAATGGAAAAGGGTAAAGATTGAAAATTAAATATTTTCAATCCCAAGTTTGTGTCTGCGCAGCATCCACAAACTTGATAGGCATAAAAAGCTGCGCAGAAGTGGAGAAAAAATGAGCACAGATTACTTGATGGAAAAAGAAGTACGGGAGGCTGTTGTGGCAGGGGAGAGGGCATTGGCCAGTTTACGGGCGGCAGCAAAAGAGCTGGCAAAGGCTAAAAACTGGGGGCTTGTGGATATATTTGGAGGAGGGCTGCTTACCAGTATTATAAAGCACTCGAAGATTAGTAATGCATCGTCCTGTATGGACGCTGCCAGGAATGACCTCCGCATTTTTGAAAAGGAACTGAGGGATGTTGCAGTGTATCAGGAATTGCGCATAGAAATCGGGGATTTCCTCACATTTGCCGATTTTTTCTTTGATAATTTTCTGGTGGATTTTATGGTACAGTCAAAAATAACGGAAGCAGGACGGCAAGTAGAGCAGGCGACAGCAAGGGTGGAACAATTGCTGATGCAGTTGCATAATATAGGAAGATAGAATTTGTCCAAGCAGGATGGTTGAAAATATTGGCCCAAATGGCTATAAAATGGATTTAAACGCTTATGGGATGAAAAGGAGGATTGGATGATGTTGACAATAATATTTGTACTTTTAATGGTTGTAATATTTGGAAGGATTTTAGCCTGGGGAATTAAAGCAGCCTGGGGGCTTACGAAAATTGTGCTTGTAGTTGTGTTTTTTCCGTTGATTTTGATAGCTTTTGCTCTGAGCGGGCTGATTTTCCTGGCATTGCCGATTTTGCTGATTGTTGGCATTGTAGTTTTAGCGAAGATTGTATCGGGCACATTGCTGCATTAACTATAGGGAACAGGGGCTGGATATGAACCATTTCATAAGTGATTTTGCTGCTTTTTATCAATAGCCGCAAAACGGAATCATGCATGAGCCAAAAGCCCTGCCCACTACGCCGCCCGTGATGATTTCCTTGGGGGATTTGGATTCCGTATGGACATAGATGCAGAATTTGGTATAATTTATGTAGGTAAAGAAGAGGAAGCTTGGACGGAATGGAGAGTAAAATAGTATGAAAAAGAAAATATTCATCCCTGAACCGGTGGCAGCCGAAGGGGAAAGCTATCTTGAGGAGAAAGGATACCAGATTGTCCGTGGGAGCGGAAACTTTGATAAGGAATCGGTGAAAAAGGATATTGCGGACTGCGATGCGATGTTGCTGTCTTCTTTAAAGGTGGACAGGGAAATATTGGAGGCAGGCAGGAAGCTGGTTATTGTGGCCAGGCATGGGGCGGGATATGACAATCTTGATTTTGGGGCAGCAAAGGAACTGGGGATATGGGCCACCTATTCCCCGGACACCACAAGTATTTCCGTTGCGGAATTCACAATAACGGCGATGCTTGCTTTTGCAAAAAAAGTGGATGCCTGCAGCAGGGAACTTAGAAAAGGTAATTTCCAGTACAAATCCGTAAACAGGGGAATGGAAATGGCGGGAAAAACCATTGGAATCATAGGCTTTGGACGCATTGGCCGACTGGTTGCAAAAAAAGCGGCATATGGGCTGGATATGGATATATTGGCTTATGTACCAAGGCCGGAAGGGAAGGAAATCCCGGATTATGTGCGGTGCGTGGATTGGGAGACTTTATTTGGGGAATCGGATTTTATCAGCGTACATATACCGGGCGGCCAAAAGAACCAGGGTCTTATCGGGGAAAAAGAATTTTCCCTCATGAAAGAAAGCGCATGCCTGGTCAATGTATCCAGGGGCGGGGTTATGGATGAAGCGGCCTTTTGCGAAGCGGTGAAGGCGGGACGGATTGCAGGGGGTGTTATTGATGTGTTTGAAACGGAGCCCCCATCTTCGGATAATCCGCTCTTTTCGCTGGAAAATGTCATCCTGACCCCACATATGGCCTCCAATACGGCGGAATGCATGGTGGGGATTGCTTTGGATAATGCAAAAGATATTCACCTTGCTTTGTCGGGCAAGAGACCCCGGCATGTGATTGGGGGATAGGAAAATGGTAACTAAATTCCCAAAAACTGTTGCGTTTGGTGCACGGATATATTATACTGGGAATATAATAAAGGGAATTATGTATGATTGGGTATTAAATTCCGAAAATAAAGGAATTAAGAATTACAAAATATAATGAATGCACTATAAGGGCGATAATAGTATAGTAAAAAGAGTTAGTGCGGGAGAGGAGGAACGGTCATGAGAATACCGGCGGTTAGCAATAATTATTTATATGGCAAGATAGCAAGCGGCAAGAGAATACAGTCGGCAGCGGATGATGCGGCGGGGCTTTCCATTGCGAGTAAGATGAAACGGGAGAGCAATGGCCTGGATGTATCTGCCGATAATATTAAGGATGGCATAGGCGTTGCAAATATTAAAGATGGGGCTTTGGAGTCTATGCAGAGCTCCCTGCACAGGATTTATGAACTAAGCCTTAAGGCTTCCAATAGCATGTACGGCGATTCGGAAAAGCGGATGATTCAGGATGAAGTGGACCAGCTTTTGCAGGATATCGAGAGTACTGCGGTGGGAACGAAGTATAATGAAATGAAACTGATGGACGGCAGTATGGCGGATATGCATATTGCATCCAACCCGGACGGCACAGGCATGAAAATCCAGATGGAAAATGTAACGCTGAAAGCCCTGGGGATTGACGGCTACGATGTGACGGGGAATTTCAATATCGGCGACATAGAGTCGGCATTGGATAAAATCAGCGTGTCCAGAAGCGCTACCGGTGCAAAGACGAATGCCATGGAGCATGCGTACAATTATAATACAGGGGCATCTTTGGAGATGGTGAACTCCAGAAGCCGTATTGAAGATTTGGATATGCCGAAGGCTATTTCGGAACAGAAGAAGAATAAGCTTATGGAAGATTACCGGATGTCTATGCTCCGCAAGAAGATGGATAATGATTCATTGGTGGTAAAAATGTTCGGCGCTATGTAAAGTGGGAAGAAAGGCTGACTGGCCAAGTGGATAAATAAAGATAGAATAGGGAAAGCAGCAGACGGAAGAGGTTTGCTGCTTTTTTATATCATAGGAAATTACGCCATAGCGTTGTAAGTCGCTAAGAAAGAATGCGAAGCATTCTTTGGAATTGGCCGCCGGGCCAATTCTTTTTTATGCACACGGGCGTCCAAATGAAATAAGCCAGCAAGCTGACGGACGCCCGGCGCATGGGTAGGGGAAGATGGCTCTTCCCTGCTCGATGCTTATAGGATTAGGGTGTTAAAAGCCCTGGCTGGGGAGTGCGCCTGGCAATTTGCGCAAAAAGTTGGTGTGAATTTATGTGTTTTGGTAATATGAAATTGATTTCAGTATTTTGAACAAAAATATACTTTTAAAATTATGTAGAATGTCAATTTACAAAATAATTCATGCAATATATAATGAAAATACAATATGAAATCGATTCCATATAAAATGATTTATAAGAACGGAGGGTAAAGACAGGGATGAAACAAAAAATCATTTTTCTTGACATTGACGGAACCTTGACGGAGCCGGGGTGCAACGAACCACCGGATTCGGCGCTGTGGGCGATTGAGCAGGCTAGGAAGCTGGGGCATTATGTGTTTTTGTGCACTGGCAGGAACTATGATATGCTTCTTCCTTTGCTGAAATATGATTTTGACGGTATTGTAGCAAGCTCGGGAGGATATATCCAGATGGGCGAAGAAGTGCTCTATGACTGCCCGATGACGAATGGGCAGAAAATACAGGCGATGGAGGTGTTGGAGAAAAACGGCATTTACCGGACGATAGAATGTATGGATGGCTCTTATACGGATGAAGGCTTTAAAGATTTTTTGCGGACGCATTCCGGAAACGGCAACAGCGAGTTGCTGCGGTGGAGGGAACAGATTGAGAAATCATTGAATATCAGGCCCATGAAAGAATATAAAGGGCAGCCGGCCTATAAGATTGTCATTGTAAGCCAAACAGAAGAGCAGTTGGAGGAGCCCCGCAGAGTGTTGGGGAAGGATTTCGCATTTTGCATACAAGGGAAGAATCCCCAGGGATTTATTAACGGGGAAGTGGTAAGCCGGCAATTCGATAAAGGGAAAGCGGTGGAACTAGTCTGCCGGCATTTGCAGATTCCTTTGGAAGATTCTGTTGCGGTGGGCGACAGTATGAATGATAAAGAAATGCTGGAAACGGCTGGATTGAGCATATGCATGGGGAATGGCAGCCGCGGGCTTATGGAACTGGCAGATGACATATGCCCTTCCGTAAAAGAAGACGGATTGCGGCAGGCTTTTGTGAAACATGGATTAATTTCTTTAAACTTATAAAATAAAAAAGAAAGAGGGAAGCAAAGATGGCGATGGATTATGGGAAATGTGCGAAGGAGATTTATGAAACTTTAGGGGGAAGGGACAATCTGGTCAGTGCGGCGCATTGCGCCACGAGGCTGCGGCTGGTTACGGTGGACAATGGAAAGATTGACATGAAAAAGCTGGAAAACATTGACGGCGTAAAAGGCGTGTTCAGCAATAATGGGCAGCTTCAGCTCATTATCGGCACTGGCACGGTGAATAAGGTATATGATGAATTTCTGAAAATCAGCGGCATGACCGCGGCTACAAAGGAAGAAGTAAAGGCAGCGGCAG
This sequence comes from Lachnospiraceae bacterium, assembly GCA_009911195.1. Taxonomy (GTDB): domain Bacteria; phylum Bacillota; class Clostridia; order Lachnospirales; family Lachnospiraceae; genus Kineothrix. The sequence goes on along the minus strand of QXWV01000023.1, from coordinate 48,080 downwards.
CGGCGAAACAGCCATTATTTAAGCGGATGATAAAGGCTTTGGGCGATGTATTCGTTCCGATTCTTCCGGCTATTGTGGCTACCGGCCTTATGATGGGATTGGTGGAGGCATTGGGAAAAGCGATTCCCAGTTTTGCAGGCAGCGACTGGTATGGGATTTTGGATTTGATGGCAAATACGGCCTTTACGTTCCTCCCGGTATTGGTGGCGGTGTCGGCTACCCGTGTTTTTGGCGGGAATATTTTCCTCGGGGCAGTCATCGGCATGATTATGATTCACCCCAATCTGATGAATGCATGGTCGGTAGGGGGCGTGGATGCGGCGGAAATCCCCGTGTGGAGACTGTTCGGATTCCCTATCCGCCAGGTGGGGTATCAGGGGCATGTTATCCCTGTGGTCATCGCCATTTGGCTGATGTGCAAAATTGAAAAATGGCTGCACAAACATGTGCCGGAGATGATAGACTTGTTTGTCTCCCCGCTTTGTACGGTGTTAGCTACGGCATTTCTTACATTGGGAATTATCGGCCCGATTTTCTCTACAGCGGAAACCTATGTGCTGGATTTTGCCGGCTGGATTATTACGGTAGGCCATGGGGTAGGAGCCATGATTATGGGGGCTTTATATCCGCTTACAGTAGTATGCGGCATTCACCATATGTATAATGTAATAGAGGCAGGGATGCTTTCGGCAGCGGATGGGCTAAACATCTGGATGCCTATCGCGTCAGCAGCAAATTTCGCACAGGGGGCAGCGTGTTTGGCAGTGGGATTAAAAGCAAGGAAATTAAAGACAAAATCTGTGGCGATTCCATCTTCCTTATCGGCAGCGCTGGGGATTACGGAACCGGCAATTTTCGGTGTGAACTTAAGATTTACCAAACCTCTTGTATGCGGTATGGCGGGCGGCGCTGTGGGTGCGCTTTTAGGTTCCTTTTTCCATATCGGGGCAACCTCTTATGGGGTAACAGGGATTCCCGGCTTTTTGATTACGTTGGATTATACATGGCAGTATGCCATTGTTCTTGCGGTTTCGTTCGCAGTTTCTTTTGCCCTGACCTGGTTTGTATGGAAAGAAGAGCAAGATGAGGAAGAAGAGGGGATGGACGAAAAGAAAAGCCGTGAAACAGAACTGGAGGAGGAAATGATAGTATATGCCCCTGTAAAAGGCAATGTTATTTCCAGAGAAGAAATCCCGGATGATACCTTTGCGTCGGGTGTGCTTGGAGATGGCGTGGGGATTGAACCGGAAGAAGGAGAGGTGGCAGCGCCTTTTGACGGGGAGATTTCATCCGTTGCGGATACACGCCATGCGGTAGGGATTACCGGGCCAGGCGGGATGGAAGTGCTTATTCATGTGGGGGTTGATACGGTAAACATGAAGGGTGACGGCTTTGAACTGCTGGTGGCAGAAGGGGAAAAAGTGAAAGCCGGACAGAAGCTTATAATTTTTGACAGGGAAAAGATTAAGGCGGCTGGATATAGTACAGTGACAGCGGTGCTTTTGACTAACAGCGATGACTATCAGGGCTTTAAAGCCCTGAAAACGGGAAACATAGAAAAGGCAGAAAAACTGTTTACGGTAGATAAAAACTGATGTTATAATGAATGAAATAAATAGCTTATGGCAGTGTAAGGTTCTGGGCTGGGCTGCCATAGATTATTGATAAGCATAGGGGGACGCCAAAATGACAAGATGGAAAGCTTGGAGGAGGGAAAGTGCATGAAAGAAAATGCTGCAAAGAAAACTTATCAGAAGAGATTTGAAAGGCATTTTGAGGAGCTACGCTGGCTTTATATGGAATTGTTTGACAACAGTTCAATGTTTGCTGAATTGTGCGATAAAATGGAGGTTTTTTACCAGGATAGAAAAAAAGATTTAAAGACCCTGGATAAAAAGCGGGAAGCACATCAGGACTGGTATAAACAGAACGATATGCTTGGGATGATGTTTTATATCGATAATTTTGCGGGGAATATGAAGGGCGTGCAGTCCAGGCTGGATTACGTAGAGAAATGCAATGTGAATTATGTCCATCTGATGCCTTTCCTGGAAACTCCGAAAGGACGTTCCGACGGAGGGTATGCAGTTTCGGATTTCCGGAAGGTTCAGGAGAATCTGGGCTCTATGGAGGATTTGGAGGATTTAACAGAGGCATGCCATAAGAAGGGGATAAACGTATGTATGGACTTTGTGATGAACCATACTTCGGAGGACCATGAATGGGCGAAAAAGGCCAGAGAGGGCGACGGGGAATATATGAGCCGTTACTTTTTCTTTGAAAATTCCTACATACCGTCCTTATATGAGCAGACTGTGCCACAGGTATTCCCCACTACCGCACCGGGGAATTTCACATATCTGCCGGAGCAGAAACATTTTGTGATGACCACGTTTTATCCATACCAGTGGGATTTGAATTATAAAAATCCCCGGGTATTCAACGAAATGATGTACAATTTCCTTTTCCTGGCTAATAAAGGAATAGATATCATCCGCATCGATGCAGTGCCCTATATATGGAAGGAACTGAATACGCCGTGCAGAAACCTTCCCCAAGTACATACCATTGTGCGCATGATGCGTATGATAAGCGAAATTGTATGTCCGGGAGTCCTTCTTCTTGGTGAAGTAGTGATGGAGCCGGAAAAGGTAGTTCCATATTTTGGGACGGTGGAAAAGCCGGAATGCCATATGCTTTATAATGTTACAACAATGGCGACTACATGGCATACGGTGGCTACCAGGGATGTTCGGCTACTGAAAAAACAGTTGGATATTGTGAATTCCCTGCCAAAGGATTATGTGTTCCTGAATTATCTCCGCTGCCATGATGATATTGGCTGGGGGCTGGATTATGGGGCGCTCAAGTCGGAAGGCATTGGGGAACGTTCCCATAAAAAATATTTGAACGATTATTTCCAGGGATATACCGGGGAGAGCAATAGCAGAGGAGAGCTTTATAATGCGGACCCGGTGACAGGGGATGCCAGGTTCTGCGGAACTACAGCATCCATGTGCGGCGTAGAAAAAGCCGGTTTTGAGCAGGATGAGGCGGCCATGGAGAAGGCTGTTCAAATGGATGTGATGCTTCATGCCTATATGTTCATGCAGTCCGGGATACCGGTGCTTTACAGCGGGGATGAAATCGGTCAGGTCAACGATTATACCTATAAAGAAGACCCGGATAAAGCGCCGGATTCCCGTTATATCCACAGGGGGGCGATGAACTGGGAACTGGCGGGGAATATTTCCAAAAAGGATACGGTGGAAGGGAAAATCTTCCGTCGCCTGGAGCAGTTAGAGCAGATTCGGAAAAAAGAAAAAGCTTTCGTATCCAATGCGGATACATGGACCATTGATACATGGGAATCTTCGGTTCTGTGCATAGCCAGATGCTTTGAAGGGGAAAAAATCATCGGATTGTTTAACTTCAGCGAATTTGACAAGACGGCCTGGATTAACGAGACGGACGGCGATTATGTGGAATTGATTTCAGGGGAAGAGTTGAAGCCCATAGGGGTGAACATACCAGCATACGGTTTTTATTATTTGAAAAGGAAATAGCAGATAATGGAAAATAAGGAGCAGCCGGATGAATATAGCGGAAATTGCGAAGCGGGCCGGGGTGTCCAGCGCATCTGTTTCCCGTTACTTTAATGACGGGTATATTTCGGAGGAAAAGAGGGAAAAAATCCGCAGGGTAGTGGAGGAAACCGGATACCGCCCTTCTGTGCAGGCGCAGACGCTTAGGACGAAAAAAACAAAAATGATAGGAGTAATTGTGCCGAAAGTGGCGTCGGCATCCATCGGAAGGGTGGTAGAAGGTATTCTTTCCATATTGAACGGGAGAGGGTATCAGATGCTTTTGGCAGTAACCCAGAATGACCCGGAAAAGGAACTGGAATACCTGGATGCTTTTAGCGAAAAACAGGTGGATGGGGTAATCCTGGTAGCCACGGTGTTTTCGACGAAGCATAAACAGGTTTTGAAAAATATGCCGGTACCCGTTGTGCTCATAGGGCAGCAGCTTCCTGGCTGCTGCTGTGTTTACCATGACGATTATCATGCTTCTTATGATTTGACAAAGTATATGCTGGAAACAGGGCGGAAAAAGTTAGGCTATGTAGGTGCTATCTGGCAGGATAAAGCGGTAGGGGAGCAGCGTTACAAAGGCTTCCAGGATGCGCTGGAGGATGCCGGACTGGAGGAATTTGCCCAAAATTATGTGATTTCTGCTTTCACGGTTGCTTCCGGATATGAAAAAACCGGGGAGCTGCTGGAAAAATGTGGGGAATTGGATGGAATTATTTGTGCTACAGATACAATGGCGGCCGGTGCGGTGAAATGTTTGCGGGAACGGGGAATCCATGTTCCCGGGCGGACGCTGGTGGCAGGGCAGGGAGATTCAGATATGGCGGGGGTAATGGCTCCGCCATTATTAACTGTGCATTATTCCTATGAAAAAAGCGGGGAGATGGCGGCAGGGATGCTGATGGAGATTTTGCACCAGGGAGGAACGGATTTAAAGGAAATTAAACTGGGGTATTATCTGGTGAAATAACGTTTTGCAAAATTCCTAAATTTGCACCGACCGTTTTTGTGCAATGTGCCAAGAGCCATCTGTAGGCGTGGCTCTTGGCAATCAAATCATAAAAGCAATAAAAAGCTTGACATAAAAATCCTACAGTTGTAATATTTAAAGAGGGGAGAGGCATAAATTGTCCGAATCAATTGAAAAAAGTTTTGAGAGAGCATGAAAGTTTCCGGATTGGGAGAAAGGGCATGGTAGTCAGGATGAGCACAAAAAGCAGAAAGAACCATAGGAGGCGGGGAAGAAAAAGCAACAGAAATAAACGGGGATTAAAGATAGCGCTGTATATGCTGGTAACTTTTGCTATAGTGCTTTTAGCAGGGGCTGCTGCTTATATTTTCATATTTGCAGATAAGGAAAAAGGATGGAAAAAGCCGCCGGAGCTTTTGGCGGAATATATGGAGTGTGTAAATGGGGAAGAATATGAGAAGATGTATGGAATGCTGGACGGGGAGACTTCAGGAAATATAGGGCTGGAGGATTTTGTGGAAAGGAACTCGGCTATTTACAGGGGGATTGAAGCAAAGAATCTGGAGATTACCGATATTGTATACGATGAGGAGCGGATGGCAGTTGCTTATCGCAGTTCCTGCGAGACGGTGGCGGGAACGGTCAGCTTCGATAATGAGGCATATTTTATAAAGAAGGAAGAGGGGGAGGACAAAGGCTACTTTTTGGTGTGGAATGACGGGCTGATTTTTCCGGGATTGGAATCGGGGGATAAGGTGAGGGTATCGGCAACCGAGCCGGAAAGGGGAGAGATTTTTGACAGGAATGGTTTCCTGCTGGCAGGAAAAGGAACGGCTTCTTCGGTGGGCATTGTTCCGGGCAAACTGGAGGAGAGGGAAAGTGCGGTGGAGGAAATCGCACAACTGCTTGAAATGAAGCCGGAAACGGTGGAGAAAAATTTGTCGGCTTCCTGGGTGAAGGACGATTATTTTGTTCCCTTAAAAACAGTTCTCAAAGTAGGTGAAATCGAGTTGATGTCATGGGAGCCCAGCGAAGAGATGCTGAGGGAAAAGGAGAGGCAGGACAAGCTGCTGGAGATTCCCGGAGTGATGATTACCGATACGGAGGTAAGGGAATACCCTCTGGGGGATGCGGCAGCGCACTTGGTGGGCTATGTCCAGAATGTTACGGCGGAAGACCTGGAAAAGCACGAGGGGGAAGGATATACGGCGAATAGCGTCATCGGACGAAGCGGAATGGAAGGGCTGTTTGAAAAGGAGCTGAAAGGCCAGACCGGATACCGGATTTACATTGTGGATGGTGACGGAACGGAGAAGAAGGAACTGGCTAACCGGCCAGTGGAGGACGGCAGGGATATTACGCTAACGATTGATAGCCAGATACAGGCTATTTTATATGGGCAGTTTAAGGAAGATGAAAGCTGCAGCGTGGCCATGAATCCTTATACGGGGGAAGTGCTGGCCCTGGTCAGCACGCCTTCCTATAACAATAATAATTTCATCCTGGGAATGTCCCAGTCACAGTGGGATTTGTTAAATGAAGATGAAAGGCAGCCTTTATACAACCGTTTCCGCCAGGTGTGGTGTCCCGGTTCTTCCTTTAAGCCGGTGACAGCGGCGATAGGTCTGGAAACCGGTGCGATTGACCCGGAAGAAGATTTTGGGAAGGAAGGGTTAAGCTGGCAGAAGGACAGCTCATGGGGGTCTTATTATGTGACAACTTTGCATGAGTATGAACCTGTGGTTTTGGAAAATGCGTTGATTTATTCGGATAATATTTATTTTGCTAAAGCAGCGCTGAAAATCGGCGGGGATAAATGGAAGGAACAGTTGCAGAAGCTTGGATTTGATGAACCACTGCCTTTTGAGATTTCCATGGCCGCTTCTAAATTTTCCAATACGGAATCAATAGAAACGGAAGTCCAGTTGGCTGACAGCGGCTACGGACAGGGGCAAATGCTGGTGAACCCTTTGCATCTGGCTTGTATTTATACGGCTTTCTGCAACGGGGGAAATATAGTGCAGCCTTATCTGGTTTATCAGGAGGAAGCCCAGGCGGATTGGTGGATTCCGGAAGCCTTTTCGGAGGCGGCAGCGCAGCGTGTGCAGGAGGGGCTGAAAAAAATAGTAAACAGCCCGGAGGGAACAGGCTATGGTGCACATAGGGATGATTTGGTTTTGGCAGGGAAGACAGGAACGGCTGAAATAAAGGATTCCAAAGAGGATACGGAAGGAACGGAGCTGGGCTGGTTTGTGGTGCTTACGCCGGAACAGGACGTGAAAACCCCTATTTTAATTGCCAGCATGGTAGAGGATGTGAAAGAACGTGGCGGCAGCGGCTATGTGGTAGGGAAAACGAGCCGGATTCTGGATATATTGTATGGGAAAGGCTATGAAAGTGGGGAATAAGGAGAAGTTTTGGAGAAAAAGGCAAAGATATGCTTCCCTTTTGACTGGGATTGGGCTATATGGGATATGCATATTATCTGTAATCTGTTCAGGGGGATGTGGAGGCAGCGGCGAAGAGGAAGCGTATGGCAGAGAAATCAGGGAGAGGGTAGGAGGCGAAGGGAGGATAGAATACGTTGAAGGGGAGGAAGATAATGGGGAATTGGATTATAACGAAGGAACGGATTCCTCCCGGCAGATAGCTGAGGCTTATCGCGATATTTATGAAAAGGCGGCGAAAGAAGGAAGCCTGGGCAGCCTCCAGACCATACAGGATATTGTTGACAGGCTGGGGGAAAAGGGCTATTGTGCCCTTGACAGGGAAAACGAAAACCAGGTAAATTTGACTAACCCGGAGAAAATAGAGGAGTTTTGCTGGCTGGCGAAAGCAGGCAAAGAAGGGGAAGCGGTTATCTTTTCTGTAATGGAAGACGGGGGGTTTATCCGTTTTGATTTGGAAGCGGCACAAGGGGAACTGTTTGTGACGCGCAGCGTGCTCCAGTGGAAAGGCGGGATGCCGGAAGTGGACTATGTCCATCGTTTTCCTGCCAGTGAGTGGGAATTTTCCGGGAACGGTTATTTTTTCTTCCGCGAAAGCGTTCCCCAAGGATATGATGGGGCGCAGGGCTATACAGCTATCCGGGTGCATCCGCTGGAAGAAACCTGCAGGGAATACAACCGGAAATATATTCTTCCCATCGGTTACGATGCCAATCATGTGTTTTTGCTGGATTGGACGGAGGAAGACTTTGGCGCATTGGATTTCGATGATTTATTTGCAAAGCTATATGCCCATACCTATGGAAAGCCCTTGCCTTATGAGCAGACAATAGAAGGAAAGTCCTATCTGGTGTCCGAAGAGGAATATGAAAAAGTGATATTATCCTATTTCCGGATGGATAAAGAAACGCTGCGCGCTTATGGAAATTACAGAGAAACAGACAGGGCTTATGAATATAGGAGCAGAGGGTTTTATGACTGCGCTTCTTCCCCTAACAATCCATATCCAGAGGTGGTATCCCTGGAAAAGGGGGAAGGCGGAATATGGAAGCTTAGAGTGAACGCAGTCTGGCCAATAGAAAACTTGGATAAAGCTTTCAGCCATGAAGTTACAATTCGGGTTTTGGAGGATGGGGGATTCCAGTATGTGTCCAACAAAGTCATCCCCGATGAGGATAATGTAGAACCTATATGGTATACGGAGAAAATTCACGATAAATAGCACGGAAATTAATTTTTATGGGCAGCGCAGCGGGCAGGGAGTTTGGCCCATGCAGTGTTCCGTTTTAAGGCTATTGATACAAAACAGCAATTTCACTTATGAAATGGATGGATATCCAGGGAAAAACCGCCATGGATGGCGGTTTTAGGAAACATGGGCATGGATGCCCGTTGTTTCCGCCCCGGCCGCATCCAACCTCTTTATCCATTTCATTAGTGAAATCTGTTTTTTATCCTAGCCGCAAAACGGAACACTGCATGGGCCAAACTCCCTGCCCGCTGCGCTGCCCATAAAAATTAATTTCCGCGGATAAATAAAATTTCTTATTGTTTTTTTCTGGATTTATGTTATACTGCTTTTATGGGGCATTGGCGCAGTTGGGAGCGCGCCACACTGGCAGTGTGGAGGTCACGGGTTCGAATCCCGTATGCTCCATTTTTAAATACTGCCCCATCCCGTATCATCTGTTTGCTTCAAACTATCTTCATACATGGTAATTTGCAGCTCAAAGATGAGGTCAGCGATGGCCTCGACGCATTCGTTTGTGTGCTTTATAATATCTTCCCCCCAGAAATGCATAGGAGTCCATCCCAGGGCGATAAGCTTAAGGTCGGATTCACGGTCACGCGCTATATTGCGTTCTATTTTTTTTATCCAGTATTCTTTGTTTTGGCCAAGCTTCTGTTTTTTGATTTCCCAATTATAGCCATGAAAAAATTCGCTGTCGCAGAAAATGGCAATTTTGTATTTTGTAATGGCGATATCCGGGGAGCCGGGGAGCAGCTTGTAATTTTTCCGGTATCGGTAGCCCTTGTTCCACAAGGCTTTGCGTAGAATGCGCTCAATTTTCGTATCCTTGCTCCGGATATGGCTCATAGTGCGGCTGCGTTGTTCGGAGGTCATTTTATCCATAAGAGTTTTGCCTTTCTAAAGTCTGGTGAGGGGCAGAAAATCAACTTTCTGTGTTATCCTCTATCATTTCTTCTGCCATATTCGCAATATAAGTGAATAAATCAATGGCTTCCTGGGATTTTTCCGGGCCGGCTTTTGTGGCCAATGCATCAATTAGCCTTAAACTTTTATGGTGCTGGATATAAAAGGAATCGGCGTTTGGGTTCAAGGAGATGAATATTTGCCGACGGTCTGTGGAGGAACGCTGTCTTGTAATTATATTTTTTTCTTCCATTTTCTGTAATGTCCGGTTCATTTGTGATTTCAGCATTTTGGTCTGGCGGCATAAGTCGGTGGCCGTCAGCTTATTAACTTTATCCCGCATTTGATGACGGTATAAAATGTTGCAGATTAATGCTTCGTTATAGGGCATTTCAGAGACAATCCTGTCATTGCATAATATGGTAGTAAGCCGAAGCCATGCTTCCAATAATTTTTCATTCATAATAAACAGCACCTTTTGATTATGTAATGTTTTAGCCTTCAATCAAATATAAAGAGGAATGTTCACTTTGTATACTAGACTGATAGAGAGGAAATGTCAATAATCCTGCATTATTTGGCAGAAAAGTTGCTACTTTATAGCAATAACTTTAAAACGGAATGTTATGTTGGAGGAACAATTATCTCTGAGATTACTTTAAAAAAATATTTTTCAAAAAATAGAATTTATCATATTGAAAATGGGCAGAGGGAATGCTATAATCAGTTCAAAATATATGGTGGGGCAATAAGAGCTGCATGGCAGTTTTTATTGGTTTCCTAAAAAGTAAAAATTATATGAAGTTTGCGTCGGCACTGTTGCCGCAAGCTTTATGATGTGCGGCGGTGTATGAAAGGGTTTGGCTATTTCATGGTATATACCTCGTACAGCGGGTGAGGGAAGGCAGCGTATTCCCACCCAAATTATGAAAAGCAGTGCAGAAATGAGGGTAAGTATGAAAAAGACAGTAATAGCAACGTTAACATGTCTGATGGTATTTTCATCAGTGCTTCCAGTTTCTGCCCATAGGCATGACTATTGCGGTGGCCAGGATTGCGCGGAGTATGGATGCTTTATTGATGAAAATGAGGATGGTATCTGCGATAACAGCCTTTGCTTAGATGCAGACGGAAACAGTGTTTGCGGAGCAGGACATCATGCATGTGCATATTTCATCGATGAGGATGAAGACGGAGTTTGCGACCATTGTACAGAAAAAACATATACCCGGTCTTGCCATAGGCGAAGAGGCGGGCATCACAGGAGAGGACATCATTAAGGGCAGTTTCAAGCTGTCGGATTGGTGGAATCGATGAAACCATGAATGAAAAAACGAGGGGCTGTCTGATGGCAGTCTCTTGTTTTTTATGCACACGGGCGTCCAAATGAAATGTGTCAGCAAGCTGACGGACGCCCGGCGCACGAGTAGGCGGATATGGCTGGCATTGTATTTTTGCAGTAGAACAAGGGGCGGTACGAGTATTAGTATTAGGGCTTGATTTGAGCGAAAAAATGATTCAGGAAGCAAAAAAGAGAAATACCGAAAAACAAATTGAATATCGCGTTTGCGGAATAGAGGAATATAAGTACCCGGAAAATATATGGGATTGTGCTATTTCTAATCTGGCTTTGCACTATATTGAAAATATTGAGATGATATTTCAAAAGGTATATAGAACAGGTGCGATGTAGTAAAGCAGCACCATACGCTCACGCAAATATTGATGGGATTATTGAACAACGGTTTTGAACTGGAAGCTGTGGAGGAGGCGAAGCCGCCGGAAGAAATGATGGGTATTCCAGGAATGAAAGATGAACTGCGCCGTCCAATGATGCTTCTGGTAAAGGCGGTAGTAAAAAAGAATAGGCTTGCGGATTAAATGGATAAACCGATATATGCCCCAAACAGCAAGTAGGCAGGATAGCTCTTCCCTACCCGTTGTTTGGGGCATTAAAAATATATTTGTATGAATTAGTTACAGTTTGGAATACCCATAGCCATTGACAAGTGCATCAATGGGATGGCTCTGTTTGCAGAGAGGGCATTCGTTGGGCTTATGGCTGGCATAATTAGGCACATCCTGGGTGGAAAAGATGGATTCTATCTGTATTCCGTCCATCTTGGTGATGGCGCTGAAAACAGCGGAGATGCCTGCAACCTTTCCGCCATGGAAGAGGACGCTGTGATAGCAGTTTTCCAAAGATTCCCCTGTAGATGCAGTTCCCATCAGGATAAATACGTTTTTCTTTTCCAGCATTGGTTTATAGTTATCGCGGAATACAATCTGGCCGCTGATGATTTCCGGCTTAATCACGTAAATCGTCTGGTGGGCATTCATGGATATTATACCGGTTTTTGTAAGCTCGTCCGCAAGATATGCGCCGATGACTTCTGTGTTGTCAAGGCATACGATGGTATCAACGATGGTGTGCATGCTGTACCTTTGTGCCAATGTTTCCGCTACGGCTGAAGCTTCCGAAGCCCTTGTTTTCAATGTAGTCATATCCAGGTAGCGTGTGATGTGGGAGTGGGGAGTAACAAAGTGGCCGGTGTATACCTTCATCGCAATCCGCCTGTCTGCCTTAGCAAGGATTTTCTGCATTTTTGTTTCCATAAAAATAACCCTCCTTTTATATTGAATAATTCATTATATCACATGTGCAGTTTTTTTTATATAGAAGTTGGAAATATTAGGATGATATTTTTTTGCAGAAATATATTGTCCATATCGCCATGTTTTTTTGTTGGGCATCAAATAGGATTTACATAAATTTTACATTGCTTTGTTTTTGATTTTACGTAGGTATTGTAAGATGGAAAAAATGGAAGACTAAAAAGGTCAAGAAATGAAGAAATGGGGAAAATGAGAGGATAACATCAAAATGGTGTAAAGATTGGCCGGTTTTATGAACACTGGCAGAAGGTGAGGGCATAATGGATTTTTTTGGAATTCTTACTCTAATAGGGGGGCTGGCTTTTTTTCTATATGGAATGGAAGTGATGGGGAATGGGCTGTCCAAGGCATCCGGAGGCAGGCTGGAGATGCTTTTGGGAAAGCTGACAAGCAGCCGGTGGAAGGCAGTCCTTTTGGGTGCAGGGGTTACGGCTATGATACAATCGTCTTCAGCCACTACAGTGATGGTGGTGGGATTCGTAAATTCAGGGATTATGAAGCTGTCCCAGGTAGTCGGGATTATTATGGGAGCAAATGTGGGGACAACGGTCACTTCCTGGATTTTGAGCCTTGCAGGGCTGGAGAGCGATAATTTTTTCATCCGCTTGCTTAAGCCTTCCTCCTTTTCACCGATACTGGCGGCAGTGGGGGTAGGGTTTTTGATGTTTTCCAAAAAGGAAAAGTTAAAAAACGTTGGCGTTATCTTTGCAGGCTTTGCAGTACTGATGGCGGGTATGGATGCTATGTCTGGGGCGGTGAAGCCTTTGGCGGATGTGCCGGAATTTACCGGGATTTTAACAGCATTTTCCCATCCCCTGCTGGGGGTGCTGGCGGGAATGGTGCTGACAGCGGTGATACAGTCTTCCTCCGCATCGGTGGGAATCCTTCAGGCGCTATGTGCTACCGGGGCAGTATCCTACGGGGCGGCAATCCCTATTATTATGGGGCAAAATATTGGTACCTGTGTGACGGCGTTGATTTCCGGGATAGGCGCCAACAGGAATGCGAGGCGGGCGGCTCTGGTACATTTATATTTTAACCTGATTGGAACAGGGATTTTCATGCTGGTATTTTATGGGATAAACGGGCTGGTTTCCTTTGACTTTATGGATGATGGGGCAAATGCGGCCGGTATAGCGGTGGTGCATTCCCTTTTTAATATTTTTGCAACGGCAGCCTTGCTCCCTTTTTCGGCAGGGCTGGAAAAACTCGCCTGCTTGACAATAAAAGATAAAGAAGATGCGGCAGTGGAAAAAGAAGGGGCAGACAGGGCAATTCCGGCATTGGATGAACGCTTTCTGGCAGTGCCGGGGTTGGCATTGGAGCAATGCCGTATGGCGGCGGGCCATATGGCAAAGAGCGCCAGGGAAGCCCTTTTTCTGGCCATATCGCTGATTCATGGGTATGAGGAAGGAAAGGCCGGGAAAGTGGCGGAACTGGAAAGCGAGGTGGACGGATATGAGGACCAGTTGGGAACTTACCTGGTAAAGCTGGGCAGCAGGGATTTGTCGGCAAAAGAGAGCCATACGCTCACTTTGCTGTTGCATGATATAGGGGATTTCGAGAGGATTTCCGACCATGCCCTGAACATCCAGGAAGCAGCATGGGAACTGGAAGAAAAGGGACTTTGTTTTTCAGAGGAAGCATGGTCGGAGCTGAAAGTGTTTGCAGGGGCGGTAGAGGAAATTGTGGATATTTCTTTCAAGGTATTCTGGGAGGAGGACTCGGCTTTGGCAAAGAAGGTGGAGCCCTTGGAAGAGGTCATCGATTTGCTGAACGCAGAAATGAAAAAAAGGCATATCAAGCGGCTGAGGAAAGGGGATTGTACTATTGAAATGGGCTTTATACTGGCGGATATTACCACAGATTTGGAGCGGGTGGCGGACCACTGCTCCAATATCGCAGTAAGCCTGCTGGAAATAGGGGAGGAAGAATTGGGAACCCATGAATATCTGGACTCGTTAAAGGGAACGGGGCATCCGGAATTCGGGCAGGCAGTGGAAGAATTCCGGAAGAAATATCAGCTCCCCTGATTCCGTCTTCTGCATGGTGTGATTGATGTCTTCCTATTTAAAAAGCTTCGGCCACAGCGTAGCGGAGAATTGATATTCCGGCGCTCTGGGTGGGGTATGGTGATTTTATTCTGGAGCAGAAAGAGGGAGAGCACATTGGGGAAAATCATCATGGCATTAATAAAATCAGTGCATTCCCATACTACATTTAGAGGGATGACAGCGCCGATGTATATCATTACGATATAAAGCAGTTTGTAAATGCCGATATTTTTCTCCCCCCACAAATAAGCGAAAGCTTTTTCCCCGAAATAGGACCAGCCAATTAAGGTGGTGATGGCAAAGGCTGCCAAAGAAAAAGAAAGGAACTGCCTGCCGCCGAAGGGCAGGTAGGCAAAAGCGGCATCGGCCAGGCCGGTTTCGTTTACATGGAGCAGGGAATCCGGGTGTTTCAGCATGTTGGTGACGATGACCAGGCCGGAAAGGAGGCACATGACTACAGTATCCCAGAAAACGGCGGTCATGGACACAAAAGCCTGCCTGGAAGGGATATGGGTGTCGGAAGCCGCAGCAGGAATGGCGGAAGTTCCGATGCCTGCTTCATTGGTAAACAGACCTCTGGCGATGCCGTATCGGGCGGCTTGCTTCAAGGAATAACCGGCAATGCCACCGAGTACCGCACGGGGCAGGAGGGCATGTTCCAGGATGATGAGGACTGCCTGGAAAAGGAAATCGCCGTTTAAAATGAGCAGGATGAAACAGCCGATGATATAGAGGACGCCCAACAGGGGCACGATTTTTGTGCAAAGGTTGCCGATAGAGCGTATACCGCCTAAAATAACCATGCCTGTGACAAATGCTGCGGCGATGCCTACCAGATGGGGGGAAAGGCCCCAGGTGGAGGAGGTGGTCTGGGTGAGGGAATTGGCCTGGGTGGTACAGCCTACCCCAAAAGCGGCACATATGGTACAAAAAGCATAAAATTTTGCCAGGGATTTGCTGTGGAGGCCGTTTTTTAAAACGTACATCGGGCCGCCGACGGAAAATCCTTCAGTATTTTTTTCTTTATATAACACACTTAAATAGCATTCTGCATAGGAAGTGGCCATGCCTAACAGCCCGGTGAGCCAGCACCAGAAGACGGCGCCCGGACCGCCCAGGGCAACGGCGGTGGAAACTCCGATGATATTGCCGGTGCCTAAAGTGGCAGCCAGGGTAGTTGCCAGGGCGCCGAAAGCAGAGAGGTTTTGGGAGGGGCTGCCTTCCCCTTTTTTTTCGCTGGTAACGGACAGCCGAAGGGCTTTCCCGATATGGCGTTGGGGGATGTGCAGCTTTAAGGTGAAAAAGAGGTGGGTTCCCATTAGAAGGAACAGGAGGGGGCATCCCCAAAGGAAATCGTTTGCGTAAGATATTATTTTCAATGAACAGCACCGTTGATTATATTTTCTTAATTCTAATATATAAGAGTACTTGTAATATATGTTTCCATTTGATATTATGTTAGAGGAGAGAGAAGTTAGCCTGGCGGCCAACTCCAAAGAATGCTTTCACTCCCAAATATGTGTGTTTTATGGCAGAGGGGTGTGGGAGTAAATATACAGGGGATATGGATATGGATGCTCTGGATGGACAAAAAATCATAAGAATTGTGGACGAGTTCGGTTATGCAGCAGGGGAGGACGAGGAGTTTCTCCAGGGGCTGGGGGCCGGGCTTTTGACTTGCCCGGAAATAGGGGAAGAGTTTCTTCATTATGTGGAAACAGGGGATTTTTCCTGTAAAGCAAAAGTGGAAGGCTATACGGTGGTGGATATTATGGTATGGCAGATTGACCACTTTAAGGCGGAAATGGACAGGGGGCTGTATGGTATGAAGCATAATGGCAGCAAAATGGTACTGAGGGCTTTCGATACAATGCTGAAAATGAGAAAAGAGCCGGAAAAGTACAGATATCTGATGCAGACTGAAACAGGAACCGATTATCCGGAAAAATATTAGTCATTTGCAAATTCGTTAAGGAAAGGGCATGGTTATTGGTATGCATATTATTATTGTGGGTTGTGGAAATGTGGGTTCTACCATTGTGGAAAAGTTAAGCAAGGAAGGGCATAATATTACGGTCATCGATACGAAAAGCGAGGCAATAAAAAATATAACCATTAACTATGATGTGATGGGTTATGTGGGTAACGGGGCAGGCTATTCCATGCAAAAGGAAGCCGGGATTGAAGAGGCGGATTTGATGATAGCGGTAACTGACTCGGACGAACTGAATTTATTGTGCTGCCTGATTGCCAAGAAGGCGGGTGACTGCCATACGATAGCCAGGGTAAGGAATCCTGTATACAGCAGGGAAATCAGCTTTATTAAAGAGGAGCTGGGGCTTTCCATGGTCATTAACCCGGAGGATGCGGCGGCTATGGAGATTGCAAGGGTGTTAAAGTTCCCTTCTGCGATAAAAATTGATACCTTTGCCAAAGGGCGGGTGGAATTGGTGAAATACCGGATTGAAGAAGGGTCAGCTTTGTGTGACCAGGCTTTAAAAAATATTTTTTCAAAATTAAAGTGCGATGTGCTGGTCTGTACGGTGGAGCGTGGGGAAGATGTGTATATCCCTGACGGGAATTTTATACTGCGGGCTAAGGATGAAATTTCCGTGGTGGGCACGGTGAAAAACAGTATGTTGTTTTTTAAAAAGCTGGGAGTTCCCACAACCAGAGCGAAGAATGCTTTTATCGTGGGGGGAGGGGAAACGGCATATTATCTTGCAAAACAGCTAATTTCTGTCGGAATAGCGGTAAAATTAGTGGAAAAGGATAGGGACAGATGTGAGGAATTAAGTGAACTTCTGCCGCAGGCAACATTGATTTGCGGAGATGGTACGGACAAAGATTTGCTGATGGAAGAAGGGCTTCCCCAGGCAGAATCTTTTGTGGCACTGACTAATTTTGACGAAGAAAATATTATGCTTTCCCTCTATGTAAAAAGTATTTCCAAAGCGAAACTGATTACAAAGGTACATAGGATTTCGTATGATGAAATAATCGGCGGGATGGAGTTGGGCAGTATTATTTATCCTAAGTATATTACGGCGGAAACTATAGTAAAGCATGTCAGGGCCATGCACAATTCTATAGGGAGCAATATCGAAACGCTTTACCGTATGAATAATGACAGGGTAGAGGCTTTGGAATTCATCGTGAAAGAGGATTCCCCGGTGGTAGGAATCCCGCTGTTGGAATTGAGTTTAAAACCGAATATTCTTATTTGCAGCATTAACCATAGAGGAAATATTATAACGCCCGGTGGGCAGAGTAGAATAGCGGTAGGGGATACGGTAGTTATTGTTACCACAACTACAGGGCTGCATGATATTAAAGATATACTGAAAGGTTAATTTATGCTGCTGCAAAGAAAGCGGCAGCATGGAGGGCAGAGAGATGAATTATTCGGTGATTCGCTATATTTTATGTAGGGTTTTGGAGTTTGCGGCTTTATTTATGGTACTGCCCTTTGCTGTAGGGCTGATTTATAGGGAGAGCAGTGCCTTTTGTTTCCTGTATGTAATGGCCGGCTGTTTGGCAGTCAGTGTCATAGGAAGAAGGTTCAAGCCGAAAAGCAATGTTTTTTATGCAAAAGAAGGGTTTGTGACAGTTTCCTTAAGCTGGATTATCCTAAGTTTGATTGGGGCGCTTCCCTTTTATCTTAGCGGGGAATTTCCGACCTATACGGATGCACTGTTTGAAACGATATCCGGTCTGACTACCACAGGGGCGACTATACTGACCGATGTGGAAGGGCTGTCCAGATGCATTCAGTTCTGGAGGTGTTTTACCCACTGGATAGGAGGTATGGGGGTGCTGGTGCTTATTTTGGCAGTACTGCCTTTGTCGGGGAGTTATAACATGCATCTGATGAAAGCGGAGAGCCCGGGTCCTAGCGTGGGCAAGCTGGTTCCTAAAATCAGGAATACGGCAATGATATTATATGGGATATATTTGGTGATTACTGTAGTTGAAATCGTATCCCTTATGCTGGCAGGGCTGAATCTGTATGAGGCATCCACTTTATCTTTCTCCACTACAGGGACCGGAGGTTTTGGCTTATTAAATTCCAGCATAGGAAGCTATTCCACAACAGTACAGACCATATTTATTGTTTTTATGCTGTTGTGCGGCATTAACTTCCAGATATTTTACCTTTTGCTGATTAAGAAACCGAAGGAAGCTTTTGGCAGCGAGGAACTGAGATATTACTTAGGGATTGTTTTTGTAGCAGCTTTGTTGATTTCTATTAATGTAAGGGGCTTTTTTGAAGATGGCTTTCAGGCATTTCACCATTCCCTGTTCCAGGTAGTGTCCGTGATGACTACAACAGGGTTTGCCACACTGGACTACAACGGATGGCCGGAATTTTCTAGGGCGGTTCTTTTCCTGCTCACCTTATTGGGGGCCTGTGCAGGAAGTACAGGGGGAGGTTTTAAAGTTTCCCGTTTGATTGTATTGCTGCGCTCCATAAAAAATGAAATATTTTCGGTAATTCATCCAAGGGGTATCAAGAAAATCCATATGGACGGTCGTATAGTGGAGAGCGGGGTTATCAAGTCCATCCAAGTATACACAATGATTTATGTAATGATATTGCTGGGCTCCTTTGTGCTGATTTCCCTGAATGAGTTTGATTTTGTAACAAACATTACGGCGGTGGCAACAACCTTCAACAATGTAGGGCCAGGCTTCAATATGGTAGGGCCAGCCGGGAATTATTCCGCTTTTTCCGGCTTTTCCAAACTGGTCCTGATGTTCGACATGCTGGCCGGCCGCCTGGAACTAATGCCCATGCTGGTACTTTTCTCCCCCACAACATGGAAACGTTAATGTAACCCAAAAACAGGAATAATAAAACAATGGTAAAAGAAGAGATTAGGATAAAAAAAGCGATTGTACATATACTGGATTCTACGATAGGGATGCCGGTGCTGTCGGATGGGGAGCTGGATTTTGGCTCTGAGTTTGCCGACTTTTTAAAGGAACATATTGCGAAGATTTCCTCCGGGGATGACGGGAAAAGCTGTGAGTTCTATAAGGAGGAATCGGAGGTATATAAGATGCTTGTCCAATATTCCGATGATTTTTTTGTGGATGTGAGCAAGGATATGGCTGATTTCCTTTATAGTATTATGAACAGCAATATAGATATTCCTCCGGCCGATTTGATTGTGGTGCGTTTTAAGTATGGGGAAGGGGAATATCTGGGGCTTCTTAAAATGAACTACAAATCGTTGTATACCCATAGGACTTTGGCTTCGGAAGAGGGTAAAAATACCAATGAAATTATCCGCCATAAGTCCATCCTGCCGCCGGAATCCCAGAAGCTGAGCGAAGCAGCGGTTATATGCCTGGATGACCTGACGGTTCAGGTGGTGGAGAAGAAGTATGAAATCAATGGGGAAAAGACCAATTATTTCTCATACCTGTTTTTAAAATGCTCCAGCCATATGTCCCATAAATCCAAACTGTCCATCGTGACAAAAGCCGTGGAGGCAGTACAGAAGGAAGGGTATGATGAACTGAGCCAGTATGAGGCACAGATGAAGGCGAAAAGCATTATGCAGGAGGAATTGGAGGAAAAGGGCGGTTTCGTAGTGGAAGAGCTGGCGGAGCGCATTTTTGAGGAAAAGCCGGAATTAAAAGTAGCTTTTCAGGATAAAATGGAAAAATATGACTTGGTGAAGGAAGAAATCCTTCCCCAAAGCGAGGCTACAACGAGGAAATATCAAAAGCAGCATTTGTTTACGGATACGGGAATCGAAATTAAAATTCCCATGGAACAATACAAAAATCCGGGGAGTGTGGAATTCATTACAAATCCGGATGGAACAGTTTCGGTTTTGATTAAAAATATCGGACATTTGGAGGCTCGGTTCTGAATCCAATCTAAGAGGATGGGGAGACGATGGAGGAAGAAGGGGTAAAATGGGGACAATATTAGACTATTTAAAAGAATATGGCGATTATACGTTTTCGGAAAAGCCGCTAAACGAGGTGGACAGCCTGGTGCTGTGCCAGTTTGCTTATCTGAAATTTGACGGAATCGTGCCGGGTATTGGAGAAAATGCCTCGGCTGTTTCCATGGGCTATCTGGATAGCCATCAGGAAAAGGACAAGCTGTTTGCGGATGAGCGGTATCGGGAAAATAATACGAAATTGTTTGACGGGATATTAAAGAGCGCCCGTTTTTCCACATTGCGCATAAATTTTTATGTAAATATTATAGAACAGGAGCAGGAAACACAGTTTTCGGCTGTGACATTTTTCCTGGAGGACGGTTCCGTCTATATTGCATACCGGGGAACCGATGAGACGATTGTAGGATGGAAGGAAGACTTTAATTTGGCATTTTCCGAACCGGTTATCGGGCAGCTACGGAGTGTGGAATATTTGGAACAGGCGGCAGAGGCTTTTGACGCCCCTTTTTATATGGGTGGCCATTCCAAAGGGGGGAATTTTGCGGTATATGCGGCGATGAATTGCAGGGAGGATGTGCAGGAGAGGATTGAGAGGATTTATAGCCATGATGGCCCTGGCTTCCGGCCAGAAATACGGGAAAAGGGGAACTATGAGAAAATTGCGGAACGGGTTATCAAGATTATTCCCCACTCTTCTTTGGTAGGGATGCTTTTGGAATCCCATGCAGCGGGGTATATGGTGGTGGAGAGCAAAACCTTTGGCCTGCTTCAGCATGACCCATATACATGGCTGGTGAAGGAAGATGAATTTGTCCAAGCAAAGGATGTATATAAAAGAAGGAAGTTCATGGACGAAACATTGAATGAATGGATTCTGTCCATGGATGAAAAGCAGATTCATACTTTTGTGGATGCATTATACGAAGTGGTTTCCGCTTCCCAGGCGGAAACTCTGATAGACTTTACTGCTGACTGGAAAAAAAATATGATGGCTGTGGTATCCGCTTTTAAAGAAATGGATGTGGAAACGGCAGCAATGATAAAGAAAATAGTCGCTTCTTTGTTTGAACTGGCCGGCGAGCGAGCCAAAGAGGGAATAAGGGAGGGATGGCAAGAACGGACGGAAGAGGGGAGGTCAAAGCTGGAAGGGGGAAGGCGGAAACTGGAAGAAGGGAAACGGAGGCGGAAGAAAGGGAGCGGCTATGGCACGGACCGAACAGGTTGAATTGACAGTAAGGACAGGAAGTAGGAAAAGAGTATTTTTCCATCGGCAGGCTCATTGGCGGAGGGGGTTGTGCATGTATCCTGGAAATGGCTAAAGCGGGAATTGGCGAACTGCCTTTCCGGATGCCATTGCACCCCAAGGATAGGCAGGCTTGTATGGGCAATGCCTTCAGGGATGCCATCATCGGAGCGCTGTATGATATGCAGTTCCCGCCCAAGCTGGCCGATGGACTGATGGTGGGCGCTGTTGGTAATCATTTGACAGCCATAGAGCCTGGCGAGAAAAGAGCAGGGCTGTACCGAAGTGGCATGGATTTTGTCATGCCCATCCCAGGCATGCCTGGGGGATTCCGGAATATGCTGTAGGATATTACCTCCGAAAAATACATTGATGAGCTGCATTCCTTTACAGATGCCCAGTACGGGCTTTTTCCGTTTTACAAAAAACTCCAGAGCCTGCAGTTGTACAATATCCAGTTCCGTATCGATATTTTTGGAGCCATGGTTTTGTTGGCCGAAAAATGCAGGCGTAATATCTCCGCCGCCGGGCAGCAGAAGGCCATGGAAATCGGAAAGGAGACCTGAATCCATAGTAACGGAATAGGATACTCCCATTTCCTGCAGGGCTTTTTCATAGTTTATGGTATCTTTGCTCCGTCCGACAATGGCGATTTTCAGGCTGTGGGAATAAAAAAGGTTTTGGAACATATGCTAATCTCCTTGTGGATGATACTTTTATTTTATGATGAAAGAGGAGAAGAAATGAGGTGAAATGTGAGAATGGAAAAGAAAATATGGCCGAAGTTCCTCATGCCGGCTTTGATAGCAGGATGTATTCTGCTAAGCGGGTGCGCATGGGGTGGGGGAGAAGGGAAAATAGATGAAAGCGCTCAGGGGAAAGGTTCTGAGGAAATTTCCGCAGAGGAACAGGCATTAGGCGAGGAAGAGGAAGCAGGGGAAGGCCAGGCATTGACGGAGGCACAGGCAGCGGAAGAAGGATGGGCAGCAGAGGAAAGGCAGGCAGAAGAGGGAGGGCAAAGTACCAAATTTCAGGGGGCAGATGGAGATTTTGGAAGTGGCGAATGGCCGGAAAACATCATAAAGGAACAATGCTTTGAAGTGGAGCTGGATGGCTGGGGGAAAGTAACGTTCGTGTCGGCATCCCCTGTAAGCGGAAAAGGAGAGGCGGAGTTTTTCCTGTTTAAAGATGGGAAAAAGGTATATACTTTCCCGGGAAGCAGGACGCCACAACCGGATGAATTTGTGGAAGTGAGGGCTGTATCCTTTACGGATTATAATAAAGACGGGAAAAAGGATGTGATTGTCCTGGCCAGCTACCGCAATGGCGGGAGTACACGGAGCGCAGCGGAAATTTTTTTACAGGAAAATGCGGACAATATGTTTTACATGGATTACCCGGATATAGAGAGTTACCGTGTGGAGGCAAAGTCGGAGGCGGGGCCTTCTTTTTACAGAGACGGGTTTTTGGAGGAATATCTTTCTGCCCAGCAGTATGCGGATAAAATATCCGATATCTCTGGCACATGGACATCCTATATGGATTATGTGGGAAGGTTGAATGGCTTCTGGGATACGGAGGGGCAGTTGGAACTCCTGGCAGCTAATAGAGATAAATGGATGGCGGATGTGGATTATGCCAATGACAGATACTGCTTTACAATCAGGGATATGGATTATGACGGACAACTGGCAGTTATTGTTGCCAATCAAGGAGGAACGGGTAACTATACTTACAGCAAGTTTTATGAACTGGACAGGGAAGGGAATTTAAATGAACTGGAGACTTCTTTTATGGAAGGCGATTCCCAACCCGATATTATAATGGACGAAATGACGGTATATAATGAGTTTTCAGCCGAAGGAATGCGGGATTATTATATTGTTTATGATGATATCAAATTGTCACCGGATACATACATGCTGCGGGTCAGCTCCCTCTCCGTGCAGGATGATTTTGTTTTGGAAACGCCCCTGGCAAGCAAGACTACGGTTTATGGTGAAAACGGTTCGGTTATATCGGTGGTGAGCGTAGATTGTAACGGAAATACACTTACGGAAGAAGAATTTGAGGATTTCCCGGAGACCTATTATGGCAACATGGGATGCAGCAGAAGGATAGAGGATTTTTTCTGGATGGATGTGGGCAGCCTTGCCGGGAAAAGCGATGAAGAAATAGTAGAGCTGCTGCGGAGAGTGTATGAACAAAGGGATGGCTGAAAAATAATGGACTTATTGCTTGTGAGGCAGAAAGTGAGGAAAAATGAGCATGAATCACTATATGCCCACCCGGCTGATTACGGGAAGGGATTGTGTAAAAAAATCGCCAGAGGAATTAAAAAGGATAGGGGACAGTGTTCTGGTAGTCACAGGAAGAAATGGCGCCAGAGCCTGCGGAGCCTTGGGGGATGTGGAGGAAGCCTTGAAGTCCAATGGGCAGAAATGGGTGCTCTATGATAAAATCGGGCAAAACCCCAAGCTGGAAGATTGTATGGAGGCGGCGAAGCTGGCAATAGAATGGGCCGTGGACGGTGTGGTCGGCATAGGGGGAGGCTCTCCTTTGGATGCGGCCAAATGTATTGCTGTGCTGGCGGCAAATCCTGGCATGACCAAGGAACAGCTTTATGGATTGATGTGGAAAAACAGCCCGCTTAAAATCGCAGCAGTAGGAACAACTGCGGGCACGGGCAGCGAAGTAACGAAGGTTTCCGTTATCACAACGGATGGAAGGAAGAAAAGTTTTCACCATGATGCTCTTTATCCGCTGTTGTCCTTCGGCGATGCAGGCTATACAATGACACTGCCAGAACAGTTTACCCGTTCCACTGCCGTGGATGCAATGGCTCATTGCGTAGAGAGCTATTTCAGCAAAGCGGCAGATGGGTTGTCCAGAAATTTTGCGGTTTCCGGCATTTGCATTTTGCTGGAGGTATTTAAAAAGATGCAACAATCGGGCGGCGCTGACATGGCATGTGAAGCCATGTCCTATCAGGACAGGGAAAAATGCTATGAAGCTTCCATATACGGAGGGCTAGCCATTAACAAAACGGGAACATGTTTCCCGCATACCATGGGATACTTGCTGACAGAGGATTACGGGATTCCCCATGGAACGGCCTGTGCCGTATTTTTGCCGGAGTTTTATGCATATAACCGTAGGGTGGCTTCCGGCCTGTCAGAGAAATTCCTGGAGGATATCCATGTGGGGGAAGAGGAATTCATTGGCCTTATAAAGGCAATTACCTCTGAATGCAAAGTAGCCATTTCTGAAGAAAAGATTGCAAAAGCCCATGGGCGCTGGGAGAATAATAACAGCATCCGAAAATGCCAGGGGGAAATGACCGCAGATGAGGCGGATGATATATTAAGAAGGATATTTCCCCGCTTTTTATCTTAGCCGCAAAACCGAATCCTGCATGGGGCAAAGGCCATACCCGCTGCGTTGCCCATGAAAATTGATTTCCGTGGCTTTCTGAAAAATAGTATTGACAACCCATATTTTTTCAGGTAAAATACATTTAATGAATAAAAACAGAACGCAATATAGGATTTGTTACGGGATATGCCGGCATGACCTAGATAATACTTTTTGGTATTATTTAGGTCTTTTTTATGCACACGGGCATCCAAATGAAAAGTGTCAGCAAGCTGACGGACGCCCGGCGCACGAGTGGGGGAAAGGCCACCCTTACTTGATTTCCCGCGGGCATTGGCCAGTAGGCCGTGCCTGCAAAGAAATGGATGCGGAATGTAGAGTTCAAGGAAATGTATATGGAGGATGAGATGAATGTCATAAAGCGTATCAATAATAATGTGGTACTGGTAAATGACAGGGGAAAGAAGGTTATTATTACGGGGAAAGGGGTAGGGTTTAAAGTTTATCCGGGCGATACCGTGAATGAGGGTTTTATCGAGGAACGGTTTGTGCTGGAAGAAAACCGGAATGAGGATTATTATGTGCAGCTATTAAAAGAGATTCCCATGGAATACCTGAACGCTTCGCAGAAAATTGTCAGGATGGCGGAAAAGGAACTGAAAAGCCCGCTCCCCACAAATTTAGTATTTACTCTGGCCGACCATTTTTGCTTTGCGGCCAGGAGATTTCAGGAAGGGATGGTTTTTGACCATTTTCTTTCATGGGAAATCAAGCAGTTTTATCCTAGGGAATATGCGGTAGGGCTGAATGCATTAGGTATTTTAAAGGATGCGACAAGGCAGCAGTTGCCCGAAGGGGAAGCAGTTTCCGTGGCCATGCATATGGTAAATTCGATGGGTGGGCTGAGTGCAGGGTATGATATTGTGGATTTGACAACGGCGATGGCGGAAATTGTGAAAAAAATGGAACAATTCCTGGAAATGAAAATCGTACAGGAATCCGCCGATTTCACTCGGTTTATTACCCATCTGAAATATTACCTGATTCGGAAAATTAATTTCGAGATGGATAATTCCATGAATGAAGAACTGCTGGAGCTGGTAAAAAAAGAATACCCCAAGGCTCATCAGTGCGCGAGGATGATTGCGGACTATGTGGACGAGAGGTATGAACACGATACGTCGGAAAGCGAAATGTTGTATTTGACATTACATATCAACCGGTTGATTGCCGGAAAAAGACATACGCAGACCTGACGCTTTTGACAGGGAGATTTCCGCTGTGCAAAATTGCGTTTTATAAGAAAGTTTCCGTACATTGGAAGGAGGATGACAATAAATGACAAGTAAAGAAATGGCAGCCCGTATATTGGAATTGGTGGGCAAAGAATCCAATATTATATCATGCACCCATTGTGTGACCCGTTTACGGTTCAGCTTAAAGGATGACGGAAAAGCGGATAGAAAGAAAATAGAAAACCTGGAAGGTGTACTGGGAGTACAGATACAGGGAGGTCAGTTTCAGGTTATTGTAGGAAATAAAGTGAATAAGATATATGCGGAATTGACAGAAATGGCGAATATAGGCGGCGAAGATGCTGCCGCCCTGGACGGGTCAGGAACAGGGAAAAAGAGCGTGGTATCGAGGATACTGGAGACGCTTTCGTCTATATTGATTCCCAGTTTGCCGCCGGTTATTGGGGGAGGGATGATAAAGGGCTTCCTGTTTATGTTCTGGGAATTCGGATGGATTGAATGGGGCAGCGATATTTTTAATTTATTAAATATTATGTCGGATGGTATGTTCTATTTTTACCCATTCCTTCTAGCGGTAAGTGCGGCAAAACGGTTTAAGACCAATCCGTATATGGCACTGTCTTTAGCAGGCGTGTTGATGCACCCGACGATTTATGAAGGGATTAGTGGAGGGGTGGAAAGCTTTAAAATATTGGGGATTTCCATTCCGTACCTGGATTATAACGCTTCGGTGCTGCCCATTATTCTGGCAGTATGGATTATGAGCTATGTTTACCGATTTTTGGAAAAAAGGATTCCCGATATCGTCAGCATTATTTTTACCCCTATGCTGACTTTAATCGCAATGGTTCCTGTGACGCTGGCATTTATTGCGCCGTTAGGCTTCTATGTGGGTGAATACATTGCGTTGGGGATGCAGGCGATTATTGATTTTTCGCCGATTCTGGCCGGATTTGTAATTGGGGCTTTACGGCCGGTAACCGTATTTACCGGAACACATCATGCCGTGCGGGCCATTGTTTCCCAGCAGTTGGCAACCTACGGATATACAACCATTGGCGCTATGAATTATATGAGCACCATGGCACAGGCAGCGGCACCATTGGCCATCTATATTATTTTGCGAAAGAAAAATAAGGAAATGCGGGACATTTCTTTATCCGCAGCCATATCAGGGTTTTTGGGGGTAACGGAGCCAGGGCTGTATGGGGTGGTAATGAAATATAAAGTGGCCTTTATTGCTGCAAGCATCGGAGGTGGCATCGGAGCTGCCATATCCTCTTACTTTGGGGGTGCGGAATACGCCATGGTTATGTCTTCCTTAGTGACGATTCCTGCAACTTTTGGGGATGGATTTGTGGGAATTGCCATTGGGCTTCCGGTAGCAATTATATCCACTATGGCCATATGCTTTGTCTTTAAGGGAAAAATTTTGGAAGAAGACAAGATGTCGGGGGGAAAACATATAGAGGAAAAGGGGGAAAATGAACGCATCCTTTCCATCGTTTCGCCAGTAAAAGGAACGGTAAAACCTATTGACCAGGTGTCGGATGCAACTTTCGCGGAAGAGGTTTTGGGGAAAGGGATTGCTATAGTTCCGGCGGATGATATTGTTACATCGCCGGTAGACGGTGTGGTGACTACCCTTATCCAGTCCAAACATGCCATTGGGTTTAAAAGCAATGACGGCTTGGAAGTACTTGTCCATTTAGGGATTGATACGGTAAAATTGAATGGAAAATATTTTACTTCCTATGTACAGGAAGGGGAACGGGTATCCAAAGGCCAGAAAGTGATTGCCTTTGAAACGGATAAAGTGAAGGCGGAAGGATATGAGACGGATGTTATGGTGGTGATTACCAATACGGACCAGTATCTGGACGTCTTCCCCAATACCAAACTGACGGAAGCCACACCGGCAGACGAATTGCTGCGGGTCATTATTTGAGAAACCAAAAAACACGGGAATAGAGGTTCAGGAGGTCAAAAATGAAAATTATTGTTACGAAGGATTATGAAGAAATGAGCTATACGGCAGCCATGCATGTGCTGAAGTATATGTATTCCGACCAGGCGAGGGTTAATTTGTCAATTACGGGCGGTACAACCCCGGCCAGGATGTATGAAATCCTGCTGCCGTTAGTGAAAGATAAGGATGTGTTTGGCAACGTACATTTTTACAACTTTGATGAAATCCCATACCGGAAAGAGGACCGGGAAGGGGTAACGATTTCCGGCCTGAGAAAACAGTTTTTGACTCCGGCGGGTATCAGGGAAGAAAACATCCATAAACTGGACCAGACCAATTATCAGATACAGGATAAGAATATCGCGGAAGCGGGAGGGCTGGAAGCGGTAATTCTGGGATTAGGCTGGGATGGGCATTTTTGCGGTAATCTTCCTGGAACAACCAAGTTCGGGGATGCCACAACCAGGGTGGAATGCGATGAATACTTAAGGTCACGTCTGATAGATGAATTTGAGAATGGGGAGGAGGATGTGCCGGATTATTATATCACGATGGGCCCCAGGAGCATTATGCAGGCTAAAAATCTGGTGATGATTGCTTCCGGCAAACGGAAAGCAGAGCCGGTAAAAAAACTGGTGAGCGGGATAGTGGATGAAAAAGTGCCGGCTACGATATTGACCCTGCATCCCCATTTCACCCTGATTTTGGATGAAGAAGCGGCATCTTTGCTCTAAGGGCATTGGGCTGCGGTATAAAAGGCATGGCACAAAGGTTTTAGGGGCAGTAGTCGGTATTAAATTACGGTTCTTGAGGTTTTATACAGGATTAGGATGGCTGCATATATGTGTGGCTGGCCAATTGTTTTAGGATAGGGGCGTTTGCCGGAGAATTTGGGCAGACGCCCTTGTTTTTTAGTTCCTTATAAAATATACTAAAGGGAGAACGGAAAAGGATATGAAGCATCGGATTTTATGGCGAATGAAACCGGTAGAGAGGGTTGGCGGCATGAAGAAGATGAATATGCTTATAAAAATATTGCTCCTGTGTTTTCTCGTGCTGGGATTTGGCATAGGGGCGGAAGCAAAAATTGGGCAAAAGTAATGGGTTTTGCAGCCAATGCCTTTCAAAATATACCGCTAGGAGACTATAGCGGACATCTGCAGTTATCGGGGGATGTCGTTTTCATAGGGGCGCACTGTTTTGAAAATTGCGGGCTTACGGATGTGGTTTTTGAAAAAAATAATTTGACCGGGAAAGATTTTCTGGAAACTTTAGTTGTGGATGATGGGGCCTTTGCACACAACCCGGAATTATGGGGAATCTATTTTAGAGACAGGGAAATTGTTTTGGGAAACGGAATATGGGAAGGCTGGGGAATTGGGGAAAGCATATCCATTACGGAAGCATGCGGCTATGGCTTTTGGGAGAGGAATATTCCGGAGAGGGAAGTCAGTTTCCTTGCAGGTGATTTAGAACCGGATATTTATGACGGATATATACGCTATACCGAAATATGTGCGGTAAATGGTTATGCCAAGAATCAAAAGGCTTGGGAAGAGAATGGAAGGGTAAAGAGGCTTCTGATGTATGTAGAGGATAAGCCTTATGCCTGTCTGGAATTGGAAGATACCATATATCCCCAGTATTTTAAGCTGCCCACAGATGCTATCAAGGCAGCTCAGGGAGTGGATGTACATTTCAGGTTTGTGATTGAAGATGTTGATAAGGGGACAAAATATGAGGATACTTGCCTGACAGGGCTTATAGTAGATTTTATGGGAAGGAGGGGGCATTAGAATTTATGAAAAGTGGAAAAGGTAAAAACATTTACCCATTGACGCAATAGAATTGATTATATAAAAAACAGGAATAGGAGAAAACCCATGGCATCTAATGTAGAATTTGTGAAATATATAGCCGACCAATTGTCCGAAGCAGGAGAGGTCACTTACAGGAAAATGTTTGGCGAGTACGGAATGTACCTGGATGGAAAAATATTTGCCGTAATCTGTAACAATCAGTTGTATGTTAAAATTACGGAAGCCGGCAGACTATTAATGCCGGAGCTGGAAATGGCTCCTCCTTATGAAGGGGCAAAAAACTATTTTTTGTTTGAAGAAATTGACAACAAAAAATTATTGAATGAATTTGTATCAGCAACATGGGATGAACTTCCTGTGCCCAAACCCAAAAAACCCAAAAAGGCAAACGCGCCTAAGCCTCAGTAGATAAGCCTCGCGGCAGCCGCCAAATGTGCAGCCCAGCCAGAGGTTGGGTTTAAGCAGCCGCTTGGCCTATTGTCCGTGGGAATAACGCAGGGCAGAAATGGAGTTGAAGATGGCATTTGATTATAAGAAAGAATATAAAGAATTTTACCTTCCCCCGAAAAAGCCGGGTATCATTGAAATACCCAATATAAACTATATTGCGGTCAGGGGGCATGGCGACCCTAATGAGCCGGAAGGGGAATACAAGGAGGCAATCGGTTTATTGTATGCCATTGCCTTTACAGTGAAAATGAGCTATAAAGGGAATCACAAAATAGACGGTTATTTTTCCTATGTAGTTCCGCCTTTAGAAGGGCTATGGTGGCAGGGCGGGCAGCTCCAGGGTATTGACTATGCCCATAAAGAGAAGCTGGAATGGATATCCATGATACGCCTGCCGGAGTTTGTGACGGAGGAGGAGTTCCAATGGGCCATCAAAGAAGCATCGGAAAAGAAGCAGGCCGATTTTTCTAAAGTGGAGTTTTTTACTTATCATGAGGGGCTTTGTGTACAGTGTATGCATGTAGGAAGCTATGATAATGAACCAGCAACCATAGAGGGAATGGAGCAGTATATCTTGGATAACGGGTTTGTGGGCGATATATCGGACAGCCGTTTCCATCACGAAATATATTTGAGCGACCCAAGGCGCTGTGCTCCGGAAAAGCTGCGGACAGTGATTAGGCATCCTGTGAAAAAAATTTAGAACCCGGTTTCTGTTCGGCAAGGTGGAGGAAAGCCGGGAATTGGCGGAAAGAATCTGCCTTGCAGCATAGTTTGAAAATGGAGGTGCAGGAGGACTATGATTTTTTGCATAGAGGATGAGGAATCTATCCGTGATTTAATGATATATGCGTTAAATGGCGCAGGGTTTGAGGCGAAAGGTTTTGCGGACGGTGTGGAACTTTTTGAAGCTTTGCAGCAGGAAAAACCGCGGTTAATCATGCTGGATATTATGCTCCCTGGCGAGGATGGTATATCTATTTTGAAAAAACTGCGGTGCAAAGAAGAAACAGCCGGGATACCGGTGATGATGGCCACCGCAAAGGGAACGGAATATGACAAAGTAATGGGGCTTGACCTGGGGGCGGATGATTATTTGGTTAAGCCTTTTGGCATGATGGAAATGGTTTCCCGCATTAGGGCGGTGCTGCGCCGTACAGAGGCTGGGCATAAAAATGAGCCGAAACTTTTACATGTGGGCTGCCTGAAATTGGACCCGGAGACGTATACCGTATTTGTAGACGGGGAACAGGTTCAGTTGACATTAAAGGAGCATAAGCTGCTGCGCACTTTTATGGAAAATCCAAGGAGGGTATTTACCAGGGATAAGCTGCTGGAAATAGTGTGGGGAATCGAATATGCCGGTGAGACACGGACGGTTGATGTGCATATCGCCACACTTAGGACGAAACTGGGGAAATGCGGTGGTTATATAGAAACGGTACGGGGGGTAGGATACAGGATGGGGGAAGGAAAAGAATGACAAAACGTATCTTACGGTTTATGTGTTTTGCGACTCTGACCGTTTTTTTTGCTTCTATACTTTTGATTGCGGCCGTTTTTTATGACTATTTTTCCGATATTCAACAGGCACAGTTGAAAGTACAGGCAAGTCTTGCTGCACAGGGCATTGAACATGAAGGAATGGAATATTTCCCTGGGTTGGAAGTGGGTGGTTGCCGCATGACGTGGATTGCGGCGGATGGAACGGTTTTGTATGATAGCCAGTCCGATACCATTGATATGGAAAATCATTTGGAGAGGGAAGAAATCAAAGAAGCGCTGTCAGAAGGCTATGGGGAAAGCCGCAGATATTCGGCAACATTAATGGAGCGTTCCTTATATTCGGCCCAGCTTTTGCCAGATGGCACCATACTTCGGCTTTCCATTTCCCAGAAATCCATTCTTATGTTGATTTTTGGGATGACGCAGCCAATTTATGCAGTATTTGTGGTTGCGGTGGTATTATCGGTTATTCTGTCGGTCCGGATTTCAAAGAAAATCGTGAGGCCGCTCAATGAACTGGATTTGGACAAACCCTTATCCAATCAGGGCTACGATGAACTTTTGCCTCTTTTAAAACGCATGGATAGCCAGCAAAAACAACTGCACCAGAAGGAAATGGAGCTTCGTTGGAAGCAGAAGGAATTAGACACTATTATCGGAAGCATGAAGGAAGGCATGATTTTACTGAACCAAAAGGGGAAAATATTGAGCATCAATTCTATGGCAAAAAAGCTTTTAGAAACGAAGAAAGACTGTATAAGGGCGGATTTATTGTCGGTGGGCGAAAATACAAAATTAAAGGAAGCCCTTTTGGCCGTCTTAAATGAGGGGGCAGTAGAAGCGATGTTTGCCGCGGGGGAGGAAAACTACCGCATTTTTGCAAGCCCGGTTATTTCCGGGGATATGGCTATAGGAACAGCGCTTTTCTTTTTTAATGTTACAGAAAAGGAAAAAACGGAACGGCTGCGCCGGGAATTCAGCGCCAATGTTTCCCATGAATTGAAAACACCGCTGCATTCCATTTCAGGATATGCGGAACTGATGAAAAACGGATTGGTAAAAGAAAAGGATATTCTACCTTTTTCCGGTAAAATATATGACGAGGCTCAGCGAATGATACGCTTGGTGGAGGACATTATCAGCCTATCCCATCTGGATGAAGGGGAGGGGGATATGTGCAGCGAAGATGTTGATTTTTATGGGATAGCCCGAAAGGCAGCGGAGGATTTAATGTCCCAGGCGGAGGCTGCCCATGTGGCATTGAAAGTATCCGGAGAGCCGGTTTTCCTGCATGGGAATGGCCAGCTTTTATATAGCATTGTATATAATCTTTGCGATAATGCGGTAAAATATAACCGGAAAGATGGAAGCGTGGATGTGACGGTGCAAAAAGAGGGGAAGGAAGTTATTTTATCGGTTCGGGATACGGGAATTGGAATAGCAAAGGAACATCAGGAACGTATTTTTGAGCGGTTTTACCGGGTGGATAAGAGCAGGTCAAAAGCGGTGGGTGGAACCGGGCTTGGGCTGTCGATTGTGAAGCATGCGGCTAAAATTCATAACGCCCGGATAGAGGTAGAGAGCGGGCCGGGGGAGGGAACTGTTGTAACAGTGAGGTTTCCGGCTTATACCTTATAAATTTCAACCTATATTATATTACTCCCCTTTCTGCTCAAAGGCTTTGCGGATATAATAAAGTACTGTGGAGGAACGAATATGGACAGAAAAAGCATTAGAATCCGCTTAGTCACAGCTTTCATAGCAACGTCAATCATTCCCATTCTTCTCGTGAATATTGTTTACTATTATAATACTTCAAATCTGGTGCAGCAGAATGTGGAGAGTATGACGGAAGCCAATTTGGAGCAGACAAGGGTTAGCCTGGATGTGTGGCTGGATTCTTATGAGGATATTTTGTTTCAGGTTTATACCGATGACAATATTGTAGAGTTGGTGGATAAGATAAATGCCGGGGAGGATGTGGCTAACAACAGGAAGCTGTTGCGGAAAATGTTGAGGGGGCTTTTTTACACGAAAGATTATGTGAAGTCTATTGCAGTGATTACGGAAAGCGGGGAGCAGGTATTTTATGACCAGTTGACCGCTTCTACTACTTATACTTCATGGATGGACAGCATAGCTGTTTCCAGAGAAGAGCTTTACAGGGAAATCAGCAGTGACAATAAAACCCATCTTTTGCCCACTGGGGATAAAGTTATATTTGGAAGCAACTCCTGCTATCTGTTTCATATTGGCCACAGGATTATTGACTACAGGGATGTAAAGAAGCAGTGTGGGGTTGTGATTGTGAGCATTGATGAAAAGCTGTTGGAGGAAATCTGTGCAACCACTACGGAGAGCGGGCTTAATTTTATTGTGGATGACAGAGGGTATATGGTATCCTGTGCCAACTCGGAAGATGTAGGGCGTCCTGTTTTCCGGGAAGGGGCAGAGGAAGGGGAGAAAAAGGCAGCTTACCGGGAGGCGGCCAGAAAGACCGGATTTTTAGGAGATGGCGAAATGGCTGTCTATTCAGTGTATGATGAAAAGACTGGGTGGTATATTATCCGGGCAACCAATCAGGAAGAGCTGGTGCAGGGAATCCGACAGCAGCAGAAATTGCTGATATGTATTACATTTTTGTCACTTATAGCAGTTTTAGTAATTATGGTCAGCCAGGTGACGCGGATGACGGGGGCCATCAAGCGCGTGGTGGAGACGATGAGAAAAGCGGGGAAAGGGGATATGTCAGTTCATGTAGCACCGGATAATACCCGGCCTACCGAAATTGAAATTATAGCGAAGGAATTCAATTCCACCATGGATAAACTGAAGCTGTCGGTGGAAAAGCAGAAAAATGCAGAAATTGCAGCATTGGAGGCTCAGATTAACCCGCATTTCCTCTATAATACTTTGGATACGATTAACTGGATGGCAATTGACAGGGATGAATATGAAATCAGCAATATGATAGGCACTCTTGCATATATTCTTCGGTATGGGATTTCTAACAGCAATGGGATGGTTAAGATAAAAGAAGAAGTGGACTGGCTAAAACAGTATATCTTTTTGCAGCAGACGAAAATGAAAAATGCCTTTGAATGCCATATTAACGTAGAGCCGGAGATTATGGCATGTAACATTCATAAGCTGCTGCTGCAGCCGTTTATCGAAAATGCCATTCTCCACGGATTTGAGGGTGTGGACAGGAAATATGTACTACAGGTAGATATGGGACGGGAAGGGGATTTTGTGAAAATCCGGATAGAGGATAATGGATGCGGAATTCCTGAAAAAATGGTGGAGGAGATGAATGGGGGCATTTTCCGGAAAACAGATGATAAGAATCATATCGGGATGGAAAATGCAATTACAAGGATATATATGTATTACGGTAACAGGGCGCGGGTGGATATAGAAAGCAGGATGGGGGAAGGAACTGTTGTGCATCTTTGGATTCCTTTATAGGATTCGTGGGTCAAAAGTTCTGGCTGCGACATGAATCTTCGCAGAGCAGTAGAAAGTGAGAGAAATGAAAAGCGGGAGGGTTTATGAGAGCGGTAATAGTGGAAGATGAGGTTTTAATCAGGGAAGGGCTTTGCAAGCTGATGAATAAAATGTTTCCGGAAATCGTTATAGACGGTATGGCCGGAAACGGGAAGGATGGGCTGGCCTGCGTGGAGGAAAAGAAACCGGATTTGGTGATTACAGATATAAAAATGCCGATGATGGATGGGCTGGAAATGCTCACAAGAATACAGGAACTTGGCATATTCCCTAAAGTCATTGTGCTGACGGCCTATTCGGAGTTTGCCTATGCCCAGCGTGCAGTGAAGCTGGGGGTATGCGATTATATTATAAAACCAGTGGTTGTGCCGGATTTCGTCCAGACCATACAAAAAATACAGAATTTATATGAACAGGAACAAAAAAGGACGCCGGAAGCGATGGGAAGCCTGGAAAATATTGTTTCCGGCATTTTGCATGGGGTATCTTCACCGGATAAGCAGATTGAGGATTTTTTGGAAAAGAAATATGGTATAGGGAAGGATGCGCCGCTGTTGGAACTGTTCCTATACCTGGGGGATTGCCCGGAAAAGGAGCAGGAAAGGAAGAGGACGGAGATGTGCCGGGTGTTCGGGGAAAAAGGGCTGAAATATTCTCTGATTGATATGGAGTATGATAAGGGGATGTTGGCTTTGCTGTACGGATATTCTTCCCGGCAGGAGGTAGAGCGCTGGTATCAGAACCGAATTTTACTTCAGAAAAGGGATAGCAGGGAAAAACTGTTTAATTACGGGATTTTGGAAGTCAAAGGGGTGAAGGGAATCAGGGAAGGGTATCAGCAGTTGCTGCCATATATGGATTGGAATATCGTCCTGGGGGATGATATCCTGATTTCTTATCCTAAAATTGCGGATGTACAGACAGAAATCTGTATTTACCCAGTGGAACTGGAGAATAAGATGAAAGTGGCAATATGTGCGGGGGAAAATGGGAAAGTCAGGGAAACAGTAGAAAAGTTCCGGGCCTATTTTGCCAATGGGAAGGTATATTCCCCGAAAGAAGTAAAGGAATCCTATGTCAGGTTCCAGTGGTCTTTCTTTAATATTGGAAAAGAAGTGGGATGTATTGATTATAAAAGTATCGACCAGAAAGGTCTGCTAAACCGTATTATGGGGGCAAAAACGGGATATGAGCTGCAGGGTACACTGGAAGAATTGCTCAGCTATATGGACAGCCCTTCTGGAGAGACGGAAGTAGTGAGCCTGGCGGTAAAGAAAGCACAGAGTATGATTCATGAATTTTATGCGGACGGCATTACATTAAATGAGATTGCGGATAGGCTGAACTTGAGCCAGGAATATTTGGGCACTCAATTCCATAAAGAACTGGGGGAGAATTTCAGCTCCTATATCCGTAATTACCGTTTGGGGAAGGCAAAGGAGCTTCTCATTGGAACTCAGTTAAAGCAGTATGAAATAGCGGGGAAAGTCGGCTATACCGATGCCAAATATTTTGCAAGGGTGTTTAAGGAATGTATAGGGATGTCGCCGGCCGAATACAGGAAGTCCAACCGGTAGGGCTTTTATGAATTCTGTATTAGTTTAGATAATTTATCCTTTTTCATTTTCTTACCGTTTTGGAAAGGGAAAAAAGGCGGTATGATAAACTCATAGAAAGCAAAACAGCAAATAAGTTTGCGGCGGCGCGGTTTCCGCAAATGGGATAAACCCGGATGGGTTTTGTCACAAAAAAACGCGCAGAAATGAGGATGGATATGAAAAAGAAAAAAATTGTTGCATTACTGACAGCATTGGCAGTGACTATCGGTTTATTTGCCGGATGTGGGGCGGAAAAAGAGACAGAGGATGCTTCCGGTACAGCATCGAATACGTCAGGAGAAAGCCAACCGGAAGAAAGTGAGCCGGAGGTAAGCGAAGCAGAGGAAGCGTCCGCAGGGGAAGCAGTGACAATCTGGTACTACTGGGAAACGGAAGGGCATCAGGTGGCATTGGACCAGGTTATTCAGGACTACAATGCATCCCAGGATAAATATGAGGTAACGGCGAAATATGTACCTTTTGCAGATTTTAAAAAGCAGTTATCTATAGGGGCATCCGCAGATGAACTTCCGGATATCGCTATTCTGGATTCCCCGGACCATGCATCTTATGTGGATATGGGAATTTTTGAAGACCTGACAGGTAAGTTTGACGTGGGAAGCTATTATGAAGGGGCAGTTAATTCCTGTACGGTAGATGGAAAATTGTATGGTGTACCTTTTGGCGTAAACTGTCTGGCATTATACTATAATGAAGATATGCTGAATGATGCGGGCTGCAAAGTGCCCACTACATGGGATGAACTGAAGGAAACAGCAAAAGCTCTGACTACGGAAAGCGTTACCGGACTGGCGCTGTGCAGCGTACAGAATGAGGAAGGAACTTTTAATTTTGTTCCATGGCTTTGGTCTACAGGGGCATCCTCTTATGATATCAACAACGAAAACGGAATCCGTGCACTGGCATTTATTCAGGATTTGGTAAACGAAGGCGTGATGAGCAAGGAATGCATTAACTGGACACAGGGGGATGTTATGAACCAGTTTATCGCAGGAAACGTGGCGATGATGGAAAACGGCCCATGGCAGATTCCTACGATGCAGGCAGAAGCACCGGAACTGAACTGGAAAGTGACGCTGATTCCCAAAGATTCCGAATATTCTTCCGTACTTGGCGGCGAGAACTATGCGGTAATCAACGGAGGTAATGTGGAAGGCGCTTTGGATTTCCTTACATATTCCACATCTGAAGAACAGGTGAAGTTTATGATGGATAAATTCGGATATATTTCAGCGAACCAGTCCATTGCAGAAACCCAGTTTGAAGCGGATTCTCCATACCAGCCTTTCGTAGAAGAACTGAAGTACGCAATGCCCAGAGGGCCTTTGGCTGAATGGCCCAGCGTATCGGACGCAATCTCCCTTGCATTCAATCAGGTAATTACCGGAACGGCAACTCCGGAAGATGCGGCAGCAGAAGCTCAGGCAACCATTGATAGCATTGTAAAATAGAGGCAGGCTGTAAAGGAAATAGGAAAATGGCTTGGCTGTAAATAGATAATAAAGGTAACAGTCCGGGCAGGCCGGTGCATAGACTGCGCTGGCCGCGGCGGAAGGTGACGGCTGCTGCACAGTGTATTACAAAGTAAAACCTGGGTAGCAGCCGTTTTAAAATAGGAGTTTATCTTATGGGAAAAATGAAAAAGCTTTTTCGTTATGAAAATATTGGTATACTTTTTGTTTTCCCTGCATTTTTGTATATGCTTATTTTTGTGGGATATCCGATTATCCGTAATATTATCCTAAGCTTTCAGGATGTAAATGCAGGGAATCTAGTGAAGGGAACAAAAAACTTTATTTTGTTTGACAATTACATGGAGCTTTTTAGTGATAATGTATTCCGCTCTTCCCTGTCGAATACATTACGCTATACCGTTCTTTGCCTGGTGTTCCAGTTTATCATCGGGTTTGCCTTGGCTCTCTTTTTTAACCGGAAATTCACTCTGGCAAAGCCTATACGGGGGATTCTCCTTGTGCCGTGGATGATACCGGTTACAGTGACGGCATTGATGTTCAAACTGTTGTTTGCAACCGATATCGGGGTAATTAATTATTTGCTGAGAAGCCTGCATTTGATTGATACCAATGTGGAGTGGCTGACAACGCCGGGAACGGCTATGTTTGCACTGATATGCGCCAATGTGTGGATAGGTATTCCTTTTAATATGATACTGATATCCACCGGGCTGACCACAATTCCGGGCGAATTGTATGAGAGCGCTTCTATTGATGGGGCAAATAAGGTACAGACTTTTTTCCGTATTACCCTGCCGCTTTTAAAGCCTACGGTAGAGTCTGTGCTGGTACTTGGCTTTATTTATACCTTTAAGGTATATGACCTGGTATATGTTATGACAAGCGGAGGGCCGGTGAACTCCACTCACATGCTGTCTACCTATTCCTACAAGCTGTCATTTGAAATGTTCAAGTACAGCAAAGGCTCTGCTGTGGCAAATGTGCTGCTGTTAATTCTGCTGGTGGTGGGCATGTCCTATATTAAAATAACAACGGAAGGGGAGGAAAAGTAATGGATGGAGAAAAAAGGCTTTCAAGGAGAAATAATATTATATTATGCATTATTTCACTGTTTATATTGTGTCTTCTTTTGTTTCCGCTGTACTGGGCACTGATTACCTCTTTGAAGATGGAACGGGAAATCTTCCAGAACCCGCCCACCTTCTATCCCCATATCCTTAACCTGCAGTCCTATGCGGCTCAGGTGGAAACCGGGGACTTCAATATGTTCCGCTCCTTTGCCAATAGCTTCCTGATTTCGCTGGGGGCAACGGTAATTGCAGTATTGTTGGCTGTGCCGGCTTCTTATGGGATTGCAAGATATTATTTTAAGGGAAGAAAATTTATGCTGCTGGCATTTCTGGTTACCCAGATGCTGCCAGTATCGGTGTTGCTTACGCCCATGTTCATAATGTTTAAGAACATGCATGTGTATAATACATGGATTGCTGCCATGCTGGCCGATGCAACAATCGGTATTCCCTTTTCCATTTTGATTTTAAAAAACTATTTCGCCTCTATTCCCAAGGATTTGGAAGAAGCGGCCTATTTGGATGGATGTAACCGGTTTACTGCATTTGGGAGGATATTAATACCCATTGCCAGGCCAGGGGTTATGGTCTGTGCTATTTTTTCCTTCCTTTATGCCTGGGGGGATTTGGCCTATGGGATGACATTTATCTTAGACCAGGAAAAACGCCCGATTACGGCTGGGATTTTTAACTTTATGGGGCAGTATGGAACGAAATGGAGTTATTTGACTGCATTTGCTGTGGTTACGATTATCCCGGTAGCATTGATTTTTATATTTATGCAGAAATATATTGTGAGCGGGATGACAAGTGGAGCGGTCAAAGGTTAGGTCATGACAATGTTAGGTCATGGTAATTGTGGAAGGGATTTACTTTGGCCCACAGGGATAAAAAGCAAAATTGAAGGTTAGGAGATTTGGAACATGTTGGAAATAAGGGATGGAAAATTGGTGTATGGATTTGATGGGGAAGAGGTTTGGATAGAAGCCTGGGGGGAGAACGGGCTTCGGGTGCGGGCTACGAAGGATAAAAGGATGCCGGAGGAGGATTGGGCATTGTACGGGGGGAAGCCGCTTAAAGGCAATGCGGTGTATACGGAATCAGGGGCGCAGATTGGGAATGGGAAGATTAGGGCCGAAATCAGTAAGTCGGGGAAGATTATGATTTACCGGCAGGATGGAAAACTGTTGATGGAAGAATATTGCAGGAACAGGAAGGATTTGCTGGACAAAAAATGTAGTGCTATTGAAGTAGAAGCCAGGGAATTCAAGCCGATTTGCGGAGGGGATTACCATTTAACCGTGAGATTTGAGTCTGTAGATAGGACAGAGAAAATCTATGGGATGGGGCAATACCAGCAGCCTTATTTGGATTTGAAGGGGTTGGATTTGGAACTGGCCCATAGGAATTCCCAGGCCAGTGTGCCGTTCATGGTTTCTTCGCTGGGGTATGGATTCCTCTGGAATAATCCGGGAGTGGGGCGTGCAGTGCTGGGGAAGAATATAATGAGTTTTGAAGCGTATTCCACGAAATCTTTGGACTATTGGGTAGTGGCAGGGGATACGCCTGCAGAAATTGAAGAGGCTTATGTAGCGGTGACGGGAACGGTACCAATGATGCCTGAGTATGGGATGGGATTCTGGCAGTGTAAACTCCGCTACCAGACGCAGGAAGAATTGCTGGAAGTGGCCAGGGAGTATAAAAGGCGGGGGCTGCCCATTGATTTGATTGTCATCGATTTCTTTCACTGGCCGAAACAAGGTGAGTGGAAATTTGACCCGGTATACTGGCCAGACCCGGAAGCCATGGTGCGGGAATTAAAGGAAATGGGAATCGAACTGATGGTGTCTATTTGGCCTACCGTGGATAAGACATGTGAAAATTATGAGGAAATGCTGGAGAGGGGATATTTGATACACACGGAAAGGGGATTCAGGGTAGGGCTGGATTTTCAGGGGGCGACCATTCATTTCGATGCAACCAACCCTAAGGCCAGGGAATATGTATGGCGCAAAGCGAAACAAAACTACTATGACCTGGGAATTAAGGTGTTCTGGCTGGATGAGGCGGAACCGGAATACAGCGTTTATGATTTCGATAATTACCGATACTATGGGGGTACAAACCTGCAAATCGGCAATACATATCCTGTGGAATATGCGAAAGCGTTTTATCAGGGGATGGAAAAGGAAGGGCAGAGCAATATCGTAAACCTTCTGCGCTGTGCATGGGCGGGAAGCCAGAAATTTGGAGCATTGGTATGGTCCGGGGATATCGCTTCCAGTTTTGAAAGCATGAGGAATCAGTTGGCAGCGGGCCTGAATATGGGCCTTGCAGGAATCCCCTGGTGGACAACGGATATCGGAGGTTTTCATGGGGGCAATCCGGATGACCCTAAGTTTAGGGAATTGTTTGCCAGGTGGTTTGCCTGGGGGGCTTTCTGCCCAGTGATGCGGCTTCACGGAGACAGGGAACCGAGACAGCCCCAATATGGCACTACGGGCGGCGCGTCCTGTTGTTCCGGTGCGGCCAATGAAGTGTGGAGCTATGGGGAAGAAGTCTACAAAATATGCAGAAAATATATGGAATTAAGGGAACAGATGCGGCCATACACGAGAAAGCTGATGGAAGAGGCCCATACCAAAGGTACACCAATAATGAGAACCCTGTTTTATATGTATCCAGAAGATAAAACATGCTGGGAAGTGGAAGATGAATACCTTTATGGCCCCGATATATTGGTAGCGCCTATCCTATATGCAGGATGGACCAGCCGCAGCGTATATCTCCCCCAAGGGGAGACATGGATAGAATATGCCACCGGGAAAAAATACGAAGGGGGGCAAACTATTCAAGCCGAAGCGCCGCTGGATGTTATCCCTGTATTTTGGGCGGAAAACCGGGAAAAGCTTCACACCCGGCGGCTTTCAAAATAAGGAAATTTTTCCAGTGCTGAGAGGATATCCTGGAAATCCTCTTTGGGGGCTATATCGATGTAGCGCTCTAAAAGCTCGGCTTCCTTTTCTTTATATCTTCCGTAGAAAATATCGAATAAATTGTGGCCGCGGATATAGGTTTTAATATCCTCCATATGTTCTTTGACATCCACCGTTGTTTCCAGGTCTTTACCCAGCACTTCTTTTAAGTGCTGCCCGCTGGAAAGACGGTGGAGATATTCTTTCCACTTTTCCAGAAGGGTTTCATAGAAGGCTTCTTCGGACTCCACAATTTGAAGCCTGGCCATGACCTGGGGGTTTAAAAAATAATTCTCGAAGGAATAATATTTCAAAATCAGCACATTTTCCGGACGTACCCTTGGGAGCTTATCTATTTCTTCCAGATTGCGTTCTTCATAGTAGCGGCAAAGCTGCCTGCCCAAAACAACCGGGTCTTTGCCATCGCTGTCACGTATCATCAGGAATTGGTCCCGCAAGTAGATTTGGTTCATATATTTCAAGTTTGCATAGGTCTTAATGTTGGTACAGCTATTTGTGGTAATAATGGCAATGCGGAACAGATGCCCCTGCTCATCGGAAGTTTCGGAATAATATTTGCGTAGCAGCAGGGGCAGGCGGGATTTGTCCTGCTTGCCTTCTACGATAAAGACGAAGTTCACGTTCATCAAATCCCCGGCGGTGTAGCCTAAGTCATCCAAAATGGCGCTGATATCGGTTTTTTCCCGAATACCTGAAGACCCGTCTTCCTGGATAATGACCTGGCGTATTTGCCTGCTGTTGAAATTGGGCAGCAGATTAGGGGAATGGGTGGTGAAAATCACCTGGTTTTTCCGGGAAAGGCGGTAAAGGATTTTCCCCGAAGTTTTCTGGAGGCTTGGATGGAGGAAGATTTCAGGGTCTTCGATGAGGATAATGCTGGGGAGGTTTTCCTCTATTTCCGCATAGGCTTCCAGCAGGGAAAGAAGATAAATGGAACGCATACCTTTGCCCATTTGGGAAATTGGCTTGGATAGGTCCTGGGCCGGCTGCCAGATTTCCGTTGTCACCTGCAAAATTTTTTCCACATCCCGGTTCATGGTATAGCGGATGTTTTCCCTCCCGCCGTTTTTGTGGAAGCTTTCGTTGACTTTTTTTGCAAATGCATCCAGATTAAGCTGATAGAGCTTATAATCCAACAGCTTGGAAGTTTCAAATACATCCAGTTCGTCCGGGGTTTTCTGCTGGATTAAGCCGATGCAGTTGAAGCAGTAACTGCATTTTTTTGCCTGATTGAACATGCAGCATTCAGTACGCATCCGCTGGAGGATTTCGTCTTCCTGCAAAAGAAGAAGGTCCTGCTGAAGAAGGTCTAAGCGCCGCTCGGTATCAACATGATAGATTCCGGGAAAGACTTCCCGGATATAGGGGTTGTTTTTATTTATCCTATCCTGATAGCGGATACGACCATCGCGGTTGGCGGACATAGTGAAAGTGAGCCTGTTTTCAGAAAACGAAGGAAGCTTCTTGCAAAAATCATGCATCCATGCTTCCATCCTGCGGTACTGGCTCACAATGCCCTTACGGTGCAAAAGCTCCAAATCCTCTTCCGAAAAGGATAAGGTAACCCCAATCTCAATATTTGCGCCATCTTTGGCAAAATCCGCCGGGCTGATTGTATAATCCCCGCCTACTGCGCGGACGGCATCTAATACCGTAGTTTTTCCGGTATTGTTCTGGCCGACTAGAATCAAAGCATTTTCAATGTCCTGTAAATGTATGTGGTGGATGGATTTAAAATTTCGGATGTTGAGTTCTGTAATTTTCATGGGATTCCTCATTTCTTATATAGGGGTCATATGCTAAAAGCTCTTCTGCACAAAAGGGAAAGCTAAGCCGGTGGGTGCCAATTAGCATTTCAAAAGGAAGGACGGCCACCACAGCCCGGATTTTCCCGGCATCGTCTAACGCAAGGAAATGAACCGCCTTCCCCTCAAAGCCATCCCGATATTCCCGGGGATACAGTGCTTTAAAGTCATGGGGGCAATGGGAGAAACTGAATACATAATTAATAAAATCAATATAGCTATCCCGGTCCTGTAAACCGGCGATACGATAAGTATAATCCATGGCTGGCTCCTTATGGTTTCTGTTGGTGTTAGCTGTTATTGCACCATAATTTCGTGCGCGTTTGCGCACATGGAATCAGAGGTCGAAACAGTGTCCTTCTGATTCGATATTATACCATCACTGT
Source organism: Lachnospiraceae bacterium (assembly GCA_009911195.1). Taxonomy (GTDB): domain Bacteria; phylum Bacillota; class Clostridia; order Lachnospirales; family Lachnospiraceae; genus Kineothrix. Next base: position 3,784 of record QXWV01000023.1, on the reverse strand, counting down.
CTGGTTTTTTCTATTGCTTTATGGTAAAATGCAAAGATAACTACAAGGAGGATACGGATTGATAGAATTAGGTGAAGTGAGCCTTTATACAGGCAGCAAAGAGGAGATATTGCCAGAGGTAATAGCCGGATTCCCGCATATTGCCAGCAGGGTACGGTTTCAGAGCGGGTCAAGGAATTTTGCGCCATGGCATTGGCATAAATCGGTGGAGCTTTTTTATATAGCAGAAGGTGCGCTGGAATACCATACACCGAAGGGGAAATGGATTTTCCCAGCGGGCTCCGGTGGCATGGTCAATTCCAATATGCTTCATATGACAAGGCTTCCGGGCAAAACATCGGATAATATGCAGCTTCTCCATATTTTTGATGCGGCATTGATAGCGGGGGCACAGGGCGGCTGGATTGAACAAAAATATGTACTCCCTATCAGCATGGCGCAGAATTTGGAATTGATTGCATTATATCCGGAGAATCCGCAACAAAAAGCGATTTTGGATAAATTGGCGGAATCGTTTCAGATGCCCGAAGATGATTTTGGCTACGAGATACGGCTAAGGAATATTTTGTCGGAAATATGGATACAGCTTTTTGCGATATCCAGGCCGTTATTGGATGGTATGGAAAAACAGGATAAGAAAAGCGATAAAATGAAATGTATGATGGTTTATGTGCATGAGCATTACAAGGAGAAAATACGGATTTCGGAACTGGCTGCGTCAGGATATTGCAGTGAAAGGGATTGTTACCGCCTGTTTAAGGAATGCCTTCATATGACCCCAGTGGAGTACATTACAAGCTATAGGCTGCAGTGTGCACGGCAGATGTTGGCTGAGGGTGGAGAAACGATAACTTATATCAGCCAGGCATGCTGTTTGGGGAGTAGTAGCTATTTCGCTAAACTTTTCCGGGAAGAAATGGGATGCAGCCCCCTGGATTATCGTCAAAAATGGCAGAATAGTGATATATAATGGCAGAAATCAGGTATTGGAGGAAAATAGGGATGGTTATAATAACTAAGAAACGGTAAGGTGTAAAATTAAAAAGCAAATATAGGAGGATATCGTTTATGATGACGGAATGATAGCAGGAAAGCCCAATCCTGATTTTTATCTGCGGGCTGCGGAAAAAATCGGGAGAAAGGTGGAGGATTCCATTCTGGAAGAATAAAACAAAAAATGCATGGAAATGAGGATAAAATGACAACAAGATTTTCTGTAATTGAATTTTTCTTTTGGATGTTGTTGGGCGATGTGATAGGATTCGCCAGTATTTTTTTGTTGGAATGTGGCTTTAATAATGCCCAGATAGGGATGATTGTGGCTTTGGCATGTGGGATTTCCGTGGTGTTGCAGCCTATTGTGGCCAGCTATGCGGATATGCCCCAGAGCCTTTCACTGAAAACAATTATTCTCATATTAACAGGGCTGCAGATTGTAATCAGCCCTTTTCTGTTCGTGCTATACCAGAAAACCTTTTGGATAGCAGGGATTTTGTATTGCATATTAATCGTGGGAATACATACGTTGAATCCTTTGGTGAATGCATTGGGAACGGAGTGCATCAATCAGGGGAAAAGGTTAAATTTCGGTGTGGCGCGTGGGATTGGCTCCGGAGGATATGCCATTTTAAGCTATATACTGGGTATCGTCCTTGCAAGAAGCGAAGCCAGGATACAGCCTCTGACCATATGCCTTATTTCCATCGGGCTGGCAGTCAGTGTTATGTGTTTCCCCTTTGAAAAGAGGAAAGGGGTGGAAGCGGCAGAGGAAAGAAGAAATGCAGGCGGGGATGGGAATGAACTCCAAATTTGCAATACCCCATGGGAATTTTTTTCCTGTTATAAAAAATTTGGGATTGCTTTAATCGGCTGCATGCTCTTATATACTTCCCATATGATGGTGAGTGGCTTTGGATTCCAGGTTGTGGTCAGCAAGGGGGGAGGGAGCGAAGAAACGGGAATTGTTATGGCGATTGCCGCCCTGGCAGAATTGCCGGTGCTCTTTGTATTTACTTATATGCTGAAAATTGTCCGTTGCGATATTTGGGTGCGGATTTCAGGGATAGCTTTTATGGTGAAAGCATTGCTCACTTTTTGTGCAACAAGCATGACCTTTTATTACTTCGTCCAGATTTTACAGCTTCTAGGGTGGGGATTATTTGCGGTGGCTTCAGTATATTATGTAAATGAAGTGATAGGAAAAAGGGATGCCATTAAAGGGCAGGCTTATATGACGGCGACCTATTCCCTTGGCTGCATTATTGGGGCAGCTATAGGAGGGAAACTGATAGACAGCAAAGGTGTGGATACAATGTTGCTTTGGGCGGTGGCAGCTTCGCTGGCAGGGATGGTTATTCTGTTGTTTGCAGGAGGGAATACGAGGAAAGAAAGCGGTAGCAGTGAAGGTATTTGAAGGGTATTCGGACAACGGAAATCAATTTTCACGGGCGGCGCAGCGGGTAGGGCGTTTGGCTCATGCAGCGGCATTTTGAGAGGTTTCATATTCACTTTTCTTTGTCTTTTACTCCATAAATCTCGTTTACAGCCATACGCCCCAATCGCCATAATGATATGTACCGCTGCCATGATGGAGCTTCCCGTCTGCCTTTAACTGGCGGAATGCACTTGCCATGCGGATTAGGATTTCCGGCTGTATATCCAGCGAATGGTGTGCAAATTCCGGGAAATATTTATGCCCGCCGATATGGTTCCAGTGAATGTGCGTGGCAACCGCCGCAATCGGTTTATCCGTAAGGTTACGGACTTCATCATATATATTGGAAATCCCCAGCCCTGTGTCAATAAGCAGGCTTTTCTTTTTTCCATTCAACAGATAACAGTGGGTTTCTTCCCAATGCCGGTACTCGCTTATGATTATGGTTTCATAATCAATCTTGTCTATTGTAAACCAGTTATCCATTATACCCAATCCCTTCACCTTTTCATTCATTGCCTATTCAGCGCTGTTAAATGGGCAGTTATAGTTTTAAGCTATATTGCAGAAGATTATAACTGTGTCCATCTTTGCTGTCTGTTTTAGGTACTGAAGAAATCACTGTAAAACCTAATGACTTTGCTAATCGATTGGAAGCCCTATTTTCTTCTCTTGTTGAATAAATAAACTCTTTTGCACTAAATTTTTCTTTGCAGTATTGTATCAAGCCTTGAAGAATCTGCTTGCCAAACCCTTTTCCAACATAATCCGCCCCCAGACATATCCCTGCTTCCTGATAGATGTAAGGTTCGATTTTTTCTACACCAGCAAATCCAATCGCCTTACCGCTTGATTTTTCATAAACCAGATAGGTATCATGCTCTTTCTGAAATGCAATGGTTTTCATGATTCTTATTTTGGCGTTTTCTTCGCTTGTAGTAATATTCCATGCCATGTATTTTGAACTTTCTGGCTGTGACCAGACATTACAATACATTTCCTTCCAATCTGAAAATTTTGCCTTATCAAGAATCAGGCTCTCCGTTTCAATCATTTCAAAGTGTACCCCCAGTTACTGGCGTATCGCTTTTTCTATTATACTGCAAAAGCGGCCTTTGTCTATATTTATTTTTCAGGCTCTGTTGTTGGCTCATCCTTCGTAATAGTAAGCAGCCCCTGTTGGCATTTCACGGTAATTTTATCCCCAGCGGAGAATCCGGTCTGTTCCAGCCACTTACCTTGTAAAAGAGTCTGCAGCGGGGCTTGCTTGTAATTGCCACGCCCATAACATACAGCTTGCGGTTGTCCATTCATCCTCCTTCCCCGCCGCCTTCCGGCATACGATTTCAA
>QXWV01000022.1 GCA_009911195.1 Lachnospiraceae bacterium | reverse complement strand
ACCCACCGTCCATTTAGGCGTTGCCGCTTCCGCTATGGAGAAGCGCGGCATCCGCACCGAGCGCGGCGACCTCAACCATGAAATCGAAGTGATTAACCAGAAGTTGCGGCAGTTAAAGGCGCGTATCTCCAAACTGCAAAAGTGGCTAAAAGAAGAAAGCGAGAACAACAGCTACGCAGAAAGCAGGGTATGGAGCGGTAACAATTCCATATTTTTTGCTCGTTTTAGATTTATTTTAAGGTCTTTATATTCAAACGGCTTGCCATGACCCGGATATATTAGATTTGGCCTAAGTGCAATGATTGTTTCCCAAGATTTCAGAAAAGCCGTCTTATCCTCTGCCCAAATGGTTATTCTATGTAAACTTGGCAAGCCGTTCATAGCAGCGTCACCGCAGAATAGAGAACCGTCATTTAGTAAAAGCGATATGGAATCGGCGGTATGACCGGGGGTATCAATAATTTTTCCTTGCAGTAAAAGTTCCACTTGCTTACGGTTTTGTTCGGTCACTTGAATACATCTACATTGATATTCTTGCTTTATTGAGGGAAACAAATGCTTACCTTTGCCAACAAACTTCATTAAATAACAAAAGAACAAGGCAATCTTATTTGTGCAACCGCCATGAAAAGAGTTTTGCCCTCTATATAATCTTTCTAATGCCTTGTCGCTCATAACGATTTGAAGGTCAGGGCATTCCGAAAGTACTTCATTCAGATAACCTGCGTGGTCATCGTGAGCGTGTGTCAAAAAAATATATCGTATCTGTTGAGGGGCTATCCGCATCTTTGCCAATTGCTTTTTAAAATGTGCAAATCCGCTTTCATACCCTGTATCAATCAGTACATAACCTTTGGCAATAGGATATATCCAATTATTTACTATTTTGCTTCCTGCATTGCGCATAGGTGTTCTCTCCTTTCATTCATTTTCATCGGTGTCAACTTTCAATTTGTCGGTCTGCCTGTGCTGTAGAAATTATACCACATTCACTTAAGGAAACCAAACGGTACCTTACTCCGTTCCGACTATCCAGACCGTCAAGGAACGAGTAGTATTTTTTCGCAAAGAGCGCGAAAATCTCCGCTCTAAAACCCTTGACTGTCTGGATTTTTGCCGTTGCCATTTCGCTGCCGAAAACGGGGAACAGGATTTGACAATCCTGCCCCGAACCCCCGACCTCTCCCAAAGAACAGAATGGAATGTTACGCAATAGGGTTTGAAAATTTACCCATTTCATTAGTGAAATCTACTTTTTATCTTAGCCGTAAAACAACACACTGCATGAGCCAAACACCCTGCCCGCTGCGCCGCCCGTGAAAATTGATTTCCCTATATCCGGACAGTTTTGGATTTACAGAAATGGATTTGTTTGCTATATTGGATGAGTATGGAATGAATGACAAGAGGAAAAGATTTCTAAATTAATCGGAGCGCAAAGGAAAGCGCGGAAATGGGGAACATCATGTCGATAGAAAGAGTAAAAACATATTTTAAAGGATACGGAATGGAAGAAAGGATTCTGGAATTCGATGTATCCAGCGCCACGGTAGAACTGGCCGCTGCAGCGCTGCACTGCGAACCGGAGAGGATAGCAAAATCGCTTTCATTTATGGTGGATGGCCATGGGATATTGGTGGTTACAGCGGGGGATGCCAGGATTGATAACTCCAAATATAAGGCACAGTTTAGAACAAAGGCAAAGATGCTTTCCAAGGAGGAAGCGGAAACTTTGATTGGACATGCGGTGGGCGGGGTATGCCCTTTTGCGGTGAATGAAGGGGTGGATGTATATCTGGATGTATCGCTAAAACGTTTTGAAACGGTATTTCCAGCCTGCGGAAGTTCAAACAGCGCCATCGAACTGACAATTCCGGAATTGGAGAAATACTCTGGGTATGTGGGTTGGGTGGATGTATGTAAGTAAAGGGTTAATCACAGGGGGTATTTGATTTGCCGCATTCCAAAAGATGTGCTATACTAAGGCAAAGATTTGGAATGGCTTGTTTTAAGAAGTGTTATAAGGTAATGTTTGCGGAGTCATGCGCCGGAGTTGGAGGCTGGCTGTCAAGCCGGCTGGCAATTTATGATGCAATTCTGATGCAATCATAGTTTATAATTTTGTGATATGTACCAAACAAAAGATGTAGATTATGGAAAGGGTATGGTTATTGCTATGAGGCATCAGAATCAGGAAAGAAGAATAAGAAAAATAAGCAAAATGGTGAAAAAGGCGGTTATTGCGCTGCTGTTAGCTATGCTTTTGTTTTTAACAGGTTGCAAAGGTTCAATGGGGAGGGCGGAAAATAATGCCCGGGCGGAAAATAATGCCCAGGCAGAAAATCAGGTTGGGCAGGAAGGAGAAGGCGGACAGGGCAATTCCGTTGAAAGGGAAAAGCAAAATGAGCAGGGGATGGATGAAACAGGGCAGCGGGATGGACAGGCTGGAATGCAGGAGGGAATGGAAAGCGGGGCTGGAACAGAACAGCAGTCTTTAGCAGAAGGGCAGGAAAGTCGGGAACTCCACGCATCAGGGAATGATTCTGCAAGAAGGCAGCAGGAACAGGATAATGGGGAAGAGGAAGCCCAGGCAGGAGGAACGGATAGCGAAAGAAGCAGTTCGGGCAGCAGAGCGGCCGGGGAAAAGAAAAACAGGCCGGAAGGCTGGGAACTGGAATTTGCCTCGGAGGACTGGGGGCTGTCCTTCGGCGAGCCAGGGACACAGCCTGTGGGCAACGCTTCTGCGGAGGACCTGGCCTGGTATGATGCTTACTTTATGGGGAATGATGAGGAAAAGGTCATTTACCTTACCTTTGACTGTGGATATGAAAACGGCAATACGGAGCCTATTTTAGATGCGTTGAAAAAGCATAATGCGAAGGGCACTTTTTTCGTAGTAGGCCATTTCCTGGAAACAGCACCTGACTTGGCAAAGCGTATGGTGGAGGATGGCCATGCGGTGGGTAACCATACTTATCACCATTTGGATATGCCTACCATATCCGATATGGATGCTTTCCGAAAGGAAATGGATGATGTGGCCGATTTGTTCCGGGAAATTACCGGCAGGGAACTTTCGCCTTATTACCGCCCTCCTCAGGGGAAATGCAATGCAGACAACCTGGAAAAAGCGCAGGAATTGGGATATTATACGATTTTCTGGAGTCTGGCCTATGTGGATTGGGATGCGGACAACCAGCCAAGCCATGAAGAAGCCTTTAGCAAGCTGACTTCCAGGGTACATCCTGGCGCGATTGTATTGTTGCACAATACATCCCGGACGAATGGGGAGATTCTGGATGAACTGCTCACCAAATGGGAAGAGATGGGATATCGTTTTGGGATATTGCCGGAATTGACAGGGGAGTAGAAGGTTTCGTTGAAAGTAAGGCTCTGGTAAAAGCAAGGTTCTGTTTAAAGCCTGGCTGCTTTTTGGAATTGCCTGTAGGAATGAAGAAAAATCATTTTATCATAGATTAATATAAGTGAAAATAGGAGGAGAAGGAAATGATGAAAAGAACTGTGATGGGAAAGCTGGCGGCCATTTTGGCGCTTTCAATGGTTTTGGCAGGCTGCGGGCAAGGAGGGGGCAATGCCTCGGAGGAGAAAGAGACATCGGGAGCGGTGAAAGAGGAGGATGTCAGGAAATCGGCGGATAGCTCGGATGAGGAAGAGCCTGAAGAAGAGATGGACGAGCAGGCGGCGGACGAAGCGGCCGATATGGAAATGGATATTACCCCGGAACAGATGGATTTGATTAAATATAATTATTATGTGGATTTGAACAATGAAATCGTGGAAGTGTTCGACGATATCGACAACTATTACCGAGTGGTGGATTATACCGAAGAATTCGCCTTATTGCCGGATTCCGGGCTTACCTATGGATATAGTATTTATAGCCTGGACACTGATTTGATTGATGACTGTGTAATGTTAGCGGATATGGACCCTGCTTACGAGGGGATGGATGACCTTGTAAAAGAAATGGAGAGGCCGTTAAGGGATTTGATGACCACATTTTCTGATATCAGCGGAAGCTATTCATATGCGGATAACCAATATGCAGAAGCGAAGGAGTACCATGCAATTATTTATAGTGCTGCGGAGGAATTTGCACCGCTTGGCTATGAATTTATGGATGCCATTGCCGAGGTGGGCGCAGAAAGGGCGGCAGCAGAAGAAGAGCAGATGAAGGCGGACGGGGAATTGATTCGTTATAATGCCAGCCGTGGGATTAGTATTGGCCAGCAGGTTTTGAACGAGATTTATGGACAGGGAATTTCAGACGAAAATATTACAGAGATGGACCTTACGGAAATCCGCAAGCTGTATGATGAACTGGTGCAGGTGGTGGCCGATTACGATGCAGCAACGGCTGACAATAATCAGCTAATAAAAGAATCCCTCAGTAACTCCAGCCCTTTTGACGGGTTATATAATGCATTGATTCAGGCTTTGGAATGGATGATAAAACAGGTGGAAAGCGGACAGCCCCTGGATTTGAGCGGCTCCGGCGCACCGCTTGGCTCTATCGGGCATTTTGCAGAGACCTTGGGGAAATGTATCGACAGGTATAATTCGGTTTTTGTGGGATGATAGCCGGACAATCAGGTCACAAAAGCAACGCAGAAATGGAGAAAATATGGCGATGAAAAAAGTAGTGGCAGAAGATATGGCACAAACAGGCAAAGGAAGGTTCATTGCGTTAGAGGGGATAGACGGAAGCGGGAAAAGTACCCAGATTCAGTATTTGGCAGAAAGGCTGAAGGAGAAGCAAATCCGCTATTATGCAACAATGGAGCCCACTGATTCCCCCATAGGCTCGTTGATTCATCAGATTATGACAGGAAGGATAAAGACGGATAACCGGGCAATCGCTGCTTTGTTTGTGGCGGACCGGCTAGACCATTTGCTAAATGACGTGAATGGGATTGCGCCCATGCTGGAAGAAGGGATTACGGTGATTTCGGACCGGTACTATTTTTCCTCTTATGCCTATCACAGCGTGGATATGCCCATGGATTGGGTGATTGGGGCTAACAGCCAGTGCAGGGATATCGTAAAGCCTACGGCTACGGTATTTATCGATGTAGAGCCGGATATTGCCCTGGAGAGGATTGCAAAGAACAGATTCCATAAGGAACTCTTTGAGAAGAAATCTAGGCTTATACAAGTGCGGGAGAAATATCTGGAAGCGTTTGATAAGCAGAAGGATATGGAAAATATTATTTTGGTAGACGGAAACCGTCCGCCAGAGGAAATCGCAGGGGATATCTGGGAACAGTTGGAAAAGTATTTCCTATAAAGGGGCAAAATGGCGCATGAGCCGCGTGGCGAGTAGGGGAAAAGTCATTCCCCTACTCGATTGCGGTAAGCGCGAGGGGTCATATGGTAATATTCTTTGAAAATCCTATGAAAATAACTGGTATTGTCATACCCGGCCAGAGCGATGATGTCTTCGATGGGCAGAGCGGTGGTGGAAAGCAGGAAGGCGGCCTGGTTCAAACGCTTGATTTGCAGAAGCTGCTTAAAGGTATGGCCGGAATATTTTTTTACAATTTTGCTGACAGAATAAGCGGGCATATGCAATTGGCATGAAATTTCCCCTAACTCTGCCGTGCGGTAATTGGTTTCAATATATTTTAAAACGGTAAAAACCAGATGCTGCCCGTATTGGGAAGAGTCATGCATATTAATCCGGTCGGTGTGGTTGAGGAGATGCAGGAACAGGAGGCCCATGGTAGCCTGGTTGATATTACGGCGGTTGGGCTGGCTGTTTAGCAGCGACCAAATGAGGTTTTCCACCAGATTCCTGATAGGCAGGATATCGATGGACTGGAAATGCAGATATTCGGTAACATTTTTATCCGGTTTCAATGCGCCGATGAGAAAATCCCGCAGAACATTTTCTTCCTCTAACATCACAAGCACCCGGTCAAAGAATTCCGGCAGAATGATAAAATTAACGGCGATATCCTCCATGCCCGCCGGGAGTATTTCATGAACCGTATTAGGGTTTAACAAAAGGATTTCCCCGGTATTTAAGGTGAGTGTGGTAGAGCCATTGATAATGTGGGTGGTTGCGCCGCTGCACATATAAATCATTTCTACATAATTATGCTTGTGGGCAGGGAAATGGACGAAACGGGTGTGCGGGCGGATATCTATGAGTTTCCCTAAGGTGAGCATTTTGCGGCTGTCCACAATAAAATCAGGTTCATTGGTATATAAATTTTTTTGGACGTTTTTTTCTCCGGAAAGAAGACTCTTTTCTTCTTCGGAAATTTCTTTTAAATGATTCAGCAAGCTTGATTCTATCATATTTTTTCTTCCCAAATATAAAATTTTATTATTTGTCCCAGTGTATCATAAATGGGCGCAGGTTGCAAATAAGGACGGTAAATTATGCAAACAACGTCCTTACAATACCTGCGGAAAATAGGTACAATTACCTAAAGGATACATATGTGGGAAAGGAGAAGGCTATGGGAGATTATTTTCTGGCAGTGGATATCGGGGCTTCCAGCGGAAGGCATATTCTGGGGAGTATGCAAGGCGGAAAGATGGCCATAGAAGAGGTGTACCGTTTTGAAAATGGAATGGTAAAGAAGAACGGGCATCTTTACTGGGATGTGAATCATCTGGAAAAGGAAATTATTGCCGGGATGGCCAAGTGCAGGGAGGTGGGGAAGATTCCCATTTCCATGGGAATTGATACTTGGGCAGTGGATTATGTGCTGTTAAATAAAGAGGATAAGATAGTGGGGAGCACTTATGGCTATAGGGATATGAGAACCAAAGGGATGGACGAGGAAGTGTACCGGATTATCCCGCAGGATAAACTGTATGCCAGAAACGGTATCCAAAAGCTGATATTCAACACGGTTTACCAGCTAATGGCGGCAAAAATCCAGGAACCGGAAATTTTAGCCCAGGCGGACAGCCTGTTGATGATACCGGATTATTTTAATTTCGTACTGACGGGGGAAAAGAAAAGCGAATATACAAATGCCACTACGGGGCAGCTTGTGGACGTGAAGACCAATGACTGGGATTGGGAGCTGATGGATATGCTGGGCTTCCCGAAACATATCTTCCATCCCCTTTCCATGCCGGGTACGATAGTAGGCGAATTGAAAGAGGAAATTGCAAAGGAAGTGGGATATCAATGTAAAGTGATGCAGATTGCTTCCCATGACACGGCATCTGCGGTACTTGCAGTTCCTTCTTTGGAAGAGGAGAGCCTTTATATCAGTTCAGGAACATGGTCTTTGCTTGGAACGGAGATTATGAAGCCGATTTGTTCAAAGGAGAGCATGGAAAAGAATTTTACCAATGAAGGAGGATACGATTACCGTTTCCGCTATCTGAAAAATATTATGGGCCTTTGGATGATTCAGTCGGTAAGGCATGAATATAACGATGCTTTTTCCTTTCCGGAAATATGCAGGCAGGCGGAGGAGGAAAAAGATTTTCCATCCAGGGTAGACGTGAATGATGATTGTTTCCTGGCTCCCGACAATATGATGGAGGAAATCCAGTCATACTGTGAAAAGACAGGGCAGGAAATCCCGCAGACGCTTGGCCAGTTGGCAACCGTGATTTATCAGAGCCTTGCGGAGTGTTATGCGGAAACTTTTACGGATGTGGAAAATTTGACCGGGAAAAAATACAAAGCAGTCAATATTGTAGGCGGCGGCTCCAATGCGGCCTACCTGAACGAACTCACAGCAGCAAAAAGCGGCCGTACCATATATGCCGGCCCGGGAGAGGCCACAGCCATCGGAAACATCGCCGTACAGATGATGGAGGCCGGGGAATTAGGAAGCTTACAAGAGGCACGAAAATGCATTTTCCACTCCTTTGGAGTAGAAGAATACAAACCATGACTGGAAAACAGCAAGAATGCCGGAAAGCCCCAGAGGATTGCAGGATGCAGAAGACGGCCGGAAATACTCTGATATAACGGGGCTTGCAGGAGGGTTTGCGGAACTAAAATAGTAGGAAAGATTGAAAATTAAAAATTTTCAATCCCAAGTTTGTGTCTGCGCAGCATCCACAAACTTGACAGGCGTAAAAAGCTGCGCAGAAATGGAGTCAAAAATGATACTGAAAGAAAGATATGAAGCGGCAAAGGAGCAGTATGGAAAGCTAGGTGTGGACACGGATGCGGTGTTGGAAACTTTGAAAAACATCCCCATTTCCATGCATTGCTGGCAAGGGGATGATGTGATTGGCTTTGACCATGACGGCCCGTTGACCGGGGGAATCCAGACAACAGGAAATTATCCGGGCAAGGCCAGGACGCCGGAAGAACTAATGGCTGATATTGAGAAAGCATTTAGCCTGATTCCTGGCAAACATAAGGTGAATCTTCATGCCTGCTATGCGATTTTTGAAGAAGGGGAGTACGTGGACAGGGATAAGCTGGAGCCGAAGCATTTTGCAAAATGGGTGGAATTTGGGAAGAAGAACGGAGTGGCGTTCGATTTTAACCCCACATGCTTCTCCCACCCCATGGCGGAGGATAGCCTGACATTGTCAAGCCCTGATGAAAAGGTGCGCAAATTCTGGGTAGAACACTGCAAAGCATGCATCAAAATTTCCGAATATCTGGCAACGGAGCAGGGAAGCCCATGTGCTATGAACATATGGATTCCGGATGGGATGAAAGATGTGCCGGCAGACCGCCTTGGCCCTAGGGCGAGGTTCAAACAGTCGCTGGATGAGATTCTGGCAATGCCTTATGACAAGGAAAAGGTTCTCGTGTGCCTTGAGTCTAAAGTGTTTGGTATCGGCATGGAATCCTATACCGTAGGCTCCAGCGAGTTTACCATAAGCTATGCAGCAAAGAACGGTATTATCAGCTTGTTGGACAATGGACATTATCATCCTACGGAAGTGGTTTCCGACAAAATTTCTTCCATGCTTTTATTTAATGACAAAATTGCCCTCCATGTAACCAGGAGCGTGCGATGGGATAGCGACCATGTGGTGCTGTTCGATGATGAAACGAAGGAAATTGCCAAGGAAATTGTAAGAAACGATGCTATAGACAGGGTACTCCTGGCACTGGATTATTTTGATGCCAGCATTAATCGTGTTGCAGCTTGGGTAGTAGGTATGCGCAACATGCAGAAAGCTTTGCTTTATGCCCTCCTTACCCCAAATAAAAAGCTGAAAGCGCTGCAGGATGAAGGCAGGTTTACGGAGCTTATGATGCAGCAGGAAGAACTGAAAACTTATCCTTTCGGCGACATTTGGAATCGATTCTGTGAAATGAACGGGGTTTTGGTGGGAGAAAGCTGGTTTGAAGCTGTAAAAGAATATGAGCAAAAAGTGCTGCTGAATAGAAAGTAAGGCTGTCTATGAAAACTGATTTCCGTGTAAAGCGGCTTGAAAATATTGACGATTGGAAGTCTGTATATTAGAATAGGAGGTAACAGCTTACCGGGGACATTGGCTGTCTGGTAAACCGTGATTGCACGGATTGCCAGACAGTTTCGCGTGTAAAGAAATATGGCGCTGGAAACTGGATTTGGATGAAGGGATATTTTAGAAAGGATGGGGGCGGTTATTTATGATAAAAACATTTAAGATGAAACTGTATCCGGGCATGGAAGCGGAATATGAAAAGAGGCATAACCAGCTTTGGCCGGAGATGATTGAGATGATTCACGAACATGGGGGCAAAAATTACACCATAGCCCTGGACCCGGAAACATTGGTTCTTTTCGGATATATTGAAATAGAGGACGAAGAACTGTGGAATAAAGGGGCAGATACGGAAATTAACCGAAAATGGTGGGATTTTATGGCGGATATTATGGAGACAAATCCGGACAACAGCCCGGTATGCCACGATTTGAAGCCACTGTTCCATCTGGATTGATAAGGATATTTTAAACAAGGAGGTAATCAAATATGAGTAGAGGAGCTGGTATTTTAATGCCTATCACAAGCCTGCCTTCCCGTTATGGGATTGGTTGTTTTTCCCAAAGTGCGTATGATTTTGTGGATTGGCTGAAAGAGGCAGGCAGACGTATTGGCAGATTCTGCCCCTTGGCCCTACGAGCTACGGGGATTCCCCTTATCAGTCTTTCTCAACTTTTGCGGGGAATCCCTATTTTATCAGCCTGGAAGCGCTGATAAAAGAAGGGGTATTAACAAAAGCGGAATGTGATAAAGCGGATTTTGGCAATAAGGCGGATGACATTAATTATGAAAAAATATATAGGAAGCGTTATCCCCTTCTTAGGAAAGCATACGAACGGAGCAATATAAGTGAGAATGCCGATTATCAGCGTTTTGTGGAAGAAAATAAGTGGTGGCTGTGGGATTATGCATTATTTATGGCGGTGAAAGACCGTTTTGGCGGTGTTCCATGGACGGAGTGGGCGGAGGATATCCGTCTGCGCTGGCAAAACGCAATGGATTATTACGGAAAGGAACTTTATTTCGATATTGAATTCCAGCAGTATATGCAATTCAAGTTTTTCAGCCAGTGGAAAGAACTAAAGGACTACGCCAATGGAAAAGGAATACGGATTATCGGGGATATCCCTATTTATGTGGCTATGGACAGCGCCGATACATGGGCGCACCCAGAATTGTTCCAACTGGATGAAAATAATGTTCCCACGGCGGTGGCAGGATGTCCACCAGACGGGTTTTCGGCAGATGGGCAGCTTTGGGGCAATCCCTTGTACCGGTGGGAGTATCATAGGAATACTGGGTATGACTGGTGGCTTTCACGCATATGGTACTGCTTTCAGCTTTATGATGTGGTGCGCATCGACCATTTCCGTGGCTTTGATGAATATTATTCGATTCCTTATGGGGAGACAACTGCTATCAGCGGGCATTGGGAAAAAGGCCCTGGCCTGGAACTATTCCGTTGTATGGAACAGCGCCTTGGCTGGCATGAGGTAATTGCAGAGGATTTGGGGTACGTGACGGATTCCGTCCGCCAGCTTGTCCGTGACAGTGGATTCCCGGGGATGAAAGTGCTGGAGTTTGCCTTTGACGCCAGGGATTCCGGTTCGGCGAATGACTATTTCCCTCATAATTATACGGAAAACAGCATCGCATATACGGGTACCCATGATAATGAGACAATTGTGGGCTGGTATCAGAGCATTACGGAAGAAGAACGCCAAATGGCGCGCAATTATTTGTGCGACCATTATACGCCGGAGAAATTGCTGTACAAATCCTTTATTTCCCTTGTAATGCGCAGCAACGCAAAAACATGCATTATTCCTATTCAGGACTATCTTGGCTATGACAATAGCTGCCGTATGAATAAACCGTCTACACTGGGGATAAACTGGCGCTGGAGATTGAAAAAGGGAGAACTGGGCGAAGAACTAAAAGAAGAAATTTTATCGGTAACAAAGAGATATGGAAGAATGAATTGGCAGTAAAGGCTCTGGCCTCTGGACGGAAATAGTTGGAAGCCGGTTTTACATCGTTTCCATCAAATAGGTGGAAGGGAAGCCGCGTATTCCGAAGGGGTTATGCCAGTCAGCTTTTTAAACTGCCTGGAGAAATAGTGTATAGAATTATAGCCCAGATAATCCGCAATCTGGGAAAAATTAAGCTGTCTTTGCAGGATAAGCTGTTTGGCCGCATTGATTTTCATTAAAGAAAAGTAGTCGATAATCCCGCAGCCTGTATAATCCCGAAAAAGCTGCTGTAAAAGGGAACGGCCAATCAGGTTATCCTTGCATATCTGGGATATGGAAAGATGCTCGCGGAGGTGCTCTTCCATATAAGCGATAACTTTATAAAAAAGTTCTTCTTCCCCGGGCCTGCGGCTGAAACCGGAAACGGGGGCAAATATGGTGTCTGTGTTGTTATAACGTATTAGCTGTATGAGAAGCTGCTGTAAATAAAGAAGAATCATCTGTTCGGAGCCAAAAGGGATAGAATCATCGGAGCGGCGAACCAGTTCCCGGTAGCTGGGGTGCTCCAGGGGGATGGAGTAGGTGAGCTGGATTTCTTCTATCAGATGGCTGATGAGGGTACGCTCCTGAGGGGCCACTTCTATTTTTTTGTGCCATAAAAAATCCATGGCGGGGGAGACGCTTTGGAAACCAACAACAAAAAGGCTTGGCACAGCCATCCCATTGGCCTGTATCCTGTGGGGCTCTCCAGGCGGATGGAAAAGAATATCGTCTTTGTGCAAGGTGTGTAGCACCTGCCCGGACACCACGTTCACAGTTCCTTTCACCACATATAAAAACTCCCAGCAATCGTGAGACTCTTCGTGAAAAGAAATGCCGTTTATTAATTCAAAATGATGGAGAAAGACAATTTCGTCAATATCCAGTTTTTTCTTCTGAGTGATACTTTCATAGGTCATATGGAATATTCTCCCTGTTTATATTGTTTTACAAGAAATGATGTGCAATAGTTCAAAATTTTTTCATAATATTTACGCTTCATCGGGGTTGCACGTATCATTGAGCAGTTCAGTTGCTTCGGCCTCGGTCATATATGAAACACCAGTGATATTGTCATCCGCATCACGGATGATTTTTATATTGATGCTTCCCGCCGGGTTCATATTTAACGTGTAAAAGGATTGGTTGGCGCGGATATCCAAAAAGATATTGACCAGTTGTCCTTGATAGTAATAATTCTTGCCATCCATTGTAACGCCTGCTTCCTGGTATTTCTCTTCCTGCTCTTTTTCGTACTTATCTTCCAATTTGTCAAACTCATCGCCTTGTTCCAGCTTATCAAACAGCATGGATTGGAAAGCCCATTTTCCATCCTCTAATGCCCGGTCTAACCAGGAATCCAGTTTTGCTTTGTCCATGCAGTCCGTTAAAATGGAGAAAAATGCCGTTTCTTCATCGTCATATGCTTTTTCAGAAAAAGTGGCAAAAAGAGGAGAGTTTGTATCAAGTCCATGCACGGCAACAGAGAAAAAAGTGATTTCATCATCAGCGTAGAGTTTTTCAAGCCACGTCTTTTGAGCATTTTCATCCAACCGGGAGAACGCAATTTCAAACAGTGGAAGACTGTTGTCCTTGTAATATTGCTCTATTTTCGAGGAAGATACACTTGTTTTTTCAGGATGATTATCAGGTTCAAAAATCGAGCCGCTTATATTTGAAGCCAATGTATTAAAGGAATCTGGGGTATAAATCCCCATCGCGCCGGAATCCTTTCGTGTTACATGGATAATATTGTTTCCCGTTCCATCCATAAAGGCTATGGGTGTAGTGGGGAGGGAAGCAGCACGGGCATTTCCGGCAGAGGTTTCCACTGTATAGACCCCAATAAAGGATGCGGCTAAAATCATACATAATGTCAAAGCGGCAGTCAAAAATTTAGCAGCCTTTGATTGTTTTTTGAAACTCATAATTGCACCTAGCCTCTCTTTCAAAAATTGTTTGTTTCCGCTTAAAGTGACAGCGCCAAGATGTTCCTTGTATCTCCCAACTGCTGCCATAGCGTCAAGCAAAGTCTTTCCATAGTCCTGCGCATTGTCATACCCTATTTTTGCAAGGACTGCCTCATCGCAAGAAAGTTCACACGCTTTGGTTATTTCACGGCTCATAAGATGGACGAGGGGGTTAAACCAATGGAGACAGACTGTAATCTGCACCAGCCATTTATAAAACATATCCCCCCTCTTGTAGTGCATCAGTTCGTGCAGGGCAATATACTGAAAATCTTTTTCGGAAATATTGTCGCTTGGAAACACGATATATGGATGAAAAAAACCAATCAAGAGAGGCGAAGAAATCAGGGGGTTGATATATAGTTCTATTGGTTTATTAATGCCTGCCTTTTCCGCAACAATAGAAAGCCGGTTTAAAATCCCAATATCAGAAACAGGGGTCAACCCAGCATTGATATACTGTAAAAAGTCTTGGTAAATTGTCACCTTCCGTATCAGCATACCAAGTGCAATTACCAGCCAAATCAGCCAAGTGTGGTTTATCAGTAGTGATACAATATTTTGAAGCGGGTGTGTGGCTGTCAAATCTTGGGCCGGTTGATTCTTATTTTCATTGTCCGCCCCCAAATTGACAGTGGGGGAAAGAACATCTGCTGAAGGATTAAGTGGGGGCTGTTGTTGCGGCAAAGAAGCCGCTTGGGATATTGCTTCTTCAACAGCCTGATAGGTTTTCCCCATAAAGCTTGTTTCCGGCTCAAAAGGGAGTAACAGCCGCAAAATAGCAATAAGCCAAATGTAGTACTGCCATTGACGGCTGATTTTATTTTTCAAAAATTGTTCTCCCCAGAACAGAACAAGAATAAGCAGGCCACCGGAAAAAGACATTGACAGAAATATTTTTAAGAATACATTCATTTTCCACGCTCTTCCTCCAGCATTTTTTTCAATTCCTCATATTCTCCGTCTGCCAGTAAATCCGCGAAAATCAAGTTAGAAACCAGCCCTTTTGCGTTTCCTTCATAGATTTTATCCAGAAAATTTTTTGTTTGTGATGTCTGGTATTCCATTTCAGAAACAAGTATTGTATATTCGTTGTGCCGCCCGATTTTTTTTGCATTCAGAAAGCCTTTGTTAATCAGCCGCGACAAAAGGACAATCAATGTATTTTTTTGACAAGGTTTTCCTTTGGCTGCCAGCCCGTCCATAATATAGGGAAAAAACGTTACCTTTTCCGGATTTCCCCATACGATTTTCATAATATCAAGCTCGGCATCGGATAGTTGTTGTGCCATATTCCTTCCTCCATAATGTATAACATGATGTTGATGTTTGAAATATAACACAGTGTTATACTTTTGTCAAGGCCATAATCAAGGCCATATAGACTTTACATATCCTTTCGTATTCGATATAATAAATCTGGAACAATCAATCCAGACAACGATAGAAAGCAAGTTTATGAATCAACATCGGCTAAACTGCCGATGCTGTGTTTCAAAAGGGGCTAAATGGATTTAAGCACAAAAAATCGTGCAGAAATGAGGATTAAAATGAAAAAACCAGTTTTAGTGATTATGGCAGCAGGAATGGGAAGTCGGTATGGGGGATTAAAGCAGATTGACCCGGTGGATGAGCAGGGGCATATTATTATGGACTTTTCCTTGTATGACGCGGTAAAGGCAGGGTTTGAAAAAGTTATTTTTGTAATTAAGAAGGAAAATGAAGAGGACTTTAAGGAAGTGATTGGTAATAGGATTGCCAAGTTAATGCAGGTGGAATATGCATTCCAGGATATTTCTGACATTCCGGATGGTTTTGAGATGCCGGAAGGCAGGGAAAAGCCATGGGGAACCGGCCATGCGGTACGCAGCAGTAGAGGATTGGTTGACGGACCGTTCGTAGTAATTAATGCGGACGATTATTATGGGAAAAGCGCTTTTTCGCAGATTTATGACTATTTGGCCACTCATGAGGATGGGGAGAAAATGGACTATGCCATGGTAGGATATGTGCTGGAGAATACATTGACGGAAAATGGCCATGTGGCCAGAGGGGTATGTACTACCGATGATTCCGGCCATCTGACAGGGATTACCGAAAGGACACGTATTGAGAGAAGAGGAGAAGAGACTGCCTATACGGAGGATGAAGGAAAAACATGGCACACCATCCCTGAAGGCAGCATTGTATCCATGAACCTTTGGGGATTCACGGAAAGTTTTATGAAAGAACTGGAAAAAGGATTTGTTCCGTTCCTGGAGAAAAATATAAGGGTAAACCCATTAAAATGCGAATACTTCCTTCCCAGCGTAGTGAACGGGCTGTTAGAAGAAGGCAGGGCGCAGGTAACCGTGTTGAAATCATATGACCGTTGGTATGGGGTAACTTATAAGGAAGATAAGCAGACCGTCATGGATGCCATTCGGAAGATGAAGGAAGATGGGCTGTACCCGGAGAAACTCTGGTAATTATTTTGAACTTGAGGACAAAAAATACATAAGGGAATATTCATGGGCCAGAAATCTGCTTTTAAGATTTCTGGCTCAATTTGCCACCTGTCATTTTTTCGCTGATATTCCTGTACTGCTGCAACGGACGCTGCCAGCGTGAGTTTATCAAAACCTTAGCGCCCCATGCCGAATATGTGATAAACTTTGCAAATGCACTTGCTTGTGACGTAACGTAATAAGGTATACTATAAAGCAACAGGAGGTGCGATATGTATAAATATAAAGCTATACCACAAGGTTATATGACTGTTGGCGAAGTCGCAAAAAAAATGGATATTACGGTACGGACATTACAGCATTACGATAGGGAGGGCTTGCTTTCCCCATCTTCCATGAGTGAAGGGGGGCGTAGGTTATATACAGATAAAGATATAGTAAAGCTTCATCAGATTTTATCCCTTAAACATTTAGGGTTTTCTTTGGATGACATAAAAAATCGATTGATTCCACTTGATACACCAGATGAAATTGCTGATGTTCTAATGGAACAGGCAGCCGTTGTCAAGCGAAAAATAGAAAGCCTGTCTGAATCGTTGAGGGAATTGGAAGTATTGCGGGAAGAAGTCCTTCAAATGCAGTCAGTTGATTTTAAAAAATATGCTGATATTATTGCTAATTTGCAGATGAAGAACGATTTCTATTGGCTGATTAAACATTTTGATGACCAAACGCTTGACCATATTCGCAGCCGTTTTGATAAAGATAGCGGAATGGCTTTTATGAACACTTTCATGCAGCTTCAAGACGAAGCAATAAGGCTTCAAAATGCAGATGTTCCCGCAGACAGTGATGAGGGGCAAGCTTTTGCAAAAGTCTATTGGGATATGATAACAGATTTTACGGGGGGAGATATGAGTATGCTTCCCAAGCTTATTGAATTAGGGCAATTTCAAAATGCAGACCATGAATGGAAAGAAAAGCAGGAAATTGCCAACATATATATTGGGCAGGCATTGGACTTCTATTTTTCACATTTAGGCGTTGACCCATTTAAGGAGGAAACAAAATGAGTGAAGCTATATAAATCAGCAATTTGGATAAACTTACATCAAAGACGAAATTGGATATATAAGATAAACATTTTGCCGGCAAATTGGGAAGAATTATATGATAAAATATTGTCCTTGTAGGGATAATTAATTTATTTGAAGCTTATTGGATTTGTATGATATTTTTGATAAAAAGGGTGAATCGTGGTTTTTCGAGCTGAAGATTCGCCCTTTTTCATGTGATTTATGTGTATTCGATATGTTTCTTGTATGCTTCTGTGCAAACCATAGGTAATTCCCCCAATGTCATTAAGGTAGCGCCTCAGCCCAGCCGTGAGGGAAATAAATGACATTGGTAATCCCCTCCCTTTCTCCCACATAGGACGGTGCCTGGTTGCGGAGTGTGCCTGGCAATTTGCAAAAAAATTGTGCGCCTTCCATTGTGCGGAACATTCCGCTGAACCTCTGGAAAAAATGTATTGACATTTCATTAAACGATGATATAATGAACATATGAACAGTTATTCATATAATAAAACATCAAAGTAAAGAGAAAATCAAGAGGCAAGAGAATAGGAGGCGGTTATGAAACCGAGGGAAGAGCAAATCGAAAAATGCGAATACATCCATGTGCACGAAGATATTGTTCAAAAGGTGAATGAGCAAATGCCAGAAGAAGATAAACTTTATGATTTAGCGGATTTTTTTAAGGTTTTTGCGGATTCTACCAGAATCAAGATGCTATACGTCCTATTGTGCAGCGAAATGTGTGTCTGTGACTTGGCACAGATTTTAAATATGACCCAGTCTGCCATTTCCCATCAGCTAAGGACGTTAAAGCAGATGGATTTAGTACGAAACCGGAGGGAAGGCAAGACCATTTTCTATTCTCTTGCAGACAGCCACATTAAAACTATCTTAAGCCAGGGTCTCAACCATATTGAGGAGGAAGGCTAAGGGAGAAAGCGGAACAGGAAAACAGCAAGAGCCCGGAAGGCGTTCCGGAGGGATTTCAGGCCGTGCAAACGGCTGGAAACTCCTCCGCAAAAGCCGGCGTCGGGAGGGCTCATACGGAACTGGAAAACAGCAAGAGCCCGGAAGACGCCCCGGAGGAATTTCAGGCCGTGCAAACGGCCGGAAACTCCTCCGCAAAAGCCGGCGTCAGGAGGGCTCATGCGGAACTGGAATAGGAGTAAAGATTGAAAATTAAAAATTTTCAATCACAAGTTTGTGTCTGCGCAGCATCCATAAACTTGACAGGCGCAAAAAGCTGCGCAGAAATGGAGTAAAAAATGAAAAAAATGTATATTCTTGAGGATTTGGATTGTGCACATTGTGCAGCAGAAATTGAGGCAGCGGTAGGAAAACTGGCAGGAGTCCAAAGTAGCACTGTGACTTTTATGACTCGCAAGCTCATAGTGGAAGTGGATGACACGAAGGCGGATAAAATAACAAAAGAAATTAAAAAAGTAGTGAAAAAGTATGAACCTGATGTGGAAGTCATAGAAAAATAAGGCTGCGGATAGAAATATGCCATAAAAATCTGACATAAAACGCAGCATGGAAATGAGGAGATTATGAGTAAAAAATTGAAGAAAAGGATAAAAAGGGTAGGGGCAGGGGCTGTTATTTACCTGGCAGCGGTGGTGTTTTCCCGTTTTGTAACGGTGATTCCTGCTGCCTTCTTTGGCATCAGTGCAGCCCTGCCCATATTCCTGGCCGCCTATATTGTCATAGGCGGGGATGTGGTGAGGAAAGCGGTAAAGAATATTGGGCAGGGGCAGATTTTCGACGAAAACTTCCTGATGATGGTAGCTACAGTAGGGGCATTTGTTGTAGGCGAATATGCGGAAGCGGTGGCGGTTATGCTGTTTTACCAGGTGGGGGAATGCTTCCAGTCCTATGCGGTAAATAAATCCAGGAAATCCATTGCCGACTTGATGGATATCCGCCCCGATTATGCTAATGTAATCAGGGATGGGGAAACAGTGGAAGTAGGCCCGGAAGAAGTATCCATAGGCGAGGTGATTTTGATAAAACCAGGGGAAAGGATTCCCTTGG
Organism: Lachnospiraceae bacterium; assembly: GCA_009911195.1. GTDB lineage: Bacteria > Bacillota > Clostridia > Lachnospirales > Lachnospiraceae > Kineothrix. The sequence goes on along the minus strand of QXWV01000022.1, from coordinate 23,818 downwards.
ATGGCATGGTGGTAAAAGGGGCTTCCTCTCTGGATACGATGGCCCTTACGGGGGAAAGCCTGCCCAGGGATGTGGCGGAAGGCGAAAATGTCATAAGTGGCTGTGTGAACCTTTCCGGGGTATTGGAAGTAAAGGTTTCAAAAAACTTTGGGGAATCCACTGTGGCAAAGATTCTGGATTTAGTGGAAAATGCGGGCAACAAAAAGTCAGAAGCGGAGCATTTCATAACAAAATTTGCAAGATACTATACGCCTATTGTGGTAGGGCTTGCCCTGCTCCTTGCCCTAATTCCTCCCCTTGTAACTGGAGGGGGCTGGGCTGACTGGATATACAGGGCACTTAGCTTTCTTGTTATTTCCTGCCCTTGTGCCCTTGTCATCAGTATACCTTTGAGCTTTTTTGGAGGGCTGGGCGGAGCCAGCAGGGAAGGGATTCTGATTAAGGGAAGCAACTATCTGGAAGCTTTAGCGGATGGGGAAATTATCGTTATGGATAAGACGGGAACTTTGACAAAGGGAACGTTTGTTGTAAAGAAACTGACGCCGGCAGAGGGGATTTCCGAATCAGTTTTGTTGGAGACGGCAGCATATGCGGAAAGCTTTTCCAACCATCCTATTTCCAAATCATTGATGCAGGCTTATGGCAAAGAAGTGGATGGCACACGCCTGAAAGATGTAGAGGAAGAAGCGGGGCATGGCATTTGTGCGGTGTTGGATGGGAAACGTATTCTGGCCGGAAACAGCAGGCTGATGGAAGGGAACGGCATAAAGGCGGCAGAGACGGAAGAAATCGGTACGATTGTCCATGTGGCCAAAGAAAAAGAATATCTGGGTTATATCGTGATTGCGGATGTGGTGAAAGAAGATGCGTCCGCAGCAGTAGCCGGTTTGAAATCGGCGGGTATAAAGCGTATCGCTATGTTGACGGGAGACCGTAAAAAGACGGCTGAAAGTATAGCAAGGGAACTGGGAATCAAAGAAGTATATGCAGAGCTGCTTCCCGGGGATAAAGTGGACCGGGTAGAAGAAATGCTGGCGGCGAAATCGGAAAAAGGTAAACTTATTTTTGTAGGGGATGGCATCAACGATGCCCCTGTACTGGCCAGGGCGGATATTGGAATTGCCATGGGCGGCCTTGGTTCCGATGCGGCTATAGAGGCAGCGGATGTAGTCATTATGACGGATGAACCTTCTAAAATTTCAAAGGCAATGCAGATTTCCAGGAAAACCTTGACAATTGTAAAGCAGAACATTGTGTTTGCTATCGGGATAAAAGTGCTTGTGCTGTTATTAGCCGCAGTGGGAATGGCTTCCATGTGGGCAGCAGTGTTTGCCGATGTGGGTGTAGCGGTGATTGCTATCCTCAATGCAATGAGGGCTATGAAATAGAGGTGAAGTGAAATAGAGATAATATGAGTTATGGGCAGCATGCCGGGAGATACATCCCTTTAGCACAGGGGAGTGGGTTCGATATGCTGCCCTTAAAAATATTTGTAACAGTTCAGCCTTCCGGCTTCGCTGTCACAAATTTTCCCATAAAACATGCTTGACATATACCCCCATAGGGTATATAGTAATATTGATAAAGAAATGCATTCTGATATCTAAAAGAATATGGTGCTGCCGGTGCGGTTAAAATAGTATTGTATTTATAAAAAGCTGCGAAAGGCGCAGAAATGAGGAATAAGATGGACGGAAACGCTCAAAAAGAAAAAGGCTGCTGCCACAGCGAGAAAACCAAAATGCGGCAGGAAAAGGAATACAAAGACTTGATACACCGCCTGAACCGTATAGAAGGCCAGATACGGGGTATCAAAGGAATGGTGGAGGAAGAGCGGTACTGTACCGACATCCTCATTCAGGTAGCAGCGGTCAATGCAGCCCTGAACAGTTTCAATAAGGTGCTTCTCGCCAACCATATCCGAAGCTGTGTGGTAAACGATATAAAAGAAGGGAAAGAAGAAACGATAGACGAGTTGGTAGAAACTTTGCAGAAAGTTATGAAATAGCGGCGGCCATAGGCAGCAGACAATGAGAAAATGCGGCAAAGCGGCATTATGGAGGTAAGTATGGAACAATATATGGTAACTGGTATGAGCTGTGCAGCATGCAGCGCCCATGTGGAAAAGGCAGTATCCAAAGTGCCGGGCGTTACATCCTGTTCGGTGAGCCTGTTGACTAATTCCATGGGAGTGGAAGGAACGGCATCGGTACAGGAAATTATTACGGCTGTAGAAAAGGCTGGATATGGGGCGAGCAAAAAGGAGAGCGGGAAAAAGGAAGGGGAACGTGAGGCATCCGCTGTCAAAGAGGATGCCTTGAAAAAAAGTGCACAGGCGGCGGAAAAGGCGATGAAGTGGCGTCTTGCCATTTCCATAGGCTTTTTAGTTCCTTTAATGTATATTTCCATGCATCATATGTTTTATGAATGGTTCGGCCTGCCTGTCCCTTCTTTTATCAAGGCGGCTTTTCATGGGAATGAAAATGCCTTGGCTTTTGGATTTTCCCAGTTTTTGCTTTTGCTCCCCATTTTGTATGTGAACCAGAGATATTTTAAAGTAGGCTTTAAGACATTGTTCCGGGGAAGCCCGAACATGGACAGCCTGATTGCTATCGGCGCATCGGCGGCAGTGGTATATGGCTGCTTTGCGATTTTTAGGATTGGCTATGGGCTGGGGCATAGCGATATGGCTTTGGTGGAACAGTATGCCATGGATATTTATTTTGAATCGGCTGGAACCATCCTGACCCTAATCACGGTTGGAAAATACCTGGAAACCAAGTCGAAAGGGAAAACAAGCGCGGCAATTACAAAGCTAATGGATTTGTCGCCGAAAACGGCGGTGGTTCTCCGGGAAGACGGCAGCGAGGAGCAGATTCCCACAGAAGAGGTGAAAAGAGGGGATGTGTTTTTGGTAAAGCCAGGCAGCCTTGTGCCTGTGGATGGCCTTGTACTGGAAGGAAATTCCAGTGTAGACGAATCGGCGATTACAGGAGAGAGCATTCCTGTGGAAAAAAGTGCGGGGGACAAAGTGGTATCCGCCACAGTAAACAAAGCAGGGGCACTAAAATGCCGTGCCGAGAAAGTAGGGGAAGACACTACCTTATCCCAGATTATCCGTTTAGTGGAAGAAGCCGGGGCATCCAAAGCGCCCATTGCCAGGCTGGCGGACAAAATTGCAGGGGTTTTTGTTCCGGTGGTAATAGGAATTGCCCTTTTGGCAGCGGCTATCTGGCTGATAAGCGGTGCAGGATTTGAATTCTCTATGTCTGTAGGGATTGCAGTGCTGGTGATTTCCTGCCCTTGTGCCCTGGGGCTGGCAACCCCGGTAGCAATTATGGTGGGAACTGGGGTAGGCGCAAAATATGGCGTATTGATTAAATCAGGGGAAGCTTTGCAGGAAGCCAAAAATGTGGATACTGTAGTGCTGGATAAAACGGGAACAATAACGGAAGGGAAACCCAGGGTGACAGATGTGATTGACTATAGCGGTAACAAGGAAGAAACAGTTGCCTTTGCCGCAGCCTTGGAAAAGCCAAGCGAACACCCCCTATCCGAGGCCATAGTGGGATATGCCAAAGAATTAGGGCTCAATTTGCCGGAGGTTACAGAATTCCAAGCGGTATTCGGCAAAGGCATTCAAGGGAAAATAGGGGATATCCAATATTTTGCCGGTAACAGGAAGTTTATGGAAGAAAATGCAGTATCCCTGACACCGGAGCAGGAGCAAAGGATAGGGCAATTATCAGAAGAGGGCAAGACTCCGCTGCTGTTTGGCAAAAAGGAAAGGTTTGGTAAAGGGGAAGTGCCTGGCAAACCGGAAGGTGGCAGCAACCCTTCGGATACCCCATTATCCCAGAGCAGTTATCCATTAACAGCCATCATAGCGGTAGCTGATACTATAAAGGATTCTTCCATAGAAGCTATAGGGCAACTGCAGCAAATGCATATTCAGACGATTATGCTTACAGGGGATAATAGGAAAACAGCAGAAGCTGTCAGGAAAAGCCTGGGTATCCAGGAAGTGATTGCGGAAGTCCTGCCGGGGGAAAAAGAGGAAAAAATCAGGTCATTAAAAGAAAAGGGCAGGAAGGTTGCCATGATTGGGGACGGAATAAACGATGCCCCTGCGCTGGCCAGTGCGGATGTGGGCATTGCCATTGGCGCGGGCACTGATGTGGCTATGGAAAGCGCCGATATCATCTTAATGAAAAGCGATTTACGGGACGCAGTTACGGCTATCCGGCTGAGCAAGGCAGTTATCCGAAATATTAAAGAAAACTTATTCTGGGCTTTCTTTTACAACAGTATTGGTATACCTTTGGCTGCCGGGATTTTATATCCGATGTTCGGGTTAAAACTCAACCCTATGTTTGGCGCAGCAGCGATGAGTCTAAGCAGTGTTTGTGTAGTTGCCAATGCGTTAAGGCTTCGTAACTTCAAAGAAAGGCCGAAAGAGGGAAGGACGGAAAACCAAATGCTAAACGGGCAAATGCCAATGAGTAAAACACAATCGCAGCAAGGACATATGAAAGGGTACGAAGGCCAGATAAATGGCCATGAGACGATGCAAGCCCCAAAAGAAGCAGATAATTTAAATGCTTCCAACAATAAATATAAATCCAAGGAGGAAACCAAAATGACGAAAAAAGTAATGATTGAAGGAATGTCCTGCGGACATTGCACAGCCAGGGTACAAAAAGCCCTGGAAGCACTGGATGGCGTAGCCGCCGTAACTATGAGCCTGGAACAAAAGAGCGCCAATATTACTTTAGACAAAGATATCCCTAATGAAGCTATAACCGAAGCCATAACAAATGCCGGTTACGAAGTCATGGAGATACATTAAAAAATAAGGAAATAAATAGGGGTAAGAAATAAGCAAATCAGGGAGGGGTATGTCACCCCTCCTCTACCATTCGGTATCCAATCCCAATCTCGGTAAAAATATAATGGGGTTCTGCAGGGTTTTTCTCCAGTTTCCGCCTGATATTTGCCATATTGACCCGCAAAATCCGGTTATTGTCATCCGCGTAAGGACCCCAAACTTTAGATATAATAGAATCATAGGTAATTACCTTCCCCGAATTCTGCGCCAGCAGGGAAACGATTTTAAACTCTATCTGTGTCAGATGAACGGGGATTCCGTCCAAAGCAACCAGCCTTTTTTCAAAATCAATTACCAAGCCGTCCGCCCGGTAAGGCCGCTGGGTGAGAAGGGAATCCGTATGAAGGCTATTGCTATGCCGCAGGGCAGTGCGGATGCGTGCCATAAGTTCGGAAGGCCCAAAAGGTTTGGTAATATAATCATCCGCCCCGGTATCCAGGGCGAGGACCTTTTCCTTTTCCTGGGTGCGTGCCGATATGACAATGATAGGTATACTGGCCCAGGTACGGATTTCCCGGATGATATCAATGCCGTCCATGTCAGGAAGCCCCAAATCCAGGAGAATGATGTCCGGGCAGCCGGAGGTAATAAGGGAAATCCCTGTTTTGGCATTGGGGGCGGTAGAAATCTTATACCCCTGGGAGGTAAGCGTAGTGGATATAAAATTACAGATATTTTTTTCATCTTCTATCAAAACAATATAAGTTTTTGTATTCATGCAGCGTCCATGCCTTTCCTTTCTACGTTTCTATCTTTTTTATTTATACTTTACCCGTGTGCAACAAGCCAGGTAGACGCACTTGTGCGGATATTTGGCAGCTTCATTGTGCGCTGTCGGGCAGGGAAAAATAAAAATCTGTTCCCTGTTCACAGGGGGATACATCAATACTGCCTTTGTGGGCGGAAATAATCGTTTTGCAGATGGATAGCCCGATACCCATTCCCCGGGAACTGTCTGCCGATGTATTGCCAGTATAAGGAGTTCCGTCAAAAATAGTCTGAAGCCGCTCAGTGGGAATGCCTATGCCATAATCCCGCACATGAAAAATGACGGAATTATTTTCCTTTTCCACATAACAGGAAATGGGTAGCTGGCTTTTTGAATGTAGCACTGCATTTTCCAGAAGATTGATGAGTACTTGTTCAATAAGGATGGCATCCATGGGGAGCATAATCAATTCATCGGGCACATGGACTTTAATGCTTGCATCCGGGAGGCGCTTTTTTAATCGAAGGACGGCTTCTGCCACTACTTCTTCTACGGATTCGTAAGATTTGTTCACATTAGTGGCTCCATCCTGAATCCGCGTTACGGATAGAAGGTTTTCCACCATATTTAACAACCAGTTGGAATCTTCATAGATTTGCCTGACCAGTTCATTTTTTTGGCTTTCATCGAGAAGTGCTCCGCTTTCCAGGTAAGAACTGCCAGAACCTATAATGCTTGTTAGAGGGGTGCGCAGGTCATGGGAGATGGCGCGGAGAAGGTTGGCACGCATTTTTTCTTTTTCCGCCTCAACTAAAAGCCGTTCCCTTTCCGCAAGCATTTGCATCTGGCGTTTCGTATAGGTGGTGGATGCGCTGGTAATAAAAGAGATAGCCAGCATGCCCAGGAAGGTTACCGGGTAACCGGCCAGAGTGAAATTCAGTGCCATATATGGGTAAGTAAAGAGGAAATTCACGCAGATAACCCCGATGAGTGAAGAGAATATCCCCCAAAAATAACCGTCCGTGCCCCGCGCAATTAAAATTAAAGCGAGAATATATAAAAGTGCTACATTGGCAGAATTTTTTGATATTTCGAAATACAGTAAAGAAAGCGCCGTGGCAAGGATAAGAAGAAAAAAGGTTATCAATGCATCCCTCCAAGGCTTTTTTTCCGTTGGAATTCCGGCAGGCAAAGAGCGGAAAGCGGAATTTTCAGTGCCTGATTTTTGATGGCTTGGCATCCGTAAATCCGATACACGTAAAAAGTCACGCAGAAATGAGGAAAAAAATTCAAAAAAATGGTTCATAAATATCCCTTTACTGTTAAAAAATGGCAGCCAATATAGTTTCTTCCTTCGGAAAATGGGCGGTTGTCGGCCTACTTTTCTGCTTTATTGTATCATTTTTAATTGGGCGGCGCAATACATGCAAAAATCTTTGACATTTATGTTGAAAAATGGTAGGCTTATTATGTTGGTGAATTATACCGATTATAATATTGAAAAGAGGGAGAGCTATGGGCAGGCAGCAAATATTGATTGTAGATGACGAAGAGGTTAACAGAGCGATACTTGCGGAAATCTTTTGTGATGATTATGAGATAATAGAGGCTTCCAATGGGAAAGAGGCAGTGGAGCATCTAGAGGATAACCAGAATATTGTGCTGGTTTGTTTGGATGTGGTTATGCCGGTTATGGATGGGTTTGATGTGCTGGAGCATATGAAAGAACACGGGCTGATTCATAAGATTCCGGTTATACTTATCACAGGGGAATCGGTTGCTTCCAGTGAAGGGAAAGCATATGACTATGGGGTTGCGGATGTAATGCATAAACCGTTCTACCCTCATATTGTTATGCGTAGAAGCAGTAATATTATTGAACTTTACCAGAATAAGCTAAATATGGAACAGAAGCTGAAAGAGCAGGAAGAAAAGATACGTGCCCAGGAAAAGCGGAACAGGGAAAATAATGAATTTATGATAGATGCGCTCAGTACAGTAGTCGAGTTCAGGAATCTGGAAACTGGTGACCATATTAAGCGGATTAAATATTTTACAAGGATACTGTTAAAATATCTGGTGAAAAATTTCCCTAAATATGGGCTTACACCGGAACGGGTGGATGAGATTGCCAGGGCATCTGCTTTACATGATATTGGAAAAATCGGTATCTCTGATGCAATATTGCTGAAACCGGGGCGTTTGACGCAGGAAGAGTTCGAGATTATGAAAGAGCACACAACAATAGGGTGCGAAATATTGAAAAGCTTCCGCCATAATGAAGATAATGACGAATTTTTTGAATACTGCTATGATATTTGCCGTTACCATCATGAAAGATGGGATGGAAAAGGGTATCCGGACAGACTGGAAGGGGAAGAAATCCCGATTAGTGCACAGGTAGTGGCTGTTGCGGATGTTTATGATGCACTGGTAAGCAATAGGGTGTATAAAAATGCGTATGCCAATGAAGTGGCTTTTAATATGATTATGGATGGCGAATGCGGGCAATTTTCACCGGATGTCTTGGAATGCCTGGAATTAGCCAAAGAGGATTTCTTTAATATTACAAAGGCTATTAAAGATTCTTCGTTTGCATAGAAGGGTTTAAGGCATGGTTATTAAGGTGATGGAAAAAGATATGCTTTTTTCTTCTCTTGCAGCTCATGCGCTGGAGATGGTTCTCTTTTTTAATAATAAAGGGGAGATATTTTATGCGAATGCCGCGGCAAAGGAAAAATTAGGATATGGGGAAGAAATATATAAGATACATATCGGCGATATTTTTCCAAATGTTTTTGAATGTTCAAAGGACGGCCTTATCATAGGGCACAGCTTTGGCTCTGATACCACAAATATTACCGCATATAGGAAAAACCAGACTTGTTTTCCGGTGGAAAGCAAATTAGTGCAGGATGGGGATGGGCGGTATATATGTATGTCCAATGACATACTGGAAAAAGAATTTTTGAATAAAGAGATTGCCCAGATAAAAAATGAGGCAAAGCAAGCTATGAAGGTGAAGACGGAATTTGTGGCCAATGTGACCCATGAATTGCGGACACCGGTAAACGGCATCTTTGCAAATGTAAAGGAACTGCTGGAGGTGGAGACGGATACCGGTAAACAAAAGAAACTCCACCTGATGGAGCGGTGCTGTGAGAACATGGGCATGCTAATTAACAATATTTTGGATTTCTCCAAGCTGGAAGCAGGTAAATTTACCCTTGACCCTCAAAAATTCCGCTTTAAAAATATGATGGATTTTATAAAAGAGAGCAATGAGAGAAGGATTACAGAAAAAGGGCTTGATTTTGTAGTTTCCCTGTCCGGGGATATCCCGGAATATGTAATAGCGGATGAATTGCGTATTGGGCAGATATTAAATAATTTGATATCTAATGCCTTGAAATTTACAGCAGCAGGGAAGATATGCGTGGAGGTAATTAAGACTGCGCAGGTCAATGACAGGATAGAACTGTTCTTTATCGTAACGGATACAGGGATAGGTATTGACAAAAAAGATGAGGATAAGCTGTTTCAAAGTTTTTCCCAGGTGGATGCCTCTATTTCAAGAACTTACGGGGGAACCGGACTGGGTTTGAATATTTGCAGACAGCTGGTGGAACTGATGGGTGGAAGCATTTCGGTGGAAAGTGAAAAGGGGAAAGGCTCCAGTTTTTCGTTTTCCATATGGGTAACCATTCCGGAAGGGGAAATTATGGCAGCAGATAACAGCGGGAGCTTGGCACAGCCACCACCGTTTGAGCCAGGAAGGGAACTTTTGACAGGAAGAGCCATGACGGAAGAGGGAGGGGAAGACAATCCCAAGCAGTATGGGACCGCTGCCAACAAAGATACATTAAAGAAAACCTTATCCAAGCTGATTCTCAGCGTGGAAATGGATAATTGGGAAAAGGCAGAGATGTTTGCTGAGACGGTGAGGCAGTTGACGAAGGATGCGCCGAAAGAAGTAAAAAGTGCGGCCCTCAGGCTAAAAATGGCGATTCAAAAGGAAAATTATGATAAAACGGCTGCCGCTTTTAGAATGCTGAAAGATGTTATTTGACTGGAAAGGAAACCGGTATGGGGAATAAGATAGATATAAGTGCCATTCGGATATTAATTGTAGATGATATGGAAACCAACCGGGTAATTCTGGAGCAGATTATTGAAGATATGGGGTATCAGCCTATTTTGGCAGAAACTGGGGAACAGGCTTTGGGGCTGATACAGAAATGTATGCCACATCTGGTGTTGTCGGATATATCAATGCCAGGAATGGATGGGTATGAATTATGCAGGATATTGAAAAGCAATGCGGAAACAAAAGAGATTCCAGTTATCTTTATTTCCGCCTATACGGAAGCTGCGGAAATTGTGAGGGGATTTGATTTAGGAGGGGAAGATTACATTACCAAGCCTTTTATACCGGAAGTAGTAAAGGCGAGAGTAGGCGTACATCTGCATTTATATGAAAGCAACCGGAAGCTGAGGGAAATGAACAGACGTTTGCACGCATCTGTAAACGCCCAGCTTTCACAGATTGAACAAGGGAAAAAAAATGTATTATATGCTCTGGCCGATGCGGCGGCCGAAAATGCTTTTTTTGATAAAAAGTATACGAAAAGGGTAGGTGAGAATTGCCGTGTTTTGGCACAGAGCCTTCAGCTATCCCCGTTGTTTGAGGACAGGATTTCTGATAGCTTTGTGGATACAATAGAAATTGCGGCACCTTTGTGCGATATAGGCAATATAGCTATCCCAAGGGAGATTCTTCAGAAAATGTCAGATTTGACCAAAGAAGAGGCTGCCATTGCAAGGCGGCATCCTATTATGGGGGCAAAGCTTTTAAGCGATATTTATACGGATAAAGACTATAATGATTTTATGAAGATGGCTATTGACATTGCGGGCTGCCATCATGAAAACTGGAACGGAAGCGGTTATCCGGAAGGCCGCAGTGGGGAGGATATCCCAATTGCAGCACGGATTGCTTCTTTAGTCATTGTGTATTGTGCCTTGACAGAAAAACGTTCCTACCGTCCAGCCCTCAGTATGGATGAAGCGCTGGCTGTTATGGGAAAAGATTCCGGAAAAAAATTTGACCCAGATATTTTCAGGATTTATTGTAAAATATATCGTCAGCTTTGTTGAAAGGGAGAAGCTTTCGTTATAAAATATATATAGATACACTAATATATATAGCTATACTAAATATATTATAAATATTAGCAGTCGGGAAAGGGAAAGAAAAAAGACGGCAGCGCTGGGAGGTTGAGGGACTTGATATCAGATGAAGAATTTTTACGTATTGCAAATTATTTAAAGGGCCGATATGGTATTGATATGGGCCAAAAAAAGATTATAATGAATGGTAGGTTGGAAAATTACATCAAGCGCGAAGGGTGGAAGGATTTCAGTGCATATATGGATGCATTGCAGAAAGATTCCTCCGGAAAGCTGGAAAAGGCTTTGGTTGACCACTTGACTACCAATCATACTTTTTTTATGCGGGAATTTGAGCATTTTGAATTTTTTAGGGATACTGTGCTTCCTTATTTGAGGGATAAGGAAAAGGCACGTAAGGACTTGCGTATTTGGTGTGGGGCATCTTCTACAGGGGAAGAACCGTATATGATTGCAATGATGTTAAGGGAATTCTTCGGAACTGAGCATAAGTCATGGGATACGAAGGTGCTGGCGACTGATATTTCCACAAAGGTTCTGCAAAAAGCAATTACAGGAATTTACAGAAGCGACAGCATAGAGTCGCTTCCGGAGAAATGGAAGAAGCAGTATTTAAAAAAGGCGCCCGGAGGTAACCAATATGCTGTAATTGAAGAGATAAAAAAAGAGGTTATTTTCCGTCAGTTTAATCTGATGGAGCCATTTCCTTTCAGGAAAAAAATGCATGTGGTATTTTTACGTAATGTGATGATATATTTTGATGCTCCGACAAAACGGGAATTGGTACAAAAGGTTTATAATTGCCTGGAACCCGGAGGCTATCTGTTTATTGGGACAACAGAGACACTGGACAGGGGCAGTACTGCATTTCAGCTAATCCGCCCATCAATTTTTAGAAAATAGGAAAGGGAATGATTTTATGCGTCAAATTAAAGTTTTGGTAGTGGAAGATTCCATGGTCTTTAGAGAAATTTTAGTACAGAACCTGAATAGAGATGCAGAAATTCAGGTGGTGGCGGTGGCAAAAGACCCTTTCGAAGCGAGGGATGCGATACTGAAATATCGTCCGGATGTTATGACTTTGGATGTAGAACTTCCAAGGATGAGCGGTATTGAGTTTTTGAGGAAACTGATGCCGCAATACCCCATTCCGGTAGTAGTCATCAGTGCACTTAGCGATAAGGTCTTTGAAGCGCTGAATGCCGGGGCGGTGGATTTTGTGGCAAAGCCCGTGAATGCCACCAGGCAGCAGATAGAAGATTTTATTAACAATGAACTGAGTGTGAAAGTAAAGATTGCAGCTACTGCAAAAATAAACAATATGAGAAAAGCGGGGCTGATGCAGACCCAGCAGCAGGCGACAGCTTTAAAGGATAATGGGCTTATTGTGGCAATTGGGGCATCTACAGGCGGAACAGAGGCTATTTTGTCCGTAGTAAAGAATTTTGGGCCGGATATTCCGGGAGTAGTTATTGTGCAGCATATGCCGCCGGGATTTACGGAGATGTACGCAAAAAGGCTGGATAACCAATGCCGTGTAAGGGTGAAGGAGGCATGTACCGGAGACAGGGTTTTGCCGGGACAGGTGTTAATTGCCCCTGGGGGTGACAGGCATATGCGGCTTGTGAAGGTAAACGGGGCATATCAGGTGGAATGCAGGCCAGGGCCTAAAGTGAATGGACATTGTCCTTCGGTGGACGAATTGTTCTATTCGGTGGCAAATGCAGCGGGTTCCCGTGCACTGGGGATTATTCTGACAGGGATGGGCGGCGACGGCGCAAAAGGGCTGTTAGCCATGCGGAAAGCTGGGGCGGAAACCATAGGACAGGATGAATCAACTTGTGTAGTTTACGGGATGCCGAAGGTGGCATATGATATTGGCGCTGTAAAGTATCAGGCAAGGCTGGATGATATTGCAAAAAAAGCGTATTCGCTTTTAAGTAAAATGTAGAGGAGAGATAGCATGAAAATTTTATTGGCGGAAGACGATTTTGTAACCCGTAAGTTTATGTTAAACTTTTTATCCAAATATGGGGAATGCGATGTGGCCGTGGATGGAATGGAAGCTGTGGATGCATTTACGCTGGCCTTGGAGGACGGGGAGCCTTATGATTTGGTATGTTTGGATATTATGATGCCTGTAATGGACGGGTATCAGTCATTGGCAGAAATCCGGAACGTAGAAAAGAAAAAAGATATTCCGGAAGAAGAGGCTGTAAAGGTAATTATGACAACAGCCCTGAATGATGAGAGGAATGTAAAGATGGCTTTTGAACTGGGCTGTTCGGTATATTCCGGTAAACCTATTGACCAGGAGAAGTTTGAGAAAGCATTAATAAAGCTGGGACTGGTTTAAAATAAAAGTAAAGATGAATGAGGAAGGAGAAACATATGGCTGACGAATTTAACACGGACGGCATGTTGGACATGTATTTGTTTGAGAATGAACAGTTGCTTGAGCAACTACAGGAGATGGTGCTGGAGCAGAAGGATGCGGAATGTTTTGATGAAGACAGTATCAATGAAATATTCCGGACGATGCATACTATCAAAGGTTCATCAGGCATTATGATGTTTGATAATATAACAGCAATCGCCCATAAGCTAGAAGATGTATTTTACTTTTTAAGGGAATCCCATCCCGATAATGTTCCCCACCTGGAATTGGTGGAGCATGTACTGGAAGTGGAGGACTTTATCAGTGGGGAAATGGCAAAAATCAAGGATGGGCAAAGCTCAGACGGTGACCCTAACGAAATTATTGCTGACCTGAATCAATTTTTGGATAAAATCAAGAATGGCGGGGAAAGCAGTGAAAAGGAAAATATACCGGAGAATGTACATGAAGAACCGAAGCAATTTTATATTGCACCTGTAGCCAATGCAGATAGCCGGTTTTATAAAATCACGGTTCACTTTTTCCAGGAAACGGAGATGTCTAATGTCCATGCATATAAAGTAGTATATGCATTAAAAGAAATTGCAGAGGATATCTTATATTCCCCCGAAGATATTCTTACAGACGAAAGCTGCGCAGACATTATTATAGAAAAAGGTTTCCGCATTTTACTCCAGGCACAGGCTTCGGAAGAAGAAATAAGGGAGATTATCGGTATTGGATATGATATCGAGAAAGTGGATGTACTCGAATGCAAGGCAGAAGAATTCCTGAAAGGATTCAATTTCGGGGAAGGGGATGCAAGCATTGATTTAGAGGCCAGTGTGGAAGAAATTGAAGCGAAAGCGGAGAACGCATTGGAAGCAAAGAAAGACAATAAAATAGCACCAGGCGACTTCGTAATAAAACCGAAGGAGCAGACAAAACCGAAGAAGGTTGTAAAAGAGAAGCCGAAGGCTGACAAAGCCACATTCATCAGCGTGAATGTAAGCAAGATGGATATGCTGATGGATTTAATTGGGGAATTAGTTATTTCCGAATCGGTAGTAATGCAGAACCCGGATTTGAAAGTACCCGGCTTAGATTTGACTAATTTTAATAAAGCCGCAACTCAGATGGCAAAAATCTCGACGGACCTGCAGAATGTAATTATGTCCATGAGAATGGTACCTTTGACGAATACTTTCCAGAAGATGAACCGTATTGTATTCGATGTATCCCGCAAACTGGGGAAAGATATCGAATTTGAAATGGTCGGGGAGAATACGGAAGTAGATAAGAACATTATCGAACATATTTCCGACCCGTTGATGCATATTGTCCGCAATGCTTTGGACCATGGAATTGAAAGCAATGAGGAACGTAAGGCAGCCGGCAAAAGGGAAAAGGGTAAAGTTACCCTGTCGGCAAAAAATGAGGCCGGAAAAGTATGGATTAGCGTTACGGATAACGGTAAGGGACTGGATAGGGAGAAAATACTGAAGAAAGCAAGGCAGCAGGGAATCCTGGAAGAGGGAAAACCAGATTCTGCCTATAGCGACAAGGAAGTTTACCAGTTTATCACATTGCCAGGATTTTCTACCAATGAGCAGGTAACGGAATATTCCGGGCGTGGCGTTGGTATGGACGTAGTGGTCCAGAACCTTCAGGCTATCGGCGGGATGCTGGAAATAGAGAGCACGCCTGGTGAAGGAAGCACAATGAACCTGAAGATACCGCTTACGCTGGCAATTATTGACGGGATTGTCATTGAGACAGGGACTTCTTCTTTCGTGGTAGAAACAGGGCTTGTAAAAGAGTTTGTGGGCGTAAGGGAAGATATGATGATACATGAGCCAAACGGAGATGAGTTTATCATGCTGAGGGGCGAATGTTTCCCGGTATTGCGTCTGGGCGATTGGTACGAACTGGAAAACTATTGCCAGAACGTAGAAGACGGTATGATGGTTGTTTTGGAACTGGATGGCAAGACAATTTGCTTGTTTGTGGATAAATTGGTAGGTAAACAGGAAATTGTTGTAAAACCGATACCTTCATATATTAAGAAAATAAAAGGATTATCGGGCTGTACACAACTGGGGGATGGCAGCATAGCATTAATCCTTGACCCCAGTGGATTTATAGAATAAGGTGAAGAAAGGAGTTATTCTATGGAGGAATTAAGTAGACCTAAAGCTGGGTCCGTAGCTGTGCCGGGCGAATATAATGAGCAGGAAACACAGAAAGGGATGTATATGACCTTTAAGTCCGGAAATGAATATTACGGGCTAAAGATTCAGTATGTTAACGAGATTATTGGTTTTCAGGATATCACGCCAGTACCTGAAACGGAAAACTATATTATGGGGCTGATTAACTTAAGGGGAAAAATTATCCCGGTTATTGATGTCCAGAAACGATTTGGCCAGGAGCCTTTTGAGTACAATGACAGAACCTGTATTATCGTTGTGGATGTGAAGTCCACTACAGTGGGGCTGATTGTGGAAAAGATTGCTGAGGCAGTCGAAATTAAAGATGAAAATATCCTTCCGCCGCCGACAATCAGCCGCATGGATAGAATACAGAACAAATATGTATATGGAATTGCCAAGGTAGGGGATTCTGTAAAATTATTGTTGGACCCAGAAAGACTATTAGGGGATGAAGAACAGCAGATGGCAGAACAGAATGAATTAATGGTAGAAAACTGATAGTTAGTGGAAAGGGATGGGTATAAAGTAATGATGAAGAATACGAAGATGAAAACGAAGCTGATACTTGGATTTTTAATTCCTATTATTATTACGGTTTTAAACATGTTAATCAGCAATTTGTCGACAAGAAGGGCTGCTCGTATTACCGACCCGGTAGAGCAGGAAAGATATGCGTTGATTTCTTCGATTGTATCTTTTGCATTTGCATTGATATCTGTGGTGATTACTGTCTGGATTGCATTGATGCTGATTAGAATTATTGAAAAATCTGTAATGCAGCTATCCAATGCGGCGAAAGAAATTGCAATGGGTCATGTGAACATTGAGATGGTAAAGTATAATAACGATGAGTTTGGCGACTTGGTAGACGAATATATGGAAGTGGTTAATAATATCAAGTACCAGGCGCAGATTGCGGAAGAAGTATCCCGAGGGAATTTAACCATTAAAGTGAACCCGAAATCTCCGGAAGATTTGTTGGGCAACTCCCTTAAACAATTAGTGGAAGACAATTTTCACATTCTGAGCGATATTAAGGAAGTAGGAAATCAGGTGACAACCAATTCTTCTCAGGTAGCGGGAGCCAGCCAGTCTCTGGCGCAAGGTTCTACCGAGCAGGCCAGCGCCATTGAACAGATTACGGCATCTATTGATGAAATAGCGGAAAAGACAAAACAGAATGCGGACGAAGCGAATTCGGCTGCGGAATTGGTGGCACAGGCTATCAATGATGTAAAATATGGGAATAATCAGATGCAGGAGATGATGACGGCTATGGAAGATATAAACCGTTCATCCGAAAGTATTTCCAAAATTATCAAAGTTATTGATGATATTGCATTCCAGACCAATATCCTTGCATTGAATGCAGCCGTAGAGGCAGCCAGGGCAGGCGAAGCCGGCAAGGGATTTGCAGTTGTGGCAGAGGAAGTAAGAAGCCTGGCGGCCAAGAGTGCGTCAGCGGCTTCGGAAACAGCGGAGCTTATTGAAGACTCTATCAATAAAGTAAGCACAGGCTCCAAACTGGCAGGCGATACTGCAAAAGCGCTGGAAACAATTACCGGGGTGGTACAGCAAAGCGAGGTAATTATTAACGGAATTGCAGAATCTTCTAATTATCAGGCAACTGCAGTATCTCAGATTAATCAGGCAATTGCACAGGTTTCCCAGGTAGTACAGACAACATCTGCAACTAGCCAGGAATGTGCAGCGGCCAGCGAAGAACTATCTAATTTGGCATCCAGGATGCATGAGCTGCTTTCCAGCTACAATCTTGGGGATGGAGCGGCTGTAAGCTCTGCAAGGGGTATGGGCTTTTCTTCCTATTCCGCCAATGACAATGAAGAGATTATTTCTTTAGAGGATGGTTTCGGGAAATATTGATGTAGTAAACGGATAGTAGTTAGAATATGAAGCATGAGGTATGATAAAGAAGGGGCTGTTGTACGATAACGGCTCCTTTTTTGCCTTATAAGAAGTCTGTCTTTCGGCGGACATAAATGGATGAATTGCCAAAGATACTTTTTACCTTATAGGATTCGGGTATTAAAAGCCCTGAGTTTGGAAGGGGGACAGATGTACCATATAGGGATATGCGACGACGGGAAGAATATATGTGCTTCTATGGAAGAAATGGTGTTGCAGTATGCCGAAAAGAAGGAAATACCGGTGGAAATTAAAGTCTGGTACACTGGGGAAGGGCTTTGCGATTACTTGAAGCAGGGCGGGCATATTGATATTTTGTTTTTGGATATCGAACTTTTTCATTTAAGCGGGATAGAAGTGGGGGATTATATTAGAAATCGGCTGGAGGACAGGCGGATGCAGATTATTTATATATCGGGGATGCCTTCCTATGCACAGCAGCTATTTAAAACCCAGCCAATGGATTTTTTAATAAAACCCATTGAGCAGATACAGATAGACGCCGCCCTGTCGCTGGCAATGAAAATAGTCGGGAAGAGCATGGATAAATTTGAATTCCAGAGCGGAAGGGAGTATTTTTATCTGCCTTTCGGGAATATTATGTATTTTACAAGCGAGGGAAGAAAAATTAGGATTGTTATGCGGGGCGAGGAACGGGAATTCTATGGGAAGTTGAAGGATGTGGCGGATGAACTGCCACAAGAGTTTATCATCATCCATAAATCTTATGTAGTAAACAGGGAATATATTGCCCGCTATACTTATGAGGCGGTGGAGATGACGGATGGAACGGTATTAAATATCAGCAAGGTGAACCGGAAACAGGTGAGAGAAATAATATTGCAGGAAGGGATGTAATGATGGCGGTATCAATTTATTCCTTAAGCAACCTCTTCCGTATTTATTTGCTTCGCAGATATATACATATTTTCTTAGGGGAAGAGATGGAGGAAAGAATATCTGGGAAGGAAGTGCTGTTGTATATGGGCTTTTTTCTTGTCAATACATGTATGAGTATTGCCTTCCATTCCGTGTGGCTGAACATTTTAATTAATGTGGCAGGCATCAGCTTGATTGTTTCTATTTATACGAAATCCATGAAAACTGTTTTGTTCCTGACATGCTTTATTTATATGATTCATATGGTCTGTGATGTAATTTCGGCTTTTTTGCTTGACAGCCTGGAACGGGAAATCAGTATGGTTTCCGGGGTGACTACAGCCTTTTTAATCTTAATTGGCGAATTGTTAATGGAGAAAATAGTGAACTTCAGGAAGAATACGGACGAAGTACAGAATATCCCATTGATTTTTGTACCTCTTTGCAGTATGGCAACGGTGGTTTTCCTTGTTTCTAAGATATCATCCAAAGAAGGGCGTATGATTATCGTGGCGGTGAGCAGCAGTCTGCTGTTTATCAACTTTGTTGTATTGTACCTTTATAATATGCTGCTAAAAGCATTTCATGAGAAATATGATAATGAGATACTTAAACATAAGGTACAGATTTATGCGAACCAAATGAACATAATCTTACAAAATGAAAGCAAAGTAAGGGCATTAAAACACGATATGAAGCATCATATGAATGAATTGAAGCTGTTAGCCATTAAGAATGAGGATGGGTTGATACAGAAATATATAGACAGTATGGAGGAGTTCATTCACAATCCGAAGGAAATTATTTCTTCAGGCAATACGGAAATAGACAGTGTGCTGAATTATATGCTGCATAAGGCCAAAGAAGAGTTAAAGGATGTAAATGTACGGATACAGCTTCCAAAAGCAATTGGCCATTCTTTTGATATTAACATTATTGTAGGTAATTTGCTGGAGAATGCTATTGAAGCGGCAAAGGCCACAGAGGAGAAACTGTTGAATTTGAAAATCGGAGTGAAGCAAGGAGTGCTTCGGATTGAAATGGAAAATAGTTTTTGCAAAGAATTGCTTGTTATGGAAGGCGTAGGAAAAACTGGCTATCTGGGAGATGGAAGGATGCGCTTTCAAACTACGAAGAAAGATAAATCGGAGCATGGGTTTGGGCTTTATAATGTGCAAAAAATTGTAGAAAAGTATAACGGAATTATGGAGGCTTTTCCAAGTGGGGAGAGGTTTTTTGTAAAACTGATTTTGTATATTTAAAGTTTGAGGTTCATATCTGCAATGGCCTAATTATAACAAAACCATAGTCCAGTTTTAGCATGAAACGGCATTATGTGGTGTTTTATGTTAAATTATAAAGGATAAATCTAAAAAGGATGTGGTTTTGTGAAATGGAAAGAAGGGAAACTGCTGACGGTAGTTATTGCCATTCTGTTTTCACTCATTTTTACAGGATGTAATATAGGAGGAAACAATGAAGGGATAAATCCGTCCAGGGAAGACGGACATAAATTTTTATGGTATGAAAAGCATAGGATAGAGGGGGGAAAGTATTATATTTTCGTGGCAACGGAAGATGGGGCATACGGATATTATTATGAAAATGATATATTGACGGAGATATATTTCCGTGAGGATGGGGAGAGGACGGAAAAAAGTTTTTCTATGCAAAAGATGTCAGAGGTGGAAGATATGGGAATAGATAAAGATGGGAATTTATATATATTTAGCGAAGGAAAAATTCACTATGTATTTTAAGATAGGAAATTTTGTGACAATGTTATAGGGAAATGGCCGGGATAATGGAGAAATTCATGGAAAGCTGGACATCGGTATATTGTTTGTCCAAAATTGGCAATAAATTTGAAAAATGGATGCGCGAATATTGTAGACAGAATGATAAAAATCGACTATAATAGGAGATAGTTTAGCTACTGATAGTTTAATGAAATATGTAGAAGTGGAAAAATAAGGATGATTTACACACAATAATGGGATGAGGAGGGTTAAATTGAAAGAAAAAGCTAGAAACAGCCACAATTTAACAAGAGCGCCGGCGAAATTTTTCCATAATGTGGCTGTATAGAAAGGCAAAAAAGATAATGGATAATCATTTATTTTATATCATAAGAAAGATAAGTGTTAATCCAAGTGAAAGGGATGCGAGGTAAAATGAAAAATCTAAAAATTGGAAAAAAACTGTTAATAACATTTATGATGATTATTGTATTATTCTGCTGTACCGTTTTTGTTGCGGTTTGGGGATTGAGGCGGAATGAAGAGAAGTATGCGCAATTTTATAATGTAGGATATCAAATTACGAATAAGGTTATGAGTATGCGTCGTGGGCTGCAGATTATCGCAAAAGACCTTACTTATATGTCTATCGAAGAAGATGAGGAAAAATGTAAAGTATATTTAGCAGATTTAGATAAAGAGCTGGAGCTTATGGAATCAAACGGGAATTGGCTGTTTGAAAACTTCCAAGGGGAACAGGCTCTGCTGGATGACTTTGCGGATAATATGACCAAGGCGATAGAGCTACAGGAAAAGGTGCTGGGACTGACAGAGACAGATATGACCGAGGCAAGGCATGTGCTGTTAAATGAATATCAGCCTATACTGGAGAAGGCAGTGGATTCTTTGATAGAAATCAGTGCAGTGGCAGAAAAGGATGCGGAGACGGATTATGAGACCACCACATCTATGCAAGAGATACTTATAATTGCGCAGTTAGTCATGGCAGGGGTTGCGCTTATTATTACCTTGTTCCTTTCTACATATCTGACAAGGGGAATTGTAAAGCCAATTAATGAATTGGAAGTAGCGGCGGAAAAGATTGTAAGCGGCGATTTTGATATTAATGTAACTTATGAATCAAAAGATGAGATGGGAAAACTTGCAGTAGCATTTAAGAACATGGCAGCCATATTAGGCGATGTTATTGCCGATGCATCCATGCTTTTGGAAGAAATGGCCAATGGAAATTTCGATGTGCGGACAAGGGCAGAAGAACGTTATGTAGGCAGGTGTCAAAACCTGTTGATATCCATCCGTAAATTGAACCGTGACCTGAGTATAACAATGGGGCAGATTAATAAGAGTGCTGACCAGGTTGCTTCCGGGTCAGGGCAGGTATCCAGCGGTGCACAGGCTCTCGCACAGGGGGCAACAGAGCAGGCGGCTGCGGTACAGGAATTGGCAGCAACGATTGCTAATATTTCCCAGCAGGTAAAGGATACAGCGGAGAACGCACGGGATGCGCGTAATCAGTCGAATATGGCGGGCGATGAAGTGGAAAGATGCAATAGCCAGATGCGCGATATGATGAACGCTATGGAAGAAATAACCCGTTCTTCCAATGAAATCGGTAAAATTATTAAAACAATTGAAGATATTGCATTCCAGACCAATATTCTTGCATTGAATGCAGCGGTAGAAGCAGCCCGTGCAGGCGAAGCTGGAAAAGGCTTTGCAGTAGTTGCAGAAGAAGTGCGCAGCCTTGCCAGCAAGAGTGCGGCAGCATCTAAAGATACGGCTGATTTGATTGAGAGCTCTATTGAAGCAGTATCCCGTGGAACAGAGATTGCAAATGCTACAGCAGAGTCCCTGGTAAAGGTTGTAGGCGATGTGCGTACAGCTGCGGGTACGGTTGATAAGATTGCAGATGCAGCAGAAGAACAGGCAGATGCGGTAGAGCAGGTTACTGTTGGTGTAGACCAGATTTCCAGCGTAGTACAGACAAATTCAGCGACTTCAGAACAAAGTGCAGCGGCCAGCGCCGAACTTTCCAACCAGGCAGAAGTGCTGAAAGGGCTTGTGGCCAAGTTTAAACTGCGCGCAGAATATGCAATGGCAGCTTCCAACTCAACAGTAAGCTATAGTAGTAGCAGTGCACCGATAAGTTTCGATAACGAGCCGGAAGTAGAAAATCTGACAATTGATTTAGGGAAATATTGATGTAAAAAGTTAGGAAAATAACAGTTTTTCTAAAAGCGGGAATGCCGCTGGGCGGCTTCCCAAAAGAGATAGATAAGTAAATGCATATAAAAAAACCGGGTTGAAAAACCCGGTTTTTTTATAGGAAATTACGCCATAGCGTTGTAAGTCGCCAAGAAAAAATGCGAAGCATTCTTTTTTATTTTATAGGAGATGGCTTATAAATTTTTTCCTGTCAAAAGTTCATATCCCTGTAAATATTTATCAATGGTTTTGCGAACGATTTCCTCTGGCAGAGTCCAGTCATGGCCTTCGTTGGCTTTGAGCCAGTCTCTAGCAAATTGTTTGTCAAAGGAAGGCTGGGCATGTCCGGGTTTATAGCCTTCCGCGGGCCAGAAACGGGAACTGTCGGGAGTGAGCATTTCGTCGCCCAGAACAATATTTCCTTCTTCATCCAGACCGAATTCAAATTTGGTATCAGCGATGATGATACCGCGGGTTAAAGCATATTCCGCACATTTTTTATAAAGGGCAATGGTATAGTCGCGCAGTTTGGAAGCGTATTCCTCGCCTTTGCCAGGGAATCTTTTTTCCAGGTAATCTACGCTTTGCTCGTAGGAGATATTTTCATCATGGTCTCCCAGCTCCGCTTTGGTGGAAGGAGTGTAAATGGGCTCAGGAAGTTTGTCGGATTCCTGTAGTCCTTCCGGCAATCTGATGCCGCATACAGTGCCATCCTTTACATAGCTTGCCCAGCCGCTTCCTGTAATATAGCCCCGTACAATGCATTCCACGGGCAACATTTCCAGCTTGCGGCACAGCATACTGTTGCCGTCGAATTTTTCCTGGCGGAAAAATTCAGGCATATCCTGTACATCTACGGAAATCATATGGTTAGGCAGGATATCCTGAGTCATATCAAACCAAAATTTAGACATTTGTGTCAGGACAGTGCCTTTTTTTGTCACCTGGTTCTTTAGAATGACATCAAAACAACTAATACGGTCTGTGGCAACCATAATGAGGCTGTCGCCATTGTCATAAATCTCGCGTACTTTACCTTCTTTGATAGGTTTTAATTCAGTCATATTTAATCCTCATTTCTGCACGTTTTCTGCGCCTTCTTTTCATAGATATTCTACTATTAGATTATACACATACATGGCGGATTAGCAAGTGTTTCTTGGATAATCGCATTTTTTCAGCTGCTTGCCTTGTAACCACCCAGGTGAGGGGATAACTGAAAATAATAGTATAAATATCCGGTCTTAGAGGCACAGCCGACAAAAGTGGTGATGGCAATGCCGAAGGAATTGATAGTCATCCAGAACAATACATCCATCTTCCCATATACAGTCCAAGCCGCTATAGTGTCTGTTCCCAGATTGTTGATTGCGGCCTGGATGATAATATTTGAAAGGCTGTACATAACAGACTGTAGGCCAGCGGGAAAGCTAATCTGTATAATGCGTTTCAGCATCCTGTTGTCGAACTGGATGCGGCGCAGCTCCAGATGATGCATATCTTTCACCCGGATAAGCGTCAGTATGACCAGCAGGGCGCTTAAAGCCTGGGAACAAATGGTAGCCACGGCAGCGCCCACTACGCCCAGCCCCAAACCTGCGACGAGGATAAGGTTTAATATAATATTAGTTATGCAGCTTGCAATAAGGAAATAAAGAGGCCGCCTGGAAT
>QXWV01000021.1 GCA_009911195.1 Lachnospiraceae bacterium | reverse complement strand
TTAGTTAACGATGGCGGACGCCGTGAGGGAAATAAAATGCTCCGTCGCCACGCTCCCGCTCCAAAAAAAGCGTAGCGTGCACTAGGTTGGTGAACTACCTCACCAAGTGCCGACGCTTTTTAAGGGGCTCCTTAAGCGTTTTATTTCCCTCACGGCTGGGCTGAGGTGCTAACTTAATGACATTGCACCTGGAATCCCCTTTTTTTGTTTTCATATGTAAATAGTGTCTTTCTCAAAGTGTATAAGTGCCTTGATTATATAAAAAGTATTGGAATATGTATAGCAATCATTTCGTTGAGAAATTGCAATTTACATATTCTAAGGGACTGTTGCACGTGGACTTGCTGACAAATTTGAAACAGTCTAAATTTTTAATTCCGTATCTTTCCAAAATTTTTCCATTGCTTTATTAAATTCCTGCGGCACATCCATATTAACACAGTGTCCCGCATTATCAAAAAGAACTACTGTGCAATCGGGTTCACTGGTTTTCCACGCCTTTATTGCCTCTAATTCCATTGGAATATCAAATTTTCCGCATCCAATCAACAAAGGATAATTCCTTCGCCCAGTTTTATACTTGTTTACCATACTATTGAGCGTTGTCAGAAACATAAATGACTTTTTGGGAAAGAGTATATTCATAGCAAAAAATTCATTTTGAGCCTGTGAAGTATATGCTGAAATTTTCTTGTTTGCTTTTGCAAACCATTTAACTGAAATGAGTGCTTTCAGCATCATCAGCTTCTGCTTTGTACTATTTTCATTATTCATTTTTGCATCAAAATTATTGATGTTATATCCTCCAAAGCAAGCCAGTGAGCTTACTGCATATGGATAACGATTAGCAAAATCCTGTGCTAAAACTGCACCCAATGAAACGCCGACAATATGGACTTTATCAATATTTTCAGTTTTTAAGATGTCAAATACCCATTTTGACATCTTATCTATTGAATCCCCTTTTTGAGTATCAGTTGATTGTCCATGACCGATGATGTCGATAGCCAGAATATTATACTTATTCTCAAAATACTCAAACTGTGCTTTGAACATATTGTGATTGACGAATGCGGCATGGATAAAAAGTATCCATTCGGCTTGCCTGGTCCTGTTTATAAAATATGTAATTGGTGAATTTGCTAACTTTATTGGCTTCATTGTTTTTATTCCCTATTTCATCAAGAAGTTCTAGATATCACTCAATATTAAATTAGCATTTAGTACATCATATTAAGCCCTTTATCTATTCGTTTATGTAACTGATAACTTGTTTTTCTGCTCAATAGCAAGAGTTCTAGTATAATATTATCTATATAAGCCTTTGATATTACTATTAGTAATATTGTTATTATATTTTCTTTTTCCGATTAGGTCAATAAATTATAGAGGGGGGATAAAGACTAAACCTAAGAAAGCACATTGAACTTTTGATAGAAAGGCAAGGTACAACAGTGAAGACAAAACAGCATTTATTTAATGGATTTAGTGTGGCAAAGGAAACTCTTGGTTTGTATAACCAGAATGCAAAATTTGAATAGAGCAGCCATAAAATATATTGCAGGTACAATTAAGACCGGGATGAACCTACGGGATATCAAAACATTGTGTGAAGATTATTTGTTGAAAAATGGTGCAGATTCGTTTTGGTATTGGGATGTTGGCGCTTTTGTTTTTGCCGGAAATGAAACTGCTATTTCCATATCGGGCAAAGGGGCTCAAGGGTTTTTTATATCTCTTCTGTTTTGCAGAAAAGTGGGGTGGGCGGGTTTGGCTCTCCCTGCTGTAATGTAAAGCGAGAGGAGGGTTTTATAGATACCCATTAGAAGCTGCACAAAATTAACACTTCATAAAATTTTCATACAATTTTAGCACTCAACACTTGTTATTACATGATTGATTTTATCCTGGCTTGTCATACTTTAGGATTGGCTTAAAGTCAATAATTTCTTAGAATGAGAGCAGATTTTTATTTTATCATTGTTTGTCTTTTGTTGTAAAAAAGGTACAGAATAAACACGGCGTCCGCCATTGTTAACTAAAATTTATTTCAATTCAATAGAGTTTAAAGAAAGAGACACTCGGTACCTTAATCGGTATCGGGTGCTTTCTGTACTTCTGATTTTAAATTTTTTATAATATCTTCCATTTCCATTTAGAGCATATTTCTTTTTTGAGTTTTTCGAAAAACGAATGTAATTAGAAAATAATTCAATAAATGATCGATGATGATTTTGTGGTGCTCTATATCTCGTATCAGATATAAGGATATTAACGCTCTCAATAATACGATTTAGTCCTATAGTACAATGAAACGCAAGTGCATTTATAGCATCGTCAGATAATCCTGTGCTGCCGCTAAAGGGCTATATGCATATTTATCAGCTTTTTGTGGGGCTTCTGATGAATGTTATCCGAGTGTGGAAACGATTATCAAAGAAATGGGCATGGGCAGAGATACATTTTACCGTCATATCAATTCCCTTGTGTCGGCGGGGGTTGTTGAAAAACGGCAGTCGGTAAATGACGGCGGTAAGTTCGGGCGCACTGTTTACCGTCTTACACATGAGGTTGTAATATCGGATTATCCGTTTACCCAAAATGAGGATACGGTTTTATCGACTACGGAGAATAAGGAAACTAAAAATAACAATACAACAATTAACAATATAAAAAATAACATACATTATCAGCTTATAGCTGATATGTATAATGCCATTTGCATATCGTTTCCCAAACTCACAAAGCTGTCTGATAAGCGAAAAAAGACAATTAGGGCAAGGTTTAATCAGGGGTATACGGTGGAGGATTTCAAGCGGCTGTTTGAACTGGCAGAGGGTAGCAGCTTTCTAAAGGGCGGCAATGGACGGAGTTGGTCGGCAAGTTTTGACTGGCTGATAGCAGATGCAAATATGACAAAAACGCTTGACGGAAATTATTCTGACAGGCAGAAAGAGAAAGGCGGTGTGGCAGATGGAACACAATCAGGAAGCAGTTTCAAACTCTGATATATGCCCGGTATGCGGCGGTACTGGATATGAATTATATAGGCAGAGGGTTGACGGTTACGAAGTACCGCTTGAATTTGCAAGGTTGTGTACGGGATGCCGGGCACAAAGACGGCTGCAGGACATGACGGGTGCGCCGCCACAATTTAGGGATGCTGATTTGAGTAAATTTGGTTTTGATTCTTATTCTCATGATATGGGGAATTTACGGAAGATAACAGAGGATTTTTTGAGAAACTACCGGGAGCGGTGGGAAAAGCCAGGGAAAGGGCTTTATTTGTGGAGCAAAACGCCGGGAAGCGGCAAGACGTTCTTAGCCTGCTGCCTTGGGAAGTCTGTCATGATTAAGTATGATTTGCGGATGCGTTTCATAACAGTGCCGGATTATCTGGCAAAGGTAGGGGAAAGTTACAAACGGCAACAGGGAGAATGTGACGAAAGCGCAGTATACCGGGAATGCGACTTGTTAATTTTTGATGATATAGGGGCGCAGAAAACCGGGGAATGGCAAGCGCAGGAAACTTTCAGGATTATAAACGAAAGGCTTAACGCAGGGAAAATTATTATATTCACATCCAATATGTGCCCGGAAGATTTGAACTTGGATGATAGGACAATCGACAGAATCATGAAAAATCTGTTATATTGCAGATGCCGGAAGAATCTATCCGCGGCCGTGAAGCAAAAGAAGAACAGGACAGTTTTTTGAGAGATATATTACATACCCCGCTGGGAAAATAAAAGAGCCTGCCTAAGCAAGCCCCCGAACCTGATTAAATTATAAAAGGAGTGGCTTGCTATGTCAAAGGGTAAACGCAAGAATGGTACAAACACAATGCAACGCCGCAGTTATGCGGAGTACGGCATTGAGCGGCAGCGGCTTGAAGAATTACAAAGCGGATGCAGAACCGGGATATATCCCCCTGAAATCCTGAAAGCGGCCTGCAAAGGACTTGAAGTTATTTCGCCGTGGATTCTGCTATCTGTCAGACAAGGCAAGTCATTTGACACTCTGGCGGTGCGGTGGGAACTGGGGGAGATAGAAAAGCCGCCATTTTGCAGGACTGATTTTTATTCATGCAGGCGGCGGTTTTTCGCCAATTTGGATAAGGAACTGAAAGAAAGGGGCGCATAGCATGAAGTCATATAAATACAGCATTGAGGAAATAAAGCGGCTGACAAAGAGCATAGTTGTGTTGGTTGATTCGAGGGAAAAGAAAAACTCTCACATACTGGACTATTTCAGGAAACAGAAAATTTCTTTCCAAACTGAAAAACTGGAATACGGCGATTATTCGTTTATGATTCCGTCAGCGGCAGCAGGCGGGAACATATTTTTTCACCGGGATTGCGTGGTGGAGCGCAAGGCATCCCTGGAGGAATTGTCGGGGAATCTGACCGGGGAGCGAGAACGGTTTGAAAAAGAGTTCCTGAAAGCCGGGAATGACGGATGCAAGGTTTATCTGATGGTTGAAGCCCCCGGCGGCTACTCTGATATTATCGGGCATAAATACCGCACGGAGTTCACGCCTGCTGCCTATATGGCATCTTTAAAGACGTTTGAACACAGATTTGGCGCAAACATACAATTCATTTCCCCGGAATATGCCGGATATTACATAGTTTCCACTTTCCAGTATTACGCAAGGGAGATTTTAAAATAGCCAGTGGAAGCAGGCCGCATTTGAAAAGAGGGTGCATCTATTCAGCGGCAGGGGTGCGGCGAAATTATCGGCAGGGGATATGTGGTTATTGTGTAACGTGGTGCAGTAACTACGGAAAGGAAATATTATGTTTTGTGTCATTCAGGAAGTAGCAACAAAGACGGTTCCGGCAGGAGAGCCAAAGGGGATAGAGGTATATGAATCACGGTGTACGGCTGACGGTAAAGAGTTCTGCAGCTATGAGTACCGTAACAGCGCAGAGCGGTTTGAACGCCTTATCAGGAAATCATACCGCATAAGCATACATGAGAGTTACCGGGAGAATGGGAAAGTCAAGAAGAAACAGACCGTAATCTGTACGATTGGATATTATGAGGTTGTGGACTGGGGCGACTGGCCGGGTGAATATATTATAGGCGGTCTTTCATCAAAAGCGGATGCGCTTGGACTGGAAGAAAGCGAACTGGCAGACTTGATTTATACAAAGTGGCAGGCTGTTGTTGACCGTATTTGGGAGGGGTACAAACAGACGGAGGAATACGCAGCAAGGCAGGAGAACCGCCGCATAATCAAGGAGCATAACGATAGAGCAAATGAGTTCATGGAGAAATACGGTGTTACCCGGAGCGAATACAACCGCTGCTATGATGTGTTCGGCAAATTGCGCAATCCTGAATACCTGAAAAAGATTAAGGCAGATTTTAAGGCAAGAAAGGAATATGAGCGCAGAAGCCGGGAGCAGAGCCGTAGTTATTATGAGAATTTCCGTAGTAACTATGGGGGATATAACAGCGGTAGTTATTGCGGTACTGCTGCTAGTAACTACAATGAAATTGACAGAGCCATGCTAAAAAAGTTTTACCGCGCATTATCAAAGTCATTCCACCCGGACAAGGATACAAGCGAGGAAATGAAGATGCTGAACCGCCTGAAAAGTGATTGGGGATTATAGTTTTTTGTAACGGTTACTCTTAGACTTATTAGGTGAAAGCAGAAACAAACAAAAAAAGACATTTAAGGGGGTGTGCAGATGTCGAAAGCACCAAAAGAAAACAGGGAGGATATTCTTGTGAAGTCTTTTCTGGTATGTCCTAACATTACAGAGGTATCAAAGCAAACTGGCATATCAAGAGCGGCAATATATAAAATAATGGAAAAGGGTAGTTTTAAAGAAAAGCAGATGAAGGCAAAGCAGGAAGCGCTACAAAATGCCGTCTCTTTTTTGCAGGGAAGCCTTGCAGAGTGCGTTAATACTTTGATGCAGATTATTAAGGACAACGATACAAGCCCACAAACAAAAGTAAACGCCTGCCAGGTTGTCATGGGGCAGTGCAAGACGTGGACAGACGAAATGGATGTTATAGGCCGTATTGCGGCACTCGAAGAAGTAATGACTAAGGAAAAGGGGGAATAGTATGTCAGCAATTATAAAAAGGCTGTCAGACCTTGAAGCGGATGTAAAAGACTTGCTGCGCAAAAAATCATTTATTCCAGTTTTATTTGTTGCGGAATACCCAGAGGGAATATATACGGAACATAATGGCGCAGTTTTCAATAACGAAGCCAAATTACAGCAATTTGCAGATGCGCATGGAACGGTAACGATTATCAATGATGATACAAGATTGAAAGGGGAACAAAGCGGATGAAATCAATTATAGCACGGCTGGAAGAATTGGAAGCCCGGAGTCAGCAAAGCATTGTCCTGCTTGTGGCATTTAAGGATGAGGGCGCAAAGGAAATGTGTGTTGCGGAATTAAAAGAATTGGCGAAAGACCAATGGTTTGACCTTGATTCTGTCCGTATTGTATCAGGAGATAATCCGAAAGAACTGGAAGAGTACATAGACACAAATATGAAAATACTTGATGAGATTGTAAACAATCCATTACCAAATAGAAATATTGAAGATTACGAATAGTGCGAAGCTTTGAAATGCCCTATAGTAGGGCTTGCAGGGGGGCAAATCGGGCTTGAAATGGTGTGAAGGTAAAAATATAAGGGTAAGGGGGTAAAGGCGAAAACGGGCGTTAAAACTGAATATATAGGCATTGCCTGAAAAGGAAATACGTGCTATACTCCATTCATGGGAAACCATAGAGCCGGGCGGCTACCCTCCAGACGAAAGAAAGGAGGGCGTTGCCAATGATGATTACATATTCTGACTTAGTTCAGACTGGAATATTCATTGTTGCCCTTATTGGATTGTGTTACACAATTTTCAAGGGAAAACGGAAATAGCCGCCACTACTACCAATAGTGACGGCCGATGCTGTAAAGCATTGAGTTAGTTATTGTTTGGAGGGTAGCCGCTTCTATGGCTTTCCCGTTTTCTGTCTATAATATAGCACATTTGGCAGCAGGATTCAAGAGCCAAACGCACGTTTATAGCAATGTGATTGCAAAAGCCGCCTGCTGCCCTCCCATTCTCTTATCAGGTGATTCCACTTTTCAGAATACTCATAGAAACACGCCACAAGCCCATATTTCGCATTTTAAAGGCATGGACGATAATTTTCTATCATGCAATACAGTACAAGCCCGATACGGGGCAAATAGGGCGGAAAATTCTTCTGTATTGGTTTTCGCCATTGTGGCGAATACTGCTAACAACAGCCATTTTGTGGCGGTCACAACTTTGGTGGGCAGTGTGTTTCATTCATCCTGGATGAAGAATGGAACGGGAAATTCCTTACACCCCAACTTAGGCCAGTTTGTTGGCATGATTTATATTTCAGTACGAGCCGGACGCAAGATTACGTTGAGTGGCATATCCTTTGTGTGGTTACGGCCGATAGTTTCGTAATAACTACACGGACGGACATTTCCGTTACCGGATAAGACGGAACTGTGACGGCTATTCCGCACTGGAAGAACAGATTGCACAGCTTCAAGGGCAGGCAGACACAATTAAAGGAGAACTGAAGGCAGACCTTGAAGAAAAGGGGCTTGACGAACTGAAAACAAAGAATTTCCTTATCAGGTGGAAAGAGATTATCAATAACCGCCTTGACGGTAAGGCATTAAAAGCTGCACTGCCGGAGATTTATAACCAGTATTGCAAGCCCACCAGTAGCCGGAGGTTCACGGTAGCATAAATGAAAAGCCCTTATCAAAGCCGGTAACCCTGATAGGGGCAGTAACCCGATAACACGTCAAATTATGGGTATGAGGGAATTATAACATTCCCACTGCCCGGAGTAAAGAATTGAAAGGAGATTTTTTATGGTAGAACGGCACATGAGCAGGAAAAAACGCTTAAAAGCAATATGGAAAATAATCAGCAACATTAACGATTCATGGATTCTCTGGCAAGTACATAGATTTGCAGTCAATATGACGGGGGTATGAATATGGATTGCAGAGAAAATATTATCCGCATGATAAATGGCATTCAAAACCGCGGAACTTTGGAATATTTACATAGATTTTTAGAATTGTTTTTGGAGAAATGGGGTGATGCGGTATGAGAGAGGTATACATAGAAAGAACCATTGAGATAATAAATCAGCTTGACAACGAACGGCTGAAAAAGGTTTATACCGTAGCGAAGACACTTTTGGGATTTCTGAAAGAGAAAGGCGGTGCAGCATGACTTGGAGGAAAACGCTTTTTAGGATTCTGCGGAAGTGCGGCTCTGATGATGAATGGTTTTTTTAACGGCTTTATATTTCGCTCCGGGATTATCTTGAAGAAAAAGAAGGAGGGGTGGAAGCATGAGTGAAGAACAATTCTATAAGGACGGAATTTCTAAAATGTTATCCACAATACATAATGTGAATTGGCTTTTAAAAATTTACACATTCATAAAGGTATTTGCAGACGATAAGGAGGGTGAAAAATGAAAGACGAACGCAAATTCAAAGAGGTAATCCATACCATAAAGGGAGCAGAAAAGGACAAAGACAAGTTTCTGAAAGCGTCACGCCTGGAGCGCAGAGAGCGCAAGCCTATGGAATTTGAAGATTTGCTTATGGTTCTGTTCTTCATTACTGTATGGCTTGGCATGATTTTGTTTTTTATCGGAACAATATAGTCTGATTCACTATTTAAGGGCATGGGCGGCGGCTTATATGCCTGCTGCCCTATCGCACATTATGGAAGGGCGGTGTATGTGATGGCAGGAAAAAGGCGAACGGACAACAAAGGAAGGATTTTAAGGAACGGGGAAATGCAGAGAACAGAGGATAACAGATATTTGTACCGCTATACCGATTTGTCGGGTAAAAAAAGGACAGTATATGCCGTTACATTGGTAGAACTTCGTGAAAAGGAAAAGCAGATTGAACGCGATTTGCAGGATGGCATAGACAGCAGTAAAGGCGATATGACTTTAAACCAGTTATTTCAGATATACATGGAAACAAAGTCAGATTTACGGGAAAGCACAAGGTATAATTATCTTGCAGTATGGAAAAATGCAATAGAAGATACTATCCTGGGTAATATGAAAATCACCCAGATAAAGCAACTTCATATCCGCAAATTCTATTCAG
Organism: Lachnospiraceae bacterium; assembly: GCA_009911195.1. Classification (GTDB taxonomy): domain Bacteria; phylum Bacillota; class Clostridia; order Lachnospirales; family Lachnospiraceae; genus Kineothrix. Next base: position 17,178 of record QXWV01000021.1, on the reverse strand, counting down.
AGTTGGTAGAGAGAGGGCTGGCAGCAAACACAATAAAGCTGTATCATAATCTGATAAACCCGGCTTTGGAACTGGCGGTAGATTCAGACATTATACGCAAGAATCCAGCAAAGGACTGTAAAAAAGGTATTGGTGGTACGAAAAAAGAAAGGGAGTCCATGACAATATCAGAGCAGGAAAGGATGTTGGATTTCATAAAAAGCAGCAGCAAGTATTCGGTATATTATCCAATGATTATTTTTGCACTGTCCACGGGGCTTCGTGTTGGGGAATTAACAGGGCTCCGGTGGGCTGATGTGGATGTGAAAGAAAATGTTGTGCATATCCGGCAGCAGCTTATCTATAAGAATTTGGGTGATGGATGCAAATTTCACATTCAGGACTTAAAGACAGATGCAGGGCGGCGTGATATTCCTCTGACGGCCAGTGCAAGAAAATATGAAGATTGGGTAAATGATACTGGCCTGCTGTAAAGTTTTCATACAATTTTAGCACTCACCTATTGTAAGTACAAGGTGAAATTCGTGTTGTTTTGTCTTTGTGTAAAAGTGGCTTAAAATCAAGGAATTTTGAGGATTTTAGCGTGCTAGCCAGTAGTTGATTTATCGTCTTTGTTTGTCTTGTATGAATAAAAATATGTCAGATTGTATGTCAGTAAAAAAGACTATCAGCAGTTGCCGGTAGTCTTTTGATATTGGCACATTATTTCAAATAAATTTCTTTTAATCTTTGGTTTTTGTCATGAACAATTTGCTTCGCACTGTACATAGAGATGTAACCACTTGCATCTATTTTGTTAATTTCACTAAGATAATATTCTACTTTTTTGTATAGTGGTTCATAATCATTTTTGTATTTTTCCTTGTTTTCATCTATCATTAACAATAGGTTTCTTGCAAGTTCATCGGATATTTTTCCATTAAAAAAAGGAAAACTGTATTGTTGGGTATCTGAAAGGATTTTATCGAAAATAGTAATTGCTTTTGCTCTTAACAGTTCGCTTGCATCTAGGGTACTTGCATAACTTTTTTTGTGTTCAAAATTAACAGATATTACTTCCGTTGTTGATAAATTCAAGTAATCATCTATTGCTTTTAGTAAATCGTCAATATATGGCGTCTCAGATAGAATATCAAAAAGTCTACAAAATTCCCAAGAATAATCTCCTGATTTTTTTACGATATATGGCAATACCGTTTTATATAACCCTGTTATATCTGATATTTTCTGCATTGAATATCGTTTGCAGTCTATTTCTCCTATCAAGTAGCCAATATCCACATCAAGTATATTGGCAATCTCTCCCAATAAATCCAATGGTGGAAAATTTGGATTTTTATTCCTTAAATGGTGCTTAAGTCCGTTTATAGAAATATTTAATTTATCGGCAATATCTTGTTGCGTATATCCTTTTTCTTTACAACATTCCTTAAAACGTGTAGTAAAAATGCTCTTATTTATAAATAACACATCCTTTCATGTAGTATAGTGTAATTGTACTACACAAAAAAGGATAATACAATAATAATGTGAAGAAAACAAAGGGAAAAACGAGTACACAAATGTTTCCTATAAGAAAGCGAGGTAAAACTATGAAAAAAGCAAGTTATTCGGACAATGTTAGTAAACTAGCAACTGTTGAGCAGGCAAAAGAGCGTTATAAGTTGTCGAGAAATCTGTTGATTAAAATTGCAGAAGATAATAAAGCAATTCGTAGATTTGGCAGAGCAGTTCGCATTGATGTTTCGGTTATGGATAAGGCTGTTGATTTGTATTGAAGGTGATTAAATGAAAGATTTCTATATTCCCCCACAAATGAAGAAACGTAGCAACTTTATACTGTGGAAGTTAGAAACAGATGATAAAGGAAAACAGCGTAAAATTCCATATTCAGCATTATACAATGGCAAGGCAAGCACAACCAACAGCAGGGCATGGACAACATATGAGAATGCTTTGCAATGCCTTAAATCGGGCAAATACGGCGGTTTAGGGTTTGTACTTGATAAAGATATTACATTTATTGATTTAGACCATTGTAGGGGCGCTAATGGAACTTTAACACCATTAGCAGAGAACATAATTGATAATTTCAAAGATACGTTTATTGAAATATCACAAAGCGGAAACGGGTTACATATTTTTGCTTTGGGAACAGTGAAAAAAGCAGTAAAGACAAAAGAGATTGAATTATATTCCACAGGACGGTATGCGGCTTTAACGGGCATTGGTATCAATCCTGTAGATTTATCGGAAGCACAACAGAGAATAGATATACTTTACAATTATTGTAACAGAGGAAAAAAGGAAACAGAGAATACAAGAAGGCTTCCACAGTGTGAATTGTTACTGTCGGAGCGTGAAATTATAGAGAAAGCCGAAAATGGCAGGAATGGACGAGTTTTTTCGGACTTATTAAATGGTAATTGGGAATGCCTTGGAATTGGTGACGGTACACAATCCAGCGCAGATTTAAAGTTTGCAAATATGCTGGCTTTTTGGTGCGGATGCAGTGAGGGCATTATGCGTAATATTTTCAGAAGTTCGGGAATGTACAGGAATGAAAGAAAGATGAATCTGGCGATTAAAAAAGCCATTGCGGATTGCCATACCGTATATCGGGGAGGTGGTGGAATGTGACAGAGGAAAGTATTGTTGAGTGGCTGAAAATGAAAAACGCAATCAGAACTTATTCGCATGATGATATAGGCTCAGCAAGGTTATTGTCTGATATATTCAATAAAATGTGTAGATACAATGCTACGGCCAGTGAATGGTATGAATTTAACGGGAAGTATTGGGCGATTGATTTAGGCGGCTTGAAAGTGCGGAACATGACAAAGATTCTGGCGAAAGCACTTATCAAATATGCGGTATCGGCATCAGAGGATGATAATAAATATTTGAAATATGCGGCAACATGGAATGAGCATCGAAAACGAAATACAATTATCCAGGATGCAAGGGATCTGAATTTTTTTAAGAATGAAGATTGTGATATTGATTTGTATATTTTAAATTGTCTGAATGGCGTTTTGGTATTGCATCAAGACAGAGTTGAGTTTATCAAGCATGACCCTGATTTGCTATTAACGCAGATTGCGAATGTGCGGTACGAGCCGGGCAGGTCATGTGAACGGTGGGAAAAATTTGTTGAGGAAGTTATGGAGGGCAATCAAGAAAAAGTCCGTTATCTGCAAAAGCTATTTGGCATTTGCCTTACTGGTGACACAAGGCTTGAAAAAATGTGGTTTTTATTCGGTAGCACAACAAGAAACGGAAAAAGCACAATGATTGAAACGATTTCTAATTTATTAGGAACTTATGCCGTATCAGTCAGAGCGGAAACATTGGCAATTAAAAATAATACAGATAGCCGAACAGCAAGCCCGGATATTGCAAAACTGGCAGGAAAACGGCTTGCAGTTGCATCAGAACCGCAAAAAAGAATGGCGTTGGATGTTGCGTTGCTAAAAAGTATGACTGGACGAGATATCATATCGGCAAGATTTTTGCATCAGTCCGAGTTCCAGTTTACGCCTTGCTTTAAACTGATTTGTAACACAAATTATCTTCCTATTGTCAGTGATACCACTATTTTTAAGTCAGACCGGGTACAGGTTATTTCATTTGACCGACATTTTGCGGAGAGTGAACAGGATAAAACGCTAAAGAATAAATTATCTACAGGCAATGCATTAAGCGGAATCTTAAACTGGTGTATTTCTGGATGGTTACTTTTTTGTAAAGAGGGGTTGGGCGAGCCGGAGAATATCCGGGCGGCTACAGTGGAATACGCTAATTCCTCTGATAAAATGCAAAACTTTATCAATGACTGCCTTGTGGAGAAAAAAGGGTGCAATATTGCTATTAAGGATTTATATGAAAAATATGAGGAATGGTGCAACGATAACGGTTTTCATACAGAAAATAAGCGGAATTTTATTGATGATGTGAAGTCAAAGAACATTTACAAGGCATCCGGAACAGTGAACGGCAAAACGGTTCGCAACATTATCCGGGGGTATGATTTTGCAAGTGAAGATTTTATTGAAATTGATGAATCAGAGCCATTGCCATTTGATTAGTGAGAGGTACAGTATATGGACTATTTCGAGGTATATCGTGAAATTTGGCAGTTTCATAAGCAGTATATTGATAGAATTTGCAATGAGGATGAATTTTGGGAAGCGGTGATTGCTGATGCGGACAAGCTATACAAAAAGTATGATAATTCACGATTTGCAAAGGATTTGATACTGGCAGAATTGACGGAGTTTGAGCGGATTAGCAAGGAAGAAAAAACATAGTTTGTGCGTGGTGTGCATTTCCTATGGGTTGTATGAAAAAATAATTTCTTTAAGGGTTTTACATGGAAAATACATATTTGCACAAATGCAGTCAGGATAAGGCTTCCACAGTGAGTGTGATGGCTGACTCTCTTTCTGTGGAAGCAATAAAGAGTAATGAAAGAGTAAGGAATAGGCTAAGTCACACACAAAGGTAACGTCAATTAAAAAAGATTGAATTTTATAATTTTTTTCAGAATGAGAGGTAATAAATTATGGCAGGAAAATCACCACAGGGGCAGCTAACAGAGATGAACCCGGTCAAGGTAAAAGCAATTATTCACAGTTTGAGGGAGCTTTACGATATGGGAAAGCCAGAAACAAACAGCGAATTGAAAGAAAGGATTGATATGTTTTTCCAGTTTTGTGAGGATTCTAATATCCGTCCGGGCGTTCAAGCGTTATGTACAGCACTACATATCAGCTGAACTACTTTATATCGTTGGTCAAATGGGGAGGATTGCGACAAGGAACGGCAGGAGATTATAGGAATGGCGAAAAGTTTCATTGAGAGTTTTTTAGAGCAAGTGACGCTATCCGGGCAGGTATCGCCGCCAGTAGGTATATTTTTACTAAAAAATTGGTGTTCATATAAAGATACGGTTTCCATTGAGGAAAATATACCAAATACGAAAACAACGCACGTTTTGACAGCCGCACAGCTTCCAAAGTTGGGGAATATGGCAGAGGATAACGGTAATAATGCAACTCTTCCTTATCTGGCAGATACAAAGCTAAACACAATAGTAGAGTAAATATGGCCATTAGATCATGATAATTTGAGGTGAAGGGTGGATTAAAGTAAGGAAAGAATGAGGTAGAAAATGTATGGATAGAGAAATGATTATAAACAATCTGCTTGCGGATTATGGCAAATATGGCGTTACCAGAGCCGAATTAGAACCGATTATAGATGATGGCATACAGAACTATGATTTGTCATTAGAAGCTATCTACAGCGGTTTGAGGATGAGCCTTGCGTTTGCATTTAATGAGCATGAGTATTTCTCTTTAGATGATGTAATGGCGATAACCGGGGAGAGCCGGGAAGAACTTTTACAGCGTATGGAGCAATGCAGACAGGAATTGATAGAAGCCGGAGAAAACCCGGATGATTATTTCAAGCCTGTAGAGCCACAGAGGGCAGCAGTCTATTACTTCCCTAACGGTTTGCGGTAGCAATGAACTGTTATCTAAGGCTGCAATGAGTGATGATTTTATGTCAAAGAATATGTCAAAGTATATATTAGGATGTTTTAGATGCTTTGAAATCAAGAAAATATGATTGTTATTAGCACTAACTTATGCTAAGTACTTATCATTTTAAGCGTAAAATATAGATAAGGTTGTGGAAAATTTCTTCTGTAATTTATGGGTTGGACATGAAAACCTATTCAGGGGAATGTAAGGTCTTGATAAATTGTACCTTGAAAACTGAATAATGTGTGCGTTTGAAATTTTCCATAAACGATATGTGTGGCGATTAGAGGGCATGACGGGCATATTATGCGCCGCAGAAAGAACGGGGCGGGGTTTATGTAGAGAACATATGTTCTTCATTAAGCTGCCAGAACAAATTTTTTAAGAAAAAAACGGTTTTTCAAAATTAAAAAAAATAAAAAAGGCAAAAGCCGGAAAGTATGAGGTTGCAAAAATGATTAAAACTGAATTGGACATTTTTAATATGGCGAGGGTTGTCATGGATACGTACAAAGGGAGATATGAAAAAGCGAAAAAGAAACGGGAAGAACGTTTCAGAAACCTAAATGCCAATTATAAGCCGGGAAGTCCGTTGTTTCTGGAAGAGCGAAATAAAATTGTGCCGGATTTTGAAGCGGAAATTGCAAAGGCAAGAAATGACTTAATGATGGAATTTGAGGATTCCTTGATGAAGCTAAGAGCCATTGAAACAGCAAAAGTAGCGGTCATTTCCAACGAAACAAAAACCATGATGAGCGTTTTAGATTGTCTGAAAGATAGAACAGTGTCTTTGGATGAGTATACAGTTTTGACACAGCATTATGGCGGTAAAACGTATTGGGTTGACAGATTTCTTGAAACGCTTGCTGATAAGTGCGGGATAATGGACAGCATGGTACAGCCGGGGCTGGGTACGAAGTTGGAAATTTTAAAAACATTGGAACAGAATGTAAGAGAATATATTGACGGATATGACGGTGAAAATAAATGCTTCCCTGTTACATCTTCGGACAAATATATTTACAAAATGGAAGAATCATATACAAATTCCTATTCTAATGTACGTCTGGACAGCCGGGAACAGGCAAAGCGGATGATTTCAAAAGCACTGAATGAAGGAAGTTCTTTAGACCGTAGTTTTGTGCTTGCTAATATGTTGCGTACATCAACGCCGGATATACAGGATGAAATGCTTTCCATACTGGCAGAAAAAGACCCGGCGGCACTGCATGACCCGACAATGCAATTTACAGGCGTTAAGAATGTTGTTGACAGGTTCATCAAAACGGATGGCGAACTTGTAAAGGCGGCAAGCGTGGCAATGGAGAAAGCTGACAATGCAAAATCCCATCAAGAGCGCATTGGTATTTTATGGGATAATTTTGACAACCGACATCTTAGAAAAAAGATAGAAGAAAGGATTGCCGCCACAAAGGATGAAGAATTGAAAGACAGCTATGAGAACATGAAGCAAATTAAAAAAGAACAGGAGCAGGAAAGCAGAGCGAATAAAGGGGAATAAAAAATTTTCCCTTAAATAAAAAAGCCTTTTGGCAGAAAGACGAGGCAAAAGCTATGGAGCAAAGGCAAAATACAGTATTGACAGAAAGAGAAAAAGAAAAAAGGCGGCAAGAGATAATGAACATTCAGGACAGAAAAAAGCGGCATGAATCCATTGCCCGTAATATGAATTTGTTCACAAATAAGAAAGAGAGGTAAAAAGATTATGACAACAAATATCGCAGTTGTAGCGGAGTGTTTGAAGTATGAGGCAGACGAGTACAAAAAGAGATATGACGAAATCCAGAGGACAAAGGAAAGAGAACTGAAAGAAGCGAATGACACATACAGACCGGGTTGCAAGGCACTTTTAGACAGAATAGAACAGATTAACAATGCTTGTGATTCTGCCCTTACTAAATCAAAGGTTGAAGCCGCCGACAGAGCATTGCAGGACATTGAAACATTGCGAGAGCAGGAACTTATGAGGGTGCAGACTGTCAACGAGCCTTTACTTGCCAAAATCCGGGCAATCGCTAACATTCCTATGACTGCCCTTGAATTAAAGGCGTTTGCGGCTAAAATCGGAGCAAAGGGCGATTATTGGGCGAATCGGGCATTGTCCGACATTGCGGAGCAAAACGGGATTGACTCTGCTGAAATCGGCTTAGAATCCACATACGATACAAAAATGAATATTTTAGACCAGTTGACAGACCAGTTAAATAAGGTTTTCAAATACTACGGAACGAAAGACCCAAAAGAAAGAGCGCATACACAATTTTTGTATCTGAATGACACTATTATTGAACGTGCAAAACAGATGTACGGCGGCAAGGTTGGAAAGTTGAGCGACAGCCAGAGAGCAGACAAGGCGTATTTTACAGTGCGTACACAGCATACGGACATTCAAAAGGGCATTGCTATTTCTAATGTACTTCGGAACGCAAAAGGCGAAATGAGAAATTTATTGCTTTGCAGACTGGCAGAGGATAACAGCATTTCCAGTATGGCGGCTGAATTTTCTGGGCATTTGGAGGAAATAGCAAGTTTCAAGAACGGACTGGCGAGAGAGTACCGGGACGCTGAAAAAGTAATGGAGAACATTCGTAGATTAAAGGATAAGACGGTAATAGAGCAGGCAGCGGCAGGAATGGAGGAAAATACATTCTTCAATGATATGTTTGAAAAAGAACAAAAAACAAACCTTACTTTATTTGAAACATTGCATGGAGAGCAGGAGGGCGGCACAGCGGATTAACTCTTTATCTGGCAAAAATAAATAAAAAAAGAAAAAGGGAAGCGCACTTTTAGGCGGCGTTGCTTCCCTTTACTTATTGTACCTACTCAAAATTATATCAGAAAGTAGGTGTATTGCAATATGGCGCATGACAATGAAACGCTTGTAGAGAGAATCCGGGGCGGCTTTTCCGTATCTGAAAATATGCAATTACTGTATGAAAGCAATCTGCCATTGATTAAGAAATTCATAAAACCATATGCCGCATATGAGCCTATGGAGGACTTAGTGCAGGAATCCTATTTTGGATTGTGGGAAGCGGTACAGCATTATGAAACGTCTGCAAATGTGCGGTTTATGGCTTATGCGGAATACTGGATAAGGCAGTCAGTACAGCGGTATCTTGAAAAATGCGGCTCTATGGTGCGAATACCGAGCCACACAAGGGCGAAAATGTCACGTATACGGAGAGCCACAAGCCAGTTAAGGCAAGAGCAGGACGGAGAGCCGACAGCGGCAGACATAGCGGCTTTATTGGGCGTATCAGTTGAAGAAGTGCAGGAGATACAAGGCTATATGCAATCGGTAATAAGTTTAGATACACCGATAGCAGAGGATAACAGCTTGACACTTACGGACACGCTACAAGCCGATTTAAGCGTTGAAAATGATACAGTTGATAAATATACTCTGAACACGCTAGAAGCCAATTATGGGGCATCGTGGAGCGTTACACAACCGACAGAGAGAACAGCATAATAAAAGAGATATTCATAAATAATCGGACAATGGCAGCAGTAGCCAGAGAACAAGGCGTAACCATAGACAGAATACGCCAGATAAAGGAAAAAGGACTGCGGCGGTTGCGGATGGGCAAGGCAAAGCGTGAACTATTGGAAAAGTTTGATATTGCTGAAGCTGGGCTATTCCAGGGCGGCTTGAATAACTACAAAGAGCATAATTTCACTTCTATTGTGGAGCATTTAGCAGAAAAGCGACTGGAAGCGGAGGAACGATATAAAAGGCATTTAAGGGAAATTGAGGAAATGCACAGGAATAGGCTTGTACGAAATTCGGAAAAGCCGGAAAGGTAGAGATATGGTATTTGTAAAGATAGTTAAGAAAGAGGGTAACAAAACAACGCAAGAAACACTGGATTTAAAAGGGAATGACGCAATTTATATTTCAGATAATGATTATAATGGATATTTGGGATTTAAGTTGACACAAGAGGATTTAATATTTCTTTTTAGCAGGAAAAAGGCACAGGGCAAAGTAAGAATTGAAGCACAAAAGACAGCACAAGAAAAACAAATAGAAGAAAAGTTGCAAAAAAATCAAGGAATGGGAAGCGGAACAGGAACGCCAAAACAGCAAATTTCCTATGCGCCTTTTAAGGAAGTGGAGAAAATAAAACAGTTGCCCGGTAAGGGGATTTGTGTTATATTGTCGATATGGGAAAACCATAGAGCCAAAGGCGGCTTTACCCCTCTTATTTTTCGGAGGGTTCAAGTAGCCCTCCAGACGAAAGAAAGGAGGGCGATTCAATGTATGTTACATATCAGGATTTGATTCAGATAGGTATACTCATTGTTGCCCTTGCTAATTTGATTTATCAGATTTACAAGGGAAAAAAGAAATAGCCGCCACTACCGCAAATAGTGACGGCTTGCTTCTACAACGCAAAGTGTAGAGGTAAATAATCACAGAATGTGGGTAGAGCCGCTTCTATGGCTTTCCCTTTTCTATGTCTAATATAGCATATCCGGGGGCAGGAAGCAAGAAGTTTTTTGTTTCCTCATTCTTCTTTATCTGGCACATTGCTTTCTTTTTGGGTGTAGCGTGGGATTTCAGAGAGTTCCTCTATTCGTTCAATGGCTATCGCTTTCCCTATTTCATTTAATTGTTTAAATTTTTTTACTAATTCAATATCTATTTGTTCCCAATCATGAACCTGTATTGTTAATTGTGCATTTATAAAGTTTCTGGATACAGGGGAATCAGAGTAATCAACATTTTTTAACACTTGATAAAGCGGAGAATCATCAAGAGGACTTCCCAGCAAATCATTTACATTTACACTTAATGCAGCGGCTATTTTTTGGATGGTGTTTAGTTTTGGATTGGATTTTCCATTTTCCCAACGTCCAATTTGTTGCTGGGGTATGCCGCCAAGTTTCTCTCCTAATTCCTTTTGCGTCATATTTTTCTGAATACGTAAATATCTTATTTTTTCTCCAATATCCGTTTTTAATCACCTCCTAGTTGTGAGTTTAACATATAAAACAAAAAAACACAACAAAAATGATTTGTTTTATGTTGACACATCATAAAAGTTGTGATAAAATCCATATAGACACAACACAAATGTTGTAAAGGAATGGAGGTAATGCTATGAAAATGAGGTTAGACACAAGGAAAATCTACCTTGCAATGGCTGAAAAGGGCATGACAGCTACAGAAATAGCCAAACAAGGCGATGTGGGCCAACAGGCGGTATCTAATGCGCTGAATGGTAACAGGATGGGGAAAGTAAAAGTTGTTCCTGCTATCTGTAAAGCATTGGACTTATCAGCAAAGGACATTGTAATTATTGAAGATTAGAAATTTAAAAATTGCTTTTCATCCTATTTTCTTATGGGATAGCATCTATTCTCTTATCTGGCTATCTGACAGCCGCACAAACTGTAAACAATGCCATTCGCCATATAAGGCGAGCCATAGAAAGGAAGTGTATGAAGAAAAAATAAAAATGCCCTCACAGAGCGGCAACTCTGACAAGGGCAAGCAACCCGGACACATAGAAAAGCCGGATATAGAGAAGCATACCATATCCGGCGCAAGAAAGGAATGGTAATTTATGCACATTGTCAAAAGAATAATGAAAAAGCTGAAAGCAAAGAGAAGTCATGTAGACGTTGCAGAGGTTCAAGCACTGGCTGGCAATCTCCGTGATGATTTTCTCAAAAAGGAAGATATTTTGAAATTTTTGGGAAGTGAGAACTTTTCCAGTCTTGTTGATGTAGCGAAATATGCAGATTTTGGGGTATCTACAGCGATACAAGCCGCCTTTTGCATGGGATATGAAGTAGGAAAGGCAGGGCGGCACAGTGACGGAGAATAAACAGAAACTCATTGCCCTTGTGTCGGCGCTGGAAGAAGAAAACATTGTTGACTACTGCTATACCTTTATCGGCTTGAAAGTCTACGGACAGGCGAAACTTCCAGAGAGCATAACAGCGGAATTGCGGCAGATGTGGGAAGAACACTTCAATTTACCGCATGAGGACGAGGAACGGCTGGAGCCGGAACAGGACACAGAAGAACAGCAAGCCGGGGAATACCGTTGCAACATCACAAGAATGTTGTACGGTATTAACAATGTGGCAATTTTGAATTACATACACATAATTGTTTCAGATATTTCCAAAGAGCCGGGAAGCGGTATGCAAATGTCTGATGAAAGAAAAGAGGTTATTGCTGAACTTAACAAGGAAATAGGCGGTATACGCAATATTGCAATGGTGCGCTTTATCTTGAATGTGGTTAAGTCTTTCAAGAGAAAGTGGGGTGCAGTATGAAAGATTGTGATTGCAAGGCGGCGTTGCTGAAAATAATTGACAAGTTATCATGCAAAGCGGTTAAGCGGTTGTACCAGCTTGCGGAATACCTTTATATCTATGCGGAGGGAGGCAGTAACAAATGAATGAAATCGAGGTAATAAGAGTAAAGCCGCTTGAACTTCCAGCGGATATTGTTTGGCAGATAAGCGGATTACACCATATCACATTGAAAGATTTTTATGTGTATGTGCAGGAAGTAAAAAGCAAGATGTACGTCAATAAAAGTGTGCCGGAAAAGGACATTGAAAAAATGATTGAGATTGCCACTTTTCCGGGGCGGTATATTCTTGATGATGAAACCGAAATGGGGCAGTTTATGGAATATGTTTATGAAACATACGGCTATCCGGCATATAGCACAATCTGTAATTGTCACGAATATAGAATGAAGCAGCAGGACGAACAGAGAGCCAAAGAAAAGGTACAAAGTGCGATTCCGTCAATCGAAAAGATGATAGAAGCAGGAATGATTGACGAATACATGATATATGCGGCGTACAAGGCAGGACGTGAAAAGAAAGGGAAAACTTCAAAAAATATATGCGGATTTGATGATGTATATACCTATTGTTTGGGGTATCTGGTGGGAAGTGGGGCGTTGAAAGAGGAACATTCCCCGGAAGACAGCGGAAACGTAGTTGATTATTACTACGGAATTATTGAAATGTTGGAACATATAGACATTCAGCAAATGCCGAGGATATACGGATATTTGAAAGAAATGTATTTTGCAGAGGAAAGCGAGGTATAGGCTTATGGCAGATTTAAAGGCATTATCTGGCGAAATGGCAAAGCTGAAAAGACAGCTTGAAACAGTGCTTTACATTTCCGGCTATCGAGAAAACAGCGATTTGAGCGGATTGTCTGACTACAGACAGATAAAGAGTGCTGACGATTGGCAGAAAGTGGAGGAATACGAGGGCATTTTGTATAAACTGGACGAAATGCAGAGCCGCATGGACTACCACGAAAAGCCGATTAAGGAAGTTAGCAGACTTCACATGAACGCAAGCGGCAGGGGGAGCAATACAAAGTTGTTGTTTCCCCTTTTTCGCACTATCTGAAAGAATGGAGGTCATGTTATATGGCAGAAAAAAGGAAAGACAGTAAAGGGAGGGTGCTACGGAAAGGTGAGCATGAGCGCAAAGATGGAAGATATCATTATCTATATCTGGATACTTCTGGAAAAAGATGCTATGTGTATGCAAAAGATTTAATATCATTGCGTGAAATGGAAAAAGAAATAGAACGGGATTTACTGGACGGAATCAGTAATGCAAGCGGCAAGACTACGCTGAATCAGCTTTTTAAGATGCATATGGAATTGAAGAATGATTTGAGGGCAACCACAAGAGAGAATTATAATAGAATGTGGCACAACACTGTGGAAGCATCTGCTATTGGAAAGAAAAAGATTTCGGATATAAAGCAAGTACATGTCAAGGCATTTTATGTCGATTGCGTTAAGGCAGGATTAAAGCGGAACACAATCAAACTGATTCACAATCTGATTTTTTCATCCTTTGAATTGGCGGTTGATTCTGATTTTATAAGGAAGAATCCGGCAAAGGGCGCAATGGAGAATATCAAGCAGGATGCCGGGGAGAAGATACCGTTGTCGGAAGATGAAATAAAAAGACTGATAGATTTTTGCATAAACAGCGGTACATATTCTATTCATGTTCCGTTCCTTACAATCGCAATCGGTACTTGTCTGCGGTGCGGGGAAATTACTGGCCTGACATGGAGTGATATAGACATGAAAAACCGTACAATCAGCGTGAATCACCAACTGATCTATAAGAATTTTGGTGACGGATGCATGTTCCATGTTAGTGAGCCTAAGACAGATGCCGGAAAAAGAACTATACCCATGACAGAAACGGTTCACAGGGCATTTGTGGAACTAAGAAAGCAAAACTTGATATTGGGCAGACGGAGCGATGCAGAGGTGGACGGATATAGCAATTTTGTATTTGTCAGCGGCAACGGACAGCCATTTGCGATCAATGCGGTCAATAGTTTTCTGTTGAATATGGAAAAGGCGTATAATAAAGCACATCCAGAAGAAGCGATACCGCACCTGTCAGCGCATATTTTAAGGCATACAGGGTGTACTTTGCTTGCATCCGCAGGAATGGATATCAAGGCACTACAGAACGTCATGGGGCATTCTGATGCAAGTATCACAATGAACGTGTACAACCATAGCAGCTTTGAGAGAACCGAAAAGGAAGTGCAGAGAATTGACAATGTAATCAATTTTTAAGTAAGAATCCACTGTCAGCAATATCGGCGGTGGATTTTTTGTATGTCAGAAGAAAAAATATGTCAATCGTATGTCAAAATGGGTAAAATAGAAATACATAAACACTAGAAACCGCATAAAACCGCCACTTTATAAAATTTTCATACAATTTTAGCACTCACCTATTGACAGTGCTAACAACTAGTGTTATAGTTCCTATAGAACAAAGAAAACAAATAAGTAACAGTTTAGCCGGATATGCTATGAATTAGGCGGCGCAAAGCGGCCTTTGATAGAAGCGGCGGAGAGGAGTGCTTATGAATATATCGAAATTTACACAGAAATCCATGCAGGCAGTAGAGAAGTGTGAGAAGCTGGCTTATGAATACGGAAACCAGGAAATTGAGCAGGAACATCTTTTATACAGCCTGCTGACCATTGAAGACAGCTTGATTTTGAAGCTGATTGAAAAAATGGAGATTCAAAAGGAACACTTTTTAAACCGTGTGGAAGCAGCATTGCAGAAAAGGGTAAAAGTCCAGGGCGGCAGGGTCTATGTGGGCAAAGATTTGAACCAGGCTCTGGTAAATGCGGAAGATGAGGCAAAGCAGTTAGGGGACGAATATGTATCGGTAGAACATTTATTCCTTGCGATATTGAAGCACCCGAATAAAGAAATTAAGGAAATTTTCAGGGAATATGGCATTACGAGAGAGAGGTTCCTGCAGGCTCTGTCCACGGTCAGGGGAAACCAGAGGGTCACTTCCGATAACCCGGAAGCCACTTATGATACGTTGGAAAAATACGGGCAGGAATTGGTGGAAAAGGCCAGAAACCAGAAGCTGGACCCGGTCATCGGCAGGGATGGGGAGATAAGAAATATTATCCGTATCCTTTCCAGGAAGACGAAAAACAACCCGGTGCTAATCGGGGAGCCAGGAGTAGGGAAAACCGCAGTAGTGGAAGGGCTTGCCCAGCGTATTGTGCGGGGGGATGTGCCGCAGGGGCTAAAAGATAAGAAAATTTTTGCTTTGGATATGGGGGCGCTTGTGGCTGGGGCCAAGTACCGGGGCGAATTTGAAGAACGTCTAAAAGCGGTACTGGAAGACGTGAAAAACAGCGACGGGCAGATTATCCTTTTTATTGATGAACTGCATACTATCGTAGGGGCAGGAAAAACGGACGGTGCATTGGACGCAGGGAATATGCTTAAGCCGATGCTGGCCAGGGGAGAACTGCATTGTATTGGTGCTACTACCTTGGACGAATACAGGCAGTATATTGAAAAGGATGCGGCGTTGGAGAGAAGGTTTCAGCCGGTGATGGTGGAAGAGCCTACGGTAGAGGATACCATTTCCATTTTGCGCGGGCTGAAAGAGAGGTATGAAGTTTACCATGGCGTAAAAATTATGGATAATGCTTTGGTGAGTGCGGCAATTTTGTCCCATCGTTATATTTCCGACCGTTTCTTGCCGGATAAGGCCATTGACCTTGTGGATGAGGCGTGTGCACTGATAAAGACGGAATTGGATTCTATGCCTACGGAGCTGGATGAGCTGCAGCGGAAGATTATGCAGATGGAGATTGAGGAAGCAGCCCTGAAAAAAGAGGATGACAGAATCAGCCAGGAAAGGTTGGAAGCCTTGCAGAAAGAACTGGCGGAATGGAAAGAGGAATTTAACAACCGGAAAGCGCAGTGGGATAACGAAAAAGCTTCGGTAGACAGGCTTTCCAAGCTTCGGGAGCAGATAGAGGCCATTAATGGGGAAATACAGGTAGCCCAGAGGGAAGGGAATCTGGAAAAGGCGGCGGAATTAAGCTATGGGAAATTGCCTGCCTTGAAAAAGCAGTTGGAAATCGAAGAAGATAAGGTGAAAAGTGAGGACTTATCCCTTGTTCATGAGAGCGTCAGCGATGAGGAGATTGCAAAGATTATTTCCCGCTGGACAGGGATTCCGGTGGCAAAACTGACGGAGAGTGAAAGGAACAAGACGCTGCATCTGGATGGGGAGCTGCATAAACGCGTTATCGGGCAGGAGGAAGGCGTGACGAAGGTGACAGAGGCGATTATCCGTTCCAAGGCGGGCATAAAGGACCCGGCCAAGCCCATTGGCTCTTTCCTTTTCTTAGGGCCTACCGGTGTGGGGAAGACGGAACTGGCTAAGGCGCTTGCCGCATCTTTGTTCGATGATGAGAATAATATGGTGCGCATTGATATGAGCGAATATATGGAGAAATATTCCGTATCCCGGCTGATTGGGGCGCCTCCCGGATATGTGGGCTATGAAGAGGGCGGCCAGTTGACGGAGGCGGTCAGAAGGAAACCATATTCTGTAGTGCTCTTTGATGAAATTGAAAAAGCACATCCAGATGTATTCAATGTGCTCTTACAGGTTTTGGATGATGGGCGGATTACCGATTCCCAGGGCCGCACGGTAGATTTTAAAAATACAATCCTGATTATGACTTCCAACATTGGCGCCGGTTATCTTTTGGAAGGGATTGGGGAAGACGGCAGCATCAGCGGCGAAGCGGAAGGAATGGTGATGAATGAACTCCGTGCCCATTTCCGTCCGGAATTTTTAAACCGGCTGGATGAGACAATCCTTTTTAAACCGTTAACGAAAGCGGATATTGGAGGTATCGTCCATTTGATTGTGCAGGATTTGAACGAGCGCTTGTCAGACCGGGAACTGTCCATTGAGATTTCCCCGGAAGCGGAAGCCTTTATCGTGGAGAACGCCTATGACCCGGTGTATGGGGCCAGGCCGTTAAAGCGGTATATCCAGAAGCACGTGGAAACCTTGGCGGCGAAACTGATTCTGGCCGATATGGTTAAGCCGAGGGATGCGATTGTGATTTCCTTAAAAGAAGGGGAATTGGCGGCGGAATGTAGTACGAGGAGGTAAATAGGCTCATAATGGGCATGGGATATAAAGATAAAATAGGAAGGGCGAATGGCAGGAACTGCATATATTATGTAGTTCCTGTTGTTTGGTGTATCGCCCTAGGCTGAAT
>QXWV01000020.1 GCA_009911195.1 Lachnospiraceae bacterium | reverse complement strand
AGGAGTCCCTTAAAAAGCGTCGGCACTTGGTGAGGTAGTTCACGAACCTAGTGCCCGCTACGCTTTTTTTGGAGCGGAAGCGTGGCGACGGAGCATTTTATTTCCCTCACGGCGTCCGCCATCGTTAACTAAATGACATTGTGGGTCGAATTGTTACGATGGACATGGGGAAGGGAAATTGGGGAATAGAAAAAAGTATGCGTATATGGTAAAATAATAAAAATGATAATAATAGTATTTTTTATCCTTGAATCACAATTGCATTTATTGGAATAACGCTAAATAGATAACGGGAAAAGGGGTATAAATTTGAATCCATAAAGGGGAAAAGGAAGAGGGCAGGGAAAAGATAATGAAGGAAAGGCATAACAAAAATAGAAGATGCTTGCGCATAATACCCTTAATATTAGGTCTATACGGGGCATTTCTCGGATTCGGGCTGATGGCTATAGGAATTGCCGGGATAAGGGAAGGGGTTGGAATTGCCCGTCTCCTGATAGGGCTTGGTATGGCTTGCTTTGGCTTATACGGAATATGGGATGGGGTGCGCGATTTGGTCAGGCCGGTTAAAAAGCCGGAAAACCATCCTGCCAGCCAGTTCATTCTTACAGATACGTCTGGGAATAAGAGCTCCAATGTCACCATTGAGCGATTGGAAGAACAGTTGAAAAACCTTATGGAAAGCGGGAATGGGGTTAGCTTCCATATTCAGATACTGCCACCTCCCGTTTTCAGGGAAAGGGGAAGGCTAAAGCAGATTTCCTGCATTTTTCAGGGTGAAATAATAATGATAGCATTTTGGGAGAAGGATAAGGGAGGATATGGGATATGCCAGAGACGGGCCGGAATGGATATGGCGGCAGGCTGGCTTCGGCAGTTTTTATCCGGGGAACTGGATTTTTCCGGATGGGAGGAGGTTGAGACAGAGATTCATGTACGTGGGGGAGAGGAGGCAGATGGATATCCGAAAGGGGAGGAGGATGGCTGGCATCAGTTTTTGACCAACCAGGAAGGCGTTTTGACCTATTGGCATCAGTTTTTGATTATTTTTGGAGAAAGCTGGCAGGATGAGCACAAGTTTTTTTCTGCCAGGGATGTGGAGTTAGCTATGGAAGGGATTCATGAAGGGAAATACCAGAAAGCTGTGCTGGAGTGGGGCGTGGAAGCTTTCCATGTATTCCCTGGACAGAAGGATGAGCTGATGGTCATTTGGCAAACAAATAACCCGTTAAAAAAGGAGCATTGTTATTTGGCAAGGGAAGGAACAACAACCCAGGTAAAATTTTGGCTGAACCATTTTTTGAACAGCGGTTTTTTTGAAGAAATGGGAGGCTGGAGCGATATTACGGCTCAGGTCGAAAGAGAAGGGGGGAAGTATGGGAAAGTATTTTAGCGATGTGGTGGACAAGGCCATTGAGGAACTTTATTATTGCTATGACAGCGGCAAGGCGAAAGAAGCGGCGGACGCATTATTCCTTGCGGCAAAAGAGGGGGATGGAGATGCCTGCTATTTCCTTTCCCGGTGTTTTTCCGGCGTTTGCTATAGCTGGGAATACCATCCATTTGAGGAAAATGAAGCGGCGGCCTATGCGATGCTGCATCAGGGTATCACCCTTGGAAGCGCCGCAGCGGTTCTGGGGGCGCTCCGGATGGATATGCTGACTCCTGAACTGCGGGAGATTATGCCCTTTGAGAATGTGAAAGAAGCATGGGATGTGATATATGGGAAAGCGGAAAACGGCTGCCAGTTCTGCCAATATATGATTGGAAATACTTATTACTTCCTGGATGTGATTGAGATTGATGACCGGAAGGAAAGCGAATTTGAAAACAAGGTGGCATGGGATGACTGGCGGAGGGAACAGATGGAGAAGAGCATTCCCTGGTTTGAGAAGGCTTTTTCCGGAGGTATGGGGCTGGCAGGCCGAAATTATCGAAATTATTATGGGGAAGGAAGGGGGAATTTGATTCCTCCTGTTTATGAAAAAAAGCTGGAGGTGCTGCGGCAGGGGGCTCGGTTTGGATATCCTGACTGGATGTATGCTTATGCCTTTGAACTTTATTATAAGCTGGACAAGGCGGAGGAAGCCCTTCCGTGGGCTTTACAGGCAGCACAGGCGGGCCATTTGTTCGGATGGCATATTGTAGGGGATATTTATTGGGATGGCAAGGTGGTGGAACGCAACCTGGCTTATGCTTTGGAGTGCTTTGAAAAAACTGCCCGCTATGGAAATGACCCTTATGCCTGCCGCCAGGCTGGCGACATGTATTTCAGAGGATTGGGCGCTGCCCAGGATTATGCCCGTGCCGTTCAGTATTTGGAGAAGAAGGAAGAGCCATATGACGATGATATGCTGGGGATATGCTACCTTTTGGGATATGGATGTGAACAGGATATGGCCAGGGGACGGATACTGCTGGAAAGAAGCCGCAATACAAAATATAAGAATTATGGTTTGGGAATGATGTACGCCGAGGGCCTGGGTGTGAGAGAAGACATTGGAAAGGGCGTGGAATACCTGAAAGCGGCAGGGGAATATGAACCGGCAAAGGAAGCCTTGAAAAATTATAAGAAAAGCCTGTTCGGCGTCTGGCGGCGGAGATAATGATGTTGACAGACATGTGCCGGAGCAATTAAACTTAAGAAAGGATAAATTATTTTTGGGGATTAGGACAATAGGGAAAGGAAGCATAAATGATACCGAAAGAGCCAGTAATGCTATTAAGTTATGTGAATTTAAAGTTAAGGGATTATTACAGCAGTTTTGATAATATGTGCGAAGATATGGATATTAGCAGGGAAGAAATAGAAGAGAAGCTGGCATCCATAGATTATCATTATGATAGGGAGAAGAATCAATTTGTCTGAACGGATTAAGATAACTGTGATAGAAGAAATAGATAAGGAACGGGCAGACGGGAAGGAAAGTGGCTGGGAAGAAACCGACAGGAAAGAGACTGTTACAAAAGAAAATCACAGAAAAGAAACCGTGCTGCTTCATGATGTTGGAAAGACATTGCTTTATACATTGAGGGAAGGTGGCATTAAGCTGCCTTCCCTTTGCGGCAGTATAGGAAAATGCGGCAGATGCCAGGTGAAGTTTCGCGGGCAGACGCCCCTGCCTTCCCAGGCGGACAGGGCTTTGATTGCTCCGGATAAGCTGAGGGAAGGATACCGTCTGGCGTGCATGGCCCGGCCGAGGAAGAATTGTACGGTGGAAACTGCTTTTGCGCAGGAAGCCGAAATCCACGTGGTGGTGGGCAGTAGCGAAAGGAATCTATGGAAGAGGGATAGGTGTGGGAATCCTTGTGAAAAAAAAGATGCCGCAGGAATGGATATAGCCGTAGCGGTGGACATCGGAACAACAACGATAGCCATGCAACTGATACAAATGGAATCCGGCCATGTTTTGGATACCTATACATGCATGAATCCTCAAAGAAGCTATGGGGAGGACGTGGTTTCCCGTATCCGGGCTGGGGCTGGAGGGGAAGGGGAGAGGTTACAACATCTGGTCAGGGAAGCGCTGGCCACCGGGCTTGGGCGGATGTTGGAAAGAAATGGCCAAAACAGGAATGACAGAGAAGAAACGGCAGAGGACGGGAATCCAGGAAAGCCGAAGCTTATGGTGATTTCCGCCAATACGGTGATGGGGCATTTATTCATGGGATACCCGGTGGAGTCATTGGGGAGAAGCCCTTTTTTGCCGGTAAATACGAAAACGGTATCGTTGAATTTTCTGGGAATCCCTACTGTATTGATTCCCGGCATATCTGCTTTCGTGGGAGGGGATATCGTATCCGGGCTGTATGCCTGCGGGCTGTACCCTGCCATGGCGGCCACAGGAATGCCTATGGAAAAAGCCTGGCTGTTCCTGGACCTGGGAACGAATGCGGAGATGGTAATAGGAAAAGGCAATCGGATTGCGTGTACGGCGGCGGCAGCCGGGCCAGCGTTTGAAGGCAGGGGGAAGCAGGGGAAGGCAGGTTCAAAACAGATAGAAGCGATAGCGTTTTTGCTGGAAAAGGGCATTGCTGACAGGGAAGGGTTATTAAAAGAGCCCTATTTTGAAACCGGTATTGAAGTGGAGCTGGATGATAAAAAAGAAAAAATCCAAATTTTTCAGCAAGATATCAGGGATATTCAGATGGCGAAAGCTGCGGTACGGGCCGGGATATATTTTCTGATGAAAAAGCTGGGGATAAAGGATGATGAGATAGAACGGGTTTATGTAGCAGGGGGGTTTGGGTTTTATCTGAAAAAAAAGGCGGCTGTGGAAATCGGGCTGATTCCGGCAGGGCTGGGGGAAAAGATGGAAACGGTGGGAAACACTTCCCTTGCAGGGGCAAAAATGATAGGAATGAAGAGCCTTTTGGGAGTCTGCTTTGAACTAGAAGCACTGACTCAGGATGCGGAAGCTTTTCAACTGGCAGACGAACCTTTATTTGAGGAAAAATATATAGAATATATAAATTTTTGAAGGTGTTTTGAGAGTATGTGTAGGAAAATATAAGCTTGTGGGCATGGAGGTAAGGATGGGAAAATGGCTGGAACGTATTTCGGGAAAGGAACTGAAACTATTCAGTATCTTTTCTGTGGTTTTATTGTTTATGGCAACTGTTATAGTAACTTTTGCCACGGGGAATCCTATGGAATTGATAGAAGGCATGAAATTGATTGTCATATCGCGGGATGCCCTGATTACCGATTATTTTGAACTGGCCGGTTATGGGACTGCTTTCCTGAATACCGCATTGGTATTGGGAATCAGCATCCTTTTAGTCATCAGCCAGAAAATACCGTTTACGGGACCGACAATGGCAGCTCTTTTTATCAATGTGGGATATGGCTTGTGGGGGAAAAACCCAGTGAACATTATTCCCGTGATTTTAGGAACGGCCCTCTATGCCAAGATGCATAAGTCAAAACTGAGCCGTTACATTTATACTGCGCTGTTCGGCACATGCCTGGCACCATTGCTTACCGAACTGGCATATTTATTCCCTTTCAGTTGGCCAGTGAACATATTGCTTGCTGTGATGGCGGGGATTTTAATCGGCTTTGTGTTGCCGCCGCTGTCCATGCACACAGCCTCCATGCATATGGGCTATAACCTGTTCAATGTGGGGTTTTCCGGAGGGATACTGGCTTTTGCGGTAGTATGCCTGCTCCGGTCTTTCGGGATGGAAAGCGAATCGGTATTGGTATGGAAAGAGGGGCAAAACCAGATAGTAGGAATCGGGCTGTTTTTATATTTTATGTCTGCAATTGTCTTTGGCTTTTTTATAAGCGGCAGAAAAATTGATGGACTGAAAAGCATTTTGAAGCATCCTGGCCGGGCGGTGGCCGATTTTGTCCTGATGGATGGGGCTGGCCCGACACTTATGAATATGGGGCTGGTAGGAATTTTATGCGAAGGCTATATTCTGTTAACCGGAGGGGATTTTTCAGGGCCTGTGGTGGGGGCAATTCTGGCAGTATTTGGATTTTCCGCATTCGGTGTGCATGTAAAAAATTATTTTCCGGTGATGGCAGGCGTATATATATCTACTTTTTTTACCGTATTTTCCCCAAATACGCCAAGTATTCAATTGGCGGCTATTTTCGCAGCGGGGCTGTCGCCTATCGCAGGGCAGTTTGGAGTAGTGGCAGGTATGCTGGCTGGCTTTCTCCATGCGGCGGTGGTAGTTTGTACAACGCCGATGTATGGCGGGCTGAATTTGTATAACAACGGGTTTAGCGCAGGATGGGTGGCGGTGATTATGGTACCGGTAATAGAAAGCTTTATGAAACACTTTAAGGAAAGGAAGAGGGAGAAATAGATGGTTCACGAAAAGAAGAAGATAGTGAAAATAGTAGAGGAGCTGACACTGTACTTTTTTGCATTGGGTGCGGACAGGATTCAGTCGGGGATTGAGAAGAAAGGGAAAAGTGTTGTGATTACGTTCCGGACAAATTACCACCCGGATTATGAGGACCAGTTGCCTCATCTGGAAAAGTATTTAAACTGCCCGAAAAATGACGGGATGGAGGACGTTTACTGGGAATTGGCCGGTTCCGGGGAGCCGGGGGAAACGAGCCAGTTGCTGTTAGTTGGTATGATGATTGACAGGGCGCAAATCAGGCTGGAAGAGGGGGAGGTTTACCTGGAATTGTTTAAGGAACAGTTGGAATGAGTGCTGGAACTTACAGGAAAAGGCTTGGGTCAGGATTTTGGAAGGGGTTTTCGTGTAAAACGGAGTAAGATTCTTTTATGCATGTAGATATTTTTGCCGCATATAAATTAGTAAGGCGGGAAGAAAGAAAACATGGATTATGAATTGGATAAAAAAAATAAAATCTTGTATTATATTGCTTCTGCTTTTGGCTGCGGTTCTTGCGATAGGGTATTGGAAACAAGGGAAGCTGCCGGTGTTTGGCAAAACGTTGGAAGAACCTATGGGGAAAAAGGTAGCCCTGACATTTGATGACGGGCCGCACCCTTATTATACGGAGCAGTTGTTAGACGGATTAAAAAAACGTGGTGTAAAAGCTACGTTTTTTGTTACGGGGGAACATGCTTCCCTTCACCCCGAGGTGATAGAGAGGATGAACGAGGAAGGGCATCTCATCGGCAATCATACCTATAGCCATATCCAGTTAAAGTCTTCCAACAGGGAGAAATTTAAAGAAGAGCTAATCAAGACCAATGAAATTATTGAAGGGATTACGGGAAAAGAGGTTGTTTTCGTAAGGCCGCCTTATGGCACATGGGATAAGTCCTTTGAAGCGGAGCTTAATATGATTCCGGTGCTCTGGACCGTGGACCCCTTGGACTGGTGCTCGAAAAATGTAGCCTGTGTGGTGGATAAGGTGGTGAATAAGACGAAAGAAAATGACATCATCCTGATGCATGACTATTATGAATCAACGGTTACGGCAGCGTTTGAAATTGTGGACCAACTGCAGAAGGAAGGGTATGAATTTGTGACAGTAGAGGAGATTTTGTTTGATTAGTTTTTGGCTTTTGGCGTAGGAATTACTTATCTTTATAAGGCTTTTTTTTATCTGATGGGCAACAAACCATTGTATAATTCTATTTTTATGGTAAAATTACAAATAAATAGGATATAAAGCGAAGCAATCCCGTGAAAGCCGGGATAAGAAGCCATAAAGAAATGAGGTGGAATGTGGAATATGGAATCAGGGAATGAAAAAAACGGAAAATGCAAAAAATATGCGTACAGTTATGAGGAATACGAAGAGCAGGGAAAGGGAGCAGAAAGCCTGGTAGGGGATATTTTGGCGGATTCGGATTTCCCGGCACTGACTGAGCTGGTGATTGGCGACTGGGGCAACGCATGGGAGGAGGATTGCCAGAAGATTTTGGATGGCATTGTGGAGCAGGCGGAACACTTTTCCCATATTGAGAGCCTATTCATAGGCGATATGGACTATGAGGAGTGCGAAGTATCATGGATTATGCAAGGGGATTACAGCAGGCTGTGGGCAGCTTTGCCGCAGTTGAAGGAACTGACCATTAAGGGCAGCATGGATTTGGAACTAGGTGAAATCTGCCATGAAGGGTTAGAGTCTTTGACTATTATTTGTGGCGGCCTTCCCAAGTCGGTATTCCGTTCGATTCAGGATGCAAAACTGCCCAGTTTAAAGAAACTGCTTCTTTATATCGGCATTGAAGATTATGGATTCGATGGCAATGAGGATACGGTAAAGGAGCTCTTGGAAAAAGCGGATTTCCCGCAACTTACATATTTGGGAATTGAAGACAGTGAAATACAGGATGACTTGGCGCAGGTTGTGCTGGACAGCAAATTTATGGGGCAGATAAATACGCTGGATTTGGCCAATGGAACTTTGACGGATAAGGGCGGCGAATTGCTTTTGAAAGAACTTCCAAAATGGCCAAATGTGAAGAAGCTGGATGTCCATTATCATTATCTGTCCGACGAGATGGTAGAAAAGCTGGAAACGCTTCCCATAGAGATAGATGCTTCTGAAGGGAATGAGGAAGAAGAATATGATGGCGATATTTACAGGAACGCCATGCTGACGGAATGAGGCAGGCAGTACTTTTAGGAAATCCGTGCACAAAGCGGACGGAATATTTAAGGCAGGCAGCAGCACGGGCGGCTGTGCCTGTCCTTTTTGTGGACTGGGCGGATTGCGAAGGGTGGATAGCGCGTATTCCGGAAAATCAGGGGAACCAGTATTTTCTGAAAATAGACCCGCCCCTTTGGGAAAGCTGTTCGCTGGGGGAATTGGACAGGCTGGCGGCGGAATACAGGGGGCGGTTGGAAAAGCTGGAAAAGGCGGCATCCAGGCATTCTATAGAATTTTTGAACCATCCGCTGCCGATAGGGGAACTTCTGGATAAGAGGGAGTGCAAAGCAAGGCTATCCGCCGCCGGGCTGCCGGTGACCGAGGTTTTACAGTGGAGGGAAGAACGACCGTTTTCCATGATGAAGAAGAAGCCGGCGGACAGAGAGCTATTGACGGATAGAAGCGGGCTGGCCAATAAACTTTTGGAACGGATGGAGGAACAGGGGATTTGCCAGGTCTTCATCAAACCGGTCAACGGCTCTGGCGCGGCTGGGGTGTCGGCCTTCCGGCGGCAGCCCCGGACAGGGCAGATGGCGCTTTACACCTGTTCGCTGGAAAGGCCGGATACCGGATTTATTAATACGAAGCGTTTGCGGCGTTTTTCAAAGCCTTCTGAGATTTTTCCGCTGCTTGATAAACTGCTAGGGCTGGACTGTGTTGTGGAGCGCTGGTATGCGAAAGCGGAATACCAAGGCTATTCCTATGATTTAGGGTAGTGGCCCAGGAGGGGAAGATGGATTTTCTGCTGGCAAGGCTCTCCAAAGGGCCGATTACGAATCTTCACCTGAACAATCATCCGCTGGAGGCATCTGCCTTGGGCCTTCCGGAATCGGTGATTGCTACAGTGGGGCATATTTGCCAAAAGGCGATGAACTGCTTTCCGGGCCTTAGGAGTGCTGGGATAGATATATTATTGGAAAAAGGAAGCTTAAGGCCCAGAATTATCGAAATGAATGCCCAGGGGGATTTGATTTATCAGGATATTTATAGCCATAATGCGATATACGGCCATCAGGCAGAAATAATGAAGCGGTGGCTGGAGGCCGGGGAAGATGGAAGCAGTATTAGATGGCAAAAGTGAGACGGAGGAAAAGAAATGAGTGAGAGTAAAGAGAAAATAACAGAGCAGGAAGTGCCTTTGCGCCTGTTTGCATCTTCTAAGGGGATAAAGAAGCCTTCGGTGGATATGAATCAGGTGGTGGGGAAATGCGATATTCTTTTTATTTGTCTGGATACTTTGCGCTATGATGTGGCACGCCGGGAAGAAGAGGCGGGGAATACCCCTGTGCTGAGCCGGTACGGAATATGGGAAAAATGCCAGGCGCCTGGCAATTTTACTTATCCATCCCACCATGCTATGTTTTCGGGCTTTTTCCCATGCAAATATGATGCCAGGAATATGACGGACAGGGAACTTTTATTTTTCCCCAAAGCGATAGGGCTTGGCAAAAAAACGCCGGAGGGAGCCTATGGATTTTCCGGCAGCACGATTATGGAAGGGCTGGAAAAGGATGGCTATGACACATGGTGTGTGGGAGGCGTGTCCTTTTTTGACAAACGGTCGGATATGGGGAAGGTGTTTCCCGGACTTTTCCGGAAAAGCTATTGGAATCCCTCCTTTGGCTGTCCGGTAAAGGAGAGCACGAAAAACCAGGTGGATTTTATCTTGAAAAAAGTAGGACAGGCAGAGAAGGAGACTCCGATTTTCCTTTATTTGAACGTGGATGCGATTCATTATCCCAACTATTTTTATCTGGAAGGGGCATCCCATGACAGCCTGGAAAGCCATGGGGCTGCGCTGCGGTATGTGGATGGGGAACTGGGGCGTTTGTTTGGGGGATGGAAAGAACAGAGGGGTGACACCTTTGTGATTTGCTGTTCGGATCATGGAACATGTTATGGGGAGGACGGCTGCCAGTTCCACGGCATCAACCATCCGGTGGTGAATACGATTCCGTACAAACACTTTTTCTTATAACAGAACAAACCTTAAGGGGAAAGAGATGCGATGAATCCTTATATACAATATATGTATAGCTACCCGCATAAAACTGCATACAGGCCGTTAGAAGGCATTTCTTTCAAAAAGTATGCACCGCTGCTGGCCGGGAGCGGGCATGGGTTGTATCTCCATATTCCATTTTGCCAGGCAAAATGCGGTTACTGCAATTTGTTCTCAGTAACCGGGCAAGGGGAAAAAGAGATTGACCAGTATCTGGATGCTGTGGAGCGCCAAAGCCTTCAGTATAAGGAAGTGTTAGCGCCTTATCGTCCGGTTTTTTCTGAGGTGGTAATTGGCGGAGGTACACCGCTTCTTTTGGCAAAAAAGCAGATGGAGCGCATGTTTTCCATGCTGGGGAAGTATTTTTCCTTTAGCCAGGAGCGGGGGATGGTGGTGGAAACCGCGCCCAATCAAACAACGGAGGAAAAGCTGGAAGTTTTGCGCAGGGTGGGCGTAACACGGGTGAGCATGGGCATCCAGAGTTTTTCGGACAGGGAACTTTCCATTTTAGGGAGGGGGCACAGGGCGCAAAAAGCCAGGGAGGCTTTGGGGCTTTTAAAATCTTTTTGCTTTCCGTGCATCAATGTGGATTTTATCTATGGGATTCCGGGACAGACGGCGGAGGGGCTCTTGACCTCTTTGGAGGAAGCAGTGGATTTTGAGCCGGAAGAAATTTTTTTATACCCCTTATATGTGAGGCATGGGGTGGGCTTAGAAACGAAGGGAATCGCTCCTGACGGGGAAAATGCTTTGGAACAGTATCGCAAGGCCAGCCATTTTCTGAGGGAAAGCGGCTATATGCAGGACTCTATGCGAAGGTTTGTGAAGCGGGGAGGAGAACGGGAGTTTTCGGAATGCGGACTGGGAAATTCCCTTGCCCTTGGTTGCGGGGGGAGAAGCTATCTTGGAAACCTCCATTTCTGCACTCCCTATGCGGTTACGGGAAAAGAGTGCCTGGAGCAGATGAAAAGGTTTGAAGAGACGGGGGATTTCACCAGGATTACCCATGGCCTCCTGTTGGATGAGGAGGAAATAAAACGGCGTTATGTGATTCGGCATTTGCTGATTCGCCCTGGTTTGGATATGGGGCGGTATGAGGAATGTTTTAAGAGCCGGGTTGTGGATGATTTCCCGCTGTTAACCCAATGGGCGGAACAGGGATTTTTGCATGGGGATAAAATACTTGGCCTGACACCAGAGGGGATGGAATGGTCCGACTATTTAGGCCCTCAGTTGATTTCTCCCAAAATCAGGAAGGCAATGGAGGAGTGGGAGGAAGGACATGGTTAATGGGGAGTGCAATGGGCATATGATTTTATACCGGGGCAGCCTAAAAAGCTGTAATTACCATTGCTCCTACTGCCCTTTTTCCAAAAGGAAAATATCGCAAAAGGAACTGGAAAAGGATAAGGAACAATGGGATGCTTTTGTCATGTCTTTAACGGAAAAGGGAGGTGCGCTGGGGGTTCGGGCATTGATGGTAGTTCCTTATGGGGAGGCTATGATTCATCCATGGTACTGGGTTGGGCTGGGGCATATCAGCGCCCTTCCTTTTGTGGATGGGGTGGGCGTCCAGACCAACCTTAGCTTTGGAGTGCAAAAATCGGTGGAGGATTTTGAAAAAGCTGGTGGAAGGATAGAAAAATTAAGGCTATGGGCTACTTTCCACCCGGAAATGACAAAGCCAGGGGAATTTGCCCAAAAGTGCAAAAGATTAAAAAGCCTGGGCGTGTCAGTGAGCGCCGGGGCGGTGGGCGTACCACAGAATATGGAAATACTGCGCCTGCTAAGAAGGGAACTGCCAGAAGATACCTATTTGTGGATAAATAAAATGGACGGGCTTGGGCGGCCATATACTCAGGAAGAAAAGGAAGAATTTCTTCGGATAGACCCATATTTTTTGAGGGAATTAGTTCCCGTTCCGGCGGATGTTTCCCAATGCAGGGGGCGGCTTTTCGTAGAAGGGAACGGCAGACTCCGTACTTGTAACATCGGTCCTTTGCTGGAAGAGGGGTGGGAAGATATCTGTAGAAAGGCGGAAATGGGAAATGACAGGCTGCTGCCTGGATTGCCTGGAACGGAATGGAAGAAAGGGGAAAAG
The DNA here is from genome assembly GCA_009911195.1 of Lachnospiraceae bacterium. Taxonomy (GTDB): domain Bacteria; phylum Bacillota; class Clostridia; order Lachnospirales; family Lachnospiraceae; genus Kineothrix. Next base: position 62,125 of record QXWV01000020.1, on the reverse strand, counting down.
GAAAATTTCCCATTGCCCAAATGCGGACGTAAGCGCTGCTCCTGTTATCTTGCCTATGGAGGGCGGGGGAATGATTGGAACCGGATGCTCTTTGGCCCGTATTCCCTATACCGTATTCCCAGGCGTCCAAAAGCTGTTTTTCTGGATATTGAAGGAACGCTGCTTTTTCATCAGACTGTTCCTACGGAGGTGATGGCCGGTCTGGAAGGGCTTCACCGGGATAGGATTCCTCTTTTCTTCGCTACCACATTACCCCTGAAGGATGCCCGGAAACGCTGCCGTAAAATATGGCATTTGTTCAGCGGGGGGATTTTTGCCGGAGGTGCCCATCTTTTAATGAAAAAAGCGGGAGCAGATGGGATGGGGGAAGAGAAGGGGAAAGAAGAAGATGGAGAGTGGGGGGAGGCTTTCTATTTTCTGGAAGAAGCGCTTTTGGGGAAGCTGGAAGCTTTAAAGAGGAAATATTTTTTCCGCATATTGGCTATACGCAAAAATGACAAAATTTATAAGATAACATTGCTGCGTCCATACCATAAAGCTTGGGAGGAATCAGAGCCGGAAGAATTGTTTGGAACAATTTGGGAAAAAGCCGGGCAGGGTATGCGCTATTTTATGGAGGGGAACTGCCTGCAGATTGTGGCAAAAGAAGCGACAAAAGCAAACGGGATAAGGACGTTATGCCAATGGATGAATATTGAACCGGAAGACACGTATGCAGTAGGGGATTCAAAGGAAGACGAAGAGATGATGAGGCTGTGCAATGGTAAAAAAGAATACATGCATCTTGTGGCGCAGTTACGTGCGCCCGCTGAAAGCAACGAAACGCCAAACATAGATTAAGGAGAAAGAAGCCATGGATTTATTTGAATATATGCGGAACACGAATATGGAAAAGGAATCCCCCCTGGCGGCCAGGCTGCGCCCTAAAACATTGGAAGAGGTAGTGGGTCAGCAGCATATTATTGGGAAGGACAAGCTCCTCTACCGGGCGATAAAGGCGGATAAGCTCAGTTCCATTATTTTATATGGCCCTCCGGGAACGGGAAAAACAACTCTGGCTAAAGTAATTGCCAATACAACCAGCGCTGAGTTCACCCAGATTAATGCTACGGTGGCGGGGAAAAAGGACATGGAGGAGGTTGTGGCCAAGGCGAAGGATATGCAGGGGATGTATGGCCGTAAGACGATACTGTTTATAGATGAGATACATAGGTTTAACAAAGGGCAGCAGGACTATCTGCTTCCTTTTGTGGAGGATGGCACGCTGATTTTAATCGGGGCTACTACGGAAAATCCTTATTTTGAAGTAAATGGGGCACTAATTTCCCGTTCCATTGTTTTTGAATTAAAGCCTCTGTCCAGGGAAGATATTAAGACGTTGCTAAATCGTGCGGTATATGACAGGGATAAGGGGATGGGGGCATATGAAGCGGAAATCGAGGAAGATGCCCTGGAATTTCTGGCAGAGCTGTCGGGCGGGGATGCCAGGCATGCTTTGAATGCGGTGGAACTGGGTATTATGACAACAAAACGGGACGATGACGGAAAGATACATATTACCGTGGAAGTAGCGCAGGAATGTATCCAGAAACGGGTGATTCGTTATGACAAGACAGGTGATAACCATTACGATACAATATCCGCTTTTATTAAAAGCATGAGGGGCTCAGACCCGGATGCAGCGGTGTACTATCTGGCGAGGATGCTGTATGCGGGGGAAAGCGTTACGTTTATTGCCAGGCGGATTATGATTTGTGCGGCGGAAGATGTGGGGAATGCAGACCCCAATGCCCTCCAGGTGGCGGTGAGCGCCTCCCTGGCGGCAGAGCGGATAGGAATGCCGGAAGCGCAGATTATTTTAGCCCAGGCGGTGACCTATGTAGCCAGCGCGCCGAAGAGCAATGCGGCGGTAGAAGCTATCGGGAAAGCTTCAAAGACAGTGGAAGAGACAGGGAATCTGCCTATACCCGGCCATTTGCAGGATGCCCATTATAAAGGGGCATCCAAGTTGGGCCATGGAACAGGATACCTTTATGCCCATGACTATCCCAACCATTATGTAAAACAACAGTATCTTCCTTATGAACTGAACGGCAAAGAGTTTTATAAGCCTTCGGGCAATGGCTATGAAGTAAAGATAAGAGAACATATGGCGAGAATCAAAAAAGAGGCGGAACAATGAACTGGAAAAAGCGGATAGTTGACTGGGTTACAGAGGGGAAAAGGAAGGAACGGAAGATAAATGAGGGCGAGGGTACGCTTGGCCAGGAAGTGAAAGAGGGCAAGCGCAAAGCAAAAATCTATGGGGCAGCGGCAGGCATCTGCCTTGTGGCGCTTTTGGCGGGGGTCATTACCGGAAAAGCGCTGCTGGAGAAGAAGGTGACGGTGCTTCAGGCTGCCCGCATGGAAAGGGAAAAGAGCGGACAGGCAAGGGAGGAAGAGGAAAGGGCGACTGCAGGGAAAGCGGCGGAGGAACAGGGAGACCGGGTGCTGGGATTTCCGGCAGAATCTGCGAAAAATGTGCTGGAAGCCCTGAAAAAGAGACCGCCCTTTGTGGAGCTGACGGAAGAAAACAGGGAGAATTTCCTGCATATCGCTTCCTGCAAGATAGACAGTGAATCGGATGAAATTGTAGTGGAGACGTCATCGGAAGGGATTCCTGTCAGCGATGACAAATACTATTACCTTTTTTCCATAAAAGCCCTGGAAAACGGGCTGGGGGAAGAGGTGTCCTATATCGGGCAGGAGTATAAAGACGAAAGTGTACAGTTTAGGACTGCCAGAAGCGGTGCTGCTATCGACATTTTCCGAAAATTCCTGGTGGCTGTAAAGAAGGACGGGAAATATATTGCGGTGAGCAGGCCAAGCTATATTACCAATCCGGGGGCAGCAGCAAAATATCATTCGGGAAGAAAAGAAACATTTTCAAAAAAGGGACTTTTGGTAGACCCGAATAAGCTGCGGACATCGGAACTGGATGATTTAGGCGTAAGGCATGCATCCTATAACATTCCTGTGTCAAGAATCCTGGGGAATTCCACCGACGGCATCCACCCTACGATTCAATATAATTACAGGGGGAAAAGCTATTCCTTTAACGGCCAGGTGATGTCAGAATATGATTTGGTATTCGGCATCCTTACTTCTAAGGGAATTGAAGTGACAGCCATCCTTTTAAACGATATTTCCGCCTATCCCCAGTTGATTCATCCCATGGCCCGTTCCGGCCTGGGAAGTGCCCCCTATTATGCTTTCAATGGAAACGATGAGGCGGGGCAGGAATATTTAGCGGCCATAGGCTCTTTCCTGGCGGAAAGGTACTCCAGCGCATCCAGCGGCAGGGGGCTTGTGACCAACTGGATAATAGGCAATGAAGTGAATGCAAGAAAAGAATGGAACTATATGGAGCATGTGGATTTGGATATGTATGTGAAAGAATATGCGAAGGCATTCCGTGTGTTTTATAATGCGATAAAGAGCACTAACAGTTCCTGTAACGTATATATTTCCCTGGACCAGCAGTGGGATAGGAACAATGCCGCTTCCGGGAATTATGATGCCAGGGATATTCTGGATGTATTTAACCGGGAGATAAAATCGGAGGGGAATATCGACTGGGGGTTAGCTATCCATCCGTATAATGTGCCCCTGACCACCCCCTATATATGGCATGCTTCCAAATATGTAAAAGCCTCGGCGGATACCCCCATGGTTACCATGGCAAATATCCATATCGTGACCGATTATATGCAGCAGGAGCAGTTCCTCACGGAAGAAGGGGAAGTGCGCTCCGTGATTTTAAGTGAACTGGGATATACCTCATCCAAAGGGGAAGAAGTGCAGGCGGCCGCTATGGTATATGCCTATAAAATGGCAGAAGCTAACCAGCATATTGATTCCATTTTATTTTCCAGGCAGACCGATGCGGTGGAGGAAATAGCACAAGGTCTGGCTTTAGGATTAAACCGCCCGGATGGCTCCCATAAATATGCCTATAGCGTATACAAGTATATGGATACGGAGCAAGGGGAAAACTATACCGGGTTTGCCAAAAATATTGTGGGCATCTCCGGCTGGGGGGAAGTGATAAAAAAACGTTGAGAAAGGGAAAAGGGGAAGCGGTTTTATGGAAAGATTTCCCACATGCTAAAACAGCTCCCCGATAAGAAACTGATAGATTTCCTGGTTTTTTTTCTGCCAGTTGTCGCAGATAGCGGCAGCGGTTTCCTGTGTGGGAACGGATAGGATAAGTTCTACCAGTTTTACATTTTTTTCCCTTGCGGTCAGGCGAGCTTCATATTCCCCGCTGGTGGATTTGTAATATTCCCCGGTGATGGAGACTTCATCCCTTAAGGCGGCTTCATGGACACCCAGATAATTCAGGATTTCTTTTTTGATTGTTTCGCCAATATTGCCTTCAAAGAAGGAGAGGGTATTTTTCCCTTCCCCGGTAATCATCAGGTGGGTCCGGTTGCCGATGGAATGGGTGGTAATCAGCCCGGCCTCGGTAAGTTCGGAAATAGCCTGCTGCAAGGTAAGGAAATTGGTATATTCCCCCTCCAGCATAAAGTCGCTCACCTGGGCGCTGGTGAGGGGAAAATCCACCTGGTTTAGCATATAGAGGATAATCAGTTTATAGAGGGTTAAAGGTTCGTGGGTCATAGGATGCCATTCCTTTCCAAATATTAAAATTTTTTCCCTGATAGGCATTCTCCAGTTGCATACGGCGGTGGAGGCTGTTCAGGACTCTTTTTTTATCCCTGCTCCATAAGGGGGCGATTAACAGTTCCTTCGGCCCATCCCCAGTTACCCGGTGGATGATGGTATCCGGAGACAAGCGGCAGATACAGGCAATAAGGATTTTCAAATATGCATCCATGGATAGCACAGAAAAGAGGCCATTATGGTAATCTTTTGCTAAATCGGTATTTGCCAGCACGTGAAGAAGCTGTAGTTTGATGCCCGCCACCGGGAGGGAATTGATAAAGTCTACCGTTTGAAGCATCATTTCAAAATCCTCTCCGGGAAGCCCCAGAATCACATGGGCGATGGCCGGAATATCCCGCTGATGGAGCTGGCAGACCGCATGGGTAAAGCGGCCGGTGGGATAACCGCGCCGGATATACCGTGCAGTTTTTTCGTGAATTGTCTGCAGCCCCAGCTCTATCCAGATGAATTTGCCGGGATAATCCGCCTTCAGCCTGGACAGCAAAGAAAGCACATCTTCCGGCAGACAGTCCGGGCGGGTGGCGATGGAGATGCCGATGACCGAAGGTTTGTCCAAAGCCTTCCGGTAGAGCTGCTCCAAATAAGGAATGGGGGCATAGGTGCATGTATATGCCTGGAAATAAGCGATATATGGTTCGGTATCCGCTTCGGGCATAGAAGTCCAGGGCAAGGCAAAATCGCCGCTTCCCCCGGCGCTGCAAAAGATGCAGCCGCGGGAATCCAGCGTACCATCCCGGTTAGGGCATGTAAAACCGCCGTCTATGGCGACTTTTTTTATTTTTTTCCCATAAATATTTTTCAGGTATGCATTTAGGGAATAGTAGGGTTTGCCGTGCCATTCCTTCCATAAATTCTCGTTCATAGATTTATATGGTGATGCCAGTCCGTTATTTCGGCCGTATTGTTTTAGGGAGGCTGTAGCAGCCTGGCAGTGTGTGCTCCTGTTGCTGTGTAACGTTTCCTACCGGATGTGTGATTTTACCGCTTCGGCTACGGCCTGAACTACCTTGGGGTCAAAGGCTTCCGGCATAATATTGTTTTCGTTCAACTCCTCATCGGGAACAAGGCTGGCGATGGCATTAGCGGCAGCCAGCTTCATTTCTTCCGTAATCTGGGAAGCGCGTCCTTCCAAAGCCCCTTTAAAAATGCCAGGGAAGGCTACCACGTTATTAACCTGGTTAGGAAAATCGCTGCGTCCTGTGCCTACGATTCTGGCGCCAGCCTCTTTTGCCAGGTTGGGCATGATTTCAGGAACAGGGTTTGCCATAGCAAAGAGGATGGAATCTTCGTTCATGGAAGCGACCATTTCTTTTGTTACAATACCCGGTGCGGATACCCCCACGAAAATGTCGGCTCCTTTCAGCGCATCGGCCAGGGAACCGATTTCTCCTGATAAATTGGTAACCTCTACCATTTTTTCCTGCATCCAGTTTAAACCTTCGCTTTGCTTGGAAAGGATGCCCGATTTATCGCACATGATGATATTGGGGAAACCATAGGTGAGAAGCAATTTTGTGATGGCTACCCCTGCGCTTCCGGCTCCGTTTACTACTACTCGGCAATTTTCTTTCTTTTTTCCTGTGACCTTTAAAGCATTGATGATTCCGGCAAGGACAACAATGGCCGTACCGTGCTGGTCATCATGGAAAACGGGGATATCAAGTATATCCTTAAGCCGCTGTTCAATTTCAAAACAGCGGGGAGCGCTAATGTCTTCTAAGTTAATTCCGCCAAAACCAGGGGCGAGATAGGTGACAGCTTTGATGATTTCCTCGGTATCCTGTGTATCCAGACAGATGGGGACTGCATTGACACCGCCGAATTCCTTGAACAGGACGGCCTTTCCTTCCATTACCGGCATAGCGGCATAAGGGCCAATATTTCCCAGCCCCAGTACGGCGCTGCCGTCGGATACTACGGCTACAGTATTGGCCTTCATAGTGTAGGTATAGGCTTCTTCTTTATTTTCGGCGATTACTTTGCATGGCTCAGCAACGCCGGGAGTGTATGCGTAAGATAAATCCTCCCTGGATTTTACCGGTGTTTTGGATATGGTTTCCAGTTTCCCGTTCCATTTTTTATGAAGTTCTAATGCTTTTTCGTTTGTGGTCATGGCTTTTCCTCATTTCTGTGCGGCTTTTAACACTTAAAACCTTTTGTTGATATCAAGCTTGCGGATGCCGCGCGGACGCAAGCCTGCTAAATGTTTATTTGGATTAAGTTTTTGGCTTGTGCTGGGATTATCATATAATATTTGAGGGGGAAATGCAAGGTTTAGTGGAGGCATCGCAGGGAAACCAATTTTCATGGGCGGCGCAACGGGCAGGGCGTTTGGACCATGAAAATTGGTTTCCCTGCGATGCCGCAAAACTGTTACGGTGGATTTCCCGAAGGGATAAAAAAGGACTTCCTATTTTGGAAAAGCTGTTGTATAATGGGTAGCAGCAGATAGTGTTTAATAAGCAATTCCATTCACATATCAGATATAAAACCCCAGTAACGAAAGAATTGAGTTTAATATTTGAAGCAAGATACAGGCTTGCTGTTACATAGGAATATACTGTTTATCCGGTGAAAAGGAAACGGAGGAATTTTATGAGAGAAAAATATGAATCGTTGGCACTTGCGGATTTAAAGGAAATTGCCAAGGCAAGGGGAATCAAAGGAACATCCGGGATGAAGAAGGCAGAAATCGTAGAAGTCATGCTTTTAGAGGATGAGAAGGAAAAGAATGCGCCTAAAGAGGAAGAGGGCGCAGACGCAGTGCAGGAGAAGCCCAATAAAGGGCGGAAAAGTACGGGAAAACGAGGCGCGGAAAAAGGCTCTGAATTCCGTAGTACAGCGGAAACGAAAAGGGCAGCGGAATCCGCCAGACGAAGCGAAGAGAAGGGCGGAATGGGCGATAAATCGTCGACCGGGGAAAAACCAGGGGGAAATGAAGAAGGAAAATCCCGATATGAGGGCAGAAATCAAAACGAAGGCAAAAACCAAAACGAAGGAAGAAGCCAGTATGAGGGAAGAAACCAAAATGAAGGGAGAAGCCAGAATGAGGGCAGAAACCAGGGAGAGGGCCGGGGAAGCTATGAGAACCGGAGAGCCCAGTACGAAAACCGGAATGCCGGGGAAGGGCGAAACTTAAATGAGGGCCGAGGACAAGGGGATAACCGTCAGGAAGGACAGAAAGTTGTGAGGGAAGAGGAGAAGTATCCGGCGGATTTGGACAGCGGTATTACGGCACATGGCATTTTGGAGGTAATGCCTGACGGTTTCGGGTTTATCCGTTGCGAGAATTATCTTCCGGGGGAGAACGATGTATATGTTGCTCCCAGCCAGATACGCCGTTTTAACCTTAAAACGGGGGATATTCTGGAAGGGAATACAAGGATTAAGACTCAAAGCGAGAAATTTAGCGCATTATTATATGTAAAGACTATCAACGGCTATACCCCGGAAGCAGCGATGCGTCGGTGCAATTTTGAAGACATGACGCCTATTTTCCCCAATGAACGGTTGAATCTGGAGACGCCAGGGGCTTCTGTGGCTATGCGCATTATGGATTTAATCAGCCCTGTGGGAAAAGGGCAGAGGGGGATGATTGTTTCCCAGCCGAAAGCAGGAAAGACTACTTTGCTGAAAGAAGTAGCAAAGTCGATTAAGAAAAATTCGCCGGAAGTACATTTGATTATTCTGTTAATTGATGAGCGGCCAGAGGAAGTTACGGATATCAAAGAGGCTATCGAAGGCCCGAATGTGGAAGTCATCTATTCCACATTTGATGAGTTGCCGGAGCACCATAAAAGGGTATCGGAAATGGTAATCGAACGTGCGAAACGTTTGGTAGAGCATAAAAAGGATGTTATGATACTGCTTGACAGCATTACCCGCCTGACCAGGGCCTATAATCTTACAGTACCGCCTAGCGGAAGGACTTTATCGGGTGGTTTGGACCCTGCTGCACTGCATATGCCGAAACGTTTCTTCGGTGCAGCCAGAAATATGCGAGGGGGCGGAAGCCTGACAATCCTCGCAACGGCACTGGTGGAAACAGGAAGCAAGATGGACGATGTTGTTTATGAAGAATTCAAGGGAACTGGCAACATGGAACTGGTCCTTGACCGTAAGCTGTCGGAGCGCCGGGTATTTCCTGCTATTGATATTCCAAAATCCAGCACCAGGCGGGAAGACCTGCTTCTTGCCCCGGAAGAGCAGGAAGCAATCAATATCATGCGCAAAGCGTTAAATGGGATGAAGACTGAAGAAGCGGTGGATAAGATACTTGATATGTTTTCCAAAACAAGGAATAACATAGAGTTTGTCCAGATTGTAAAGAAAATTAAATTTCTCTAGAAAAAGTGCTTATTAAAAAGATTCCGGGTGTCAAAAACTAAAAAAGTTTTTAAAGAAGCAAAACAAGCAAAAAAAGCTAAAAAAGTTCTTAAAGAAAAGGCTTGCGTGAAGGGATAAGTTATGATACAATAAAAAAGCTGTTTGGTTAGTATCAACGGCAGGGGCTTATTTTTATAGATAAGAACACAGAAAGACTTTACTATAGAGAGGTGAAAAAGATGAAAGAAGGAATCCATCCTAAGTATTATCAGGCAACAGTAACATGCAACTGCGGCAATACGTTTGTAACAGGTTCCACGAAGCCGGAGATTCACGTTGAAGTTTGTTCAAAATGCCATTCGTTCTATACCGGTCAGCAGAAGACGGTAAGGGCTGACGGACGTATTGATAAGTTCAACAAAAAATATGGCGTAAAGAATTAACAAGGTTACGAATAATCTGCTTAAAAAGGTTGAGGTGAATATCTCAACCTTATTTAATATTGCACAAGGGCGCATAAGGAGATTAGCCATTTGATGGTATGCGTTCCGCGTGGAGGGCAGGGGGAAGAAGGTTCTTCCCTGCCCGATTCAAATTGGAAGGGCATGGAGCGATATGCGAAGAGATAAAGGCGGGCGTTATTCTGGTATTGGCGGACAGGCAGTGCTGGAAGGCGTAATGATGAAAAATAAAGATGAATATGCAGTGGCTGTGCGCAAGCCGGATGGGGAAATTGATGTGGAAGTGGATGTTTATAAGGGTGTTATGGATGGCAGCATACTGAAAAAAACGCCTTTCATCCGTGGCGTTTTCAACTTCCTTGATTCCATGATACTGGGGATGAGGACATTGAACCATTCGGTATCTTTTTTTGAGGATGAGGAAGCGAAAGAAACGGCGGCCGATAAGGTTTTCCAGAAGGTATTTAAGGAAAAAGCGGAAAATGTGATGATGGGCATTGTGACCGCATTTTCTATCGTGCTTGCGGTGGCAATTTTTATGGTACTCCCTTATTATATTTCTTCTTTGTTTGAAGAATATATCCGCAATGCTTCCGTGATGGCTATTATAGAAGGGCTAATCCGGATTCTTATTTTTGTGGGGTATATTGTGGCTATTGCCATGATGAAGGATATTAAGCGGCTGTACCAGTATCATGGGGCAGAGCATAAATGTATTAACTGCATCGAAAAAGGGCGTCCATTAACTGTGCATAACGCAATGCGCAGTTCCAGGCTTCATAAGAGGTGCGGGACAAGTTTTATGTTTTTTGTAGTGTTTGTCAGCATTATTGTATTTTTCTTTATCCGTGTGGAACAGCCTGTATTGCGGGTGCTGCTCAGGATTGCCCTAATCCCGGTGATTGCAGGGATTTCCTACGAAATTATCCGTCTGGCAGGAAGATGTGATAATTTCTTTGTCAACATTCTTTCCGCCCCGGGTATGCTGTTGCAGAGGCTGACTACAAAAGAACCCGACGAAGAGATGGTTCAGGTGGCCATTGCATCGGTGGAGGCTGTTTTTGACTGGAAAGGATATTTAAAAGATACTTTTGGTTATGAAATCGATGATTCCTGGCTAGTAGACGAGCCATTGGAGGATGAAGAGGAAGAAGCCGAAAAAGAAAGATGTAAGAATGGAGCATCCACAGTAAATAGTGACGGGGAGACAATGGCAGAAACGCTGGAACAAGAATCAGGGATAGCAGAGGCAGAAGACAGAGCAGATGAATTATAAAGAAATATATGATTATGGCGTGGGGGAATTAGCCCGTGCCGGGATAGAAGAAAATAAGCTGGATGCCCGGCTCATTCTGGAATATGTATGCCATACAGGCAGGAATGATTTACTGGTTCATGGCGACAGGGAAGTAAAGGAAGAAGAGCAAAGTCTGTATCGGGAATACATTGGGAAAAGGAAAAGGCATATTCCGTTGCAGCATATTACCGGGGAACAAGAATTTATGGGGCTGGTTTTCCGGGTTAACCGCCATGTATTGATTCCCAGGCAGGATACGGAAATTTTGGTGGAAGAAGTTTTACGGCATCTTCATGACGGTATGGAAATCCTGGATTTATGCACCGGGTCAGGATGCATTCTACTAAGCCTTTTGCATTATACAAATGGATGTGCCGGGGTAGGCACGGACATTTCGGAAGAAGCCCTGGCAGTGGCAAGGGAAAATGGGGCGAAATTGATAAATGGTGATAAGACAGAAGAGGAAACGGTTAGCTTGCGTTTTGTAAAGAGCGATTTGTTTGAAAATGTGGAAGGCAAGTATGATATTATTGTATCCAACCCGCCTTATATCCCTACAGGGGTAATCCCCTCTTTAATGGAAGAAGTGAGGGTTTATGAGCCGAAGGAGGCTCTGGACGGGAAAGAGGATGGGCTGTTCTTTTACCGGGAGATATCATCCGGTGCCCATAGGTTCCTTAAGGGCGGCGGCTATTTGTTTTTTGAAATTGGGTATGACCAGGCGGAAGATGTGAGCCATATTATGGAGGCGGATGGATACCAGGATGTGACGGTAGTAAAGGATTTTGCAGGGCTGGACCGGGTGGTATTCGGCTGGCGACAGGCCAAATCGCTATAAAAACCCGAATTGTGCGGTAGAAAGGAATAGATATGTTTGACAAATTGGAAGATTTGCTAATACGTTTTGAAGAAATTATGGGGGAGCTGGGAGAGCCTACTGTGACGAATAATCAGACGCGCTTCCGCGCACTGATGAAAGAGCAGAGCGATTTGACTCCTATCGTAGAGGCATATAAAGAGTATAAAAAGTGTAAACAGGATATAGAAGACAGCATTTCTATGTTAGAAGAGGAAAACGATGAAGACATGCGGGAAATGCTCAAGGAAGAATTGTCCGCATCAAAAAAGAGAGTGGAAGAACTGGAACAGGAACTGAAAATCCTACTGCTCCCCAAAGACCCCAATGATGATAAGGATGTTATTGTGGAAATCAGGGCAGGGGCAGGCGGTGACGAAGCGGCGCTTTTTGCGGCAGAAATGTACCGTCTGTATGTGCATTATGCGGAAAGCCAGCGCTGGAAAGTGGAAACCATGAATGTGGATGAAATCGGCATTGGGGGCATGAAGGAAGTGAACTTCATGATTTCCGGGCAGGGCGCTTATTCTAAATTAAAATACGAAAGCGGTGTGCACCGGGTGCAGCGTGTGCCGGAAACCGAATCGGGCGGACGTATCCATACTTCCACAATTACTGTGGCCGTGATGCCGGAAGTGGAGGAAGTGGATGTGGTTATCGATGAGAAGGATATAAGAATCGATGTAATGAGGGCTTCGGGAAATGGCGGCCAATGTGTAAACACTACCGATTCCGCAGTCCGGCTGACCCATTATCCTACAGGGATTGTGGTATATAGCCAGACCGAAAAATCCCAGCTTCAGAACAAAGCAAAAGCTTTTGCTTTGCTCCGTGCAAAATTATACGATATTGAACAGCAAAAAGCACATGATGCGGAAGCGGAGCTGCGCCGCAGCCAAATCGGTACCGGCGACCGTTCGGAGAAAATAAGAACCTATAATTTCCCCCAGGGTAGGGTGACAGACCATAGGATTAACCTGACTTTATATAAATTGGATAAGATTATGGACGGGGATATCCAGGAAATATTGGATGCCTGCATTGCTGCGGACCAGGCGGCAAAACTTAGCCGCTTGAATACGGAAGGCTGAAAGGCAGATGTTCCGGGGAACTATATGACATAAACGGAGGAAGAAATGGAAATCAGACGGGCAAAAGAAAAGGATATGGGGAGAATCCATGAACTTCTAAGGCAGGTATGCATGGTGCATCATAAAGGAAGACCGGATTTGTTTTTAGGGAATAATAACAGGAAATATACGGATGGGCAGTTAAAGGAAATGCTGCAGGACGATAGACGGCCGATTTTTGTGGCAGTAGATGAGACAGACGAGGTGTTAGGATATGCTTTCTGCATTTTCCAGCAGCATTTGAATGACAATATTTTGACGGACATTAAAACATTATATATTGATGATTTATGCGTGGATGAAAACATCAGGGGGAAGCATATCGGAAAAGCCTTGTATGACAGCGTTTTGGAGTTTGCAAAGAAGGAAGGCTGCTATAATGTGACGCTGAATGTGTGGAGCTGCAATGAGACAGCCATGAAGTTCTACGAAAAGTGCGGGCTGAAGCCACAGAAAATCGGAATGGAAACGATTTTGTAGATTTGGGATTAGAGGCTCGGGCGCAGGTGGAGGTCAAAGTAATAGATTGAAATGACAAAAGAGAAGACAAAGAAAATATTACAGATATTGGACAAGGAATATGGGGTGACTAAGGAAGGTTTCCTCCATATGGCGGATTGGCAACTGCTGGTGGCAATCATGCTGAGCGCCCAGAGTACGGATAAACAGGTGGATGAGGTGCTTCCCGGTTTGTGGAAACGTTTTCCCAGCTTGACGGCAGTGGTGGAGTCTGCGGCAGAGGACGTGGAAGATGCGATTAAGAGCATCGGATTATATAAAGTAAAAGCGCGGAATATGAAAAAGTGCTGCGAAACGATTTTGAAAGAATATGAGGGGAAAGTACCTGCTAAAATAGAAGAATTGGTAAAACTGCCCGGGGTTGGAAGGAAAACCGCGACTTTATTCCTGGCGGATGCCTATGGGATTCCGGGGGTGACTGTGGATACCCATGTATTCCGCATTTCTAAGCGTATAGGATGGGCCAAAGGAAAGAACCCGGTTCAGGTGGAAAAGGAATTGATGGAGGTGCTGCCCAAGGAACATTGGAACCGCATTAATTTCCAACTGATTTATCATGGCAGGAGCGTGTGCAAGGCAAGGAAGGCACAGTGTGAAAGGTGCATGATAAAGGAATGGTGCGACAGGAAGATATGAAATGATAGGCCCACGAAAGATTTTGGAAGCCTAGTGCAGAACGAAGGAGGAACGGCAGCGTTTTAATGAGTCAGGCGAGTAAAATATTAAAACAGTATTTTGGATACGATTCCTTCCGTGAGGGGCAGGAAGAACTGGTGGAAAGCATATTAAGGGGGCAGGATACTTTTGGGATTATGCCTACGGGGGCGGGGAAGTCCATATGTTTTCAGGTTCCGGCCCTTATTATGGAAGGAATTACTCTTGTAGTTTCCCCTTTGATTTCCTTGATGAAAGACCAGGTGGAAGGACTGAATCAGGCGGGGGTACATGCCGCTTATCTGAATAGTTCATTAACAGCCGGGCAATACCGGAAGGCGCTGGGGTTTGCAAAAGAGGGAAGGTATAAAATTATATATGTGGCGCCGGAACGGCTTGTCACGGACAGCTTTTTGGATTTTGCGCTGCATGCGGACCTTTCTATGCTGGTGATAGATGAGGCCCATTGCGTTTCCCAGTGGGGGCAGGATTTCCGGCCCAGTTATTTAAAAATTGTGGAATTTATCGAAAAGCTTCAAAGACGGCCGGTCATTAGCGCTTTTACGGCTACGGCTACGAAGGAAGTCAGGGATGATATCATTGATATTTTACTGCTCCAAAACCCTATGGTGGTGGCTACGGGATTTGACCGGCCTAACCTTTATTTTGCTGTTCAGTCGCCCAAGGATAAATATGCATCCATGAAAAATTTTCTGGAGTTGCATCCGGGGCAGAGCGGTATTATTTATTGCCTGACCAGGAAATATGTGGAAGAGGTGTATGAAAGGCTGGGGAAAGAAGGCTTCTTGGTTACGAAATATCACGCAGGGCTTACGGATAAGGAGCGGAAGGAGAACCAGGAGGATTTTATTTACAGCAGGGTGGAAATCATGGTGGCCACTAATGCGTTTGGCATGGGAATCGACAAATCCGATGTTCGTTTTGTAGTACACTATAATATGCCTAAGAATATGGAAAGCTATTACCAGGAAGCCGGACGTGCAGGGAGGGATGGGGAAGCAGCGGAATGCATTCTTCTCTATGCAGGACAGGATGTGGTGACTAACCAGTTTTTTATAGATAATAATAAGGATAATCAGGAGCTGGATGAGGTGACAAGGCGGCTTGTGGCACAGCGGGACAGGGAACGGTTAAGAAAAATGACATTCTACTGTTTTACCAATGACTGCCTGAGGGATTATATTTTACGCTATTTCGGGGAATATGGGAATGGTTATTGTGGGAACTGCATGAATTGCCTAAGCCAGTTTGAGACAGTGGATGTGACGGAAATTGCCCGAAGTATTGTGGGCTGCGTACAGAGCAGCAGACAGCGGTTCGGCACAACGGTAATTGTGGATACGGTGCATGGGGCAAATACGGCGAAAATACGAAGCTACTGTATGGATAAAAACCCACACTATGGGGAACTGGCCAAGATTCCCGTCCATAAGCTGAGGAAGGTCATCAACCATTTGCAACTGTATGGGTATCTGCAAGTAACAAATGATGAATATGCCATTGTAAAGCTGACGGAAAAATCGGAGGCAGTGCTTTTGGGGGAAGAACAGATATCCATGAAGATGGCCAGGGAGCAGGAGCACCCGGCGAAGGTGAAGAAGGCGAAACGGGGGAAAAGTGTTTCGGCAGGTTTGGGGGATATGGAATTTACCGAAACGGAGGAAAAAATGTTTGGAAGGCTGCGGATGTTAAGGTCGGAAATCGCCAGGGAGGAAAAAGTGCCCCCTTATATCGTATTTTCCGATAAGACGCTGGTACATATGTGTATCTTAAAGCCGAAAACAAAAACGGAGATGCTGGCAGTTTCGGGAGTTGGGGAATTCAAATATGAAAAATACGGGGAGAGGTTTCTTGCGTGTGTAATGGAAAATGATATGTGAATCCGATTTTTGGTGTAGCATCGGATATAAATTGGCTTTTATGTGAGTGAAGTGGAATCCCAAGAAGAGATTTCTTTGAAGCAGCCTTGAAAAGGAGAGAATAGGGATATGAAAGGGAGAAAGAATATCTATCTTCATTTTGCTATAGTTATAGCATCGGTTTATCTTGGCCTGTTAATTGTTTTGTATTGTTCGGAATCCGCGAATAGCGATGCGGTGATTCGGACTTTTGGAGATGCTTTTTGGTATTCATTAGTGACTTTGACTACGGTAGGATATGGTGACTTGATACCGGTTACGCCGGTAGGGCATGTAGTCGGAATGATTTTCCTGCTTTTGTCTGCTGGTATTATGGTAACATTGCTTGGAGCAGTGATGTCTTTTATTACCAGTGAAGGGATGCCTTTTCTTATGCTTAGTCTACAGCGACGTAAAAACTGGTATTATTTTGCAGACTATGGGGTGGAATCGGATACATTAGCTGCCAACATCTATAAAGAGGACTCGAATGCGTTGATTATATATGGGGAGCAGAGGAGCAGGCATAGTGAGATTCCAAATTATCCATGCATATATTTAAATGTTTCGCCGGATAAGATTGTGGCGAAAAAGAAAAATATTGGAACGGAGTGCAAAGTTTTTTTACTCAAAGAAAACGATATTGGTATTAACAGGCGGGCTATCAATCTTCATGAATTACCGGTAGAAGTTTATGCGAGAACAACAAATGGGCAGGATAAACTTTCAGGCAACATTAATTTTTTCCATAGTTATGAATGCTGTGCCAGACAGTACTGGCGTTCCAAGCCATTATGCAGACATGAAAATGTAATTGTGCTGATTGGATTTGGAAACTATGGCTCCAGCATTTTGGAGAGGGCAATTTTAACCAACATTATTTCTATAGAACAGCACGTTGCATATCACATTTTTGGCGATGCCAAAGAATTCCTTTCAATACATTACCGTTTGGGTGAGCTGTTTTCCCTTGATAAAGAATCCGAAATAAAAGATTCATTGATTTTTCATGATGAATCCTGGACAGAGAATCCTGCTATCATGGAACAGGCTGACCGTATTATTATCTGTGAGGATGATGAGCAGAATGGCTGGAGCGCGTTCTGGACGTTGAATAAATATTTCAGAATTCGTGGCCGCATTGACCTTCGCAGCAGTTGGAAAGTGCCAGGAATATCTTATTTTGGAGCAAATGAAGATATTTATACAACACAGCAGATTATCCGCACGGATTTGAATAAAGCGGCTATTATGATTAATGAAATCTTTCGCCGTTCTGTTTCATACCCTACGCTGGGATGGAATGAACTGGATGACCTCCATAGGCAATCTAAGATTGTAGCAGCCGACCATCTTTTGATGAAAACCAGGATTCTTTTGGAGGATGAAACGATTACAGAACTTAATGCACCAGTGGTGAAGAAGGCATATGACAGATACTGTAAAACAAAGTCTTCAGAAAATATGAGAGAAATGTACCGCAAGTTGGACCATATGCGGTGGCTTAGGTTCTATACCTTTTATAATTGGAGTTATGGCTCTTTCCGCAATGATATAGCGAGACAGCATCCGATGCTGTGTAAGTATGAGGAACTGTCACCGGAGCAAAGGCAGGAAAGGGATGCGGCCTGGGAATTGATGGGTAACATTTCTGTAGAGCTTGAGTGAAAGGATGCCCCTTCTATAGGAATGCATCCGCGCCTGGACGCCAAAGAAGAATTTGACATTGTTTTAACAGTCTTATATAATAATTGGTAATTACTAATATAGGGGGCAGCAGCGTGGTGGAGAAAGAAATTTCACAGGCAGTTATCAGCCGCCTGCCGCGGTACTTTAGGTATTTGGGCGAGCTTAAAGATGAAGGGATAGAGAGGGTATCATCTCAGGAACTCAGCGATATTATGCAGGTTACCGCTTCTCAGATACGTCAGGATTTGAATAATTTTGGCGGTTTTGGACAACAAGGATATGGGTACAATGTGGAGTTCCTTTATGAAGAAATCGGAAAAATACTTGGCCTTGACCGGAAACATAATCTGATTATTATAGGAGCGGGCAATCTGGGGCAGGCGTTGGTCAATTATGTGGATTTTGAACGGCGCGGCTTTTTATTCAAGGGGGTATTTGACATTAACCCGGCCCTTTACGGAAAGAAAATAAGGGGGATTGAAGTACAGTGCATGGAACATATGAATCAATTTGTGCGCGATAACAATATTGATATCGCAGTGCTTACCGTACCGAAAACAGAGGCGGCTGAGATAGCGGAACGGCTTATTTCGTATGGGATTAAAGGAATTTGGAATTTTGCCCACGTAGATTTAAAGGTGCCGGAAGGGATTCAGGTCGAAAATGTCCATCTGTCCGACAGCCTGATGAAGCTGTCCTATAATATTAGCAGATTTCAAAAGGATATGTAACGGTCAGATAAGTAGGTAAATTATGGAAGGGGCATGATGGTTGCTATGGCACATTCAGAAAATGCATTCAAAGAAGCGCTGGCAGGGAAAGATATTCCGCTGGTGACATTGGATAACAAATGGCATCAGCTTTTTACGCAGGCGCAGACCGAAATACCGGCGGAAGTACTGAGGGGAGAAGCTAAATTAAATGAACTGATTAAGCGGCAGGGAAAGCTGAATACGGAATCAAAGGACATCCGTAAGGTAAAGAAAAAGCTGATGACAGAGATTATGGAAATGGCAGATTTATCGGGAGGTAACCCGGACGCAGCGACAGAAAAGAAAATGGATGATAACAGACGGTTAATCAACGAATGTAATGAAAGGCTGGATGACTATGCCAGGGAACTTAGGCTGCTGCCGGAGGAAATCGCTCAGATTAATCATAAGCTGATGTTGGCAACAATGGATATCTGTTACCAGAGAATCGCCGAAAATACCAGGGAAATTGATAAGATTGACGAATGGGTCAAAGATATAAGGATTGAAATGAAAAAGAAGCTTATCCGCAAAGCAGAGAATGAGCAGGAGGTTTTTAGCTTATACTCATACATGCATGATATTTTTGGTGCAGAGGTCATAGAGATTTTTGACATGAAATACAATCCGGAAGAGCGCAGGAAAGCGCAGGCCGAAAGGGCGGAACGGAAGCGGATGGCTTCTGGAAGAGCGGGAAGCAAAGGATAGTCCATGGGATGATTCAGTAAAGTTATGGATATAAGAAGGGAGGGAAATGTACCAGAGAAGGGAATTTGGTGCATTTCTTTCTTGTTATATAAGATTTGGGTGTTAAAAATGGATGAAGATAAAAAGGAGAATAAGACATTGGAGAAGCGATATATTGTTTCGGCAGGTGAAATGAAGGGATATGACAGGAATACGATTCAGCATTTCGGGGTGTCATCCTTGGTATTGATGGAGCGGGCGGCGCTTGCAGTGGCGGAGGAGATAGGGGGAAGGTTTGCACCGGGGAAGCGTGTCCTCATTGTGGCGGGCTGCGGGAATAACGGCGGGGATGGCATTGCAGTGGGCCGGATTTTGAGGGAGCGCGGCTATGAGGTGGACTTTTGCATGATTGGGGAGAGGGAAAAGTGCAGCAAGGAGACAGAAATCCAATGTAATATAATAGAAAAATATGGGTGTCCTTTGCAAGACAAAATCGGGAATAAGGAATATGATATTATGGTAGATGCTTTATTTGGGATTGGGCTTTCCAGGAATCCGGAAGGGCGGTTTGAAGAGGCCGTTAAGACAATCAATGAAAGCCAAGCCTTCGTTTGCTCCGTGGATATTCCTTCCGGCATCCATACGGATAGCGGCGAAATTATGGGGGTGGCAATAAAGGCTGACCTTACAGTAACCTTTGCCTTTAAAAAACTGGGCCATGTGAGATACCCCGGATGTGGGTATTGCGGAGAAGTGGTATGCCGGGATATAGGGATTACCCAGGAAAGCTTTCTGGGGAAAACGCCGGAATTTTATACTTTTTGCGGTTTGCCCTTAGAGGGGATGCCAGCCAGGGATGGGGGCGGCAATAAAGGGACTTTTGGAAAGGTATTGGTAATTGCAGGCAGCGTCAACATGAGCGGGGCATGTGAACTGTGTGCAAGAAGCGTTTACCGCATGGGTGCGGGAATGGTGAAAATCGTAACGCCGGAAGAAAACAGAATCATTGTCCAGACTAATCTACCGGAAGCGCTCCTTTCGACATACAGGACGCAGGGGGCAGGCCGGGAAGAGCTTTTGGGAAAGCTGCACCAAAGGCTGGAAAAGGATATGGAATGGGCGGATTGCATAGTAATAGGCCCCGGTTTAGGAAAAAACGGGGAAGCCTATGCCCTATTGAAACAAGTATTGGACGAGGGTAAAAAACCTTTGGTAATTGATGCGGATGGACTGAATTTACTGGCGGAAAATGAAGATTTGCAGCAATTGTTAAAAGAGTGTGCAAAGACGCACCGGGAGATAGTCCTTACCCCTCATTTGGCAGAATTTGCCAGGCTTTTTGGCGGTACCCTGGAAGATATAAAAAGAAACCTTCTGCATAAACCAAAAGAAATGGCAGAAATATATGGATGTACAATAGTATGCAAAGATGCCAGGACAGTGGTTGCCACGCCTTCCGGGCGGGAGATATATTTGAACACTTCAGGAAATGACGGCATGGCCACAGCAGGCATGGGCGATGTGCTCACAGGGATAATCGGCGGCCTTATAGCGCAAGGGATGGATGCCGGGAAAGCTGCCTGCCATGGCGTATATATACATGGCAAGGCAGGAGATATGGCGGCAGTGGAAGAAAGCAGATATGGGCTTATGGCAGGGGATGTGGTAAACTGCCTGACGAAAGTGCTGCAGAAAGGAGCACAGCAATAAAAATGACAGGAAAATACAGCAGAGTCTACGCAACTATAGATTTAGATGCCATTCGGCATAACATAGAAGAAATGGCTTCTAAACTGACAGAGGGAACAGAAATAATCGGTGTCATCAAAGCCGATGGCTATGGCCATGGCGCTGTTCCAATCGCAAAAGAACTGGAGCCATTAAGCAATCTATATGGATTCGCCACAGCCACCGAAGAGGAAGCGATGATATTGCGGATGGCTGGAATCAGGAAGCCAATCCTGGTATTAGGATATGCTTTTCCGGGCAGCTACAAAGAAATGCTGGAAAAAGAAATAAGGATAACGGTATTTTGCCATGACACATTGGCGCAGCTATCCAAGGCGGCGGAGGAAACCGGCAGGAAGGCCAGGATTCATATCAAAGTGGATACAGGGATGATGCGGATTGGAATCCGCCCCGATGAAGAGGGGATGAAATTGGTAAAAGCGGCGCTGGATATGCCGGGCATTGAAGTAGAAGGGATATTTACACACTTTGCAAAGTCGGATGAAAAGGACAAATCCTCAGCAGGAAACCAGTTAGCCCTGTTTAAGGATTTTGTGGAGAAGATAAAGGGGGAAACGGGCTTCCAAATCCCCATATGCCACTGCGCCAACAGTGCAGCCATGATAGAGCTCAGGGAGGCGGATATGGATATGGTCAGGGCTGGAATTGCGCTATATGGCCTATGGCCTTCCGAAGAAGTATCGAAAGGCATTGTAGGGCTGAAACCGGCTATGGAGCTGAAAAGCCAGGTGATATTTGTGAAAGAAGTGGAAGCAGGCATCCAAATAGGCTATGGTGGAACTTTTACAACCCCCTGGAAAATGAAAATTGCAACGATTCCTGTAGGATATGGGGATGGATATCCGAGAGGGCTTTCAAACAAAGGCTATGTCCTGGTTCATGGGGAAAAAGCCCCTATTGTGGGAAGAATATGCATGGACCAGTTTATGATAGATGTTACACAGATTCCCCGGATAAAAGAAGGGGATGCGGTAACGTTAATCGGAAGAGACGGGGAGAGGCAAATTACCATGGAGGAATTAGGGGAACTTTCAGGGCGGTTCAACTATGAGCTTGCCTGTTGCATTGGGAAAAGGATACCCCGTATTTATTTGAAGTCGGGTAAAATGGTTTCAACAAAGGATTATTTTCACGATTTTGAATAAAAATTGAATACCCTCAGATAAACTGGCAATAATTTAGCCATAAAAGTTTAAATGAAGGGTGAGAATTATGAAACGTGGAGATATATATTATGCGGATTTAAGGCCCGTAATCGGGTCAGAACAAGGAGGCGTAAGGCCGGTGCTGATTATACAAAATGATATTGGGAACAAACATAGCCCAACGGTAATCTGTGCGGCCATTACGTCCAAGATGAACAAAGCAAAGCTGCCTACCCATATTGAACTGAATGCGGATGAATATGATATGGTAAAAGATTCGGTTATCCTGTTAGAGCAGCTACGTACAATTGATAAAAAGAGGTTAAAAGACAAAGTATGCCATTTGGACAGTGAGATTATGGGGAAGGTAAACGAGGGGCTTCTCATCAGCCTGGAATTAGGGGTGTTTTGCCATAGTACATAAGATAACGGGTTATGCGGCTATCTTTGCCGGTAAACGGGCATTTGGCTCGTGCAGCGTTCGGTTTTAAGGCTGATTGATAAAAAGCCGCCAAACGGAATCCTGCATGGGCCAAACGTCTTGCCCGCTGCGCGACCCATCAAAATTGAATGGATTTCTCTATTGCCTCTGAACTCATGGCTTGACTACCGGAACGTTAAATGGTATAGTTTAGTGTGATTGTTTGGGTCTATATTTATTTATAGTGCAAAATTTATTTTGGTACAAAAGGAGATGGGATTATGGACGATGGCGGGCCTACTGCCAGTATGATTTTATTTATTGCGCTTATTTTAACCGATATGTTTTTTTATGGGTTCGGTTCGGCAATCAACAATTTAAATATGAAAGACATTGTAAAAAAAGCTGAGGAAGAAAAAGACAAAAAGTCCGTCAGGCTGGCGGCGATTATTGAGCATCCGGCTAGATACGTAAATATGGTGCAGCTCATTGTTACATTAATTAATATTGTGATGGGAAGTTTTTATCTGGGCATCTGGCTTAGGGGAATGCGCCATTTTGTAGCAGATTATATTAAACCGGCTTCTTCCGGCGCAGCGGCGCTGGGGGCTGGGGTAACCGGTGCGGTGACGATGGTGCTGGCGGTGGCGGTGCTTACCTACATACTTTTAACATTCGGTGTATTGCTGCCAAAGAAGCTGGCAGCACGATATCCGGAAAAGTGGGCTTACATGTGCATTAATCCTGTTTACTATGTGATGAAGGTACTGGCTCCTTTTACCTGGCTGGTCACAGTAAGCGCAAATGGCATTCTCCGCCTATTTGGGATGAAGGTGGAGGATGATTTGGCGGATGTGACGGAGGAAGAAATCATTTCTATGGTGAACGAAGGGCATGAACAGGGAGTCCTGTTGGCTACCGAAGCGGAGATGATAACCAATATTTTTGAGTTCGGCGATAAGGAAGCCCATGATATTATGACCCACCGCAACCATATAGTGGGAGTGGAAGGGGAGATGCCCTTAAAAGAGGCTATGGCATTTATGCTGGATGCCAATAATAGCAGATTCCCGGTTTATGATGAAAATATTGACCATATTATAGGGATTCTGCATTTGCGTGATGCTATGAAGATTCATGCATTGAAGGAGGATCTGAATCTTCCGGTAAAGGAAATCGAAGGGCTTTTAAGGGAAGCGGTGTTCATTCCGGAAACGAAAAATATCGATAGGTTATTCCAAATGATGCAGTCTTCCAAAACCCAGATGGTGATTGTGGTAGATGAATATGGGCAAACATCGGGGCTGATTGCCATGGAAGATATTCTGGAAGAAATTGTAGGGAATATTCTGGATGAGTACGATGAGGATGAAGCGTATATCGAGGCCACCGACAATGCGGACGAATATATTATAGAAGGGAAAACGCCGTTGGAAGAGTTAGAGGAGCGTTTTCATATTTCCTTTGAGGAAGAAGAATTTGAAACCTTGAATGGTTTTATGATTTCCAAATTGGATAAGATACCAGAAGAAAATGAAGATTTCGAGATTAATGTAGGAGATTATAACTTTAGGATATTATCTGTGGAAAATAAAATGATACAAAGCGTATTGGTAACAAAAATCAAATGGCCGGAGCTGGAAGAAGGTGCGGCGGAAGGCAATAACGGGAAAAAGGAGAATTAAATTATGTCAGGACATTCAAAATTTGCAAACATTAAACATAAGAAAGAGAAAAACGATGCGGCAAAGGGAAAGATTTTTACTATTATTGGCAGGGAAATTGCGGTTGCGGTAAAAGAAGGAGGGCCTGACCCGGCTAATAATTTTAAACTTGCCCAGGTAATTACCAAGGCAAAAGCAAATAATATGCCAAATGATACAATCGAAAGAGGGATTAAGAAGGCGGCAGGCGATGTGGGGAACGTGAATTATAAGTATGTGACCTATGAAGGCTATGGACCGGGGGGAATCGCCATTATTGTGGATGCGTTGACCGATAACCAAAACCGTACAGCGGCCAACATAAGGAATGCCTTTACAAAAGGGCAGGGAAGCATCGGTACGCCGGGCTGTGTATCTTTTATGTTCGATAAGAAGGGGCAGATTATTATTGACAAGGAGGACTGCTCCATGGAAGCGGATGATTTGATGATGGTAGCCCTGGATGCTGGGGCGGAAGACTTCGCGGAAGAAGAGGACAGCTTTGAGATTATGACAGCTCCAGACAGCTTTGATGAGGTGAATAAGGCATTGGAGGAAGCGGGCATTGCCATGGCATCTGCGGAAGTGACAATGATTCCCCAAAATTATGTAGAGCTGACGGACGAGACGGCAATAAAGAATTTGCAAAAAACGCTGGATATGCTCGATGATGACGATGATGTACAGGCAGTTTACCACAATTGGGATGAGTAAAAGCAGATAGGATACCCATTGAAAAGTGG
This sequence comes from Lachnospiraceae bacterium, assembly GCA_009911195.1. Classification (GTDB taxonomy): domain Bacteria; phylum Bacillota; class Clostridia; order Lachnospirales; family Lachnospiraceae; genus Kineothrix. The sequence continues at coordinate 37,346 of QXWV01000020.1, read as the reverse complement.
AAAAAGATAAAGGCGGAAAAGAAAGCAAGGTCCAAAACAATTGAGATGGGCATAGAAACGGAGGGTAAGGAATGGGCAGAGAGTATGGAAAGGAAACAATATGCATCCAGTCGGGATGGAAGCCAAAAAACGGGGAACCCAGGGTGCTCCCCATTTACCAGAGCACCACATTTAAATACGAAACCTCGGAGCAAATGGGGCGGCTATTTGATTTGGAGGAAAGCGGATTCTTTTATACCAGGCTGCAAAACCCTACCAATGAATTCGTAGCCCAGAAAATATGTGAACTGGAAGGCGGCATAGCGGCTATGCTGACGTCTTCGGGGCAGGCGGCCAATTATTATGCGGTATTTAATATTTGTGAGGCCGGGGGGCATGTGGTGATGTCATCCACCGTATATGGGGGAACCTTTAATCTTCTGGCAGTGACCATGAAGAAGATGGGGATAGAATGTACCGTAGTGGACCCGGATGCACCAGAAGAAGAATTGAACAAGGCATTCCGTGAAAATACAAAGTGTGTGCTTGCGGAAACCATTGCCAATCCGGCTTTGGTGGTGCTGGATATCGGGAAATTTGCGAAGGTGGCGCATAGCCATGATGTGCCTTTGATTGTGGATAATACCTTTGCAACACCGATTAATTGCAGGCCCTTTGAATGGGGGGCTGATATTGTGACTCACTCCACCACCAAATACATGGATGGGCATGGGATGTGTGTAGGCGGCGCTATTGTGGATTCCGGCAATTTTGACTGGGGGAAATATCCGGACAAGTATCCGGGGCTGTGTGCGCCGGATGAGTCTTATCATGGGATTACATATACGGAGAAATTTGGGAAACTGGCCTATATTACAAAAGCTACTTCCCAGTTAATGCGCGACCTGGGTTCGAGCCAGTCGCCTCAGAATGCCTTTCTGCTCAATATAGGGCTGGAAACACTACATCTGCGGATTCCCAGACATTGTGAGAATGCATTGAAGGTGGCATCCTATTTGGAAAAGAGCGATAAAGTTGCCTGGGTAAACTATCCTGGCCTTGAGGGGAATAAATATTACGGGCTGGCGAAAAAATATATGCCCAAAGGAACCTGTGGCGTGATTTCCTTCGGCTTAAAAGGGGGGAGGGAAGCAGCGGCTAAAATGATGGACCATTTACAGTTGGCGGCTATTGTTACCCATGTGGCGGATGCCAGGACTTGTGTGCTTCATCCCGCTAGCCATACCCATCGGCAGATGAGCGATGAACAGCTAGTGGAAGCCGGGGTAGCCCCGGATTTAATCCGCCTTTCGGTAGGGATTGAGAATGTGGATGACATCATAGAGGATTTGGAGCAGGCATTGGAATCGGCAGACTGAGGAAGGAGTTGGTGTAGCAGCATGTTCACAATTGAAAATAAGCAGTATTGTTAGTTCAATGGTGGGTATGCTGCTATATCGGGCTATCAGGATGAAAATGAAAAAAATATGGTTGAGTTATCCTTTATGGCTGATTTTTACGGCATTGTCTGGAACAATGCTGGCAGTTTACCTTTTTGACATAGGGAATCTTTTGTGGGAAACGGGCAAGTATGCCGCCCCTTTTTTAATCTGTCTGGTGTTTGCTACAGTAGGGGGGATATGGTTTTTGGGCTACAAAACATCCGGGGTATTGCATGGCCGGCTTTTACAGGATGGGCATTCAAAAAAAATGGCGGAATGCTTTCTTGTGATGAGCCTGGCTGCATTTGCGCTTCTTTACAGGATTCATTTGTTAAAATTTTGGGATGTGCCACAGGATATGTCCTATTATAATATGGCTTTGGTTAAAAGTTCAGGGGGAGTGCCGGAGATTGCTCATGGCGCTTCTTATGTATATACATGGGTTTTATCGGCATTGTTATCTTTTAGTGGGAATAAAGAGATAGCAGGTTTGGCTTTACAAATAGTAATTCAGCTTTTGTCGCTGCTTCTCCTCTATTTTGGCATTAAGCTACTGGCTGGAAGGGTGGAAGCTTTATGCGTTATGGCGGCTATGGTTTTTCTGCCGGCATATGCCAAACAGATTTATTGCCTTACACCGGATGTTTTCTGCTTCTTCCTGTTTGCAACAGGGATTTTGGGGGCAGGGCTGTGCGGACGGATGATAGGAAAGCAGAAGAAAACGGCATATGCGGCCTTTTTCCTGATGGGGCTGTATACAGGTCTGTTAGGCTATTTGGATGCGGCAGGATTGTTGGTGATTCTCTTCGCCGGATGTCTGGCTGTCAAAGAAGGGATGCAGGGGAAGGCAGGTTATATGGCCGGACGAAAGAAACTGCTTTTGCTGTTCCTCGGAACGGTAGCCGCCATGCTTTGCCTGATGGCCTTGGATGCAGGGCTGTCAGGCAGTACACTGGGAAGCATTTGGAATACGTGGCTTGTTATGTTTGCAGGGAATGGCGGTATGGCGTTTCCGTCAGGGCCTGACAGTGATTTGATGGCGGGGGTGCTGCTTTGCTTTTTCGCTGCCCTTGGAGTAGTAGGGTTTTGGTTTCATAGGAAACAGAAGCAGGATGCATGGATTTTTTACCTATTGGCGGTGACGGCTATGGACATGACTTCTGCGGGACCATTGGGATACCAGATTTTTATTTCCTTCGGGTGGAGCATTTTGGCAGGGATTGGCATTGCTTCTATGGGAATTTATGCAGAAGAGGAGAACAAGGTGAAAATTGCAGATATGCCGGAATTGATTCTGGAGGATATGGATGAAATAGATGGAACAGGGGAAATGGATGAAACAGGGGAAATGGAGGGGCAGGAAGAAGAAAAACCAAAGGTAAAACTGATTGAAAATCCTCTCCCGCTTCCGAAAAAGCATGTGAGGCGGGAAATGGATTTTGACAAGATTGTGGAATGGGATAAAATGAAATTTGATGTTTCGGTGGATGAAAGTGATGATTTTGATATTTAATGATATTTAAAAAGTTAGGATGCCTGCTGTGCCTTTGAAAACCATCCGGCGAAATAAATGAAAAGGACATGGGCAAAATAAAGAATAAAATCCGTATAACCATGCAAACTAAGAAGATGGAAGCGTGGGAAGAACTTTTAAGGCTCACGGTAGGGCTGTTTGCCAGAAAGTTCTAAGCCTTACGCCAGGGAATGCCCCAAATAGGGCATTTTCCGTATAGATTTGTATATAAAAATCTTTGGCATGGAGGAATCGCATGGGAAATCAGAAATCTAAGACGGCAAAGAATACCGATACAAAAGGGAAAGGCGAAGATAAAAAGGCAGACGAGGAAAAGCACAGGGAGGAAAGGATTGAAAAAACCGGCCAGGTGACGCTGGATAAAAATGAAAAAAAGCATAAGCTTCATTTGCTAACTATTATCGGTGAAGTGGAAGGCCATGACAATTTGAATGGTACTTCTAAAACAACAAAGTATGAGCATATTCTGCCAGAACTTGCGGCAATTGAAGATAGCTGTGAGGTGGACGGGCTGTTAATCCTCTTAAATACTATGGGTGGAGATGTGGAAGCGGGGCTGGCTATTGCGGAAATGATTGCTTCGCTGAGCAAACCTACAGTTTCCCTGGTATTGGGGGGAAGCCATTCCATTGGCGTACCGATTGCGGCCAGTACGGATTATTCCTTTATCGTTCCTACGGGTACGATGGTGATTCATCCGGTAAGGATGAATGGTATGGTCATCGGCGTGCCCCAGACATTTGACTATTTTAAACAAATACAGAACCGGATTACTGGATTTGTATGCAGCCATTGCAAAATAAGCAAGGCAAGGCTGGAAGAGCTGATGATGGAGACAGGCGTACTGACAAAAGATGTAGGAACTATCCTTGTAGGCCAGGAAGCGGTGAATGAAGGGATTATCAATGAAGTGGGCGGAATCAGGGAAGCCATGAAGCATCTGCATGAAATGATTGATGACAAGTAGCCTATTAAATGCTATACTATATAAGTTGAGAAAATTATCCGGTTATGGGAAAAATGGCCATAAAGAGGTGGAAAGCAACGGTACATCTGCTGGAAAAGGGGCCGGCGAATGGATGGAGAGCGAAGCATTAGAGTTTGGGAGGATGAGTGAGTATGGCATCTGGACAGGGAAAGAGAAGCGGTGCGAAGCGGGGTGCATCAAGGAAGTCCTCTTCCCGTACTTCGGCATCGAAAAGAAAACAATCGGGCAGCAGGGCATACAGGCCGGCGGAGCCCATGGACAGTGCAATAAAAAACGAAGTGATACTGATTGGCGTGTTCGCGCTGGCAGTTTTTTTATTCTTATGCAACTTTGGCATTGTAGGGGTGGTGGGGGATACCGTCAGCGATGTGATGTTCGGGCTGTTGGGAATACCGGCATATATTGCCCCTGTAATGCTTTTTTTGGCAGTGGCTTTTGGAATCTCTAATAGAGGGAACCGTATAGCAACAAGGAAACTTGCGGCGGCGCTTATCTTATTTGTGCTGATAGGTATGACATGTGATTTGACAACGGGAGCCTGGAAAGAAGACTCCCTTTATAGTGTACGCCAAATTTACGAAAGGTGTAGTGAAAACCATAGCGGGGGAGGGGTACTGGCAGGCACCCTGGCTTTCTTAAGCTTCGCTCCCTTTCTATGGTAGGGACTATATTGCTATTGATAGTCCTTACCGTCATTTGCCTAATTATATTGACGGAAAAATCAATTGTAAAGGGAGTAAAGAGTGGCGGGCAGAAGGTGTATGAAAGGACACGGGAAGAAACTTATGTCCGCAGGGAGAGGGCGCAGCAAAGAAGGAGAGAGCAGGAAGAATTGCGCAGGAAACGGGAAGAAGAGCGCCGCATCCGGGAAGAAGAAATAGAAAATGAAAAAATCCTCCGGATGGATAAGAAGGTTTCAGGCGTGATGTTGGATACTGCCATTGCGGCGAAAGAGGAAAAGAGGGCGAAAAAAGAAGCAGTACTTGAAATGGCGGCGGTGGAAACGGCAGCGCTGGCGGAAGCTATGTCAGGAAATAAGACGGCTAAAACGGTGATAGCAGGAGGGGTTGCAGCAAGCGGTGCAATGACAAAAGCGGTTACTTTAAATGCGGCAGAGCAAGCGGCTGCAGATACAACCGGCTTTACTGAAGAGATAAGGGATGACATCCACGAGATTATATTAAACGATTTGGAGGAAGAATCCATTGAAGAGATGGAGGTTACGGTTGAAAAGAGCATAGGGGAGTTCCATTCTTCCGATTATGATAAAATACATATTACTGCCGATGGACGGACAGAAGGAGCGGATACGGAAGTAAAGCAGCAGGCAGGGAGTGGAAACGAGCCGTATCAGGCAAAAGCTGATATGGGGAACGGATACAAAGAAGATGGAATCGAAGGGAATGCCGGGGATGTTCCAAAGGGAGAAGCAGAACCGGTAAAAGAAAGGCCTGCAGCAAGGCTGGCACAGGGGGATAAAAAGGAGGAAAGAACCGATGTTCCCCCGGAGATTGCAGCGGATATTAAGAAAAGCAGTGAGGGGCTGCCCAGGCAGTACCGTATCCCCTCCCTTAACTTGTTAAAGAAAGGTGCTAACAAGGGAAATGCCACGTCTTCCCTGCAACTGAAGGAAACGGCAATTAATCTTCAGAATACATTGGCCACTTTTGGCGTAAAGGTAATGATTACGGATATTAGCCAGGGTCCTACGGTAACCCGTTATGAACTGCAGCCGGAGAAAGGCGTGAAAGTGAGCAAGATTGTAGGGCTGGCGGATGACATTAAGCTGAACTTGGCAGCTACGGATATCAGGATTGAGGCACCGATACCCGGAAAGGCAGCAGTAGGGATAGAGGTGCCCAATAAGGAGAATTCCGCAGTTCCGCTCAGGGATTTGCTGGAATCCAAAGAATTCCAGGAATTCCCCTCCAATCTTGCTTTTGCCGTGGGCAAGGATATTGGGGGGAAAACGGTGGTGACGGACATTGCCAAAATGCCCCATATGTTAATTGCTGGCTCTACAGGCTCCGGTAAATCGGTATGCATCAATACATTAATTATGAGTATTTTGTACAAGGCCCATCCGGATGATGTGAAGCTGATTATGGTAGACCCTAAGGTGGTGGAATTAAGTGTTTATAACGGGATTCCCCATTTGCTGATTCCGGTAGTGACAGACCCGAAAAAGGCCGCCGCCGCCCTGCATTGGGGTGTAGCAGAAATGACGGACAGATATAAAAAGTTTGCCGATTTTAATGTAAGGGATTTAAAAGGATATAATAAAGCTGTGGAGGCAATGAAGGAGCGGGGGGAAGACGCCCCGGCGAGAATGCCTCAGATTGTGATTATCGTGGACGAGCTGGCTGATTTGATGATGGTGGCGCCGGGAGAAGTGGAAGAATCCATTTGCCGTCTGGCACAGCTTGCCAGGGCTGCGGGAATTCATCTGATTATCGCTACCCAGCGGCCTTCCGTGGATGTAATCACAGGGTTAATCAAAGCCAATATGCCAAGCCGTGTGGCCTTCGCGGTATCAAGTGGCGTGGATTCCCGCACCATTTTGGATATGAACGGGGCGGAGAAGCTGTTAGGAAAGGGGGATATGCTCTTTTATCCCCAGGGATATCCGAAGCCTGCCAGGGTGCAGGGCTCTTTTGTTTCCGATTCAGAAGTGTCCGATGTGGTGGACTTTTTAAAGAATCAGGCGATTGGCAATGTATATAGCGAGGATGTGCAGGAAAAAATCCAGACAATAGGAACTAATCCTGCTTCCACTTCAGGGGGAGGAAGCGAAGAAAGCAGCAAAGACCAGTATTTTGCGGAGGCTGGAAAGTTTATTATCGAAAAGGACAAAGCGTCTATCGGTATGCTGCAAAGAGTATTTAAGATAGGGTTTAACCGCGCCGCCCGCATTATGGACCAGCTATGTGAGGCCGGTGTTGTAGGGGAAGAAGAAGGGACGAAACCGAGAAAAGTGCTGATGAGCATGGAGGAGTTTGAACGGATATTGGAGGAGGAAGCATGAAGACGGATATTCAGATTGCACAGGAAGCGGTTATGGAGCCTATTTTGGGTATAGCGGAAGGGCTTCATATAGAAGCGGATGATTTGGAGCTGTATGGGAAATATAAGGCAAAGATTTCGGATGAATATTTGGAGAGGATTAAGGGGAATCCGGAGGGGAAGCTGATTTTAGTAACAGCGATTAACCCTACTCCGGCTGGGGAAGGAAAAACAACCACCAGCGTGGGCCTTGGCCAGGCTTTTGGGAAGCTGGGGAAATGTGCGGTGATTGCTTTGAGGGAGCCTTCCTTAGGGCCATGCTTTGGAGTGAAAGGCGGAGCGGCAGGGGGCGGTTATGCCCAGGCGGTGCCTATGGAAGATTTGAATCTGCATTTTACGGGGGACTTTCATGCCATAACGTCTGCCAACAATTTGCTGGCGGCTATGCTGGATAATCATATCCAGCAGGGAAATGCCCTTGGGATTGATACGAGGCAGGTTATATGGAAAAGGTGCCTGGATATGAATGACAGGGTGCTCAGGAATATTGTGGTAGGACTTGGGAATAAGATGGACGGAACGGTCAGGGAAGACCATTTCGTGATTACGGTGGCTTCGGAGATTATGGCCGTGCTTTGCCTTTCGGAAAATATGGAAGACATGAAGGAGAGGCTGGGTCGGATGGTAGTAGCCTATAACTATGAAGGAAGGCCGGTGACCGCAGCCGATTTGCAGGCGGTAGGAGCTATGGCGGCATTGCTAAAGGATGCCCTAAAGCCTAATCTGATACAGACTCTGGAACATACACCGGTGCTGGTGCACGGGGGGCCTTTTGCCAATATTGCCCATGGATGCAATTCTATCCGGGCGACGAAGGCGGCCCTTAAGATGGCGGATTATGTGATTACGGAAGCCGGTTTCGGCGCCGATTTAGGAGCGGAAAAGTTCTTTGACATCAAGTGCCGGATTGGCGGATTGAAGCCGGATGCGGCGGTTTTAGTAGCAACAGTGCGCGCTTTGAAATATAACGGCGGTGTGGCGAAGGCGGATTTGAGCCAGGAGAATATGGAGGCATTGCAAAAGGGGATTTCCAACTTGGAAAAACATATAGAGAATCTGCAAAAGTATGGCGTGCCCGTGGTGGTTACTTTAAATTCTTTCCTGACGGATACAGAAGAAGAAGTGGCATTTATCAGGGAGTTTTGCGAAAAGCGGGGATGCGAATTCGCCCTTTCCCAAGTTTGGGAAAAAGGAGGGGAAGGCGGCATTGCTTTAGCGGAAAAGGTGTTGGAGACTTTGGAGAAGAAGGAAAGCCGCTTCCATGTTTTGTATGAAGATTCCCTTACCTTAAAGGAAAAAATAGAAACAGTGGCAAAGGAAATATATGGTGCTTTGGATGTGAGCTATACACCGGCGGCCCAAAAGCAAATGAAACAATTGGAAAGCCTTGGATTTGGGAAGCTTCCGGTATGTATGGCAAAAACCCAGTATTCCCTGTCGGATAATCCGGAGCTTTTAGGCAGGCCGGAAGGCTTTACAATGAATGTAAGGGAAATGTATGTGTCGGCAGGGGCAGGCTTTGTGGTGGTGCTGACAGGGGCAGTGATGACTATGCCAGGACTTCCTAAAGAACCGGCTGCCTTGCGTATAGATGTAAACCAGGATGGGGTAATCACCGGCCTGTTCTAAAACGGATGTGCCCAAAAGGCTGTAAAGAAAGGAGCGCGGTTTTTAAGATGGCGAAGATAATAGATGGAAAAGCGATATCCGCCCAGATAAAGGAAGAACTGAAGGAAAAAGTATCGGCGTTGAAGGCGGACGGCATGGAGGTTACCCTTGCCGTGATTCAGGTAGGGAAGGATGCCGCTTCCAGCGTATATGTGGGAAATAAGAAAAAGGCGTGCGCCTATATCGGTATCCGCTCTTTGGCATATGAACTGGAAGAGGATACGAGCCAGGAAGATTTGCTGGCTTTGATAGAAGAACTGAATGGCAGGGAAGATGTGAACGGCATTTTAGTTCAGCTCCCTTTGCCGGGGCATATCGACGAGGATAAAGTGATTCAGGCGATTTCCCCCAGGAAGGATGTGGACGGTTTCCACCCTCAAAGCGTAGGGGCTTTATGCATCGGGCAGCCGGGCTTTGTATCCTGCACTCCGGCAGGGATTATACAATTACTAAAGCGTTCCGGCATCGAAATAGGAGGAAAAGAATGCGTGGTAATCGGCAGAAGCAATATTGTGGGAAAACCGATGGCTCTTCTTTTGCTGCGTGAAAATGGAACGGTGACAGTAACCCATTCCAGGACAAAGGATTTAAGGGAAGTGACTAAAAGGGCAGATATTTTAATTGTAGCCGTAGGAAAGCCCAAAATGATAACCAAGGATTATATAAAAGAAGGGGCAGTAGTTATTGATGTAGGGATTCACCGGAATGAGGAAAATAAGCTGTGCGGAGATGTGGATTATGAAGATGTATTTCCGGTATGCAGTGCAATTACACCGGTGCCGGGAGGCGTAGGCCCTATGACAATAGCAATGCTGATGAACAATTGTGTGGAATCCGTAGAACGCTGACCATTGCCATTAGCGAAGAAACGAAGGTTCTCTATGAAGAGCTGAAATAGAAAGGGATTCTATTATGAAATGTCCAAAATGCGGGTATGAGTGGCAGGAAGGTCATTTATATTGTGACAATTGTGGCGAGGAATTCCGGATTGTGCCGGATTTTGAACCGGAAATTGAAGAAGAGATGGAAGAGACTCTGTCCACCCTGTTTGTAGAGTTGGCGCAGGAAGAAATGCAGGAAACGGAAGAGAAGGAAATAATTCCGGCGCAAAAATCCAAGGGAATAAATGGAAAGGCGCAAGAGCGGCTCAAAGGGAAATGGGGCAGGGGATGGCTGATAGGGGCAACTTTTTTCTGCATCTTAACAGCGGTTTTTTGTATAGCGGGGATTTACTGGTATAGAAATTATTCTGTGTCATATCAGGTCGGCAGGGCGAGGGAATGTGCATCACAGGAGGCTTATGCCCAGGCGATTATATATTTGGAGAAGGCTCATGAGCTGGATAAGGGGAATGGGGAAATATTGTTCCTGATGGCGGACTACTATTATATTCAGGAAAAATATGACCCGGCAGCTTATACATTAATGGAAATCGTTGAAAAAAAAGGAGAGTATTCCAATGCGGACCTGGAAAATGCATATGACAAAATAATATCGATTTATAATCAAACGGAAGATTATGAGTCGATTAATGAATTGCTGATAAAATGCGAAGATGACAGCATTGTATCGCTGTTTCAACAATATATGGCAAAGCCGCCGGAATTTAGCTATGTGGAAGGATGCTATGAGGAAGTGCTCCCGCTAAAGCTAAGTGCCAATACTTCAGGAACGATTTATTATACGTTGGATGGCAGCGAGCCGGACGAAGGCAGCCAGGTATATACGGCCCCTATTTTCCTGGAGACCGGGATTTACACGGTAAAGGCTTGTTTTGTCAATGATTATGGAATAAAAAGCGACGTTGTTTCAAATACGTACAAGATTGATGTGCTCATTCCTGCCCCGCCGGAGGTATCCGTATACAGCGGGGATTATTACGAGCCTTATTCTATTGAAGCACAGGCTGCGGAAGACTGCCGGATTTATTACACTACGGATGGAACAGTGCCTACGGAGGACAGCACCGTATATACTTCGGCGATTCCTATGCCGCTGGGGGAATCCGTTTATAAATTCGTGGCCATTAGCGAAGAGGGGGTGGCGAGCGATGTTACCGCCCGCAGCTACAATTTGACATTGAATACGGAAATTACAGTAGATGTGGCGATTTCCAACGTAATATATGCCCTGATTAATGCGGATGTGCTTCTGGATACGGAAGGGAAAATGCGAGGGATGAATGGGCGGAATGTTTATAAATTCAATTCCGTCATACGGATTGGCGAGAATGGGGATTATTACGTGATTTATGAATATTACGAGGATGCTACCGGGATACAGACAAGGACGGAGCGCATCTATGGCGTCAATGTCCAGGATGGTACAGCTTGCCGCATTACATATAATGAACAGGGGCAGATTGTGCTGGTAGATATTTAACTGCCAGAACTATTTTGATAAATAAGTTGCGCTTTTTGCCGTTTTCCAGTATGATATTAAGGATAGTTTGTATGATGGAAAAGAGTGCGGAACTTTAACTAGGAGGTACAGGATGTATAAAATTTTAGAAGCAAGAGAACTTGCGGCGAATATTTACCTCATGGAGGTGGAAGCGCAGCGCATAGCGAAGCGTTGCCAACCGGGGCAGTTTATTATTGTCAGGACAGACGAAGAAGGGGAGAGAATCCCGCTGACAATTTGTGATTATGACAGGGAAAAAGGAACGGTTACTATTGTATTCCAGATAGTAGGAGCCGGAACGAAGAAAATGGCAGGTTTGAAGGCTGGGGATTATTTCCATGATTTTGTGGGGCCTTTGGGCTGTGCGTCGGAGCTTGTGGACGAACCGGAAGAGGAATTGAAGAAAAAAAGCATTTTATTCGTAGCTGGCGGTGTAGGTACGGCTCCTGTATATCCCCAGGTAAAATGGCTGAAGGAAAAAGGGGTGGCTGCGGATGTTGTAGTGGGGGCAAAGACAAAAGACCTGCTGATTCTGGAAAAAGAAATGGAAGCAGTAGCCGGAAACCTTTATGTAACTACCGATGACGGTTCTTATGGACGGAGCGGTATGGTAACGCAGACGGTAAAAGACCTTGTAGAAGAAGGGAAGCATTACGATGTGTGTATAGCCATCGGCCCCATGATTATGATGAAATTTGTATGCAAACTGACCAAAGAGCTGGATATCCCTACTGTAGTAAGCTTAAATCCTATTATGGTGGATGGAACAGGCATGTGTGGTGCCTGCCGTGTAACAGTGGATGGGGAAGTGAAGTTTGCTTGTGTGGACGGACCTGAATTTGATGGCCATAAGGTGGACTTCGACCAGGCTATGAAGCGCCAGCAGATTTATAAAACTGCGGAAGGAAGGGCTGCCCTGAAAGAAGAGGAAGGGAATACCCATCATGGCGGATGCGGACATTGCGGCTGATACCGGATTTTGTAACGGTTTGGCGAATAAGCAGCCGGAACGATTACCGGATTGTACATATAGGAAATGGATAGAACGGAGGATATGATGGACGTATTAAAGAAGGTACCTGTACGTGAACAGGATGCAAAGGTGCGCGCGGCTAATTTTGAAGAAGTGTGCCTTGGATATAATAAAGAAGAAGCGATGGAAGAAGCGAACCGGTGTATCAATTGTAAAAATGCCCAATGTATTAAGGGCTGTCCGGTAGCGATTAATATTCCTGGTTTTATTGAAAAAGTGAAAGAAGGGGATGTGGAGGCCGCTTATCAGGTGATTAGCGAGGCCAGCGCCCTTCCGGCAGTCTGCGGGCGGGTATGTCCGCAGGAAAGCCAGTGCGAGGGGAAATGTATCCGGGGAATCAAAGGTGAGCCTGTTTCCATCGGTAAACTGGAACGCTTTGTGGCGGACTGGGCAAGGGAAAACGGGATAAAACCCACTGGCGCAAAGGAGAAAAACGGCAAAAAGGTAGCTGTCATCGGCTCCGGCCCGGCCGGCCTTACCTGTGCGGGGGATTTGGCGAAGATGGGATATGAGGTGACTATTTTTGAAGCCCTTCATGAGGCCGGCGGCGTACTTGTATATGGTATTCCGGAATTCCGTTTGCCCAAGGAGGAAGTTGTTGCCAAGGAAATCGAAAATGTGAAATCCCTGGGGGTAAAAATAGAAACTAATGTGGTAGTGGGCAAATCAGTAACCATTGATGAGCTTATGGAAGAAGAAGGCTTTGATGCGGTATTCATCGGTTCAGGGGCAGGGCTGCCCAAATTCATGGGCATACCTGGCGAACAGGCCAATGGAGTTTTTTCTGCCAACGAATATCTGACCAGAAGCAATCTGATGAAAGCTTTTAATGATGAATCGCCTACACCGATTATGAGAGGGAAAAAGGTAGCAGTAGTAGGCGGCGGCAATGTGGCAATGGATGCGGCGAGGACGGCGCTGCGTTTAGGGGCACAGGTGCATATTGTTTACCGGAGAAGCGAGGAAGAGCTTCCGGCCAGGGTAGAAGAAGTGCACCACGCCAAAGAAGAAGGGATTATTTTTGACCTGCTGACCAATCCGGTAGAAATACTTGCCGATGAAAACGGATGGGTATGCGGTATGAAATGTGTGAGGATGGAATTAGGGGAGCCGGATGAATCCGGAAGGAGAAGGCCGGTGGTGAAGCCGGGCTCGGAATTTGTCATTGAGGTGGATACGGTCATTATGTCGCTGGGAACTTCCCCCAACCCGTTGATTTCCGCCACTACAAGCGGCCTGGAAACGAACAAATGGAAATGTATTGTGGCGGATGAGGAATTCGGAAAGACAACAAAAGAAGGTGTGTATGCCGGCGGTGATGCCGTTACCGGCGCGGCTACGGTAATTCTGGCTATGGGAGCGGGAAAAGCCGGTGCGAAGGGGATTGATGAGTATTTGAAGGATAAGAAGTAATATTATTGTTGTAAGTGCTTAAACCCAATACTAAAAAGCCAGCCTGAAACATTGGAAGACGGAAAATTATCCTGTCCGCCAATGTTTCAGGCATGGTTTTTTTATATTATAGGATTAGGGTGTCAAAAGCCCTAACATAATACAGATGGCCAGGCTTAAAGGTCTTAAGGGAATCTTAATAAAATTTATACCTTTAAATTAAACGGGAGCATGTTATAATAGATTACACATCAGAAAAGAAATAAAAGTCTCCGGACTTTGAAAGGAGAATGGTCATATTTATGGAAGAAAATAACAATAAAGCGAAATTATTAACTTTTGGGATTGCAGTTGTGCTGATTCTTATTATATGCGGTATCAGTATGGTGATTTATGCGTTAAACAGGCGCGGTGACAGGGAGGCAAGCCAGGCATTGCAGGATGACATTATGAATTATGCCAATACCTCCCAGGAACAGAATGTAACGGCCCAGGAGATTACGAAAGAAGAGGAGCCGGAAGATAGCGCAGAGAACCTGGAAGAAGAAACACAGCCAGAACAGGAAGCAGAACCGGCTTTGCCTGAGACCGGAGAGGAACAGGCCATGGTGGTAAAGGAAGAGGAAAACACGCAGACAACAACCATTATGGAAGAAGAGGCGGTGAAACAGCAGGAGTCCGGGATACAGAAAACAACGGCGAAGTGGCAGAAGGATGCAGGGGAGGACCTTTCTGCGGTGGAAATCGATTTATCCAGGCAAATGTCCGAGATGAAGGGCTACTGGGAAGCGAAGAATATGGAAGCGGTGGAAGATTTGGCATATCTGCCCAGATACCGTGCTGCTTCTGAAAAACTGAATGGAACAACGAAATATTATTATTTTGGCGACACAGATGGGGATAAGCGGCCAAATGGGATGGGGCTTGCCATGTATGCGGATAACCAGTATTATTATGGGGAATGGAAAAATGGTGCCAGAAGCGGAAACGGGATGTGGATTAAATATTATGTGTATGACCAGAATGCAAATGCGAAGGACAGTATTTATCTACAGCACAGCTATTCCGGAACATGGGCAAATGATTTGCCTAATGGGGAAGGGGCGGAGCATTATGATTTTATTGATGAAAATCTGGAAGCCGAAGCAGCATATAACCGTAACTTTATCGGGAATTTCAAAGATGGCCTTTATCATGGGGAGATATATATTACTAACTACAATAGCGACGGCAATACGAAGGAGTGGAGCGGAACTGCTAAAAACGGGGTATGGCAGCCTTTGGGGAAAGTGGATGCCAATGGGCAGTACCCGATAATTGTGGATTTGTTCAATGAAGATAATTATCAATGGATGGCTGAAAAAGAAAATAAGAACCAGGGAGTGAGCGGTTTGATATCCGCAGCCAAGGTAGGCATGTAAAAATGCGGCCTGGCTAAACGGTTATTGATGATAGGGAAAGGAGCATGACAGGAGTATGCCGTGGTGTCCGAAATGCAGGAATGAATATGTAGAGGGAGTGAAAGTCTGTGCCGACTGTGGTACGGATTTGGTGGAAACCCTGGAAGAAGGGAAGCGGAAGCCGCTGATTTTCGGCGATAAGGGGCAGATGGAAAGGCTGAAGGAATTCCTTACATATAATGGGTTAAAATCAGCTTCCCTGCGGGAAGATAAGGAAGAAGAGGTATTTGAACTGTCCATAAGCGATGAAGAAAGGCAAAAAGCTTCCCTGGCGGTAAAGGTTTTCCTTCAGCAGGAAGCGGCTGAAGGAAGGGGAAACGAATTATCTGAAGAGGAAAGCAGTTCAGAGACAAAGGACAATGGGCTGGCCGGAGGAACGGAAGGCACAGAGCAGTGGGAAAACATTGAAAAAGAGAAAGGGAATGCTAGGGAATATAGGGGGATTTATCAGAACAGCGCTCAAAAGGCAGAAGAAAACCGCTCTTCGGGATACCTGTTAACGGTTATCGGAGGGCTGGGGCTAGTAGCCATAGTTCTGGTATTTTTCGATGTGGTAACCCTTCCGGCAGCCATGGCGAATAAGTTTATGGTCTGTACGGTCATGGGGGCATTGTTCGCCCTGTTTTTTGTCATGGGAATCCTGTCTATTAAGTCTTATAAAACACTTTCCCAAAAGGCAGAGGAAGAAAACACCTTGGCCGATGAGATAAAAAAATGGTGCAGGGAAAACATGATTGCGGAAAAAGTGGACGATGGATTGTTTGAAAATGAAGAATGTGTGGAAGAATTGAAATATTTTAGGCGGGTCGAGAAGATGAAAGGGATGATAAAACATCAATTTACGAATCTGGATGAAGGCTTTTTGGATTCGTTTATAGATGATTATTATCCGTTAGTTTTTGAACAGGAATCGGGAAATGTATGAGGATAACAATAATTGCAGTTGGTAAAGTGAAGGAAAAATTTTACCGGGATGCCCTTGCAGAATATGGGAAACGCCTTGGGAAATATTGCCGCTTGGAAGTGGTAGAAGTAGAGGATGAAAAGACGCCCGACAAGGCGGGGGAAGCTTTGGAGCTTCAAATTAAAGAAAAGGAAGGGCAGCGTATTTTAAAATGTGTAAAAGAGGATGCCTATCTGATAACGCTGGAGATAGAGGGACGGAAAATGGATTCCGTCTCTTTTGCGCGGAAGCTGGAAAATCTGGCAACTTATGGAACAAGCCATATCCAGTTCGTCATTGGCGGTTCCCTGGGATTGCATGATATGGTTTCCCGGCGGGCGGATGAGAAAATCAGCTTTTCAGATATGACCTTTCCCCACCAGCTTATGCGCGTCCTGCTGGAGGAACAGATTTACAGGAGTTACCGCATTATTTGTGGGGAGCCATACCATAAATAATACGGCAAAAGTAGTATTCTTTTCCAGGATGGAACATATATTATTCCATGATGAGAAACAGGAAATTAAGCGGAAAACAAAAATTGGAAAGAAAAAAAGAAATCATCGTGGAGTCCTTGAAGCTCCCAAAAGATTCTATGCTGGGAGCCTCCATTGTGACAGTGACGGGAAACCAGGATGTGTTCGTAGAAAATTACAGGGGAATTTTGGAATATTCCCCGGAATCCATTGTGCTACAGGGGAAAACATGCCAGATTAGCATTATAGGCAAACGAATGTCCATTGACTATTATACTAATGAGGATATGAAAATTACAGGCTGTATTGAGTGTGTCCGTTATCATTGACAGAAAAATCCTGCCGTTCATATAATCCTGGGCATGGCCGGGGATGTGGCCGGGGATGAAGAAGAGTTGGAAATGGGGTGAAGCATGCTTCAGTTTATTCAATATTTGAAAGGCTATGTCTGCATCCGGGTATGGGGATATTCGCCGGAGCGGTTTATGAATTTGTGCAGCAACCATGATATCCTGCTATGGAATATTGAAAATCATGGGGAATACAATACGATGTGCATTACGGTAAACGGGTTTAAGCAGCTAAAAGGAATTGTGAGGAAAACGGGAACGAAGGTAGCCATACAAAAGCGTTGTGGACTGCCTTTTTTTACGCCCAGGATGAAAAGGAGGAAAATCTTTCTGCTGGGGCTTATGGGTAGCTTGGCTTTTTGGGTATGGATGTCCACATTTATCTGGGCAGTGGATATTACTGGAAATTATTCTATTTCAGAGGATGTTTTTATGGATTTCCTGAAAGAGAATGATATATATGTGGGGATGAAAAGGAAAGAAGTGAATATTGAAGAACTGGAGAAAAAAATACGGCAGGATTTTGGGATTGTGACATGGACTTCTGCCAAAATCGATGGAACAAGATTGGAAATACAGCTCCGGGAAAATGAAGTGGACACGGAAGATGGGGGGAAGCAGGGCACAGAGGAAGAGGCTGGTAAGCAAACTGGAGGGAATGAATTTGGTTCGGACCTGATTGCCCAGGAGGATGGTATTATCGTCAGCATGGTGACTAGAAAAGGTGTTCCTTTGGTGAGCGTGGGAATGGAAGTGAAAAAAGGGGATGTACTGGTATCCGGGAGTGTACCTGTATATAATGAGGATGCAACGGTAAGAAATTATCAATATTATGATGCAGATGCGGATGTATATATCCGCAGGCAGTTGAAGCAGAAAGAAGAGCTGCCGCTTACTTATGAGAAGAAGGAGTATACAGGGGAAGAAAAAAAGGAAGTGCTGGTATCCCTTATGGATAAAGAACTTATTCTCCGAATGGGAAAAATAAAATACGAAAACTTTGATAAGGTGACGGATAAGAAGCAGGTAAAGCTGCTGGAAAATTTTTATCTACCCCTCTATTTTGGGAGCAGCGTGAACAGAGAATATGTGTTGACGGATAATATTTATACAAAGGATGAAGTAAAATCAATTTTTTCTGAAAAATTAATAAAATATATGCAAAGTTTGGAGGAAAAAGGGGTACAAATAATTCAAAAAAATGTTACAATAAGTAAGAATAAGAGAAACTGGCAGATGAATATGGATTTCCAGATAGTGGAAAAGACAGGGCAGAACATTCCAGCCAAGCCGCAGATAACGGCGGAAGAAAACGGAGAAGGGGAAGAGAATCAAGCGGCAGGGAATCTGCTGTAACAGATATGGGCTTCGTGTCATCATGCAGGCATACTGGAAAGCGGGCGGATGGGCAATGGATTATATAAATAAGGGCTTTCGGGAAATGGAACAGACAGTAAGGCGGGTGGATGTTCCCGCGGAGCATATGCAGAATATATTCGGGCAGTATGACCATTATATCCGGAAAGTGGAAAGCGATTTTAATGTAACGATTGTGGATAGGGATGGTTCTATAAAAATAACAGGGGAAGAGCTGGCGGTGCATCGGGCGGAAAATATCGTCCGGCAGTTGGCAGAATTATCGAAGAGAGGAAATATAATCCAGGAACAGAATGTGGATTATGCGATTATGATGGAAATGGAAAATAAAGAAGATGTACTGGTTGAAATAGATAAGGACTGTATATGCCATACAGTGATGGGAAAACCGGTTAAACCAAAAACCTTAGGCCAGAAGCAGTATGTGGATGCCATCCGGGATAATATGATTGTTTTTGGGCTGGGGCCTGCGGGAACGGGGAAGACTTACCTGGCTATGGCCATGGCGATAACGGCATTTAAGAAAGAAGAGGTGAGCCGGATTATACTGACCCGTCCAGCCATTGAAGCCGGAGAGAAGCTAGGGTTTTTGCCCGGCGATTTGCAGAGCAAGGTAGACCCTTATTTAAGGCCCTTGTATGATGCGCTGCACCAGATTATGGGCGCTGAAACTTTCATGAAGAATATGGAGAAAGGGTTAATCGAAGTGGCTCCTTTGGCATACATGAGGGGGAGGACGCTGGATAATGCATTCATTATTCTGGACGAGGCACAGAATACTACGCCGGCTCAAATGAAAATGTTTTTAACAAGGATTGGTTTTGGTTCAAAAGTCATTGTAACAGGCGACAGCTCCCAGAAGGATTTAGCGCCGGGGATAAAGTCAGGGCTGGATGTGGCAACCCGGGTGCTAGGAAAAATAGAAGGCATCGCGTTCTGCAATTTGACAAGTAAAGACGTGGTTAGGCATCCTTTGGTGCAAAAAATAGTAATGGCATACGAGGAATATGAAAAAGTTTCGGAAAAAGGCCGTGCACCGGAAAGAAGAAGGCGGAGGAAGATTGAAAATTAAAAATTTTCAATCCCAAGTTTGTATCTGCGCAGCATCCACAAACTTGGCATGCGCAAAAAGCTGCGCAGAAATGGGGTCAAAAATGACAGTTTATATAGAAAATGAAACGGATATATCCTTTCCCTTTAATGAAGAAGAATTGGTGGGCAGGATAATGGAAGCGGTCCTTGAAACGGAAGGCTGCCCCTATGAGGCGACGGTAAATGTCCTGCTTACAGGAAATGAGGAAATACGCGCATATAACAGGCAGTACAGAGGGGTGGACCGGGCAACGGATGTGCTTTCTTTTCCCAATATTGAGTATGGGGAGCCTGCGGATTTTTCAGGAGTGGAAGAAGCGGAAGCGGACTGCTTCGACCCAGATAGCGGTGAATTGTTGCTGGGGGATATCATTCTTTCTGTGGACAAGATAAGGGAACAGGCAGAAAGCTATGGACATAGCAGGAGAAGGGAATACTCTTTTCTGGTGGCACATAGTATGCTCCATCTTTGCGGCTATGACCATATGGAAGAGGAAGAAGCCGCTATTATGGAAGAAAAGCAGAGGAATATATTGAAAGATTTAGGGATTACCAGAGAGGAAAGAGAAATAGAGGAACGGTAAAATATGAAACAGAAGACAAAATGGAAAAGGACGGGTAGGGGAAAAAGGAAGGAATGGATGTTGGGGGCTGGCTTAATTGCATATTTGATTGGCTTTATTATCCGTATTCCCCTTGTCCATATGATAGGCGACAAAGGGCTTGGTTTTTTCTCATCGGGAATGGAATTGCTGGCCATATTTAGTGCTGTATTCAGCTACGGTATTTCCAAACCGGTGATGTTGTTGGTAAAATACCGGGCAAAACGGGATATGTTCAGGAGTGCAAAAAAGGTATACCGCAGCGCCCTGCTGCTTACGCTGGTGATTAGCATTCTGGCGGCAATTTTTGTATTTTTCTTTTCGGAATTTATAGCCCAGACGTTTATACTGGAATATATGGGGTATTTGGCAGTGATAGCGGTGGCGCCAGCCATCGTCCTTTCAGGGCTGCTGGGGGTTATCCGGGGATATCTGCAAGGAATGGGCGCGATGACTCCTACGGTACACTCCAGGCTGCTGGAAAAAATAATTATGCTGTTTGCATGCCTTATGCTTGCGGCTGTGATGCATACTTATGGGCTAAAGGTGGCAGCGCTTTTACGGAATGATGATTATGCAGCGGCTTACGGCGCTATGGGGGCGGCCATAGGGGTTTCCATTGCGGGAGGGGTGGCTGTTCTCCATATGGTATTTATAAAACTGGCTTATACGGGGACTTTTAAGCAGCAGCTTGAAAAGGATACTTCCAAATATGTGGAATCCAATGGGCAAATGATATCTATGTTCTTTTCGGTGGCGCTCCCTTATCTGCTATGTGCGTTGCTCTATAATATGAATTACCTGGTAGACCAGAGAATCTTTAATTATGCAATGAACAAACAGGAAAGGGGAAACATCAGGGTAGCCTATTGGGGGGTATATTATGGGAAGTACAGTGTGGTAATCGGGATTTTTGCAGTGGCCTGCGCATTGGCGGCAGTTTCCGGCATACCGAAGATTGCCCAAATGTATGAGAAACAGGAATATGGGGAGGCGAAATACAGGATAGAAAGCAAAGTGCACTATCTGGCAATTTTAACGATTCCCTGTGCGGTATGGGCGGCGGTGTTGGCAGAGCCTATAGTGGGTATGCTGTTTACCGGGGAGCAGGATATGGCGGTAAAGCTGTTAAGGATTGGTTCGGGGGTAATTATTGTATTTGCTTTTTCCTACTTTTTTATGTCCTTGCTGCAGAGGATAAGAAAAATAAGGACAGTGATTTTAGGTGGACTGGCAGCATTTGTACTGCATCTTATCTTTCTTTTCGTTTTGATTAACAGCACTAAGCTGGGTATTTTGGCGGTGGCTTTGGGGCTGCTGGTATTTTGGCTGGTGGCTTGTATTGTTGGATTTGTAGGGGTGATGCAGTCTATCCGTTTTTCCGTGGACTGGATACGTACATTGGGAGTGACAACAATTGCGGCGGCAGGCTCCGGGCTGATAGGGTGGTTTTTAAGTAAGCTGCTTTTTGGACTGATAGGAGGTGTGGCAACATTTATTATATGCTTTACACTGTGTATTATTGTGTATATGGTAGTATTGATTGTATTAAAAGGGGTGCGGGAAGATGAATTGGAAGATATGCCGGGAGGCAGCGTGATTGTTGTTTTGGCAGAGAGGATGCATTTGATGTAAAGGGCAGTTTTCTTGTAAGAAACAACGAATAAACCGACAAGATTTGGCTGATACTGTTTACAAAGGAGAGGTTGCCATGAAATTTGTAAAACGTATCAGTCTTTTTTTTATTATGCCTATGGGGATGTACACACTAGGGTTTTACTCCCATATGAAGCTGCAGGAAGAATTTTATCCGGGGAAATTCAGGACAGTGGAGATAGAGGAAAGGGGCAGCGTGGCGAGCGAAGAACCCCAAATCATCCCTACGGCCAGGGAAGAAGAGCCGGTTATCAGTGCGAATACCCAATATATTATCGAAGAAGTGGATTTGAAACGGAATACTTCCGTGGAAACGAAATGGAAAGTGCCGGATAAATATATTGGGATGGACAGACAGCAGTTTGTGAAGGAAATGGAGCTGTATCAGCAGTCCCCCTCCCTAAAGGACCAGGAGTTAGGGTTTGTGAGCGTGGAAGTGGCTTCTTTTTCCAAAGAAAGGGTAGTAGTGCGCAAAAGCTACATTTTCAAGGAAGTGAGCACCAGCTTTTATCTGGTCAATGAGAAGAACTATGTGGTAGTATACTGCGATGATTTGAAAACAATATATATGAATACCAATATTACGCTGGATTCTCTGCCGGATGAATTAAAGCAAGAGATTATACAGAATAAATATGTAGCTACGGAGGAGGAGCTTTACAATTTTTTGGAGTCATATTCCAGCTAGCACAATGAATATTCATTAACTGACACCTTGGTTCGTGGCCCACGGGAATAAAACCTTGCGGAAAGTTTAGGGGAATTGCTATAATGAAGGGAAATGGAAAAGCGTAAAGCGAATAGAACGGATGGAAAGGGAAA
Organism: Lachnospiraceae bacterium; assembly: GCA_009911195.1. GTDB lineage: Bacteria > Bacillota > Clostridia > Lachnospirales > Lachnospiraceae > Kineothrix. The sequence goes on along the minus strand of QXWV01000020.1, from coordinate 15,066 downwards.
CGAAGTGAAAAAGGTTGCAGTAATCGGTGGGGGTGCAGCAGGGATGATGGCGGCGATAACGGCCGGAAGATGTGGCGCCCAGGTGACGGTATACGAAAGAAATGACAGGGTTGGAAAAAAGATTTTGGCTACGGGAAATGGAAAATGTAATTTTTCAAACAGGAAGCTGGGTAGGGAAGATTATTACGGGGGAGGGCAAATTCTGGAGGGATGCCTGAACAGATTTTCGCCGGAGGATGCGGTGGCCTTTTTTACCGATGCAGGGATGCTGGTGAAGGAGAGAGGGGGGTATCTCTATCCATGGTCGGAACAGGCGTCTACGGTGTTGGATGTGTTGCGGCTGGAAATGGGGCGTGCCGGGGCGAAAGTCAGGCTTTCGGAAAAGGTGGAAGGGATTGCCCAAGACAGAAAGACGGGGATGTTTGCCCTGGAGACTTCGCTGGGAAAGGGGAAAGAATTTTATCATGCAGTTATTTGTGCTTGTGGAGGGTGTGCAGCGCCTAAGACAGGGTCGGATGGCAGCGGATTTGCGTTAGCAAAAAAAATAGGGCATCATGTGATTCCTGTTGTACCGGGATTGGTTCAGTTGAGGTGTAAAGATAGTTTTTTCAAAATGATAGCAGGCGTGCGATGCGAGGCGGAAATTAAGCTATATGATGAAGAGGGCGGCAAAAATCCGCTTAGGGAGGAAATAGGGGAACTGCAGTTTACCGATTATGGCATTTCCGGCATTCCGGTGTTTCAGCTCAGCCGCCATGCTGCTTATTTGCTGGCGGAGGGGAAACGTGCGGAAGTGCGGATGGATTTGCTGCCCCAGATGAAGGGTGCGGATTTTGATAAAATGTGCGCACAGCGGATAAAAAAAGCAGGCGGGAAGACATTGGAGGAATTCCTGCTAGGTATGGCGAATAAAAAAATTAATTTGATGATGATAAAAGAAGCCGGGTATAAACCGGGAGATGATGCAGCCCGGCTGGGGAATGAACGTTTGCGGATGCTTTTATATTCTTATAAGGGGCTGAAAGTACATATATCGGCAGCGAATTCATTTGAAAATGCACAGGTTACTGCGGGCGGCATAGATATGGCGGAAGTGACAAAAAACCTGGAATCCATAAAAAAACCAGGAATATATTTTGCCGGGGAAATGCTGGATGTGGATGGCAGATGCGGCGGCTATAATTTACAGTGGGCATGGACCAGCGGGTATATTGCGGGAAGGGGGGCGGCAAATTAATTTGTGTTTACACTTTCTGGAGGATATGCTATACTCTTTATACCCAAAGGAGAACGGCAAAGTGTAGCGAAGCTTGAAATAAGCAGTATGAAGCGGAAGATTGCATAGGCGGAAGATGGTATAAAATGTGTAATTCGTAAAAGGTTGTCCTATACATGGACAGCCTTTTGCGTGTATGGGCGAAGCAGGGTTAGCGATGAAAGCCATACGGAAATGAGGAAAATATGATACGAATCAATCAGATAAAATTAAAGGCAGAACCGGAACTGGCCAAAAAGGAAGGGGAACTGCTAAAAAGTAAAATTAAAAGGCTGCTAAAGCTGAAAGAGAAACAAGATTTTTCTTATGAAATAATAAAGCGTTCTTTGGATGCGAGAAAGAAACCGGAGATTTTCTATTCTTATACGGTGGATGTAAAAGGAATCAATGAGAATGAAGTGATGAAGCGTATAAAAGGCAGCCAGGTAAGCGTGGTGGAGCCTTCCAGATACCGCTTCCCTTCTCCCGACGGAGAAAAAACAGCACAGAGGCCGGTCATTATAGGAACGGGACCGGCAGGGCTGTTTTGTGGATATATGCTGGCTCTTCATGGGTATCGGCCTATTTTGCTGGAGCGGGGAATGGATGTGGAGCATAGATGCGGGAAGGTAGAGGAGTTCTGGAAGACGGGGCAGTTGGACAGGGAGTGCAATATACAGTTCGGGGAAGGCGGTGCTGGTACTTTTTCTGATGGGAAGCTGAATACTTTAGTGAAGGATAAGGATGGGAGAAGCCGGGAGGTATTATCCATTTTTGTTGCGGCGGGGGCACCCAAGGATATTTTATATGATGGAAAGCCTCATATCGGAACGGATATTTTGACAGATGTCATACAAAATATGCGAAAGACCATTATAGCCCATGGCGGCGAGGTGCATTTTAATACGAAGGTAACGGACTTGTGCATAGAGGATGGCAAAATAAATGGCTTGATAGTGGAAAAAAGGGGAAAAGGGGAGGCAAAAAAAGTAAAGATAGAAACGGATTTGGCCGTGCTGGCTATCGGGCACAGCGCCAGGGATACTTTTAAAATGTTATACAAAAGGAAAGTGCCCATGGAAGCGAAAGCTTTTGCGGTAGGGCTAAGGGCGGAGCATCCGCAGAAATTGATAGATTTGGCTCAATATGGGATGGAACGGGGTAAATACCTTCCTCCGGCCTCCTATAAAGTGACGGCTCAGGCAAGAGAAGGAAGGGGCGTGTATTCTTTTTGCATGTGCCCGGGCGGTTATGTGGTAAATGCCTCTTCGGAGGAAGGGCGGCTGGCAGTGAACGGGATGAGTTACAGCAGGAGGGATGGGAAGAATGCCAATAGCGCGATTATCGTATCTGTGACGCCAGAGGATTATGGAAGCTTCCATCCGTTAGGGGGGATAGAATTCCAGAGGAAGCTGGAAGAGCGGGCATATGAAATAGGAAACGGAAAGGTGCCTGTGGAATATTATGGGGATTTTAAGAGGTCTGTCCGGAGAGGGGAAGAAGATAAGGGCTATGACAGCACATATGGGAAATACGCTCCGCAAATAAAAGGGGAGTGGAAGTTTGGGGAGGTTCATAGTATTATGCCGGATGCACTGAACCGGGCTTTTGTGGAAGGCATGGAGGCGTTTGGCAGGAAGATTCCGGGATTTGCGGCAGACGGCGTTATTTTATCGGGAATAGAGAGCAGGACTTCCTCCCCGGTGCGAATCCACCGGAAGGAAAACGGTCAGTCGGAAATTGGGGGGCTTTTTCCATGTGGGGAAGGGGCTGGCTATGCAGGCGGGATTATGTCCGCAGCAATGGACGGTATCCGGACGGCAGAGCTGATTGCCAGGGAGTATCAGCCGTTATAAGAGAAAACGCAAATAAATGAACGAAGGAGTAGAATTAACTGTGGTGAAAAAGAATGGGAATTATGAGGAATATAGGAAAGCGTTAAAGGATAAGAGGAGAATTGTAGTTAAAATCGGCTCTTCTTCGTTGCAACATCCGGAAACAGGGGATTTGGATTATACAAAACTGGATGTCCTTGTGCGGGAACTTTGCGATATGAGAAACCGGGGAAAGGATGTAGTGCTGGTGACTTCCGGGGCAATTGCGGTGGGAAAGAAAGCAGTACACCTAAAAGAATTCGGGCAGGCCGGCGAGAATGCGATTGCAGAAAAACAGGCATGTGCGGCGGTGGGCCAGGCCAGGCTGATGATGACTTACCAGAAAATTTTTGCGGAATATAATCAGGTCGCGGCTCAGATACTAATGACAAAGAATACAATTGTGGACAACCTGAACCGCTATAATGCCCATAATACTTTTTCGGAATTGTTCAAGCTGGGAGTTATCCCTATTGTGAATGAAAACGATACGGTAGCTACTTACGAAATAGAATTTGGCGATAATGATAGCCTGTCCGCCATTGTGGCAGCTCTGGTAGAGGCTGATTTGCTCATATTGCTTTCGGATATCGATGGGCTGTATACCGATGACCCAAGAAAAAATAAGGATGCACAGTTTATTCAGATGGTGGAAGAGCTGAGTGAGGAATTGATGGAAATGGGCAAGGCTTCTACGGGAAGCGATGTGGGTACCGGCGGGATGAATACGAAGCTGATTGCAGCCAAAATAGCTACAAGCTCCCATATCGATATGGTAATTGCTAATAGTAAAGATATCAAAGTGCTGCACCGGATTTTAGACGGGCAGAATATCGGTACGCTGTTTGTAGGCAGCCGGGATGGCTATTTTGATTTGCCGGGGTTTGTGGAACAGATGCATTCTTAGAGTGCCGCAGTTACCTATAAAAAGGTTCAGAAGAAAGGAAGGGAGATGGACAATGGACAGTATGGAGAATAAGATAGCGCGGATTAACGAACTTTATCATAAATCCAAAGCGGAAGGGCTGACGGAGGAGGAAAAGAAGGAGCAGGCAGTCTTGCGAAGCGAGTATATAGCCAATATACGCGCCAATCTCAGAGGGCAATTGGATAATATTGATATTCAGGAAAAGGATGGCTCCGTTACGAATCTGGGGGAGAGACATGGAGACAAAGGAACGCATTAGACGGAAGGTTTTGGCCATGCGGGATGCAATACCGGTGCAGGAACGGAATAGGAAAAGCAAGGAAATCATGGCACGGGTGATAGAAACATTATGGTATAAGGAAGCGGAAATAGTGCTTGCCTATATTTCCTACAGGAGCGAGGTGGATACGGAAAGCCTGATACAAAATGCCTTTTCGGAGGGGAAAAAAGTATATTGCCCTAAAGTGGAAGGAGAGCGGATGAATTTTTATGAAATCCTCTCCACGCAGGAGCTGGAGGAAGGATACCGTGGAATCAGGGAACCGGAAGGGAAGGGCGAACGGCAGTTTCATGAGGGAAAGGCCGATGGTAAAAGATGCTTGATGATTCTGCCTGGGAGTGCATTCGATGAAGAAAGAAACAGGATGGGCTACGGAAAAGGGTATTATGACAGGTATCTGGAAAAAAGCAGGAACGGATGTGCGGCAATAAAAACAATAGGCGTATGCTTTTCATGCCAGCTACAGAAAAGAATCCCTGTGGACAGCTATGATAAAAAGGCAGATATGGTAATAACGGAAACCGATATTTTATGACAACAGATTAGGTAATTGCGAAACGCTAAGCTGTGAGAATATTCAGCAAGTTTATCGGTTTCGCAATTGTCTATGGCAGCAGATTAACGAAAGGAGAAATGAGGTAAAGTATGGATTTGGTCAAAATGGGGCAAAAGGCGGTAATCGCAAAATATGAACTGCAAAAGCTGACATCAGAGAAGAAAAGGTATGTGCTTAAAGCGGCTGCAAAGGGATTGGTTGCCGATACAGAAAACATTTTAGAAGAAAATGCAAAGGATATAAAACGAGGGGAAGAAAATGGGATGCATCCTGGCATGTTGGACCGGCTGCGGCTGAGCAAAGAACGGATAGCAGCGATGGCAGAAGGATTGGAGCAGGTAGCGGAGCTGGATGACCCGGTAGGGGATGTCATGGAAGAATTTACACGCCCTAACGGGCTAAAAATCAGCAAGGTGAGAGTACCTTTTGGAGTTATTGGCATTATCTACGAATCCCGCCCCAATGTAACGGCAGATGCCTTCGGGCTTTGCTTCCAGTCGGGGAATGCGGTTATCTTAAAGGGCGGAAGCGATGCCTTAAAGTCCAATATGGCAATTGCAGCATCTATCAGGAATGCTTTGAAGGAAAACGGTGTCTGTCAGGATGCGCTTCAACTAATTGAAAGCACGGACAGGGAAGTTACCTCCCGTTTTATGAAACTAAATCAATACGTGGATGTATTAATTCCCAGAGGTGGAGCCGGGCTGATTCGCAGTGTAGTGGAAAACAGTACGATTCCGGTCATTGAAACCGGAACAGGGAATTGCCATATTTATGTGGATGAATATGCGGATTTGGAGAAAGCGCTGCCTATTATCATAAATGCGAAAACGCAGCGCATCGGCGTCTGCAATGCCTGTGAATCTTTAATAGTCCATCGCGCCATAGCGGACAGCTTCCTGCCTAAACTGGCACAGGCCCTGCATGCAAAAGATGTGGAGATACGGGGTGATGAAATGGCTTGCAGCCTGATAGGGGATGCCCAAAAGGCAACCGAAGAGGATTATGGGAAAGAATATCTGGATTATATCATTTCCATTAAAACAGTGGAAGCCATAGAAGAGGCGATTGCCCATATCAACAAATACAATACGAAACATTCCGAGGCGATTATAACAGAAAATGCAGAAAATGCCAGGATGTTTTTAAATGAAGTTGATGCAGCCTGTGTATATGTCAATGCATCCACCCGTTTCACCGATGGGTTTGAATTTGGATTTGGCGCGGAGATTGGAATCAGCACCCAGAAAATGCATGCCAGGGGTCCTATGGGGCTGAGGGAACTGACTTCTTATAAATATTTGATTGAAGGGGAAGGGCAGATAAGGTAGATAGGAAAAAGCCGTGCCATCCTTGGCACGGCTTTTCTTGCCTTATAGGAAACTGCGTTGTAAAACGCATGAATTCACAAGTTCGCGCAGCGAACTTGCAGAGAATGCCAAGCATTCTTTTTTGCCTTATAGGAAATCCCGTCGCCAGACGGACATAAATTGACGAAGAACCGAAGGTTCTTCATGAAGTGGCGAAGCCACTTTTTTATATTTTCGGATATTCTGCCAGGTAAAGCCACTACAGAAAACAAATCGAAAAACTGGAAAAACGGAAGAAAACTTACTCCGACTTCACTTCTTTCCAAAGGTCATTGTATATCCTGTCAGCATCTTCCCCCAGATACTGGAAGGTTTCCAGATTATCATACTGGGATAAATCGGGAAAGGCGATAGGTGAGTTACGGATGTCTTCATCTTCGATTAACTCCCTGGCTGCATTGTTAGGGGTGGAATAGGTAATGAAATCAAAATTCATTAATGCGATTTCCGGGCGGCACATGAAGTCGATGAATTTTTCGCCGTTTTCCTTGTTAGGTGCGTTTTTGGAGATGACCCAGGAATCAATCCATACATTAGTGCCTTCTTTTGGGATAACATATTCCAAGTCTGGGTTTTCCCGCTGGGTATAGATAGCCTCCCCCGAATAAATAACGCCGATGGCGGCTTCATTCCCTATCATTTTATCCCTGACCTGGTCCACTACATAGGCTTGTACGAAAGGCTTTTGCTGGACTAGGGAATTCTTTGCCTCCTCTAATTCCGTTGTGTCTGTGGAGTTCATGGAATAGCCATTTAGCTTTAGGCCGACCATGAAGGCATCGCGCACCGAATCCTGCATCAGGATATTATCCGTATATTTTTCGTTCCAAAGGATGCTCCAACTGTCAACAGTGTCATCCACCATGGTTTTGTTGTATAAAATCCCTACAGTGCCCCAGCAATAGGGAACGGAATATTTGTTTTCCGGGTCAAATTCTTTGGACTGTTCCCAGTACTGTTCGCCGATATTGGCTTTTGCATTGGGAAGGTTCTCGAAGTTAAGCTCTGCCAGAAGGTCATTTTCCAGCATTTTCTGAATCATATAGTCGGAAGGGCAGATGACATCATATTCCGATGCCCCGGCTTCCACTTTGGGGTACATAATTTCGTTGGTTTCAAATTCATCATAAATGACTTTGATTCCGGTTTCTTCTTCAAAAAGCTCGATAGCTTCCGGGTCTAAATATTCTCCCCAGTTATAAACAATTACTTCCCCGTTTTCTCCGGAAGAAGAGCCGCCGCATCCCATGAAGGAGAAGGCAGCCGCCAGGCATACCGCTAAGGCAGATAATTTTTTCATAATACAACCTCCTGTTTTAGTTCCGCAATACTCTGTTGGCATCTTTTTGGCGGAGCAATTATTTTTCTCTTTCTTTTGGTGCTTTATTAATAAGGAATAAAAGAAATAGTACGGTAATGAAGATAATAGTCGACAGAGCGTACATTTCTGGCTTTATTCCTTTTTTTACTTCGGTATATATTTTGGTGGATAAAGTATCCACGCCGGCACCTTTCGTAAAGTGGGTGATGATGAAATCATCTAAGGACATCGTAAATGCCATTAAAAATCCGGATAATACGCCGGGCAGGATGTCAGGGAAAACTACTTTAAAAAAAGCATAAATAGGGGAAGCACCTAAATCCAGGGCAGCTTCATAAGTGCTTGGGTTCAATTGCCTCATCCGGGGCATGACACATAGAATCACATAAGGAATATTAAATGTAATATGGGCCAAAAGGATGGTGCCCATCCCAAACTTTATCCCCAGGCTGATGAAAAGGAGCATCAGCGATATCCCCGTTACGATGTCGGCATTTAACATAGGAATGTTGGTAATGCCCATGACGATAGCCCGCTTATGCTTTCCCATATGGTTGATGGCAATACATGCCACTGTTCCGATGATAACGGCGATAAAGGAGGAGACAAAAGCGATAAAAAGGGTATTCCACAGTGCCTGCAATATTTCCCTGTTATCGAAAAGGGAAATATACCAATGAAATGTCATCCCCCCCCATTTTGCCCTGGTGCGGCTGGCATTGAAGGAGAGAACCATCAATGTAGCGATGGGGGCATAAAGGAAAATAAAAATCAGTATTATGTATATTTTTTTGGATACTGCCTTTATCATAAAAAGCTGCCCTCCCCATCTTTGTCGAATATAGCGGATACAGCCATATTAACAATGATAAAAATCATAAGCACAATGGACAGGCCGCTTCCCAAATGCCAATTACCGGCCTGGGTAAATTCTTCCTCAATGACATTGCCGATGAGGAGGATTTTGCTGCCCCCTAATAGCTTGCTGATAACGAAGGTAGTAAGGGCAGGGATAAATACCATGGTAATCCCACTGATGATACCAGGTATGGTAAGAGGAAGCGTAATCTTAAAAAAAGTCTGTACCCCGTTTGCCCCAAGGTCTTTTGCCGCATTGACCACATTAGGGTCAATTTTTACTAAGGAATTATAGATAGGCAGCACCATAAAGGGCAAAAAATTATATACCATGCCAAGGACAATGGCATAAGGGGTATTGATAATATTCAGGGCCGGAAGATGAAGGAAAGAAAGGAGGATGTTAATAACACCCGTTTTTTCCAGTAAAGTCTGCCATGCCAATGTGCGCAGAAGAAAATTCATCCACATGGGAAGGATGAAAATGAGCACAATAAAGCTGTGCTGGCTCACATTCATGTTGGCGAGTATCATGGCCAATGGGTATGCCAAAAAGAAGCAGATAACTGTACTTATCAAGGATAAGCCAAGGGAAATCCACAATGCCTTGGAGTGCTCCGCACTCAAGATAGCGGCTATATTTTCTAAAGTAAAAGCCCCTGTTTTATCTGTCAGCCCATAATAGAACACCATTCCTAAAGGAACGATAATAAAGATTGCAGCCCAGACAATATAGGGGGTGGAAAGTAACTTTCCTGTAAGTCTGTTATTCTTCAATTGCTGCTGCCTCCTCGTCTTCCGATGCCGGTTTATTCATAATTTGGATATTAAAAGGGTCTACTTTTATCCCCACTTCGGTTCCAACAGGGAACATGCCTGTGGAATGCACCAGCCACTCGAACCCGTTAGCCGTGACTTCCATTTCATAATGTACGCCTTTGAAAATCAAGTGGGTGACTGTACCTTGGATGATACCCATTTTTGGCGTTACCAGTTCCACATCTTCCGGGCGGATGACTACATCCACCGGTTTATTCCGGCCAAAGCCGGTGTCCACGCATTGGAATTTAGTCCCCAGGATGGAAACCAGCTTATCCTCCAGCATGATGGCATCAATAATATTGCTGTCACCGATGAAATCAGCAACAAATGCATTTTCCGGTTCATTGTAAATAGTTTCCGGGGTACCGATTTGCTGAATATATCCCTGGTTCATGACAACAATGGTGTCGGACATGGTAAGTGCCTCCTCCTGGTCATGGGTGACATAGATAAAAGTAATGCCCAGCTCATTTTTCAGGCGGATTAATTCATATTGCATATCCTGCCTTAACTTTAAATCCAGGGCGCCTAAGGGTTCATCCAGAAGAAGGACCTTCGGCTCATTGACAATGGCCCTCGCAATGGCAATACGTTGCTGCTGGCCGCCGCTTAAGGAATCGGGCATACGTTTTTCAAATCCTTCTAAGTTGACCAGTTTCAAGGCATATTTTATTTTGTCATCAATATATGATTTCGGTTTATTTTTTATTTTCAGCCCAAAAGCGATATTTTCCGCAATATTCATATGGGAAAAAAGGGCGTATTTTTGAAATACGGTGTTGAGCTGGCGTTTATTGGGAGGTAAATTAGTGATATCCTTGCCGTCAAAAACTACCCGCCCTTTGTCCGGGGAGACAAAGCCGCCCAGAATCCGCAGGGTAGTAGTTTTTCCGCAGCCGCTTGGGCCGAGAAGGGTAAGGAATTCATTTTCATGAATATTTAAGTTTAATTCGTCCAGTACCATTTCACCGTCAAAGGATTTGGATATATCCACCAGGTTAATTAATTCTTTCTTCATCTCAAATACCTCCGGTATATAAGTAATCTTACGTAAATTAAATTCCGCGGGCAGCGGATGGGCAGCCAGTGCATCGGTTTCTGCCTCCAAGGAATCAGAAACTGGGTGGCGAGCTGACCCATAGTATAGAAGCCCCTGTTTTGGCGCCGGCAATTATGTAATGGGTTGTATTGGGGATAAAGTAAAAGGATTCCCCTTTTTTTGCCCGTATTTTTTTCTTGCCCATGACAATGGTAATGCTGCCGGACAAAACATAACCGAATTCCTCCCCTTCGTGGGGATTGTCAGGGTAAGTGGAGCCGCCTGGCTTTAACGTAAGCCGTATCGGTTCCATAATATTTTTCTGGGCATTTGGAATTATCCACTCTATCATATTGCCCAACTCTTCGTCCACTTTTTCAAAATAATCAGTATCATGGAAAACAATTTGCTCATCCTTTGGGCTTTCGGAGAAAAATTCCTGGATATCCGTGCCCAGGCATTGGAGGATATCCACCAGCGTGGCGATGGAGGGAGAAGTCAAATCCCTTTCCAACTGGGAAATAAATCCTTTGGACAGCTCGCTGCGCCCGGCCAGTTCTTCCTGGGTAAGCCCTTTTTGTATTCTCAATTCTTTTAATCTGTTTCCTATTTTCATTGTGTCCGCTTCTCTGAAATTAAATGATTATAAACATAAAGTTTACTGTTACTAAACAAACGCTGATATCCATTATACTAGGTGTGGTACAGATGTCAATAGGGAATGACAAAAAAAAATAATTGTGATACAATACCTATAAACACAATACTGTTTATAGAGGAGGGCAGTTCGATGGAAAAGGAAAAATATATAGCATATGTCTCAACATATACGATGGGGAAGGGAGATAAGCACGGAATAAAGATTTATGATGTGGATATGGAAAACGGCAGATTGCACGCAAAAGACCAGGTGGAAATTACCAATTCTTCTTACGTAACCATATCCCATGATAAAAAACGCCTTTATTCTATTACGGATTTCGGTGTGGAGTCTTTCAGGATACAGCCGGACGGAGGGTTGGAACTGATTGACCATGCTTCCATCAACGGGATGAGGGGCTGCTATTTGTCCACGGATTATGAAGATAAATTTCTTTTTGTTGCCGGGTATCATGATGGCAAGATTACAGTGCTAAGGCTGAAGGAAAACGGCGGGGTTGGGGAGATAACGGACGAAATTTTCCATAAAGGTTTGGGAAGTGTGGCGGAAAGGAATTTCAGGCCCCATGTGAATTGCGTGAAAATGACAAGGGATAATAAGTATCTGTGTGCAGCGGATTTAGGGATGGACCATGTGAAAGTATACCGTTTGGATATGGAAAAGGGAACGCTGAGGTTGGCAGATGTTATCCGCAGCGAACAGGAATCGGCGCCCAGGCATTTGAAGTTTTCCCCGGACGGCAGTTTGCTTTATATTGTGCATGAACTGAAAAATTATATTGATGTATATGGCTACCGGGAGGCTAATAATAATCCGGAATTTGAAAAATTGCAGACGATATCCACGCTGAATGATTACCATGCCACCGGCTCTGCGGCCAGTGCATTGAACTTTTCTACGGATTATCATTATATGGTAAGCTCTAATGCAGGGGATAACAGTGTGGTAGTATATAGGATTAACCATGAAAGCGGGCTGTTGGAGAAACTGCTTTGCCTGCCCATTAGCGGTGATTACCCGAAGGATGCCGCACTTTTCCCTGATAACAGGCATCTGGTGTCATTAAACCATGAATCGGATACCCTGACTTTCTTTAACGTGGACATGCAAAATGGCCTTTTGGTGATGAATGGGCCGGAACTTCCGGTGGCGAAGCCTAACTGCATCATCTTCCATCAATTGGGGGCAGAGAGGGATTTGAAGGAAAGGCGGGTAGCGGAGACAAAGAAAGAAATCAAAGAGCGGTATAAACCCAGGTATGTGGATTTATAAGATGCGGCATATGCCAAAACGGATAGTTGTGGCAGGGATAAAAGGCGGGCAAAGGTGCATAAAGCATATTTGCCCGCTGTTTTTGTGCGGATGTCAAAAGCTCCGTCCGAATCCTTATAGGTAAAAGTCTTTCAGGTAAGAAATGCGGGAAGACATATTCGCCATCATAGCATCCACCAGGGTAAGGGCGGCCATGGATTCCACCACTACTATGGCTCGGGGGACGATGACAGGGTCATGTCTGCCTTTGATGCAAATTTGTATATTTTCCCCCTCCTTATTTACCGTCTCCTGTTTCTGGAAAATAGAAGGGGTAGGTTTTATATAAGCCCTGAAAACAATATCGTCTCCGTCGCTGATACCGCCCAAAATGCCGCCTGCATGATTGGTTTTTTTGGAAATTATCCCATTGGTAGAAATAAAACTGTCATTGTTGGAAGAACCGTTGGCAGCGCTTACCCGGCAGCCATCGCCGATTTCAAAAGCTTTCACTGCACCGATGGACATTATGGCTTTTGCCAGATTGGCATCCAGCTTTTCAAAGACCGGCTCACCGATTCCAGAAGGAACGCCCAGAATACGGCATTCTATGATGCCGCCGGCAGAATCTTTTGCGGCCATGCAGGAAGCTAGATATTCTACCGCTTTTTTGTCCGCATCATAATCCGGCATACAAGTAGGGGTCTGGAAGATGGCTTTTTCATCAAAAACGTTTTCATTTATTTGAACCGGGCCGATAGATTTTGTATATGTCAAAATCCTGATGCCCAGTTCTTTTAAAATCTTGGCGGCCACTGCCCCGGCAGCTACCCGTCCGATGGTTTCACGGCCGGAAGAGCGCCCTCCGCCCCGGTAATCCCGGAAGCCATATTTCATGTCAAAGGTGTAATCCGCGTGGCCAGGGCGGTAATAGGATGCAATTTCGCTGTAATCCCTGGACTTCTGGGAAGTATTCCTTACTATAAGGGAGATAGGCGTACCGGTGGTAAGTCCCTGGAAAGTGCCGGAAAGGATTTCCACAAGGTCATCTTCCTTGCGGGGGGTGGAAATTTTCGTTTGGCCGGGTTTGCGCCTGTTTAGATATTCCTGGATATCATCCTCGTTAACGGGCAGGCCGGCAGGGCAGCCATCAATCACAACACCAAGGGCTTTGCCATGGGATTCCCCCCAAGTGGATATTCTAAAAAAATTACCGTATGTTGAACCAGACATATGGGTGACTCCTTTGCTCTTCATCTGTTTGATATTTTAAAATATTATATAGGAAAAAAGGGGGAGAGGCAAATTATTTTTGCAGCGGTGCTTTCGGCAGCATCTTGCAATGTCCAAATAAATATGGTAAAGTAACCCATAAGTAATCTAGAAAATGGTAGGACGATAGAAAATTACTCCCTAATATTTTAGGAAAGGGGGGCATAAAAAACATTGATTCTACTCCAGAAATGGAAGCCTTGTGAAAGGCTGTTGTCCGGGCAGAATCAATGGTCAGGGCAGATACCCCCAATTTTTATGCGGGGGGGGGTAATTATACAATATCGACTGTGTTTTACGGTTACTCAAAATTTAGGAGGGGAAGATTTGTGCTATGCAAGTTTGCGTTATGCACTTAAGCCTCCGGACTTTGAAAGGAGCATGATTATAAAAATGAATATAAAAAGATTGAATAAAAAGATTCTGGCGGCAGTTCTGGCACTGGCGCTGTGCATTCCTATGTTTTGGATGAATTTGGTGGAGGTTCAGGCGAAAACTGTAGATTGGCATTATGAAGCATACTTTACAAAAGATGGGCATAAAGATTTTACAGCCCAACCAGGAGATGTATTGACTTTTTGCCTTAATCTATACCCGCTGAAGGAAGACGGAAGCGCTTATGAGGGCGAGTATGAAATAGGGGTATCAAAAGTTTATTGTGGAGGATGCGAGCAGGTAACAGATTTTACCAGGGAAGGAAGTTATTTGGTTGCAGATTTTGCGGTACCTGAGAAGCCAACCATGAATGCGAAGGTTTACGTGGACTATAAAATTGGCTGGGAGGGAAAGTCCTATGGCAGGAGAGGCGGCGCCATAGCGAGCTTGGGAGTTGAGTCAGGTCCCTCAGTTTCCGGCAACGTTCCTTCTTCTGATTCCTCATCTTCCTCTAAGTCCTCATCTTCTTCTACACCTGAAGTCAATGAGAATGCGATGGATAAAGTACAGGTGGCTGGAGGGAAAACAGTGACTTCCACAGTGGGAGGTATTTTCCTTGCGAAATCTGTAAGGGGAGTTGCATCCATAACGCCGAAGGCGGATGTTGCAAAAGCGGCAGGACTTAGCGATGAGGATATCGCAAATGGCACAAATATCCGTTTTTATGTTTATGACAGCCAGAACAAGAATACCAAGGCTGCGCTGAAGGAAGCGGCAGAAGCCAGCGGAAAAACAGTAGCGGCATATGTGGATGTAGATATGTATTCTATCACGTCGAGAGGCGTTGTAAACTATGTTAGCAATACATCGACACCGGTTTCCATGGTATTCGGCGTACCGGCATCTTTAGTGAATGCAGGACATAATTTTTCTGTAATCTGTATCGGCAAGGATGGAAAAGCAGTTACCTTTGAAGATATGGATGCCGATAAACTGACAATTACAATCAATGCGAATGTGTTTGGTGCATATGCGATTGTTTACTAATCGGCAAAATTTATAAAGAAGAAATAAGAGTTAGGATAAAGATACCCGGGCAAAAGCCCAATGTCATTTAGTTAACGATGGTGGACGCCGTGAGGGAAATAAAATGCTCCGTCGCCACGCTCCCGCTCCAAAAAAGCGTAGCGGACACTAGGTTCGA
>QXWV01000019.1 GCA_009911195.1 Lachnospiraceae bacterium | reverse complement strand
GACGCTTTTTAAGGGACTCCTTAAGCATTTTATTTCCCTCACGGCTGGGCTGAGGTGCTAACTTAATGACATTGGGCAAAAGCCTGGGTATTTTTCTGCACTGTCGGGAGAAGAATAGGATGAATGGATAAAACGGCAGCAGGAATAAAACCCGCTTTTCTTTCATATAATGCATTAAGCCCGTCCAACGAATATTGAAACGGCAGAAATGAGAAATGGAGGAAAAGGGAAATTATGGCAAGAGGAGTCAGAAAATCTATAGAAGAAAAAATTGCAGACAAGCAGGAAGTGATTGATGCCTTGGAAGTCAGGATACAGAAAGAAAAGGAAGAATTGCAGATACTTATCAATGAACAAAGGATGGCCAGGCTGGAAAGCCTTGAGGAACTGATTGACAGCTCCAACCTCAGCCTTGAGGAAGTGACGGAAATACTGAGGCAGCATGTGGACAATTTTTAACATTTTGCATGTTTTATGATATTTTTCAGAACAAGCTGTACTATGCATCCAAGGAAAAAATGTTTATAATATTAGTCAGGGTATCGTGGCGCGGATACAATGATTGACAGGAAGAAAACCAGTAAATAATTAGGAAGAAACCCTTGAAAGGAGCACGAAGAAGAGGATGCATATTACATATCAACAAGAGACAAAAATATTTCATTTATACAATGAATCAATCAGCTACATTATGACTGTTCTGCCCAACGAGCATTTGGGACAATTGTATTTTGGGAAAAGGGTAAGCGAGGGGAAGGACTATTCCTACCTTCTGGAAATGCGGTCCAGGCCCATGGCAGCTTGTGTTTTTGAAGACAGCAAATTATTTTCCCTGGAACATATCAAACAAGAATATGGGGTATATGGAACTACGGATTACCGCCAGCCAGCGGTGGAGATATTGCAGGAAAACGGCAGCAGGATTGTGGATTTCCGTTTTAAGGACTATTCCATTGTCCAGGGCAAGCCTAAGCTGGAAGGGCTGCCTGCCACCTATACGGAAACGCCGGATGAGGCGATGACGCTGACCATTTATCTGGAAGATGAAGTGACGGGAGTTTGCCTGGAACTTTTATATACGATTTTTGAGCTGGGGGCATTGGCCAGGAGTGCCCGCATTATCAACCGTGGGAAAAGCGAGGTACATTTATTATCGGCCATGAGCCTTTGCCTGGATTTGCCGGACTGTAATTATGACTGGGTACAGCTTTCCGGGGCTTGGGCGAGAGAGCGGCATGTGAAAGTGAGGAAGCTGGAGCCAGGGATTACATCGGTGGGCAGCATGAGGGGGCATTCCTCCCATGAGCATAATCCTTTTGTTGTGCTAAAACGCCCTACGGCCGATGAATTTCAGGGCGAAGCTATGGGATTTAGCTTGATTTACAGCGGCAATTTTCTGGCGCAGTCGGAAGTGGACACCCATGATATGACGAGGGTTTTAATGGGGATTCATCCTTCCTGTTTTGACTGGAAGCTGGAAAGCGGGGAAAGCTTTCAGACGCCGGAAGCGGTAGCGGTTTATTCGGCGGACGGTTTAAACGGAATGAGCCGGATATTCCACAGGCTATACCAAAAACGGTTGGCAAGGGGATATTGGAGGGATAGAGTACGCCCGATTTTAAACAATAACTGGGAAGCCACTTATTTTGATTTTACGCAGGAACGCCTGATGGAGATTGCCGGGAAGGCAAAAGAATGCGGCGTGGAGCTGTTTGTGCTGGATGACGGCTGGTTTGGGCAGCGAAGCCATGAGCGTGCAGGACTAGGCGACTGGGTGGCTAATCCCGGGCGGCTGGCGGACGGTATCGAAGGGCTGGCGGAGAAAATTGAAAATCTGGGAATGAAATTCGGTTTATGGTTTGAGCCGGAAATGGTAAATAAGGACTCGGAGCTTTACCGGGCACATCCGGACTGGATTATTGAGACGCCGGGGCGTAGCAATTCCCATGGGAGATTCCAGTACGTATTGGACTTTTCACGCAAGGAAGTGGTGGATGCTATTTATGCCATGATGGAGAAAATATTGGGCGGGGCGAAAGTGTCCTATGTGAAATGGGATATGAACCGGAGTATTACGGAATGCTATTCCAAAGGGCTTCCGGCAGACCGTCAGGGGGAAGTGTTCCACAGATATATTTTGGGTGTCTATGATTTGTATGACAGGCTGGTGACAAGGTTCCCCAAAGTTCTGTTCGAGTCCTGCGCCAGCGGCGGGGCAAGGTTTGACCCGGGAATCCTCTATTATGCGCCCCAGGGATGGGCAAGCGATGATTCGGATGCGGTGGAAAGGCTGAAAATCCAGTATGGGACTTCTTTCTGCTATCCGGTAAGCAGTATCGGAAGCCATGTTTCCGTAGTGCCCAACCATCAGGTATTCCGGAACACACCGCTGCATACAAGGGCTAATGTGACATATTTTGGAACTTTTGGCTATGAACTGGATTTGAACAAGCTTTCAGAGGAGGAAATCGTCCAGGTAAAAGAGCAGATAGAATTTATGAAAAAATATAGGGAAGTGCTGCAGTTCGGTACATTTTACCGTTTGTGCAGCCCCTTTGAAGGAAATGTTACGGCGTGGATGGCAGTGAATGAGGAACAGACGCTGGCAGTAGTAGGGTGGTATCGGGTACTGAACGGGGTAAATATGCCCTACTCGAGGATGCGGCTTCAAGGGTTGAAAGAAGAGCGCTGCTATAAAATCTCAGGCAGGGAAGGCCGTTATTTCGGCGATGAGCTGATGAATATCGGCATGATAACAACGGAATATTCTGCCGGGGAGGAAAATGAATGGGATGGTTATAGAGGGGACTTTGATTCTAAAGTTTTTGTGATTTCTGCGGCGGACTGACCAGTTTTGCGGCAGGGGGATGAAAAGCGGATATTGCATATATCCATGAAATTTTGCAGACTGATAGAAAGGGCATGGTCACTTATATGAAACCATATATTCACAAAGTACAATATTATGAAACGGATAAAATGGGCATTACCCATCATTCCAACTATATCCGCTGGATGGAGGAAGCGCGGATTGATTTTATGGAACAGATTGGATGGGGATATGATAAAATGGAAAACCGGGGGATTATTTCCCCGGTGATGGGCATTCAATGCGATTATAAAAAAACAACAACTTTTAATGACCGTATTCGGATAGAGATTGAAGTAGAGGGGTATAACGGTATTAAACTGAGTTTAAAGTATATCATGAAGGATATTTATACAGAAAATGTGGTGGCAGTAGGGGAATCGAAGCATTGCTTCTTAAGCGAGGACGGAAGTCCGGTCGCATTGCGCAAGCAGCTTCCTGAGCTGGACAATGTCCTGAAAATTGGCTGGAAGGACGAGGAGGAAAAATAAACCAGGCCGATTAAATGGGTAAAATGTGGACAGACTGTATATATAAGCTTCGGATGGGCCGCATGCCGGGAGTTCCGGTATGCGGCATTTTCCGTATAATTCAAGAATAGCCGTTTGTTTTGGTACAGGCGGCAGTTTATACAGGAGGTTCAGAATGGGAGTGGATTTTAAAAACAGCGAAACGAAAGATAACCTGATGCGGGCTTTTGCCGGTGAGAGCCAGGCGAGGAATAGGTACACTTTTGCGTCAAAACAGGCGAAAAAGGATAATTTGTATGTAGTCAGCGCAGTATTCCGTTATACGGCGCAACAGGAAGAGGAGCATGCCCAGATTTTTTATAACCACTTAGAGGAACTGGCTGGGGAAACTATACATGTGGATGGGGGATATCCGGTGGATTTTTCCGGGAATGTAGCAAAGCTCCTCCGCATGGCACAGCACAATGAATATGAGGAGCATGATTCGGTTTATAAGGCTTTTGGGGATAAAGCCAAGGAAGAAGGGTTTTTGAATGTAGCCTCTTCTTTTCATAAGATTGCGGAGATAGAGAAAATCCATGGAGACCGCTTTGGGCGGTTGGCCACACTGCTGGAGGAAGGCAAGTTATTCGTATCCGATGTGAAAATGGCATGGATGTGCCTGAATTGCGGTTATGTGTTTGAAGGCGAAAAAGTACCGGAGAAGTGTCCGGTTTGCGACCATAATAAAGGGTATTTTATCCGGTTTGAATTATCCCCATATGAAAGCGGGAGGTAATGGCGAGTAGGGAACGGAAATCAATTCTCATGGACGGTGCATCGGGCAGGGATGCCAATGTCATTAAGTTAGCAGCTCAGCCCAGCCGTGAGGGAAATAAAATGTTTAAGGAGTCCCTTAAAAAGCGTCGGCACTTGGTGAGGTAGTTCACGAACCTAGTGCCCGCTACGCTTTTTTTGCCTTATAGGAAAATGCGAAGCATTCTTTTTTGGAGCGGGAGCGTGGCGACGGGCATTTAATTTCCCTAACGGCGTCCGCCATCCATCGTTAACTAAATGACATTAGTATCCATGCCCATGCTTCTTAAAACCGCCATCCATGGCGGTTTTCCCTTGGATATCTATCCATTTCATAAGTGAAATTGCTGTTTTTTCTAAATAGCCTTAAAACCGAAATCCTGCCTTAGCCAACCACCCTGCCCGATGCACCGTCCATGAGAATTGATTTCCGTACGAGTAGGGGAAAAGTCAATCCCCTGCTTGATTTAATGAGGTATAATTAATATTCTATGTATTGGCTTATTTTCTATGGCAATTCCCGGAAGAATCATTTATAATAAGATATATTGATGACATGTTGGAAAGAGGACAAAGGATGAAGGAAAACAAGAATAAAAATAGAAAAAAGGTAACGGTGGTGCTGGGTGCAGTTTTGGCCGGGATGATGATGGCTGGATGTGGGGGAAGCAAGACCCCGTCCGTGGATGAGGGGATGGCAGCAGTAGAGGCGTTGGATTATGATACGGCTTTGCAGTGCTTTGACAAGGCGATGGCGGAAGGGGAGGACTTACGGCTTTTATATAGGGGGCAGGGGCTGGCATATATGGGGCTGACCCAGTATGAGGAAGCGGTCACAGCTTTTGAAAAGGCATTAAGCAGCAGCAATGGACGTGTGGATGCGATGGATTATGATATTAATTATTATTTGGCAACCGCCTATTATAAGCTGGGGGACTACAACAGCAGCATTGGTGCGTACAGCGCGATTATCGATATGAACCCAAAGGACAGGATGGCGTACCGGTTGAGGGGAAGTGTGCGTATCGTAAATGATTATGACAAGGCAAAGGCGGATTTTGACCAGGCGATTTCTTTGGGAAAGGAAGATTATGACCAGTTGATAGATATTTATCTTGTGCTGGAGCGTTATGGCTATAAGGAGGTTGGGCAGGAATATTTCCAGACGGCCCTTGGGAGTGATACTAAGTCGATGACGGATTATCAGAGGGGAAGGATTTATTATTATCTGGGCGATTATGACAGCGCCAGGAACTATTTGGAGAAGGCGAGAAAGACGGAAGGGTATGAGGCGGTTCTGCTGCTGGGGCAGACATATGAGGAACTGGGCGATTACAACTATGCGATTAGCGTGTACAGCAGTTTTATCGAAGGGAATCAGAGCAATGCCGGCATATATAACCGCCTGGGGCTGTGCAGGATGGAACTGGGGGCTTATAATGAAGCGCTGGCGGCTTTTCAGGCGGGGATGAATGTGGAGAACTGCAATATTATGCAGACTCTTAAGTTCAATGAAATTGTTACTTACGAAAGGCTGGGGGAATATCAGACGGCGGCAACTTTGATGAGCAGTTATCTGTCCACGTATCCGGATGATGAAGTAGCCAAGAGGGAATATACTTTTTTGAAGACAAGGTAGTGCACTCTGGTATGGCAGTTTGCAGGAATGGCACAAGATATTGTATTTATTTAAAAACGTTAACGGGATATCTTGTATGTTTTGTTGACTTTTTATCTTTGTGATGATACAATGCCAATATGCGGCATTTACAGGAAAGATGAGGATATGGCAGCCGTAGAATATCTTTAGAGTGTTGAGAGGGGGTTTTGGAGAAGGCTGTTTGGGAAATAAAATCAGGCTAAGGGCCGTCATGGAGGTAAAAATGTTTCAGGTTATTAAACGGGATGGGGAAATTGCAGATTTTACGTTGGTGAAGATTAACGATGCTATTATGAAAGCTTTTAATGCAACGGATATACAGTACAATAATGATATTATAGATTTGCTGGCGCTGCGGGTGACTGCGGAGTTCCAAAGCAAGGTGAAGGATGGGAAAGTCCATGTGGAGGATATTCAGGACAGCGTGGAGAAGGTGTTGGAACAGGCGGGATATGCAGAACCCGCAAAAGCATTTATACTGTACCGTAAGCAGCGGGAGAAAATGCGCAATATGAAATCTACCATTCTGGATTATAAAGATGTGGTGAACAGTTATGTTAAGATAGAGGACTGGCGGGTAAAGGAGAACTCTACCGTGACTTATTCGGTAGGGGGATTGATTTTAAGCAATTCAGGCGCAGTTACGGCGAATTATTGGCTGTCGGAAATCTATGATTCCGAGATTGCGGATGCCCATAGGAACGCAGATATCCATATTCATGATTTATCGATGCTGACAGGGTATTGTGCCGGATGGTCTTTAAAACAGTTGATTAAGGAAGGTCTTGGAGGAATTACAGGAAAGATTACTTCCGCACCCGCGGCACATCTTTCTGTGCTGTGCAACCAGATGGTAAATTTCCTGGGGATTATGCAGAATGAATGGGCAGGCGCACAAGCTTTTTCTTCCTTTGATACTTACCTTGCCCCATTTGTGAAGGCGGACCATTTGAGTTATCCTGATGTAAAAAAATGTATTGAGGCATTTATTTACGGTGTAAATACACCAAGCCGGTGGGGAACCCAGGCGCCTTTTTCCAATATTACCCTGGATTGGACGATACCGGATGATTTGGCAGAACTTCCGGCTATTGTAGGCGGCAAGGAAATGGATTTTAAGTATAAAGACTGCAAAGAGGAAATGGATATGGTAAATAAGGCATTCATTGAGACAATGATAGAAGGGGATGCCAATGGAAGAGGATTCCAGTATCCGATTCCTACCTATTCTATTACCAGGGATTTTGATTGGTCGGAAAATGAAAATAACAGGCTGCTGTTTGAAATGACGGCGAAATACGGAACCCCATATTTTTCAAATTATATTAATTCGGATATGGAGCCTGGAGATGTGCGTAGCATGTGCTGCAGGCTGCGTCTGGACTTACGGGAATTGAGAAAAAAGACAGGTGGTTTTTTTGGCTCTGGGGAAAGTACGGGGAGCGTAGGCGTGGTAACAATAAATATGCCAAGGATAGCTTATTTATCCGCCAATAAGGATGATTTTTACCGGAGGCTGAACCGGATGATGGATATTGCGGCCCGGTCGCTGAAAATTAAAAGGGAAGTGATTTCCAAGCTTTTGGGCGAAGGGCTATATCCTTATACGAAGCGGTATCTTGGGAATTTTGACAATCATTTCTCTACCATAGGGATTATCGGGATGAATGAGGCAGGGTTGAATGCGAATTGGCTGAGGGAGGACTTGAGCAGCAAAAAGACGCAGGAGTTCACAAAAGAAGTGCTCAACCATATGAGGAAGCGCCTGTCCGATTACCAGGAAATATATGGAGATTTGTATAATTTGGAGGCAACGCCGGCGGAAAGTACAACTTACCGTCTGGCAAAACATGACAAAGAGAAATGGCCGGCAATCAAAACAGCGGGCAACAAGGGGGATACGCCTTATTATACGAACTCTTCCCATTTGCCTGTAGATTATACGGTGGATATTTTTGATGCCCTAGATATTCAGGATGAATTGCAGACGCTTTACACATCGGGGACGGTATTCCATGCATTTTTGGGCGAAAAGCTTCCTGACTGGAAAGCTGCGGCCAACCTGGTGAAGACTATAGCGGAGAATTACAGGCTGCCCTATTATACGATGTCTCCTACTTATTCTATTTGTAAGGAGCATGGGTATTTGGCCGGGGAAAAGAAAATATGCCCCCATTGCGGCAAAGCAACGGAGGTTTACAGCAGGATTACCGGGTATTACAGGCCGGTACAGAACTGGAATGACGGGAAACTGCAGGAATATGCCAACAGGACGGAATACGATGTATGCAGTTCCAGCCTAAAACGCCCGATGATTAGCATGGTAACGCTATCGGGGCAGAATAGGGCTGGGGAAGTAAAAGTGGAAAAGCCGGAAACGGTAAGCTATCTTTTTACTACGAAGTCCTGCCCTAACTGCAAGCTGGCCAAGGAGTATTTGAAAGGGGCGGCATATATAGCGATTGATGCGGAGGAGAATATGGAGTTGGCGGGCAAGTATGGAGTCATGCAGGCACCTACATTGGTGGTTGTGAATGGTGAATCCGTCAAAAAGTATGTAAACGCTTCTAATATACGGAAATATGCAGATAACCATATGAAATCAAGTGTTTTTGTGTCATAGGAAGTATCTGCAAAAATATTATGCTGGGAAAAGGGGTAAGGTGTCAAAATGGGAAATATTTATTTAAGGGTAAAAGGAATTATTGAGAAGGACGGGAAATATCTTTTGATTAAAAGATGGGTAGATGACAGGATTCCGGACCCGTTTATATGGGAATTTGTAGATATGGAAGTGAATTTCGGCGAGGCACCGGATGAAGCAATGCTGCGGGCAATGGAAGAGATTCTTTCCACAGAAGGTAAGATAGAGCGCATTGCTTATACGTGGTCCAGCATGATTGGGGATTCCCAGTGCATTGGGATTGCTTATATATGTTCTATTGAAGATGAAGGGAATATTGTTTTAGGGGAAGAATATGATGGATGGGAATGGGTGGAAAAAGAGAAGTTCCCGGATTATATTGAGAACAGATATATACTAAAAGATTTGGAGGGCGCAGGGCTTTAGGGGGTACTGCTTATATGGTTTTGTATAGTGGATGAAAAAGCCGCGCGGAAATGAGGAAAAAATGATTCATAAACTGATAGAAAAAATAAAAAAAACGAATGCACCTATTGTTGTTGGCCTGGACCCTATGTTAAAATATATTCCAAGCCATATTACTGAAAAAGCATATCGGGAATTCGGTGAAACCCTGGAGGGGGCAGCAGAAGCGATTTGGCAGTTTAATAAAGAAATTATTGACAATACCTTTGATTTAATCCCTGCTGTAAAGCCTCAGATTGCAATGTATGAACAGTTTGGACTGGAAGGGCTTAAGGTGTTTAAGAGGACTTTGGAGTATAGTAAAGAGAAGGGGCTGGTAGTTATCGGCGATGTGAAGCGGGGTGATATTGGCTCTACATCCGAAGCCTATGCCATAGGGCATCTGGGCAGGGTGCAAGTGGGAAGCCAGTCATACGCCGGGTTTGACGAGGATTTTGCTACAGTGAACCCTTATTTGGGTTCCGATGGGGTGACCCCCTTTATTGATGTATGTAAGCAGGAAAAGAAAGGTATTTTTGTTTTGGTAAAGACTTCTAATCCCAGCAGCGGGGAATTCCAGGACCAGTTGGTGGACGGACGCCCTCTGTATGAAATCGTAGGGGAAAAAGTGGCAGAGTGGGGTGAATCCTTCATGGGGGATTCCTATAGCTATGTAGGTGCTGTGGTAGGGGCAACTTATCCGGAAATGGGAAAAACGCTGCGGAGGATTATGCCAAAAGCATATATCCTTGTTCCAGGCTATGGGGCACAGGGCGGAAAAGGGGCAGACCTGGTCGACTTTTTTAATGAAGACGGGCTGGGTGCGATTGTGAATTCTTCAAGGGGAATTATTGCGGCATACCAGCAAGGGAAATATGCGAAGTTTGGGGAAAAATGCTTTGGGGAGGCAGCCCGTGCAGCGGTAGAAGATATGAGAGATGACATTATGTCAGCTTTGGAAGGAAATAAATAATCCAAACAGGAGCATTGATATGGAAAAGGAAAAAATATTAATTGTTGATGACAGTGTGTTACAAGCAACGCAGCTAAAATCTATTTTGGATGACGATTATGACATTGATATTGCTCAAACGGCAGAGGACGGGCTTCATTATGCCAGTACTGAGAACTATTCCTTGATTTTGCTGGATGTAATTATGCCAGGCATGGACGGCTTTACACTGCTAAAAAAATTACAGGAGGAGATTATCACACAAAGCGTTCCGGTAATTTTGATTACAAGCCTTTCTGACATACAAGATGAGCAGCGTGGACTTATGTTAGGGGCGGTGGATTATATAACGAAACCATTTCACCCTTTGATTGTAAAGGCGAGGGTCAATACACATATTAAGCTGTATAGATACCGCAAACAGGTGGAACAGCAATCTATGACCGACCAATTGACCGGAATTGCAAATAGGCGGAGGTATGAACGTTATAGCATTATAAAGTGGCAGGAAGCTACCCGTTTACAGGTTCCGTTCTCCATTTGCATGTTTGATATCGACAATTTTAAAATATATAACGATACGTTTGGCCATCCCGCAGGAGATAAGGTAATATCTGCGATTGCGAAAACCCTCACGCTGCGTTTAAGGCGTACAACAGATTTCGTTGCCCGTTACGGAGGGGAAGAGTTTGTCGCGATTATCATAGGGGGCAATTCCCAGTCGACCTTTGGGCATATCAAAAAGGTGAGGCAGGAAATTGAAAAATTACATATTCCCCATGCTTCCGAAGTGGGGAAATGGGTTACCGTCAGTGTGGGCGGGGTTACAGTGATTCCCAAAAGCGATGACGATTACAGCGCTTTTTTGAAAATTGCGGACAGCATGTTATATGATGCCAAACGTTTTGGAAGAAACCAGGTGGTATGGTGTGACAATAAGATGAGATTGTGGCAGGAAAAACCGAACAATAAAAATACCCAATCTGGAACAAAGCAATAATATACGGATGCTCTAAATAGGGAGGTTTTAAGGCATATGGAGGCTTATAAGAAAGAATTTATCGAGTTTATGATAGACAGCCAGGTTTTAAAGTTTGGGGAATTCATTTTAAAAAGCGGCCGGAAATCCCCCTTTTTTATGAATGCCGGAGGATATGTGACAGGTATGCAGCTACGGAAGCTGGGGGAATATTATGCAAAGGCAATTCATGACAATTATGGGCTTGACTTCGATGTATTGTTTGGACCGGCCTATAAAGGGATTCCTTTAAGCGTGGCAACCACCATAGCGCTCAGCGGCCTGTATGGAAAAGAAGTGAGGTATTGCTCCAACAGAAAAGAAGAAAAGGACCACGGGGACACAGGCATTCTGCTGGGGAGCAAGCTGAAGGATGGGGATAAGGTAGTTATCATTGAGGATGTGACAACTTCGGGCAAATCCATTGAGGAAACATTCCCTATATTGAAGGCACAGGCGGATGTAGAAATCAAAGGGCTTATGGTATCTTTAAACCGGATGGAAAAGGGGCAGGGGGAGAAAAGCGCATTAAGTGAAATAAAAGAAAAATATGGATTTAATGCGAATGCGATTGTGACGATGGAAGAAGTTGTGGAATATTTGTATAATAAACCGTATCGTGGTACAATTTATATTGATGATGCATGTAAATCTGCAATTGACGCATATTATGAACAGTATGGGGCAAAAAGCAAATAAAAAGTGCAAGATAAAATGGCAGGCTGTGGAAAGGGCATGGGTATTTGTATGGAAGAGAAAATATATAAGACGATGAGCGGTTCAGGGGCATTAAATATTGTGGTCGGAGTAGTGACGCTTGTGGCGGGGATTACAGGAGGGGTTCTCCTTATTATAAGCGGGGCAAAGCTGCTATCCAGCAAATCAAAGATATTATTTTAAGGAGAGTGGGCATTCCATCTTGGGGAATGCCCATTCAGCTACTTTTTATGGGTTTTGCTATCAGCTTGTCAGAGGTTTTTTAAGTATGTTCATCCAGGAAATTCGGAGGTATGAAATGTTCCATAAAGAAAATCATAAGGGCGGAAGAAAAGGCGGGTATATTTTTACGGTGAGGAAACATCCGGAGAAAGGAATTATGTCAACAATCCTGGGCGTGCTTTCGCTTATTTCCATAGGGGCTGCAGTTTATTTGACTTACAGTCATGGAGGGAGTGCCAAGCCTCAATATGGGGCGGCGGTATTTCTTGTTACCCTTTTTTCACTGGCTGGCCTGGTACTCGGTATTCTGTCAAGAATAGAAAAAGATAATTACTATCTGTTTCCCCATCTTGGGATTGGGTTAAATGTGCTTAGCCTGGGGGCGGTTAGTTTTATACTGTATGCGGGGATTGGATGAAAGGGGATTGCGAAAATGAAAGGTATGAGGATATTCAGCAAATTTATTGGTCTCGCAAATGGTTAGAGGAGTTAGGGATGAAAAAGGAAATAGAGAGTCTGGAAAGTATGGAAGAAATTTTAAAAGAGAGGTATGGGCTGGCAAGAGGGCGCATTTTGGAAATAGCACAAGAAAGCGGGTTAAAAACACATTTTGACAGTTATTTTAGACATACAGCAAGCTTTGCCGGATTGGTGATAGAAACCTATGAATGGGTAAAAAGCAGGGAAATGTATAAAGCCCCGATGGAAGAACTACAGGAGCGGAATAGGAAGTTATATGAAGACATTTTTCCGGAAAATTATGAAACAAGCTTTGGAAATCCATCCTATGCGGTGAAGGTGTTGGGGGAAGGGTATGGCCAATTGCTGTCCTTTTTGTATGCGGAAGTAAGGGCAACGATAGCGCCAGCTTTTGAAAAGGATTGTGAGCAACTGCTTATTAGGCTGGAGCTTTTTCTGGAAATCTACAGCTCCTTTAGATGGGCCATGGAAGAGGGGAAGGAAAGGCCTGGATATGAAGAATTGCGGCAGATTATTTATTGGTTTGTCAGCGATTATTCGGAAACGGCTTCAAAGAAACGGCTGAGGGAAATGCTTTGCCCGGAAGAGGATTTTGCATTGAGAATTATTATGGACAGCGATTTGGATGATTTGAGATATTTGTATTATTTTGGGGAATATATTTCGGACAACGAGCTGAAGACGGCAAATTACCTCAATGGGATGGCAGAAGAAGAAATTAGGCGGATAGCGGATACGTATACGGAAGGCTACCGCATCGGTTTTGAAGTCTGCAATAAAGATATTTCAAAGAAAAAAACGGTTAACATTCAGTACCGGTTAGGTTTTGAACGGATGATACGGGCCTCGGTGGACAATTTTGCCAGGATTGGCATGCGGCCTACCATATACCGGGCTGGAAGCAGCATTCTGCAAGGGAAAAGTATTCGCAAGAGGGGGTTTTTTGGGGCAGATGCCAATAAACAGTACGAGTATGACCATAAAGATGACCAGGCGCTTTATCTGGATAAACTATATGTGAACCGTAAACTGGAAGTTATGAGGGAAGCTTATGAGAACCTGGAAACGGAAGCAGCTTTGTTTGGAGGGCCAGCGGTAGCGGAAACTTTTGGGGAAGCCCCTTTTATGCCGGAATCGAAGGAGGAGGCGCTTAAACTTACGGAAAAGCAGGAGAAGCTGGAAGTGGGCTATATGTCGGCGGCAGGGGATTTGCAGAATAAATATATTAAGGGGGAGGAGCGGAGCTTTACCATTATCGCTTTTCCGGTACCGGATATCGGTGAGGAATATGAGGAAATATTCCATGAAATTGTAAAAATCAATACGTTGGATTATAAGCTGTACCAAAGCATCCAGCAGAGGTTAATTGATGTTTTGGATTTGGCGGATTTTGTAGAAGTAAAGGGAATGGGGCCAAACAGGACCGATTTAAAAGTGAAGCTTCATGAGCTGAAAAACCCGGATAAGGAAACCAATTTTGAGAATTGTGTTGCCGATGTGAATATTCCGGTAGGGGAAATTTTTACTTCTCCTTTGCTAAAAGGAACGAATGGAGTGCTGCATGTGAGCCGTGTTTTCTTAAACGGGCTGGAATATAAAGATTTGGAATTAACTTTTGTGGACGGGATGATAACCGACTACCGGTGCGGGAATTTTCCTTCAGAGGAAGAAAACAGGGAATACATGAAGGACAATGTAATGTTCCGCCATGACACGCTGCCTATGGGAGAATTTGCTATCGGAACGAATACATTGGCTTATGTGACGGCAAAGCGCTATGGAATCGGGGATAAACTGCCGATATTAATTGCGGAGAAGATGGGGCCTCATTTTGCGGTAGGGGATACCTGCTATTCCCATGAAGAAGAGGTACAGACATTTAACCCTGATGGAAAAGCAATTATTGCCAGGGAGAACGAGATATCGGCGCTGCGCAATGTGGACAGGGAGAAAGCCTATTTTAACTGCCATACGGATATTACCATTCCTTATGACGAGTTAGGCGGACTTTCAGCGGTAATGAAAAACGGGGAAAAGAAAACCATCATCAAGGAAGGCCGGTTCGTCCTGGAAGGGTGTGAGGCGTTGAACCTTCCTTTTGAGGAAATGGATGGGGTGTGACATATGAAGTCCGGCTGAATTGTTAAGAAAGATACTTGCGTATTGAAACATTTTTTAGTAAACTAAAATGAGATAATTAGTACAAAAGGAGAATAATGACAATGGCACAAGTTGGAATTGTTATGGGAAGCGACTCGGATATGCCAGTTATGGCCAAGGCCGCAGATATTTTGGAAGAACTGGGGATTTCTTATGAGATGAGGATTATTTCGGCACACAGGGAGCCGGATGTATTTTTTGAATATGCGAAAACAGCGGAAGCAAAGGGGTTTAAGGTGATTATTGCCGGAGCCGGTATGGCAGCCCATCTCCCAGGCATGTGCGCGGCAATCTTTCCCATGCCGGTCATTGGTATTCCGATGCATACCACTTCATTAGGGGGAAGGGACTCCCTTTATTCCATCGTCCAGATGCCGTCAGGGATACCGGTAGCTACGGTAGCCATTAACGGAGGGGCAAATGCAGGAATCCTGGCGGCGAAGATTCTTGCCGTATCCGATAGGGAACTGTTAAACCGCCTGAAGGATTATAGCAATTCTTTAAAGAAAGGCGTACAGGCAAAGGATGAAAGGCTGCAGGAAGCAGGCTATAAAAACTATTGATGCGGAAGGACATATGCCGTCTATAAGAAAGGAGCATGGTTTAATATGGATTACAAAAAAGCTGGCGTGGATATTGAAGCGGGATATAAATCGGTAGAATTGATGAAAAAATATGTAAAGGAAACGATGAGGCCGGAGGTCTTGGGTGGCCTTGGCGGGTTTTCTGGGGCATTTTCCCTTTCAGCTATTAAAAATATGGAGAACCCTACTCTTGTATCGGGAACGGACGGTGTTGGAACGAAGCTAAAACTTGCATTTTTATTGGATAAGCATGATACGGTAGGCATTGACTGCGTGGCCATGTGTGTGAACGATATTGCCTGTGCCGGAGGCGAACCGTTATTTTTCCTTGATTACATAGCTTGTGGAAAGAACTATCCGGAAAAGATAGCAACGATAGTAAAAGGTGTGGCGGACGGATGTATGCAGTCCGGAGCAGCCCTGATTGGTGGGGAGACAGCGGAAATGCCCGGATTTTATCCGGAAGACGAATATGATTTGGCAGGATTTGCCGTAGGCGTTGTGGATGAAAAGGATTTGATTACAGGAAAAAATATAAAGCCAGGCGATGTGCTGGTAGGAATCGCTTCCTCCGGCGTACATAGCAATGGCTTCTCGCTGGTGAGAAAAGTATTCGATATGACGAAGGAAGGCCTGAATACATATTATGAGGAATTAGGGAAAACGTTAGGGGAGGCGCTGATTGCCCCCACAAAGATTTATGTGAAAGCATTAAAGGCGGTCAAAGGTGCAGGGATTACGATAAAAGGCTGCAGCCATATTACGGGGGGCGGCTTCTATGAAAATATCCCCAGGATGCTTCCGGAGGGAGCATGTGCTGTGATGAAGAAAGACAGCTATGATGTGCCGGCAATTTTTAAGCTGCTGCAGGAAAAGGGCGGCCTGGAAGAGAAAATGATGTACAATACTTATAACATGGGGCTGGGTATGGTGCTGGCTTTGGATGCAGGGGATGCTGAGCTGGCGATGGAATCTATACGTGCTGCCGGGGAAATTCCCTATTTGGCAGGCCATGTGGAAGCCGGGGAAAAGGGAGTTGTAATATGCTAAAAGTATTGGTTTGTGTTTCCGGAGGGGGAACGAATCTACAGGCGGTCATCGACAGCATAAAGGACGGCCGTATCAAAAATGCGGAGATTGTCCGCGTTATCAGCAATAATAAAAATGCTTATGCGCTGGAACGGGCCAAGGAAAACGGAATACCGGGCACTTGTGTTTCCCCTAAAGATTATGGATGCCGGGAGGATTTCCATAAGGCATTTTTAGATGCTTTAAGGGAAGATGCGCCGGATTTAATCGTTTTGGCCGGGTTTCTTGTGGTGCTTCCGGAGGAAATGATAAGGGAATATAAGAACCGGATTATCAATATTCATCCGTCCCTGATTCCTTCTTTTTGCGGAACAGGGTATTATGGCCTGAAAGTGCATGAAAAAGTGCTGGAACGGGGAGTAAAAATTACAGGGGCAACGGTACATTTTGTGGACGAGGGAACAGATACGGGGCCGATTATTGCACAGAAACCAGTGCAAGTAAATGAGGACGATACACCAAAGATACTGCAAAAGCGTGTGATGGAAGAGGCGGAATGGGTAATTTTACCCCAAGCCATCGACTGGATTGCCAATGGGATGGTGGAAGTGAAGGAAGGCAGATGCAGGGTCTTAGCGTAAACGCCAATTAGAAAGGACAGGGATATTTCATGAAGGTATTAATTGTTGGAAGCGGCGGAAGGGAACATGCAATAGCTGCCAGTGTTGCCAGGAGCAGTAAAGTGGAGGAGATTTATTGCGCGCCGGGCAACGCCGGTATCGGAACGATAGCCCAATGTGTGCCCATTGGCGCCATGGAATTCGATAAAATTGTTGCATTTGCAAAGGAAAAGGAAATCGACCTGACAATTGTAGGGATGGATGACCCATTGGTGGGTGGACTGGTGGATGAATTGGAAGCCGCAGGGCTGCGTGCATTTGGCCCCAGGAAGAATGCGGCTATATTGGAAGGAAGCAAGGCTTTTTCCAAAGATTTAATGAAAAAGTATAAGATTCCCACAGCAGCTTATGAAAATTTTGACAATGCGCAGGATGCGGAGGCATATCTGGAGAAGGCCCAGTTTCCGATTGTGCTTAAGGCGGATGGGCTTGCCCTGGGGAAAGGGGTACTTATCTGTAAAAATTTGGAGGAGGCAAAAGAAGGGGTAAAATCCATTATGCTGGATAGGAAATTCGGTGAAGCCGGCAATCAGATGGTGATTGAGGAATTTATGACAGGAAGGGAAGTATCCGTGCTTTCTTTTGTGGATGGGAAGACGATTAAGACCATGACTTCGGCCCAGGACCATAAACGTGCCATGGATGGAGACCAGGGATTGAATACAGGGGGGATGGGAACCTTTTCACCCAGCCCGTTTTATACAAAAGAGGTGGATGAGTTCTGCAGGAAATATATTTACCAGCCTACGGTTGATGCGATGGCAGCGGAGGGAAGGGAATTTAAGGGAATTATATTTTTCGGCCTGATGCTGACGGAAAAAGGGCCGAAGGTATTGGAATACAATGCCCGGTTTGGAGACCCGGAGGCTCAGGTGGTGCTCCCCAGAATGAAGAACGATATCGTGGAGGTAGCGCAGGCTTGCATTGACGGCAGGCTGGATGAAATTGATTTGCAGTTTGAAGATAATGCTGCGGTTTGTGTAGTCCTTGCATCGGAAGGGTATCCGGTAAAGTACGAAAAAGGATATGTGATACAGGGGCTGGAAGCATTTGAAGGAAAAGAGGGATATTATTGCTTCCATGCGGGAACAAAGGAAACAGAGGAAGGTATTGTAACCAATGGGGGAAGGGTTCTGGGTATCACTGCAAAAGGAAAGGATTTGAAAGAGGCCAGAACCAATGCCTATAAGGCAACTGACTGGGTTACATTTCAAAATAAATATATGCGCAATGATATAGGAAAGGCAATAGAGGAGGTATAGAGGTATGGATGATACGAGCAAGGAAACATTAAGAATGGAGGCATTTGGCATTGTTAGTTATAACAGGCCATATATTTGCAAAGAATGCGGCGGAATTATGGAGTTTAAAGGATGCGGGGAATATGCCTGCGAGGACTGCCGCGCAAAGGATTATGACGATTACGGAAAAGTACGGAATTATATTGAGCATAATCAGGGGGCGAATGCAGCGGCAATTGAGTTAAACACCGGTGTAAGCCAGAAAGCTATCAGGCAGATGCTAAAAGAATCAAGGCTGGAGATTACATCGGATTCAGTGGCATTTATGAGGTGTGAGCTATGTGGTACGGAAATCCGCAGCGGAAGATTCTGTCCGGCCTGTGAAGTGGCTTACCATAGAAAGAAGGAAAGCCAGATGAGGGAAAAAATGAAAGGGTTCGGGCTGGAAAGCGAGGAAGAAAGAAGAAACCGCAATAATAAGGGCGAAAAGCGCTTTCTTCGTGGCGAATAAAAGATTTAAATACAATTGGAGAGGAAATACGGATGAGGACACTATTAGAAAGAAAATGGATGGTTATTATGTCGGGTATCGCACTTGCGTCTGTTCTTTTTATTGGAACGCCGGCGGTATGTATGGCATATCAGCCTGCTACAGGAATTGTTTCTACGGCTGCCGCCAAAGTAAGAAAAGAACCGAGCACGAGCAGTGATGTGGTGGGGAGCGTATTAAAGGGCAGCAGTGTCCTTATTACGGATGAAGTAACGGATAGTTCAGGCTCTAAATGGTATAAAGTAAGCTTTGAAAACAGCACTGGTTATATCAGGTCCGATTTGCTGATTAAAGGAGCAGTCACAACTGCCACAACACAGACAGTAACTGCACAGACAACTTCCAGCAAACCGGCGGCTACTTCGGTCACAAAGATTGCAGAGACAAAAGCATATGTAAATTATAAAAGTGTAGTGGTACGCCAGGGGGCATCCACGGACCATGAAATCCTGGGTTCGGTGGTAGAAAATACCCCGGTTATTATTACTGGCGAAGCGAATGGAAGCAATGGGAGGAAATGGTATCAGATTAGATATACGAACCAGTCGGGGAGAGAGGTTGTAGGTTTTGTCCGTGGGGATTTGCTTACGGTAGGAGACCCTCCAACAGCTCCTGTGGCAGAAGAAACCCCGGCGGAATCAGAACCTGCTCCTGAAGAAGGGGGAGAGGTGTTGGAAGGCGAAGAGACTCCGGCAGAAGGAGGGGAAGAGGTTCCGGTGGAAACACCTGTAGAAACTCCAGTTCCGGAAGTGCCGGAGGTGAAACCCGACTATGAAATGGTGTTCACCCAGAACGATGAAGGCGTAGAAGAATGGTTTTTGTATGATAATATTAACGGAACGAGACAGGCTTTATCAAATTTATATGCAGCAGCAGAAGCGGGGGCGAGCAAGGCTGAGGAAGAGGACGAGGGGGAACTTTCCACCCAGAAAATCATTATTATCGTCTTAGGTGCATTAACAGCAATTCTGGCTGTAACGGTGGTTATACTGCTGTTTAAGATAAAGGATGCTTATAGCGATGAATACGAGGATGACGATGACGAGGACGACGAGGATGATGAGGACGAAGATGACGATGACGAGGATGAGGATGAGGAAGAAGAGGTTAGGCCCCGGAAAAAATCAATGTCCGATAACTTGAAAGCAGTGAGCAATGCCGGTTCGGTGAAAGTGGCCAGAGAAAAAGAAAGAAGTTCCATTACGGTAAAAAATGTGGAATACATTCCGGAGGAAGAACCTTTCGAGCCGGGAAAACCAGTGGTATCAAAACCTCAGTCCAAAAGGAAGGCGAAGAACTTCCTGATTGATGACGATGAATTTGAATTTGAATTCCTTAATATGGATGACAGGAAATAAAAAAAGGAACACATAGGGAATCAGCTTGCAGGAGATTCCTTATGTGTTTTAACAACTCCATTGACATTTTTTCATATCCACATGGATGTCATCCCTGAATTC
Organism: Lachnospiraceae bacterium; assembly: GCA_009911195.1. Classification (GTDB taxonomy): domain Bacteria; phylum Bacillota; class Clostridia; order Lachnospirales; family Lachnospiraceae; genus Kineothrix. The sequence goes on along the minus strand of QXWV01000019.1, from coordinate 4,098 downwards.
AATGCCCTCTTCCAACAACAGGCTCTTTTGCTCTTGGAAGTGGGGGGCTAACCTTCCTGCGTGGTTTACTACCCGATGGCATGGATATTCCCCATAATATTCGGACATGCTTAAGGCTTTGCCCACCAGCCGGGCGTTTTTATCCCTGCCCGTCAGCCGGGCAATCTGGCCGTAGGTGGCCACTTTCCCTTCCGGAATTTCTTCTACTGCAGAAAGTATTTCATAAATAAAATCTTCCGTAAGAACCATTGCCATCAAAATCCCCCTTCCAAGTCTGATTTTTACTATACATATGGTTATAAATATATCACTCAAAAAATAAAAATGTCAATGCAGCAAATGAAAGATTATAAAAATTGACTCCCTTTCCGCCCATTTCCCAGACATTGACAGAACGCCGTTGTTGTTATAATATGTGTATAACAATAATTAAAGTAATGAAAAAATGCACTTTTAACTGGAGAGAAAGAAAGTAGAGTTCATGTATGGTAATAGAAATTGACTTTAACAGCGATGAAGCGTTGTATTTACAGCTTAGGAATCAAATCATCCTCGGGATAGCCACCTCCAGGATACGGGAGGGGGATGAACTGCCTTCGGTAAGGCAGTTGGCCGGGGATATCGGTATTAACATGCATACGGTAAATAAAGCATATGCTGTTCTTAGGCAGGAAGGTTTTGTAAAGGTGGACCGGCGCAAAGGCGCTATTATTTCCATTGATGCAGACCGGATGGAGACGATAAGGGAACTTCGCAGGGAATTACAGATGCTTCTGGCAAAAGTAAGCTGTAAGAATATTTCCAGAGAAGAAGTGCATGCTCTTATTGATGAAATATATGAAGATTATGGAGGAATCGACTGATGCAGCCACAGTTTACAGAAAAAGCAAGGACAGCACTTCTGCTGGCGGAGAAAACAGCTTCTGCATTAAGGCAGGGATATGTAGGAACGGAGCACATGTTGGCAGGTTTGCTGCGGGAGAGGACAGGAGTTGCTGCCAGGGTGCTGTTGGAAAACGGTTTGGAAGAAACACAGCTCCTGGAAATGATTAAAGATTTGATTACGCCGGAAAAGGGCGTTCTGGCCAAGGACAGGGATGGCTATTCCCCCAGGGCGATGAAGGTATTGGGGGAGGCTCACCGTCAGGCAGAGCGTTTTGAGGCGGGAAGGACGGGTACGGAACATATCCTTTTGGCATTGATTAAAGAAGGGGAAAATGTTGCGGTCAGGCTGTTAAATACTTTAGGGATATCCCTGCAGAAGGTTTATGTGGACACGTTGATTGCCATGGGCCAGGACGGGGCATTGTATAAAGAGGATTTGGCGAAAAAGCAGGGCGGGAGGAAAAGAGGCGGCGCTTCTGTATTAGACCAGTACAGCCGCGATTTGACTGCCCTTGCGAAGAAAGGGGAATTGGACCCAGTTATCGGAAGGGAAGATGAAATTGGCAGGGTTATTCAAATTCTGAGCAGGCGGACAAAAAATAACCCTTGTCTCATTGGAGAACCGGGAGTCGGGAAAACGGCAGTGGTGGAAGGGCTTGCCCTGCGGATTGTTAACGGGGATGTACCTTTCACTGTACAGGATAAACGGGTGCTCACGCTGGATTTGTCAGGAATGGTGGCGGGGAGCAAATACAGGGGGGAATTTGAGGAAAGGATTAAGAAGGTTATTAAAGAAGTAATCGCTGACGGCAATGTGATTCTGTTTGTAGATGAGATGCATACGATTATTGGGGCAGGAGGGGCAGAAGGGGCGATTGATGCATCCAATATTCTAAAGCCTTCCCTGGCAAGGGGGGAAATCCAATTGATAGGGGCTACAACGATTGCCGAATATCGCAAGTATGTGGAAAAAGATGCTGCTTTGGAACGGCGGTTTCAGCCGGTGAATGTGGAAGAGCCTTCTGAGGAAGAGGCAATCCGCATTTTAAAGGGGATTGCCGGGAAATACGAGGAGCATCACCATGTGTTAATCACGGAGGAGGCCATAGAAGCGGCTGTGAAGCTTTCCACCCGGTATATCAATGACAGGAATCTGCCGGATAAGGCGATTGATTTAATTGATGAGGCATCGGCAGCCCTGCGGCTGAAAACGATGCATATGCCCGATAAAATGAAAGAGACGGCGGAGCAGATTGCCAAAATTGACGTACAGATTGAGCGCTCCATCCGTATGGAGGCTTTCAGCCAGGCTGGGGAACTGAAACGCAATCAGGATGTGCTTATAAAGAAGTATGACAAGATGAAGCGGCAGTTTGATAAAAACCAAAGGGAACGCAAATACGTGGTAGGGGAAAATGAAATAGCGGAAGTAGTAGCGATGTGGACGAAGATACCGGTCAAAAAGCTGGCGGAAAAGGAAAGCGAACGCCTGTTGAAACTGGAGTCCATCCTGCATAAACGGGTCATCGGTCAGGAGGAGGCGGTATCTGCCGTAGCCAGGGCGATGCGCAGAGGCCGGGTGGGGCTGCAGGACCCAAACAGGCCCATTGGCTCATTCCTTTTCTTAGGGCCTACCGGTGTGGGGAAAACGGAGCTTAGCAAAGCATTGGCAGAAGCTATGTTTGGCTCGGAAAATGCGCTAATCCGTGTGGATATGTCGGAATATATGGAAGGGCATTCCGTGTCCAAAATGATAGGTTCCCCTCCAGGCTATATAGGGTTTGACGAGGGCGGCCAGTTGAGCGAGAAAGTAAGGCGTAACCCATATTCCGTTGTCCTGTTTGACGAAATCGAAAAAGCCCACCCGGATGTATTTAACATTCTTCTCCAAGTATTGGATGACGGACATATTACGGATTCCAAAGGGCGAAAGGTAAATTTTAAAAATACGATTTTAATCATGACTTCCAATGCGGGGGCTCAGAGGATTGTGGACCCGAAAAACTTAGGGTTTGCCGTGCAGACGGATGAGCAGAAGGATTATGACAAGATGAAATCCGGGGTAATGGAGGAAGTGAAAAGGTCATTTAAGCCGGAATTCATCAATCGTATTGACGAAATCATGGTATTCCATCCGTTGAATAAGGATGATATGAAGCAGATTATCACACTGCTTGCCAGGAATCTGACAAGCCGGTGCAAGGAACAAATGGATATTGGCCTTGTGCTGACTTCTTCCCTGAAAGAATTCCTTGTGGAGGAGCATGCGGACCATAAGATGGGGGCAAGACCCTTAAAACGGGCGATACAGACGGTAGTGGAGGACGCTCTGGCGGAGGAAATATTGGCAGGGCGGATAAAACCGGGCGACCAGGTAAGCGTAGGGGTCCGGGATAAAAAAGTGGTTTTCCACAATAAAAAACTAGTGGATTAAATAGGAAAAATATATTATACTGTATTAGAGCATGTTTGAAAAACATTTCCACAAATTGTGGCATACATTTTGAGATAAGCATTTTAAAACATGTTCTAAGTACATTAAATACTTCGCGGCAGCCGTAAATACAGGAACGGTGTGAAGCCGTAAACGATGGGGGTTATCCCATAAAAGTGGCAGGAGGATATAGAAAATGGCAGTGGTGGAAGAATTACTCCGTGGAGAAAATGGGGGAGCAATCAGTTTTGGCAACCACAAACTGGAAACGAAAGCTAAACTGGAGGATTTTGAGTTTGGCGGGGATTTATGGAAGGTGAAGACTTATAAGACAATGACAAAGCTGGAGAAGAACGGCATGTTTGTTTATGAGTCGGTACCGGGAACCAGTGTAAATCATTTTACAGAAACACAGGACGGCATCAGCTTTACGGTAGAGGGCAGTGAGGATGCCCAGATTACCGTAGGGTTACAGGATGAAACAGAATATGAAGTATTTATCAATGGCGAAAGCATCGGTAAGATGCGTACAAATCTGGGAGGAAAGCTGAATTTAAGCGTAGAGCTTGCTGAGTCCGGAGGAGTGGATGTCAAAATAGTAAAATAGGAAGACGAAAACGGGACAATCATCCATATGAAAGTCCCGTTTTTTACCTTATAGGAAATTCCGTCGCTAGACGGACATAAATTGACGAAGAACCGAAGGTTCTTCATGAAGTGTCGAAGACACTTTTTTACCTTATATGATTCGGGTGTCAAAAGCCCTGGCTGCGGAGTGT
>QXWV01000018.1 GCA_009911195.1 Lachnospiraceae bacterium | reverse complement strand
CCATTGTGCGGAGCATTCCGCTGAGCCTCTGAAAACGTAAATCGTGTTCAGCAGAGGCTTCCACGATTTATGAGTCTTATCTTCACTGTACCGAAAGGAGTATAAAAGTGGTAAAAGGAAAGAATATGACCGCATTTTTCTGTCAGGAATGCGGGTATGAATCGGCAAAATGGATGGGGCAGTGCCCTGGATGTAAGGCATGGAATTCGATGGTGGAGGAGCGGGCTGTTACCGGCAGTAAAAAGGGGCTGCCGGCCAGGATGGGCCAGACAGGGGAAAAGAGGGAACCGGCCAAGCTTTCCCAGGTATCTATGGAAAAAGAAGAGAGAATCGGTACAGGTATAGAAGAACTGGACAGGGTATTGGGAGGGGGTATTGTACCCGGTTCGCTCACATTGGTAGGGGGCGACCCGGGAATCGGAAAGTCTACGCTCCTGTTGCAAGTATGCCAAAAATTGGCCGGTAAGAGCCATAAAGTATTGTATATTTCCGGGGAGGAATCTTTAAGGCAGATAAAAATCCGGGCGGACCGGATTGGCGAATTTAGCGATTGTTTGTTATTGCTTTGCGAAACAAACCTGGATATGATAAAGGATGCGATAGAGCGGATTAGACCTAGGGCTGTAGTAATTGATTCCATTCAAACTATGTATAGCGAAGAGGTGTCCTCCGCCCCAGGGAGTGTATCCCAGGTGAGGGAATCCACAGGCATCTTTTTGCAGATAGCGAAAGGGCTGGACATTTCCATTTTTATTGTAGGGCATGTAACGAAGGAAGGCACGGTAGCAGGCCCCAGGGTGCTGGAACATATGGTGGATACAGTGCTTTATTTTGAAGGAGACAGGCATGCTTCCTACCGGATTCTCCGGGGAGTAAAGAACAGGTTCGGCTCTACCAACGAAATAGGGGTATTTGAGATGCGGGAGGAAGGGCTGCGGGAGGTGAGGAACCCGTCGGAATATATGCTGGACGGGAAGCCGGAAAATGCCAGCGGCTCAGTAGTGGCCTGTTCCATGGAGGGAACCAGGCCCATCCTTGTGGAAATCCAGTCCTTGGTCTGCAGCAGCAGTTTCGGGATTCCCAGGAGACAAGCTATCGGTACGGATTTAAACAGGGTTAATCTGCTAATGGCAGTATTGGAAAAAAGAATCGGGCTTCCATTATCCGGCTGCGATGCTTATTTGAACCTTGCAGGGGGGATGAAGATTACAGAACCGGCGATTGACCTGGGAATTGTAATGGCTATTGTTTCCAGCTTTAAGAACCGTGTTGTGGACGATAAGATGATTATATTCGGTGAAGTGGGTTTGAGCGGCGAAGTACGGGCAGTGAGTATGGCTGAACAACGGCTGCAGGAAGCAAGAAAGCTCGGTTTTACGTCCTGTATGATGCCGTCGGTATGTAAAAAAAACCTAAATGCTATAGACGGGATTAAGGTTATTGGCGTGAATTCGGTACAGGACGCCATTGGGTTGCTCTAGTGTCAAAATATTCGTTTTGCGAAATAGGAATGTATCGGTACATTGGCATATAAACAGAAAAGAAAACGCAGGATGTGAGGAAAACGGGATGAGGAATTTATTGGTGTATTTAAAAGATTATAAGAAGGAAACGGTTCTTGCACCTCTTTTTAAAATGCTGGAGGCTTCCTTTGAACTGTTAGTTCCCCTTGTAATGGCACGGATGATTGACCAGGGTATTGGGGGGGGAGATAAGGGTATTATCTTTCAGGTAGGGCTCATATTAATTTCTTTAGGGGTTATAGGGCTTGTCTGTTCGATTACCGCCCAGTTTTTTGCGGCAAAAGCAGCGGTAGGGTTTGCGGCTAAGTTAAAGCATTCGCTTTTTGCCCATATCCAATCGTTGTCCTTTTCGGAAATGGATACCATAGGAACGTCAACATTGATTACCCGGATGACCAGCGATGTAAATCAGGTGCAGTCAGGGGTGAATCTGGTATTGCGCCTGTTCCTGCGTTCCCCCTTCATTGTTTTCGGGGCGATGATAATGGCATTTACCATTGATGTGAAAGCGGCCATGATTTTCGTGGTGACCATTCCCCTCCTTTGCCTCGTAGTATTTGGCATTATGCTGGTTAGCATGCCTTTGTATAAAAAAGTACAGGCCGGGCTTGACAGGATACTGGGAATTACTAGGGAAAACCTGACCGGTGTCAGGGTGGTGCGGGCATTTAATAAAGAGGAGACGGAAACCCTCCGTTTTCAGGAAGGCAACGAAGCTTTGACCAGGATGCAGATGTTTGTGGGAAAGATTTCCGCCCTGATGAACCCGGTGACGTATATTATCATCAATGGGGCAGTCATTGTATTAATCTGGACGGGGGCAATCCGGGTGGAAAACGGATATATTACCCAGGGGGAAGTGGTTGCCCTGGTCAATTATATGTCACAGATATTGGTGGAGTTGATTAAGCTGGCGAATCTGATTATAACTGTGACAAAGGCATTTGCCTGTGCAAACCGCATCGAAGGGGTATTCCAGACAAGGCCGGGCCTTGTTTCCCCATCAAAGCCAAGGGAATGCCTTCATGAAGCGGAAATCGGACAGGAAGCGGTTAGCTTCGAGCATGTCTGCCTGACTTATAAAAATGCAGGGGCGGAATCGTTGACAAATATCCACTTTTCTGTAAAAAAGGGTCAGACAATCGGCATTATCGGAGGAACAGGTTCTGGAAAATCCTCTATAGTCAATTTAATTCCAAGGTTTTATGACGTCACAAAAGGGAAAGTGAAAGTGAACGGTATAGACGTAAAAGAGTATTCCCTGGAAGAACTGCGGGCGAAAATCGGCATGGTAATGCAGAAAGCCGTTTTATTTAAAGGGACGGTAAGGGAAAACCTGCTATGGGGAAAAGAGGATGCTACAGAAGAAGAGATGTGGAGGGCATTGGAAATCTCCCAGTCAAAGGAATTTGTGGAAGGGAAAAAGGATGGCCTGGAGACGCTCATTGCCCAGGGGGGGAAGAACCTTTCCGGCGGACAGAAACAACGCCTTACCATTGCCCGGGCATTAATCCGCAAGCCTGAAATATTGATTTTGGATGACAGCGCCTCCGCCCTGGATTTTGCCACGGATGCCAGGCTAAGGAAAGCCATAAGGGAAATGGAGGAAGGGCTGACGGTGTTTATTGTATCCCAGAGGGCGTCCTCCATACAGTATGCGGACACCATTATCGTAATGGATGACGGGGAAATTGCCGGCATTGGAGTACATGAAGAACTGCTGGAAACTTGCGGGGTATATAGGGAAATTTACGATTCCCAGTTTAAAAAGGAGGGCAGGGTATCATGAATGGCGGCGGTAAACAAAAAGAAATTCTTTTTAAAGTGCTGGGGTATATAAGAAAATATTGGGTTTATTTGGGAATATCTATTCTGATGGCGGCATTTACGGTGGCTCTTACCCTTTACGTACCGATTTTGACAGGGGATGCGATTGATTTGATTATTGATAAAGGGCTCGTGGATTTTCAGGGGATTATGGATATTCTTTTGAAAATAGCGGTGGCAATAGGGCTGACTGCGGTAGCCCAGTGGTTGATGAATGTTTGCAATAATAAAATGACTTACGGCATTGTGCGGGATATCCGCGATGAAGCCTTCCGCAAGGTGGAGATTTTGCCGTTAAAATATATTGACTCCCATTCCTATGGGGAAGTGGTCAGCCGTGTGATTGCGGATGTGGACCAGTTTGCAGATGGGCTTTTAATGGGGTTTACCCAGCTATTTACCGGCATTGTAACTATACTGGGAACACTGGCCATTATGTTGACTATAAATATAGGGATTACGGCAGTAGTAGTATGTATTACGCCGGTTTCGTTCCTTGTGGCCAATTTTATAGCAAAGAAAACCTATCGTATGTTTAAACAGCAGTCGGAGACAAGAGGGGAACAGACGGCTCTTATTGATGAAATGGTAGGCAACCAGCGTGTGGTACAGGCTTTTGGGTATGAGGATAATGCTATGGGGCGTTTCGACGAAATCAATGGAAGGCTGCAGGAATGCTCGCTGAAAGCGATTTTTTTCTCATCTATCACCAATCCGGCTACCCGGTTTGTCAATAGTCTTGTTTATGCAGGGGTAGGGATTACCGGTGCATTTCTGGCCATCCGTGGAGGCATCAGCGTGGGGATGCTGTCCTGCCTTTTAACCTATGCAAACCAGTATACCAAGCCTTTTAATGAAATATCAGGGGTAATCACAGAATTGCAGAATGCCCTCGCCTGTGCAGGAAGGATACTGGAACTGATAGAAGAAGAACCCCAGATACCGGATAAGGAAAATGCGGTGGTACTGAAAAATGTAAAGGGGAATGTGGCACTTCGCGATGTCTCTTTTTCGTATGTGCCGGATAAAAAGCTGATTCAGGGATTTAATTTACAGGTAAAACCGGGCCAGAGGGTGGCCATCGTAGGCCCTACCGGATGTGGAAAGACTACAATTATCAATTTGCTCATGCGGTTTTATGATGTGGATAGGGGAGGTATTTGGGTGGAAAATACCGACATCCGGGAAGTGACAAGGAAAAGCCTGCGCACTTCTTATGGCATGGTTTTGCAGGAAACATGGCTGAAAATGGGGACTATACGGGAGAATATCGTGATGGGCAAACCAGATGCTACGGAAGAAGAAATGATTGCGGCCGCGAAAGCAGCCCATGCCCATAGCTTTATTAAACGTTTGCCGGAAGGGTATGATACAGTGATTACGGAAGATGGAGGCAACCTTTCCCAAGGGCAGAAGCAGTTGCTATGTATTACGAGAGTGATGCTATGCCAGCCGGATATGCTTATACTGGATGAAGCCACGTCCTCCATTGATACAAGAACAGAGTTAAAAATACAAAATGCTTTTGCAAAGTTGATGGAAGGGCGTACCAGCTTTATCGTAGCACACCGGCTTTCCACAATTCAGGAAGCGGATATTATCCTTGTGATGAAAGAAGGGAATATCATTGAGCAGGGGAATCATGAATCCCTTCTTGCCCAGGGCGGGTTCTATGCGGAACTATATAACAGCCAATTTGCGGTGTAGAGGGGAACGATGGATAGGGGCAAAATGGTCAGGTACGAAACCGCAGATGCGCATTCTACGGGCATTGCCCTGCTATTTTGCCTTAAAAGAAAAAAGGAAATCCAGTTCTTCATCTTTATAGTAAAAGAAACATAAGAAAGCGAAAAAGGCCATCCCAATACATACATAGCAGTCCGCAATATTGAATTTAGGGAAATCAATGGGAACAAAGTAGATGAAATCAACTACATACCCATTGGAAACCCTGTCAATCAGATTTCCAATGCCGCCACTGATAATAAGTATAAGGGCAGATTTCATAGGGAGATAATGGTTGCTTTCCTGCCTGGGAATCTGAATATATTTTATAATTAAAAAGCACATGGCACAGATAGTCAATGTAATGAGAAAACCCTGTTTCCCCATAAAAGAGCTGAAAGCGGCTCCTGTGTTCTCCAAGTAGGAGAATTCAAGGATGCCGGTAAGGAGAGGGTAGTCTGGCTTGCCTTTTAAATGGCTGACTGCAAGGGATTTTACGGCTTGGTCGACGAAAATCAGCAATGCGGCAATGAAAAAAGGGATAATTTTTTTGCTTATATTTTTCATGGGATATTCTCCTTTTTGAACAAAATTGAAAAAAGCACTGACAAAATCAATTTATCAGTGCCTTGCCATAAAAACAGGGGCAGTAGGAATCGAACCCACATCGATGGTTTTGGAGACCACTGTTCTACCTTTGAACTATGCCCCTAACTTAAGCATATTAGCTTGAAGCTCTTAATAGCAGTTCTTAACCGCCGAAAGTTATTATAGCATAATGCGGGGAGGATGGCAAGTGCTAAAATAATTTTTTCCGGGAAATCAATTTTCATAGGCGGCGCTGGCCTAATGCATGGAATCCTGCATTGGCCAAACACCCTCCCCCTGCGCCATCCATTATCGATTTCTATGGTTGGACAGGGGGCGGAATATGGTCATTCTGCCAGTCCATCCCACAATTCGTACTAGTATTATCCCGATGAATATCCCGATGCTGTCAATGGCAACATCCCTTTTGGAAGGGCCTCTGCCCCTTACAAAGGATTGATGGTATTCATCAAAGGCGGCAAAGCCTACACAGAACAGGCCGGCCACCAGCATGAGGGGAATACCCCGGAGTCCATAAACATAGAGGGGAAAGGAAACGGTTACCGCTAAAATAAAATATTCCGTAATATGGCCTAATTGCGGACATAGTAGTGAATACGGTCCACATAATGCTCAATCTGGGCTTCGGAAAGTTCTTTGTCCAGGATTTTATCCGCAGTTACAACGATTTTATGGCTGACTTTTAGGCTGAGTTGGCTGCTGGTTACGCCATCCTGGGCGGAAAGCCGGAAAATCATGTACATCACAAATATAGCCGGAAGGAAGGAAAGTGGCTTTAGGACAAAGCGCAATGTTTTTTTGATAAACAACAATATATATTTCATAGTGATAACCATACCTTTCTCCTAATCGATAAACTACCTGGCAGAAAGTACCCTTGATATAGGAATTCCATAAAATAAAAAAGATACCCCATAATAAACCATAGGTTATTAATAAGCAATCAGTTATTTAATAAGCCGCGAGTTATTATGGAGTATACGCTTTTTATTGTATTATGGAAATAGTATTTGATGAAAAATAAGCAATTCTTAAACAAAATTAATTTTTTCTTTATAAATGCATTCCTGCCAGGATACCGGATTTTCAGGATGCTATTCTAACTTTCCAGATATTTCTTCTGGATAAGCAGTTCCTCAGGAAGGGGAATCTGGCTGCGCTCTATTTTCTGGCATAAAGCCTCCATATGATGGAGCTTCTGGGAATTTTTCAATTCGTATTTTTCCAATATTTCCTTATACATTGGATTGCCTCCCAACCTATCCCTGATTTCTTTGGAAAACGGGCAGTAAGTGGAAATAATGGTCCTTGCCACCTTGTTCAGGCGGGGAGAACCTGCGCCTTCAAATAATATCCATGTAATATAGTCATTGATAAACATTTCCTTGTAGCTGTTTTTGGCCTTTTGCATGGCTGACTTGATTTTTTCCTTGGCATCAGCCGTAAGCTCATGGTTCTTTTTATAAAACTGGATATAATCAAAATATTCGCTGGTAAGGGATGGCTCAGAAGGAACGTTCCATCTAGGGCCTTGTATCCTCCGGCACATCTCCCAGCGGAATTCGCCAGTGAGCCTGGTCATGATGGCATTTAAATCTTCCATAAAGAAAATAGAAACCATCATACGGGCCGGTGTAGTACGACGTCTGCCTTCAATTTCCTGCCACATAACGCCGCGGATTCCAATATTGGGCATAAGGATAATATCAGGAAGCACTTCTATATTTACATATTCTCTTTGGATGCCGACTTCAGGGTTGGTATAGAGGGTTTCGCGGTAAAAGGCCCTGAAATCTACTGCCCGTATTGCATCTACAGCTTCGGTTATTTTCTGGGCCGTCACAAGGCTCTTCCCCAATTCCTTCATCACATTATGTTCAGAGAAAACAGGGCAAAAAGAAGAAATACGGCCGAATGTCATTTTATTGACCAGAGGGAACATGTTGTTTAACTCAAATAACATTTTTTCCCTGTTGTCATCGACCATTTCCTTTTCCATCTGGGCAGTGATTTTACCGGATGTCTTCAACTCGTGGACATAAGCGGGAAAATCGGCATCAAATTCGTTTCTGCTAGGTTCTTTTTCCCCATTATAGATAGCCTTCATCCATTCATATACCGTGTATATATGTTGCTCAGGGGAAGAGGGGAACTGCCCTGCAAGGGTGCTGAGGTAGGAAGCGTTTTCCATTCCTGCCAATTCCTCGTCCACATAGCCAAACTGGAAAAACATTTTTAGTATAATTGGTATGTTGCTGTCTTCAAGGCTTCTCTCAAAAGCAGCCACATAAATCTGATAAAATAATTTGCTCAGATTAAGGCGGAGCTTGCGGCTCTTGTCATCGGTGCCGGCTTTGTCCGTCTGGGCTTTCCATTCTTCTACATATTGGCGGAAATCGTTGCAAACTTCCTTTTCGCATCCTGAATAATCCAGGATTGTATGGATGGAGCCCCGGAGCTGTTCGGCTTCCAGCATAGCGGCAGATGATTCCGAAAGGGCATCCATCCCTTTTTCTTCAATAATGGCAAGTTTATTTTGATATTCCTGCACCCGGTTCCTATAAAGCTCCTGGTCAATGGAGCGTATATCCTCCAGATGAATCATCATCCGGCTGATAGCAGCATTGACAGCAGTAAAATCTTCTTCCGCCGGTCCAAGGCGGAAAAGGAGGGAAGTATTCAAATCGAACAAATCCAAACGCTCATTGTTCATCAATATTTCTGCGATATCTGCTTTATACTGGTTCATGGTATGGCAAATGGAAATTATGTCGGAAATATCCTGACATGTTTTCATCAAAAGGCCGTTGATAAAATTATGGAAAGATATCGGGCATCCGGGAAGCACCTGCTTGAGCACAGCAGTCATATTTTCATAATAACTGCCCAGCCATTGGGGAATATCCGCTTCCAGCTCCAATGGCTTCAATGTTTCCAGCTGCTCTAGCTGGCGGGGGGGGATATTGTGGCCGCTACAAAGGCTGCAATAGTCATTATAACTGTCCATAATATATTGGTAGAGGACACCGCAATCATATTTAATGAGTTCATATATTTCCAAAAGGCTTTCCAACTGCTTAAAACAGGATTTTGCAGCATACCGGGCAAATTCCGGCTTCCTGTCAAATAAAGCGGTCAGAGAGTCGATTTGATAAGGGAAAGAAGCGATGGTGACATCATCCAATGCGGTATAAGAAAAATGATAATTTTCCCGGTAAATTTCGCAAAGGCCGATAATATCCCCTTTTTCCAAAAAGAATTCACCTACGGCATAGGTGACGCGGACTGTTCCGCTCATAATTAAATAAATGGAATCGGCAGTATGCCCGTTTTGGCAGATAACCGTTCCGGCTGCTATTTCTTTAGCCATCATATCCTCCTAAAAATGGTAAAATAATATTATATGGGGTTTGCTGTCGATAAGCAAAACCAGATAATTTATTATATAGCCTTTTTAAAAGCTTTTTCAAGTGTTGCTGTACATTTTTTCATTTTATGCTATACTTTATGTAGCAGTTAAGATAATTTGTGCCTGCGCGTTGCCCGGCACGAAGCTGTTGATGGATATTGGCCTGGCAAATCCAGGTGATTTCGCTTAATTTGAGCAATTCCGGCAACCCGGGGTTGGAAAAGCAGCGCAGAAATGAGGATTCGTATGGAAAAAGATATGCTTTATATGCAGGAAGTAGCAAATGGTTACCGGCCCGATGTGGAACGGTTGATTCGTTATATCCCGTGGCTGGAGTCGAAGTCAGGAGGGGATGTTTCAAAATTTTACCAGGAAAATGGGATAAAAGACCATTCTATATCTTTCCCTGTATATGACAGCACATTGATGAGCTTTGTACAGGATGTGAGACGGACACAGTTGCTGGACAGGAATTACGTATATATATATACGAGGAAAAAAATACGGACAGCCGAAGACGAACATCGATTAATCGAACAGGCCACTATACAGGAAATGGATGTCTTAAAAGGGATATTGTCCAAATATATTTTAGGGGGGATGACAAAAGGGAAGGTCTGGTCAGAAGGGGTGAGCAATGGCTCTATACTAAAAGTCCTGCTTAAGATGAAGGAAATACTGGAATACTGGGATAAGCCGATACATACTACCGCAGTGGGTAAGATGTGGTTTCAAAGGTAAGTTGGACGGATACGGATTTAAGAGGCAAGGGGTTATATAGATGGGTGAGAAGTCGGCGCAAAAGAGAAAATATATTGTAGAAACGGCAAGAGGTGTATTCATACAAAAAGGATACAAGGACGTGACAATGAAAGATATCGTAGATGCTTGTGGGATAAGCAGGGGGGGACTGTACTTATATTTTTCCAGTACAGAAGAGATATTCATGGATGTGCTGAAAATGGAAGCAGAGGAAGCGGACGATGTATTTGCCGGGAAAGTAAAGGAGGACGCATCGCCTTCCGATATTTTAGCATTGTTTTTGAAAGAACAGAAAAAGGAAATGCTGCTGAAAAGGAATAGTCTAACGAAAGCAGTCTACGAATATTATTTCGAGAAGAAAGTTCCCAAAAAGGAAAATCCTTTAAAGCAGCAGTTTGATACAGCAGTAAAAATTATTGAGAAACTGATAGAGGCAGGCATAGAGGCAGGGGAGTTTTACTGCGAAGATGCAAAAGGCGCGGCGCGTAATATTATGTATGTATTGGAAGGGCTGAAAATCGCTTCCCAGACAAGGGGTATTACGGAAGAGATGGTAGACCGGGAGGTTCTGTATATTATGCAGGGACTCGTTATTGAAGAGTAGCAGGGGCGCTTTTTAAACAACTGTTTAAGGCGTCTTTTTTGCCGTATAGGATTCAGGTTGGAGGGAATTTTGAGGGGCTATTATTAGTGCGGGGAGGAAACGGATATGGTGAAAACCGTATTTTCTATAGGTTTATCCACAGGGGAAAATTTAGTAATTAAAAAGAACCGGCTGCAGGGAACGGGGGGCTACGGGAAAGGAAAAAGGGTCGCTGTTGTATCGGGGATTCATGGTGACGAACTGGAAGGGCAGTATGTTTGTTATGAGATAGTAAGGCGGATAAAGGCAAGGCCGGAGCTTTTGGCCGGGACAGTGGATGTTTATCCGGCATTGAACCCGGTGGGTATAACGGTGGCAAACCGTATGATACCCAAATTGGATATGGATATGAACCGCATGTTTCCGGGAGATGAAAACGGAACGTCGTTTGAAAGGGTGACGGCCGCTATTGTCCAGGATTTGGCGGGGGCTGATTTGTGCATTGATGTCCATGCCAGCAACCGGTTTGTGAAAGAAATACCGCAGGTACGGCTCTGTGAAGAATATGCTGAAAAGCTGCTTTTTTATGCCCGGCATATGAATGTGGATATGATATGGACCAACGCAACAGAAACCGTGCACGAGGCCACGCTGGCCCATGCCATGAATTCCATGGGAGTGCCTACATTGGTAGTGGAGATGGGGCTTGGTATGCGGGTAAACCGCAGCTATGGAAGGCAGGTAGTGGAAGGCATTTTTAATCTTTTATATGAACTGGGAATCTGGAAGGAAAGGCCGAAAAATATTCAGTATCCGGTGCTTTCAACCGATGGCGAAGTGGAATTCATACGGGCGGATTGCAGCGGTGTATTCATCCCGGCTATTGAACATAACCATTTTGTGAAAAAGGGGGACAAAATCGGGGAAATTATAACGCCTGTGGAGGGAACAGTGGAAAGGGAGATTGTTGCCAAAAAGGACGGGCTTGTATTCACGTTAAGGGAATATCCTATGGTGAGCAAAGGTGCTCTGCTGGCCAGGATATTGACGGACATAAAGACAAAGGAGGGGGAGTAAATGTTCGCGGAGGATATTTATACGCTTTCCACACCGTATAGGGAAGATATGTCGGTGAAGGGGTATCATTTCGGCAAAGGGGAACAGTCGGCATGCATCATAGGGCCTATGCGGGGGAAAGGTGTACAACAGATGTATATTTGTTCTCAGCTTGTAAAGACGTTAAAGGAACTGGAATCCAACGGGTGCATCTGTTCAGGCAGGGAAGTGATGGTAATCCCAGTGGTAAACAGCTATTCCATGAATATTGGGAGCAATTTTTTCGGGGTGGAAGGGGAAGACATCAATTGCCAGTTCCCAGGGAAAACCTACGGGGATACAACGGAGCAGATAGCCGCTGCGGTTTTTAACCGCATTAAGGACTACAGCTTTGGGGTACAGCTTACCGCTTTCCATATGGCAGGGGAATCGGTTCCACATATCCGTATGGTGGAAAACGGTTATCAGAATTCTTCGCTGGCGAATTTATTCGGCCTGCCGTTTGTAGTGGTAAAAAAGGCGAGGCCCATTGATACGAAATCGTTAAATTACAATTGGCAAAGTATGCAGACCGCTGCTTTTTCCCTCTATACGGACAGCAATGAAAAAGTGTCGGTAAAAAGTGCAAGGCAGGCATTGGCGGCTATTTTGCGTTTTTTAACGAGAATGGGAATCATCCGTTATGAAAGCCATAGCGGATATATCAGCCATGTTCTCAATGAAAAGGACCTGACGGCTGTACATACTATGTGCGGGGGGATTTTCCGAAGGAAAGCAAAAGTGGGGCAGGATATCAGGTATGGGGATGCCATGGCGGAGGTTATTGACCCCTATCGGGGGAATATAAAGGAGACGATTCTGGCACCTACGGATGGCATTGTTTTCTTTGCCCATTCAGAATCGCTGATTTCGGAGGGGGATTTGGCTTATTATCTGGTGCACAGGCTGCATGAGTAGTGGGGGGAGGCTGCACCCGCGGCCGCTTTCAATGCCCCCTAATCCCAGCCAGTTTAGAAAAATCTTCCCATTCCCCATTGAAAAATACGCCAAATCCGTTATAATAGTTATATTATGTGCTGTTATTAGCATTAAGAAGCTTTCAGTATAAAAAACGGAGGATAAGAAATTCATCATGGGAAATGTGAAACGCATTTATGTAGAAAAGAAAGAGCCATTTGCGGTAAAAGCGCGGGAGCTGAAGGAAGAAATCCTAAGTTATCTGGATATTCCGGGGGTGGAGGATGTGAGGGTGTTTGTCCGCTATGATGTGGAGAACCTTTCAGAAAGCACTTTTGAAGAGGCTTGCCGGATTGTATTTTCAGAGCCGCCAGTGGACATCCTTTACAGGGAGTCCTTTGACGTACCTGTGGGTGGAAGGGTGTTTAGTGTGGAATTTCTTCCAGGGCAGTTCGACCAGAGGGCGGACTCGGCAGTGCAGTGTGTGAAGTTTTTGAAAGAAGATGAGCAGCCAATCATCAGGACAGCGGTAACTTATCTTGTGACAGGGAATATTTCCGATGATGAATTCGATAAGATAAAAGGATATTGCATTAACCCGGTGGATTCCAGGGAAACGGGCATGGAGAAGCCGGATACGCTGGCGGCGGAGTTCCAGGAGCCGGAGGATGTGGCTTTGATAAATGGCTTTAAGGATATGCCGGAAAAGGATTTGCACGAATTATACGATTCGCTGGGGCTGGCAATGACATTTAAAGATTTTTGCCATATCCAGAATTATTTTAAAGGGGAAGAGGACAGAGAACCTACAGTGACGGAAATCCGGGTTTTGGATACTTATTGGTCGGACCATTGCCGTCATACTACTTTTTCCACGGAACTGAAAAAGATAGAATTCGGAGAGGGATACTATAAATCCCCCATTGAAACAACATACCAGAGTTATCTGGATACAAGGGAAGAGCTGTTTGCAGGCAGGGAAGACAAATTTGTCTGCCTGATGGATTTAGCCTTGATGGCGATGCGCAAATTAAAGAAAGACGGCAAACTGGAAGATATGGAAGAATCGGATGAGATTAATGCATGTTCCGTTATTGTTCCGGTGGAAATAGATTATGGGGAAGGGCCGGTCTCGGAGGAATGGCTTGTATTCTTTAAAAACGAAACCCATAACCACCCTACGGAAATAGAACCCTTCGGCGGTGCGGCTACATGTCTTGGCGGTGCCATAAGAGACCCGCTTTCCGGGCGTGGCTATGTATATCAGGCTATGAGGGTGACAGGGGCTGCAGACCCCACAGTACCGGTGGCAGATACCCTTAAGGGAAAGCTTTCCCAGAAAAAACTGGTGCGGGGTGCGGCCAGCGGATATTCTTCCTACGGAAATCAGATTGGCCTGGCTACAGGTTATGTGAAAGAAATATATCATCCCAATTATGTGGCCAAGAGGATGGAAATTGGGGCGGTGATGGGGGCGGCACCAAGAAGAAATGTTATCCGCGGCAATTCTGAGCCGGGTGATATTATTATCCTGTTAGGCGGCAGGACTGGAAGGGACGGCTGCGGCGGTGCTACCGGTTCGTCCAAAGTGCATACGGAGAGTTCTATTGAGACCTGCGGTGCAGAGGTACAGAAAGGGAATGCCCCTACGGAGCGCAAAATACAAAGGCTTTTTAGGCGGGAAGAGGTGAGCCGCCTGATAAAGAAGTGCAATGATTTCGGTGCCGGCGGCGTTTCGGTTGCCATTGGGGAACTGGCGGACGGGCTGGTGGTGGATTTGGATAAAGTTCCGAAAAAGTATGCAGGGTTAGACGGAACGGAACTGGCGATTTCGGAGTCACAGGAGAGGATGGCAGTAGTGGTTTCGCCTGCTGATGTGGATGCCTTTTTAAGCTATGCGGCGGAGGAAAACCTGGAAGCAGTACCTGTGGCGGAAGTGACGGAGGAGCCCAGGCTTGTATTAAAATGGCGGGAAAAGGAGATAGTAAATATTAAGCGGGCCTTCCTGGATACAAATGGCGCCCATCAGGAAACCAATGTAAAGGTAGATATCCCGGAAAAAGAAGAGAATTATTTCGACCGGCTTGCAACGCCTGCAGTAGAAGAATGGTTGAAAAAGGGTGATGTTAAGGAAGCCTGGCTGGCTGAACTGAATGATTTGAATGTATGCTCCCAGAAAGGGCTGGTGGAAATGTTCGATTCGTCCATCGGTGCGGCTACTGTACTGATGCCTTATGGCGGCAGATATCAGCTAACGGAGACACAGGCTATGGTGGCAAAGCTTCCGGTCTTAAAAGGGAAGACAGATACCGTTACGATGATGAGTTATGGATTTGACCCTTATCTATCCTCCTGGAGTCCTTATCATGGGGCAATATATGCGGTGACCGAGTCTATGGCTAAGATTGTGGCAAGTGGCGGCGATTGCAGGAATATCCGCTTTACATTCCAGGAATATTTCCGGAGGATGACCTCGGAAGCGGAAAGGTGGAGTCAGCCTTTTGTAGCTCTTTTAGGCGCATATGATGCGCAGATTGGGTATGGGCTGCCTTCCATTGGGGGCAAGGATAGTATGTCGGGCACTTTTAACGATATTGATGTACCCCCTACGCTGGTATCTTTTGCTGTAGATGTGGCAAAAGAAGGGAATGTCATAACACCGGAGCTTAAAAAGGCAGGGAATAAGCTGGTAAGGTTCCAGATAGAGAAAGATGAATATGACATTCCGGTTTATGAGGATGTTTTGGCCTTGTACCATCAGATTACCGCGTTGATAGATGAGGGCGTAATTGTCTCCGCTTATGCAGTGGATGCCAAAGGCATTGCGGCTGCCTTAAGCAAGATGGCTTTCGGTAACAAGATGGGGATAAGGCTTTCGGAAGAGCTTTCGGCAAAGGAACTGTTTGAAAACGGTTTGGGTGATATCCTTGCGGAAGTGGCAGAAGACAGGATGGAAAGGCTGGAAGAAATTGAGAATTGCCGAATGATAGGGGAAGTGGCGAAAGAAGCGGCATTTATATATAAAGAAGTTTCCATTCCGGTGGAAGAGGCTCTGTGGGCATGGACATCCAAATTGGAAAAGGTATTCCCTACCAGGGCAGCCAAAGATACATCAGCGGTGGATTCCCCTTTATATAAGGCAGATAAGGTTTATGTATGCAAGGAGAAAATTGCCAGGCCCACCGTATTTATACCGGTATTTCCCGGTACAAACTGCGAATATGACAGTGGGATGGCGTTTGAACGTGCCGGGGCGAAGGTGATTACCAAGGTATTTAAAAACCGGACGGCAGAGGACATCAGGGAATCGGTGGATGTGTTTGAAAAGGCAATTGACAGCGCACAGATTATTATGTTCCCGGGCGGCTTTTCCGCAGGCGACGAGCCCGATGGCAGCGCTAAGTTTTTTGCAACCGCTTTCCAGAATGAGAAGATAAAAGAAGCGGTAATGCGCCTGTTATCGGAAAGAGATGGCCTGGCTTTGGGCATCTGCAACGGTTTTCAGGCATTGATTAAGCTGGGGCTGGTACCTTTTGGGGAAATTGTAGGGCAGGATGAAAATTCCCCTACCTTGACCTTCAATACGATTAACCGCCTTATATCCAAAATGGTCTATACAAAAGTAGTGTCCAATAAATCCCCCTGGCTGCAGGAAGCGGAAGTTGGGAAGACCTATGTAATACCCGCATCCCATGGGGAGGGGCGCTTTGTAGCACCGAAGGAATGGATTGACAAATTGTTTGCAAATGGTCAGGTAGCTACCCAGTATGCGGATTTGGACGGCAATGTGACCATGGATGAGGAATGGAATATCAATGGTTCTTATGCGGCCATAGAAGGCATTACTTCCTTGGACGGGAGATGCTTTGGCAAGATGGCTCATGCAGAACGCCGTGGGGAAGCTGTGGCAATGAATATTTACGGGGAACAGGATATGAAAATTTTTGAATCCGGTGTCCATTATTTTATGTAATAAAGAATTATATTAAGGATGAGCGAAGCCGCTTCATAAGCAGCCTGGTGGAAGGTGGGCTGTTTAGGGGCGGCATTTCGTAAGATTGGAATAAAAAGCTTGGGGCGTTGTGCCCGCACGGCAAATAAAGGCTATGGAAAGGGAATGGTTATCGATATGGATTTTGAAAAGTTAAAAGCATTGTTTAACCGTTATTTGGTGAATTTTGCGGTGCTTATTTTGGCATGGGGCGGTATGCTGAGGAGGTCTTTTAATTGTGATACATTGACTCATATGTGGTTTACATGGGAGGATATCAGCTCTATGATGCAGCATGGGCGTTATCTGTCAGCTTTTCAGGACTGGGTTCTCTACCAGCTAGGGGTATCTACGGTAACACATACAGGAATAACGGCATTGGCGGAAATGCTGTTGCTGGCATTTGCTGTTTGCATTGTACAGATATGTTTTGAAGAAAAAATAGGGAAACCTTCCAGTATAGGCGGCCAATTAGCATGGATATCCCTGACTGGCCTGCTATTTTCCAATGTGTTGTTTGCAGAATCCTTTATGTTTGGGGAATGCGCCCTGATGTTCGGAATGGCATATTTTCTGGCAACAATAGGGATATGGGCATTTACGAAGAAAAAATATTTATGCGCGCTGTTATTTTTTTTCCTATCTACGGCGGAATATCAGGCAGCGGTTATCTATGCGGCCATTGTTCTTTCTGCATGGATATTTATTGAAAATAAATGCGTTATTACGGTAAAGACAGTGATTCAGGAATTATTGTGCGGATGCATTACGGTAGGCTCTGGCGTATTAAATATACTCAGTTTGAGCCTGGTGGTAAAGCTGGGGCTGGTGGAAGGGGCAGGACGGACAATGGCCCATATGGACCTGGTGGGAAATGCGGGGATATGCCTGCAGGATTTTGGGAATATACTGCAAAATAGTAAGGGTTTGCTTCCAAAGGTGTGGCTGCCTTTGATTGTGCTGTGTATTGCGGTGGGGATGACCCTTTGGAGCTTGGGGAAAGAAAGGAAATGGAAGGAAGTTGTTTATTACCTTTTGCTTGTTATTGCACTTTTTTCCATGGTGTATATTCTTTCCATGGCGCAGTATGCCCAGACATATCCCCGGTTTGTGTGGACTTTTTATGCAGCGCAGGCCATGCTCCTGCTGATTGCATTTTGGCGTATGCCGGGCAGGGGAAAGGAAGCGCTGTGCTATTTGAGCTGCGGTTATTTGTTGATTCATATTCTGTTCTGCAATATTATTGTTTCAAACCATATGACGAGCAATACATTGGACAAGACTTATGCGATGATGGTTTATGAAAAAATCCTGGAGTATGAGGAAGAAACGGGGAAGAGGGTGGAAAAGCTGGCGGTAGCAAAAGATTTGAACTGCCCGTTCACTTATGATAATGTATATTATAAAACGGACCAGATTAACGAACGGGCGTTAGGCTCGGTTACAAATACATTGATGAATATAGTAACGGAGAGGGAGTTTGAAAAAGTGCCGATGGATGAAGGGGTCTTCCAGACTTATTTTGAAGGAAAGGACTGGGATTATTTTGATGCATCCAAGCAGTTGGTAATCATTGAAGATACGGCATATTGGGTTATTTTCTGAAAACCGTTGAAGCGTATAAAAGGTTATGCTAAAATGAGATGCGCGGTATGAGAGGCGCAGGAATGGAGAAAAAATGCGGGCATTTCTAATTTTGGAAGATGGCACTGTTTTTGAAGGAGTGCATATCGGTGCTAGGAAAGAAACTATCAGTGAAATTGTTTTCAATACCTCCATGGCTGGGTATCCGGAAGTACTTACAGACCCATCCTATGCCGGGCAGGCTGTTTGTATGACTTATCCCCTGATTGGGAATTACGGGATTTGCCGGGAAGATATGGAGTCCACAAGGCCCTGGACGGATGGGCTGATTGTCAGGGAACTATCCAGAATGGGAAGCAATTTCCGCATGGATTTGACTTTGGAACAGTTCCTGGAAGAATATGATGTGCCGGGGATTGCAGGGATTGATACGAGGGCTTTGACGAAAATACTGAGGGAAAAGGGAACAATGAATGGCATGATTACTACAAACGAGAGTTACTGCCTGGAAGAAATTATCCCTCGCTTAAAGGCATATGTTACCGGCAAGGTGGTGGAAAGGGTTACTTGCAGGGAGAAATATATGCGGACAGGGTCTAAGGCATTGGAAGACAATGGGCCTTTGTCCGGCAGCGCAAGATTTTGTAGAGAAAGCTTTGAAGCCGGAATACATGAAAAGAAACCAAGCATGGTACGCCGCTTAGGGGGGATTGGAAAGAAAGTTGCCCTTCTTGACCTGGGGGCGAAGGGCAATATAGTGGATTCCCTGGTGATGCGGGGATGCGATGTGGAAGTATATCCGGCATCGACCAAAGCAGAAGAAATCATTGGGGCAGACCCGGATGGCATTATGCTTAGCAATGGCCCGGGTGACCCGAAGGAATGCGGCGCTATTATAGAAGAAATCAGAAAATTATACGAAACGGATATCCCGATTTTTGCCATCTGCCTGGGGCATCAGTTGATGGCACTGGCTACCGGGGCGGATACGTATAAGATGAAATATGGACACCGGGGAGGGAATCATCCGGTGAAGGAGTTGCAGACAGGGAGGGTGTATATTTCTTCCCAGAACCACGGATATGTGGTGGATACGGACAAGCTGGATGAAAAAGTTGCGGTGCCGGCATTTGTCAATGTGAATGACGGAACAAACGAAGGGCTGGCCTATACGGGGAAAAATATTTTCACCGTGCAGTTCCATCCGGAGGCTTGCCCAGGGCCTCAGGATTCCGGTTATCTGTTTGACAAGTTCCTGGAAATGCTGGAAGGAGGGAGGGGATAAAATGCCTAAAAACCCAAATGTAAAAAAAGTGCTTGTTATCGGCTCAGGGCCGATTGTCATCGGGCAGGCGGCAGAGTTTGACTATGCGGGAACACAGGCTTGCCGTTCCCTGAAAGAGGAAGGCATCGAGGTGGTGCTGGTGAATTCCAATCCGGCCACCATTATGACGGACAGGGATATTGCAGATAAAGTATATATTGAGCCTTTGACAGTGAAGGTTTTAGAGCAGATTATTGAAAAGGAAAAGCCTGACAGCGTACTGCCAACCCTGGGAGGGCAGGCCGGGCTGAACCTGGGGATGGAGCTGGATGAATCCGGTTTTCTGGCCAGGCATCATGTAGCCCTTTTAGGAACTACAGCCAAAACGATTAAAAAAGCGGAGGACCGGCTGGAATTCAAAGAGACGATGGAAAAAATCGGCGAGCCCTGTGCAGCCTCCCTGGTGGTGGAAAATGTGGAGGACGGCGTGGCATTTGCCAGGGAAATCGGATACCCGGTGGTTTTGCGCCCGGCTTATACATTAGGGGGGTCAGGCGGAGGTATTGCCCATAATCAGATGGAATTGGAAGAAATACTGGAAAACGGGCTTCGCCTTTCCCGGGTAGGGCAGGTGTTGGTGGAGCGGTGCATTGCTGGATGGAAAGAAATCGAATATGAAGTAATGAGGGATAGCGCCGGAAACTGTATTACGGTCTGCAATATGGAGAATATAGACCCGGTGGGCGTGCATACCGGCGACAGTATCGTAGTAGCCCCTTCTCAGACACTGATGGACAAAGAATACCAGATGCTGCGTAGTTCAGCATTGAATATTATCAATGAACTTGAAATTACAGGGGGCTGTAATGTACAGTTTGCCCTGCATCCTACCAGTTTTGAATATTGTGTTATAGAAGTAAATCCAAGGGTGAGCCGTTCTTCAGCGCTGGCCAGCAAGGCGACAGGATATCCCATTGCGAAAGTGGCAGCAAAGATTGCACTGGGTTATACCTTGGATGAAATTAAAAATACTATTACGGGCAAAACCTATGCCAGTTTTGAACCGGCGCTGGATTATTGTGTAGTAAAAATCCCCAGGCTGCCTTTTGATAAGTTCATAACAGCAAAACGGACGCTGACAACCCAAATGAAGGCTACAGGAGAGGTGATGAGCATATGCACCAGCTTTGAGGGGGCGCTAATGAAGGCAATCCGTTCCCTGGAGCAGCATGTGGACTGCCTGCTTAGCTACGATTTTTCTTCCCTTTCGCCAGAGGAACTGCTGGAGAGGATGAAGCGGGTGGATGACCAGAGGATTTATGTCATCGCGGAAGCATTAAGAAAAGGTGTAGATTATGACAGGATTTACGAAATGACTATGATAGACCGTTGGTTTATCGATAAAATAGCCATTCTTGTGGAGATGGAAAATGCTTTGAGGGAGAAGCCGTTAACGCTGGAGCTGCTAAAGGAGGCAAAGCGCCTGGAATTCCCGGATAGCGTTATCGGAAGGTTGGCCAGCCTGCCGGAAGAAGCGGTGAAAAAGATGCGATATGAGAACGGCATTACAGCGGCTTTTAAGATGGTGGACACCTGTGCGGCAGAATTTGAGGCTGCTACCCCTTATTATTACTCCTGTTTTGGCAGCGAAAATGAAGCGGTACAAACCCATCCCTTAAAAAAAGTTCTTGTGTTAGGTTCTGGCCCTATCCGTATTGGCCAGGGGATTGAATTCGATTACTGCTGTGTGCATGCCACATGGGCTTTTTCCAAAGCGGGATATGAGACGATTATTATCAACAATAACCCGGAAACAGTAAGCACGGATTTTGATATTGCGGACAAGCTTTATTTTGAGCCGCTGACGCCCGAGGATGTGGAGAACATTGTGAATATAGAAAAGCCGGACGGTGCTGTAGTGCAGTTTGGCGGGCAGACTGCCATTAAACTTACGGAGAGCCTGATGGAGATGGGCATTCCCATTTTAGGAACCAGTGCGGAAAATGTGGACGCGGCAGAGGACAGGGAATTGTTCGACGCTATTTTGGAGGAATGCAAGATTCCCAGACCTTCCGGAGGAACGGTCTATACGGCCGAGGAAGCGAAAAAGGTAGCCAATAAGCTAGGATACCCGGTTTTAGTGAGGCCGTCCTATGTCCTCGGCGGCCAGGGGATGCAGATTGCCATTTCCGACGAGGAAGTGGAAGAATTTATGGAAATAATTAACCGGATTGCCCAGGACCATCCTATTTTGGTGGATAAGTACTTACAGGGGAAAGAAATCGAAGTGGATGCGGTCTGTGACGGCATGGATATCTTAATCCCAGGCATTATGGAACATATAGAACGGGCAGGCGTGCATTCCGGCGACAGTATATCTGTATATCCGGCTCAGAGCATTAGCGAAGGGGTGAAGGCCACAATTGCGGAATATACGAAAAGGCTGGCGAAAGCCCTGCATGTAATCGGGCTGATTAATATCCAGTTTATAGCAGTCGGGGAAGAGGTTTATGTCATTGAGGTAAATCCCCGTTCTTCCCGGACAGTGCCTTATATTAGCAAAGTGACTGGAATTCCGATTGTGGATTTGGCAACGGAAGTGATAATCGGCAAGACTATTAAAGAACTGGGTTATGAGCCGGGGCTGCAGAAGGAAGCAGAGTATGTAGCCATTAAGATGCCGGTATTTTCTTTTGAAAAAATCCGTGGGGCGGAAATCAGCCTGGGGCCGGAAATGAAGTCCACCGGTGAATGCCTGGGGATTTCCAGGGCTTTCCACGAAGCTTTATATAAAGCTTTTCTCGGTGCTGGCGTGCATTTGCCCAAATTCCGCCGGATGATAATCACCGTAAAGGATGCGGACAAAGGGGAAGCTATTGAAATTGGCAGGCGGTTTGAGGCTTTGGGCTACAAAATCTATGCCACCCGGAGCACTGCAAACGCTTTGAAAGAGGCAGGGGTAAAAGCGCGTAAAGTCAATAAAATACAGCAGGAATCCCCTACGGTGATGGATTTGATTTTAGGGCATGAAATCGATTTGGTCATCGATACCCCTACCCAGGGAAGAGATAAGTCCAGGGATGGCTTCTTAATCCGCCGGACAGCCATAGAGACAGGGGTCAACTGCCTCACTTCGCTGGATACGGCAAGGGCATTGGTGACCAGTTTAGAGCATATCGGGGAAGAGGAGAAGCTGACACTGGTGGATATCGCATCCTTGTAGCAGCAGGCAGCATGCTGTTGGGCTTGTTGCTGCGTTAGTTGTAAAATGCCATAGGGCAGAAAGGTATCCGCTTGTTTGATGTTTGATAAGGCGGAATACCATATAGCCGGGAAATGGAAGGGAAGCAGTCTATAGAATGTGGGAAAAGAAATGGATAGAAACAGGAATTATGGGAAAGAACTGGATAAAATAATTGCCAAATGGAAGGAAGCAGACGAGGCAGAAGGGGAAATAGGGAAAATGCCTGGCAGAAAGCTGTTGCTTCATAGTTGCTGTGCACCATGCAGCAGTTATGTCCTGGAATATTTGAGGGAATATTTCCATATAACGGTATTTTATTATAACCCCAATATTACTGAAGATGAAGAGTACCGGAAGCGGGTGGAAGAGCAGAAACGGCTGATAGAAGAGTATAACCGCCAGGTGGAGGAAGCTGATTTTAAGGACATGCATTCTACGGTAAATGCAAGGCGGATTGAAGTAATAGAAGGGGATTATGAACCGGATTGCTTTTACGGGGCTGCAAAAGGGCTGGAAAAATGTCCGGAAGGCGGGGAACGCTGCTTTAAATGCTATGGGCTGCGGCTGGAGAAAACGGCTAAGCTGGCGGCTGAGCAGGGATTTGACTGTTTTACCACCACTTTGACCATAAGCCCATTAAAAAATGCCTATAAATTAAATGAAATTGGTGAAGGGCTGGGAGAAAAATATGGGGTTTTTTTCCTCCCTTCGGATTTCAAGAAAAAAGACGGGTATAAACGTTCCATCGAACTGTCGAAGCAGTTTGGCCTGTACCGGCAGAACTATTGCGGATGCATATATTCAAAATTGAACGGAGAACTGGTTAAGTGATAATATAGGTTTGTTACGGAAAGGAAAGTGTCTATGAAAAAAATTCTCGAAGTAATATCGGAGGAAATGAAAAAAGCCTTCCAGTCGGCAGGATATGACGGGGAACTGGGTAAAGTGACTGCATCTAATCGTCCGGACTTGTGCGAATATCAGTGCAATGGAGCGATGGCGGGGGCGAAACGTTATAAGAAAGCCCCTATCATGATAGCGCAGGATGTGGCGAAGGAGCTGGAAGGAAGCGGAGTATTTGAAGAAGTGGGCGCAGTGCCCCCTGGATTTTTGAATTTGAAGATAAGCCCTGAGTTTGTGAAGGGATATTTGGATGGCATGGCCAGGAATGAAAAATTTGGGCTGGAAATGCCCGAAAAGGCAAAGAAAATCATGATTGATTATGGCGGCCCGAATGTGGCGAAACCTCTCCATGTAGGGCATCTTAGGTCTGCTATTATCGGCGAAAGCGTGAAGAGGATTGCCAGGTATGCGGGCCATGAGGTAATCGGGGATATCCATCTGGGAGACTGGGGATTACAGATGGGGCTTATTATTACGGAACTGCAGGAGCGGAAACCGGAGCTGGTATATTTTGATGATAGTTTTAACGGGGAATATCCCAAAGAAGCGCCGTTTACCATTGCTGAACTGGAAGAAATCTATCCTACGGCCAGCGGGAAGTCAAAAGAAGACAGCACATATAAGGAAAAGGCGATGGAGGCCACCTTTAAGCTGCAAAACGGCGTAAGGGGATACCGAGCCCTTTGGAATCACATTATCCATGTGTCTGTGTCGGACCTTAAGAAAAATTATGATAAGCTGAATGTGGAGTTCGATTTATGGAAAGGGGAATCCGATGTCCATGATTTAATTCCGCAGATGGTGGAAGAAATGAAAGCGGGCGGGCATGCGTATATTAGCGAAGGGGCTTTGGTAGTTGACGTGAAAGAAGAGACAGATACGAAAGAAATCCCCCCATGCATGATATTAAAATCCGACGGGGCATCTTTGTATAATACAACAGATTTGGCTACGATTAAAGAACGGATGGAAAAGTACAATCCGGATGAAATGATTTATGTAGTGGATAAACGCCAGGAATTATATTTCGAGCAGGTCTTCCGCTGCGCACGCAAAACAGGGCTGGTTTCCCCGGACACAAAACTGAAGTTCCTGGGCTTTGGAACGATGAACGGTAAGGATGGCAAGCCTTTTAAGACGCGGGAAGGCGGCGTTATGCGCCTGGAATACCTGATTAATGAAATTAATGAGGTAATGTATGGGAAAATCATACAGAATCGTTCCGTACCGGAGGAAGAAGCGAGGCAGACGGCTCAGGTGGTGGCTCTTTCAGCGGTAAAATACGGGGATTTGTCCAACCAGGCTTCCAAGGACTATATTTTTGATATTGAGCGCTTCACCTCTTCGGAAGGGGATACCGGCCCTTATATCCTGTATACCCTTGTGCGCATCAAATCTATTTTGTCCAAATACAAGGAAGCAGGAGGGCGGCTGGAGAATGCAGTGCTGCAGGCAGCCTGTGGCGAGCCGGAAAAAGCGCTGATGCTGGAATTGGCCGGATTTATCGGAATGTTGGAAAACGCCTATGAAGAAACCGCCCCTCATAAAATATGCGCTTATATCTATGACATCGCCAATGCCTTTAACCGCTTTTACCATGAGACGAAAATACTGGCGGAAGAGGATGAAGCAAAGAAGGAAGGTTGGATTGCCTTACTGCTGCTTACAAGGGATGTTTTGGAAACTTGCATCCATTTGCTAGGATTTTCGGCACCTGAGAGGATGTAGAGATGCTAAAATACTAAAGTGTGAAATGAAAGATATTAAAAAATTTTTTCAGAAAATAAAATTTCAAAAAATAAATTTTAAGAAAATATATTTTCGGAAAATAAATTTTTGAAAATAAGTTCTAGAAAAAAATTTCAAAAAATAAATTTGAAAAAATTTGAAAAAAATTGTTGACAAGTCTTGGAATATAATTGTATAATAGCAGAGCGGGTTGCAGGAAGCGACCCACTCACATGGGATCTTAGCTCAGCTGGGAGAGCATCTGCCTTACAAGCAGAGGGTCATAGGTTCGAGCCCTATAGGTCCCATCCCTTACCGGGTATCCGGTGAGGGGTCATATGGCGAGATAGCTCAGCTGGCTAGAGCATACGGTTCATACCCGTAGTGTCGAGGGTTCAAGTCCCCCTCTCGCTACTTGATAGAAGTCCAGAAACCTTGAAAAATTAGGTGTTCTGGGCTTTTTGCATTTGTAGGATAATTAAAAGTTAATCAAAAGACAGAGGGATATAAGGGGAAAATTCCCGACCGTGTATACGAAGTAATGATGAATTTGAAGATTGAAATTAGTGTTTAATTCTTAGTAGAAATATTTTAGATGATTAATGGATAAGACATATTGCGTGCAAAAGTCTGGTGTGACTTATTTTTACATTTTTTTCTTTTTTTTACAAAAAATATTTACAAATTTTAATATAATGTTATAATTTAATAAATATATATAAGGCTAAGTGAGGGGGATTATAGGTTATGGATGAAAGAGAAAAAATCAGCACAAATAATTTTAGAATTGAAAATAATGTAATATTTTTTAATAATACTCTATTACAAATCAGTAATATTTCACAGGTTAGTATTGGTCAAGCACCAAATAAAAAAATTAATTTTTGGTCGGTTATTATAGGTATTATTGGTTTGCTGTTAGCGCAAGCAGAATATAATGAATTTATTCACAACATTGGAGTGCTTCTTGTCATAGGAGTAATAGGGTATATAATTTATATAATAGTACATTATTTTTCAAATGATGAAAAGTATTTACATATTTATTTAAGTTCGGGGAATGCATATTGTATTTTATGTAATAATATGAAATTTTTGAAAGAAGTCATGGAAGTAATTGAGTATTGTATTAACAATCATTATGTTCAAAAGGTTAAAATAGATTTTGACAATTGTCAATTGTATAATTCTCCAATAATTGTTGGAAATAAAAATGAGGTGAAATAATGTCTATACATAATAAAAATAGTATACTTGTTAGTAGTCCAATAATAGTAGGAAGAGATAATTCAGTGATTATACAGAATACAGATGATGGCATAAATTGGGAAATGATTCAGGATGAATTGATTGATGTATCTGGTAAATTGCCAAAAACATCAAAAGAATATGTAGCTTCTAAAAAAGCACTCAGTTATGCAATGTCAAAAGATAAAAAAGGTATAATGGATTGTATAAAAAATAATTTCGCATGTTTTACGTCAGATATTTTTAAGGATGTGGCAAGTGGTATGCTGGTAGAAGCTCTTAAGCTTTTGGTTTTATGAAAAGTTAATCAAATTCTTTTTATTATTTTAAGGGGCATACCCTTGTATAATAGGTACTTAAAATTTTTAGATTTAAAGTATTGGTTCAGAAAAGCAGTGGACATTTGAGGATTCATTGAAATTAAGTAGCTACAATAAGTGTACTTGATTCAAGGAAGGGTATCGTTGCAAATGGCTATAGAACATTACAGACCATATTACAATAAATTTAACCACCATATATATAAAGACCGTAAAGATAAAGAAAGACAAAAAAACGGAGGTTTCCAAGTAGAAGCCTCCGCTTTTGCATTAAATGGTTTTCATTTGGATTGCTCCGGATATATCTTTTTTTCTAAAGCATCAATAAATTCTATTGGTTTGTCTTTTAAACCTTCTGGATTTTCAATAAATTCCAGGACTGATTGTGCTGCTTTGCCCCATTCTGGGTCTAACATCATATCATGGCATAATCCTTTTAATATCATAGGCTTTGTATTATAAAAATTTGCTGTTCGATTTAACGAAGCTGCCGGAAAAAATGCGTCTTTGTCCGAACCTATTACAAAAACTGGTATATTAGGTTTATTGAGTTTAAAGGATATCAATCCTAACATAGCAAAAACATTTTCACTACATAAATGCTCATTATAAAATTCGAGTTCTTTTTTGTCAGTTATTCTTGGTGTAAAGATTTTGCTATCAGTCTTTGCAATAAAAAAATTAGATTTTAATAAGTACTTATTTGGCTTCCCCAATATTGTTGGCGCAGTGTAGAGCCCTGTTTTTGAAGCTGTAGTTGAAAATGTGCTTGCTCCCATTCCTTGTGCGGTTGCTGGGGCAAATAATATGGCATTTTTTATTTGCTTGGAATGGTCATTCATATATAATTCGACAATGCCACCGCCCATGGAATGTCCTAATAAGGAAGGTTTTGAATATGGTATTTTATGTATCCCACAATATATTTTACAAAAATCAATGCACCGTGAAACATCATCTACATATTGCCGGAGAAGACCTTTTTTATTTGTCTTATCATCCCCGTGCCCTCTTAAATTAACAGCAAAACATGTATACCCAATTTCAGTAAAAAAATTTACAAATTTTTCCCAGCACCAAGCGCCGTGAGAGACACCATGAACGAATATGAGAATGCCCTTTTGTGGAATCTTTGCCTCATAATACCGCATTATTAATGTAGGACTTCCATCAACTGGTATCGGTTTATAATTTATGTTTTCCATGCGTAAATTCCTCCTTATATACAGTTCCTCTTTTTATATATCGGATATTTTTAGTATAAAAAATATTTAAATATAGATTTCATATTTTTTATGTAATATTTAATTTAATATTTAATATGTAATATTTGATACGTAATATTTAATATGCAATATTTAATCTCCTTTAACTGAAAAGCATTTGACTTCCTCTCAAATAATGAAAGCTATGAAAAGGAAAGAGTTATTATAAGGGAGAGAAAAGATGGGGGATTGCCCCCTTCGGAGGCAAGTAAGTAAATAGCATAAAGCAGATAAGGAGAATGCTGACCGCGAAGTATAGTAAAAAGGTATAAGGCTTCAGGTGGCAGGATAAAGTAAGTTTGTAAGCGGTAAAAAATGCAGCAGCAGTGCTTAGGGCAAAAATACCGATATCCAAAATTAGAATATTGCTGCCAAGAATATAAGTATAAATATAAAAAAGAACAGGAATAAGCCATGTGCCGACCAAAAGGCCAAAGCACAAGGATGAAGAAATGGCAGGGTAGTAATTCTTTAACTTTATGATTGCAAACAACGAATAGAAAAGCATGGGGAAAAATATTAATTTCATATGTTCCCAGACGGATTCGCTGACTGGGGCAAAAAGGCCGATAATAAAATGATTTCCAGTCCAGCCATACAGGAAATGGGAAAGTGTTCCAGCTATTAAAACAAAAATTATTCCGGCTATGATATAAGATTGCAGTTGCTTCATTGAAAACCTCCGTTTAATCAAAACAATGAATCGGAATCCCCCAGGCATATGCCCTTGTGGCTGATGCGGCTAATTTTCTGCCAGGCATTGGCGTCGCTAATAGTATATGCAGCAGATAGATTCTTTACACCCGAATACCCTTTTGGTATAATATCAATGTTAAAAAGAAGCACATAAAACATACAGCAACTAAAGCTTATAATTTTTTGAGGATAAAAGAGGAAAGAACATGTATCATTTATTAAAACAGGAAGGAAGAGCCAAAAGAGGGGAATTCCATACAGTGCATGGCACAATTCAGACACCGGTGTTCATGAATGTAGGAACGGCGGCGGCGATTAAAGGGGCGGTTTCTACGCAGGATTTAGAAGGGATAAAAACCCAGGTGGAGTTGTCCAATACCTATCATCTCCATGTGAGGCCGGGAGATGAAATTGTAAAAGCAATGGGGGGGCTTCATAAGTTTATGTCATGGGATAAGCCCATTTTAACGGACTCCGGCGGATTCCAGGTATTTTCCCTGGCTTCTTTGCGGAAAATCAAGGAAGAGGGGGTTTATTTTAATTCCCATGTGGATGGAAGGAAAATATTTATGGGGCCGGAAGAAAGTATGAGGATTCAATCCAATTTGGCTTCCACTATAGCTATGGCCTTTGATGAATGCCCTTCCAGCCGGGCTGACAGGGCATATGTGCAGGCTTCCGTAGACCGGACAACCCGTTGGCTGACACGGTGCAAAGAAGAGATGAAACGGTTGAATGGGCTGGAAGATACGATTAATAAGAATCAGTTGCTTTTTGCCATTAACCAGGGGGCGGTGTTTTCGGATATCCGTGTGGAGCATGCCAAACGGATATCCGAAATGGAATTGGACGGTTATGCCATCGGAGGGCTGGCCGTAGGGGAGAGCCACGAAGAAATGTATTATATTCTGGAAGAAACGGTTCCTTATCTTCCGGTGGATAAGCCCACATACCTTATGGGAGTAGGGACTCCTGCCAATATCCTGGAAGGGGTGGAGCGGGGCGTAGACTTTTTTGACTGCGTCTATCCAAGCCGCAACGGACGCCATGGGCATTTATATACCAACCAGGGAAAAATCAATCTTTTTAATGCCAAATATGAAACCGATGGCCGCCCCATTGAAGAAGGCTGTGGCTGCCCTGCCTGCAGGCGCTATTCCCGGGCTTATATCCGTCATTTGCTGAAAGCGAAGGAAATGCTGGGCATGCGGCTTTGCGTGCTTCATAATCTTTATTTTTATAACACGATGATGGAGGAAATAAGGGAAGCGCTGGACGAAGGGCGCTTTGCGGAATATAAAAAAGGGAAATTGGCGAGGATGGACATCGGTTCAAACTAAGCTGCGCCTTGGCCGTGCCGGTAATGCCCAAAAGCAGTGTTGCAAAATTTCCATGTTACGAAATTCCTGAACAAAGTACTTGTTTTATCCCACAATTTTGTGTATGATATGTATTAGGCTATTTTTCAGGGCTGAAGTGAAGATAAATTTTTAGGAGGAATTACAAATGGGTATACTTTTGGCAGAAGGTGCAGCAGGCGGTGAAGGAATGGGCGCAATCATGATTATTGAAATTATCCTGATTATTGGTGTATTTTATTTCCTGATGATTCGTCCGCAGAAAAAGGAACAGAAAAAAATGACGGCGATGTTGTCTGCACTTGAGATAGGCGATTATGTCCTTACAAGCAGCGGAATGTATGGAGTCATCATTGATATCACTGATGATACTGTTATTGTGGAATTCGGCAATAACAAAAACTGCAGGATTCCGATGAGGAAAGCGGCGATAGCGGAAGTGGAAAAACCGGACGCGGAAACAAAATAAAATTTTTCCGATAAATCATTATAAAAAAGCAACTTATCAATGCCTGGGCTGCCCGGGCATTGTTTTTTACCTTATAGGAAATTACGCCACAGCGTTTTTTTATGCGCAGGCCCATGCAGAGGAAACAAGCCGCTATGCGGCGCACGGGCGCGCGGCGAGTAGGGGAAGGCTTTTCCCCTACTCGATTATGTGCAAAACGTTCCGATGAGCTTCATTTTTCGTCCAATCCTCTTGAATTTTCCCCTATTATACGATATTATGTTGAAAGTAGTCTTTGATACTTTACTATGCTAAACAGAAGGAGCGAAGCATTATGGAATTAAAAATTACCTGTATTCCGGGCGATGGTATTGGGCCGGAAATTGTAAGGGAAGCAAAAAAAGTACTGGATAAAGTAGCCCAGCTTTACGGACATGAAATAAAATATAAGGATATTCTGATGGGCGGTGCATCCATTGATGTACATGGGGTTCCGTTGACAGAAGAAGCGGTTGCGGACGCAAAGGCAGCGGATGCGGTACTGATGGGTTCTATCGGTGGCGATACTACCACATCCCCCTGGTATCAACTGCCCCCGAATTTAAGGCCGGAAGCGGGGCTTCTCAGTATCCGCAAGGCATTGAACCTTTTTGCCAATTTGCGCCCGGCCGTGCTATACGAAGAGCTGGCAGATGCCTGTCCGTTAAAAGCGGAAATCAGCGCCAAGGGCTTTGATATGCTGATTATGAGGGAACTGACCGGTGGTTTATATTTTGGGGAGAGAAAGACGGTGGAGGAAAACGGGATAAGAAAAGCGATAGATACGCTGACTTATGATGAAAATGAAATCCGCCGTATTGCCATTAAAGGTTTTGACATTGCAAGGAAGAGAAGGAAAAAGGTGACTAGCGTGGACAAGGCCAATGTGCTGGATTCGTCAAGGCTTTGGAGGGCTGTAGTGGAAGAGGTGGCAAAGGACTATCCGGATGTGGCGCTGGAGCATATGCTGGTGGATAACTGCGCTATGCAGCTTGTGAAAGACCCGGCCCAGTTCGATGTGATTTTGACGGAAAATATGTTTGGGGATATTCTTTCCGATGAAGCGAGCATGGTGACAGGTTCTATCGGGATGCTGTCTTCCGCATCTTTGAACGATACAAAATTTGGTTTATATGAGCCGAGCCACGGTTCTGCGCCGGATATTGCGGGGAAGGATATTGCAAATCCGATAGCGACAATCCTTTCGGCGGCGATGATGTTAAGATATTCTTTTGATTTGGATAAAGAAGCGGATGCGGTGGAAGCAGCCGTGAAAGAAGTACTGAGAGAAGGCTACAGGACATCGGACATTATGTCGGAAGGCTGTGAGGAAGTGTCCTGTTCGAAGATGGGTGATTTGCTTGTGGAAAGACTTCATAAATAGAAAATTTATAAAGGACAGGGAAAACGGGTTATTTGCCCTGTGGTTTTTATGGATGGCGGTTTACTATGGCATCCGGATGTTTGCCCTAACCCCTTGGTATGATGAACTGTATACATACTATTATTTTATCAGCAGAGGGCCGGTATATGCCGCTATCCATTGGCCTTTGCCCAATAATCATGTGGGCTATTCCGTACTTTCCGGTTTCCTGAATCTGTTTGGAAATCCTGTGATAGGTCTGAGGGGAATATCCTATCTGGCGGCTTTGGTGAATCTGGTTCTGCTGTACAGGATAGGCAGAAAATGTTTCTCCTGCGGATGGTCCGTCTGTTGTGTGCTTATCTATTCTTGCATGAATCTGGTGAACCAACTGGCAGTGCAGGGAAGGGGCTATACTTTAGCGGTATCCTGTTTCCTGATGGCCATTTGTATGCTGCAGGAAATTGGCTGGAAGGAAGGTGCTGAGGGGAAAAAGGATTTTATATACTACGGGATTTTTTCCCTTTCCCTGACTTTAGGGCTGTATATCTTGCCAAGCAGCGTTTATTGGGTAATTCCGGTTTGTATTATAGGAGGTATTTTCCTGCTTTCCCTGAAAAAAATAAGGCCGTTGGCCTATCTTATCATAAGCAGCCTGATGGCGGCCTTTCATACATTGCTATTGTATGCGGTGATTTGGCTGGCAATTGGCTCGAATCTGTTAAGCAAGGCGGAAGGGGGAGCATTCTACGGGCAGGGGCATATCGGGATTATCTGTTCTGCGCCTTTTCTGTCGCTTCGGACAGGGATGGATTATATGCTGGCTACGCCCTATATCCAAAGTGTGGAGCGACAGGGATATTTGGCCAGGCTGTTGGAATGGTTTCGGTTGCTGTTTAATTTATACTATCCCCGGGTTGGCGTTTTTTTGCTGATTGTTACGGCAGCAGGTATTATTTTTGCTATTTTGTGGGGATGGAGGAA
This sequence comes from Lachnospiraceae bacterium, assembly GCA_009911195.1. GTDB lineage: Bacteria > Bacillota > Clostridia > Lachnospirales > Lachnospiraceae > Kineothrix. The sequence goes on along the minus strand of QXWV01000018.1, from coordinate 38,892 downwards.
ATATAGGGCAGGGGATAAAGCACATTATTTCCTTCCGCTGTTGACAACAGTTGTTTTGCTCCTTATGCCAGTATTTTTAATTATCCAATGCGCTTTGCCGTATTTCAGGGTTTATTCATATATAGGGATACCGGTGGCTATGCTCCTATGCTGTCTTGGACAGATGTTGGAAAAATATTGTTGGGAAAGAAATGGAAAAGCGGTTAAAAGCGGGAATGTTGAAGACCTGGAAGAAAAGAGGCGGGGAATTAGTTTTTCCATACCAGGTATTGCTATTATGGTATGTGCCCTGTTGTCGATTGCATTGTTGGTTTCAAAGGAGTATAATGGGGAATACGGCATGTCGGAATTTTACGCAAAGGACGCTTTGAAAAAGGCAGGAGTCCAGGAAGGGGAAAACCTTTGTGTGACCGATTGCTATCAGCAATATTTATTAAAGTTTTATTATGGGATAGAATGTGAAAACCAGAAGATAGAAGAGGCGGACACAGTATTGCTCCATAGAGAAATGACGATGTCCCAAACGGAGAATTTTCGATGGGAATTTTATCAGACTTATGATACGGTTCCCTGGGAATGGATGGAGAACGAAATGAATCCGGTTTATGAGAATGAGGAATATATTGTATATAAGAAGAAGTGAAGGTGTGAATGGCTTTACGCATGGATTCTCTGTAAGGAGACGGAAAGCTGTTTTGCAAGGAGACGGAAAGCTGTCATTCCAAGTTTGTGCCTGCGCGGCGTCCACAAACTTGACGAGGCATAAATCATCAGCAAAGCTTTACAATATAAACGAGGCGAAAGTAAAAAGCCGCGCAGAAATGAGGTAAAATATGAGAAGTGATTCCGTAAAAACAGGCACCCAGCAGGCGCCGCACAGAAGTTTGTTTAATGCTTTGGGCTATACCGAGGAAGAAAGAAAACGGCCGATGATAGGTATTGTAAGCTCTTATAATGAGATTGTGCCGGGGCATATGAACCTGGATAAGATTGTGGAAGCGGTTAAGCTGGGGGTAGCTATGGCAGGGGGGATGCCGGTGGTGTTTCCGGCCATCGCGGTGTGCGATGGGATTGCCATGGGGCATATTGGCATGAAATATTCCCTGGTAACCAGGGATTTGATTGCCGACAGCACGGAGTGTATGGCGCTTGCCCATGGCTTTGACGGACTGGTAATGGTGCCCAATTGCGACAAGAATGTGCCGGGGCTTCTGATGGCGGCGGCAAGGCTGAATATCCCCACTATTTTCTGTTCCGGCGGCCCTATGCTGGCCGGGCATGTGAAGGGGGAGAAAAGAAGCCTTTCCTCCATGTTCGAGGCGGTAGGAAGTGTGGCAGCGGGAACAATGTCTATGGAAGAACTTTGTGAATTTGAGGAAAAGGTATGTCCTACCTGTGGTTCCTGTTCCGGCATGTATACGGCTAATTCCATGAATTGCCTGACGGAAGTGCTGGGAATGGGATTGAAAGGAAATGGAACTGTTCCGGCGGTATATTCTGAGAGAATCCGTTTGGCAAAACATGCGGGTATGCAGATTATGGAACTGGTGGAAAAGGATATCAAGCCCCGGGATATAATGACGGAGAAGGCTTTTTTAAATGCCCTCCGGATGGATATGGCTTTGGGATGCTCCACCAATTCCATGCTGCATCTTCCGGCTATTGCCCATGAAGCAGGGGTAGAGCTGGATTTGGAAGTGGCAAACAGGCTTTCGGCGGAGACTCCTAACCTTTGCCATTTAGCGCCTGCAGGGCCTACTTATATGGAAGATTTAAACGAGGCGGGCGGCATTTATGCGGTTATGAATGAGCTGAATAAAAAAGGTCTTCTGCATACCGATTTGATGACGGTAACGGGAAAGACTGTAGGGGAAAATATCAAGGGCTGCATCAACAAGAACCCGGATGTCATCCGCCCATTGGAAAACCCTTACAGCGAAAACGGCGGCATTGCAGTGTTAAAAGGAAACCTGGCTCCGGATTCCTGTGTGGTAAAACGTTCGGCGGTAGTTCCTGAAATGATGGTGCATGAAGGGCCGGCAAGGGTATTCGACTGTGAAGAAGATGCCATAGATGCTATAAAAGGCGGGAAAATCGTAGCTGGGGATGTGGTAGTAATCCGTTACGAAGGGCCAAAAGGCGGTCCAGGGATGAGGGAAATGCTGAACCCCACATCGGCCATTGCCGGAATGGGGCTGGGCGCCAGCGTAGCGCTGATTACGGACGGACGTTTTTCCGGCGCTTCCCGGGGGGCATCCATCGGGCATGTATCCCCGGAAGCGGCAGTAGGCGGCCCGATTGCTTTAGTAGAAGAAGGGGATATTATCAGCATCAATATCCCGGAGAATACCATTGATATGAAAATATCGGAAGAGGAATTGGAAAAGAGACGGGAAAAATGGCAGCCCAGAGAGCCGAAAGTAACTACCGGTTATCTGTCACGCTATAGGGAATTGGTAACCAGCGGCAATAGAGGGGCAATCCTGGAAGTACCCCGTAAGTAAAGGGAATGGAGGATGTAATGATGCAGCTTACAGGCGCGGAAATAGTAGTGGAATGTTTAAAGGAACAGGGGGTGGATACCGTTTTCGGTTACCCGGGCGGAACGATATTAAATGTATACGATGCGTTATATAAGCATAGCGGTGAAATCAACCATATTTTGACTTCCCATGAACAAGGGGCGGCTCATGCGGCGGATGGATATGCCAGGGCGACGGGAAAAGTAGGGGTATGTCTTGCAACCAGTGGTCCGGGGGCGACAAACCTGGTAACAGGGATTGCTACGGCATATATGGATTCCGTGCCCATGGTGGCTATTACCTGTAATGTAAACCTTCCCCTGTTGGGCAAGGATTCCTTCCAGGAAGTGGATATTGCAGGTGTTACTATGCCAATTACTAAGCATGGATATATTGTAAAGGACGTAAATATATTGGCGGATACCCTGCGGAAAGCATTTAAAATAGCGGAGAGTGGGCGGCCAGGCCCAGTGCTGGTGGACATCACGAAAGATGTGACGGCGAACCTTTGCGAATATGAGCCGGGCACGGCGGATTCCCTGGCGAAGGATGCTTCCCAGGATAAACAGTATACCAGGGAGGATATAGATAAAGTGCTGGAACTGATGCAGAAAGCCAAAAAGCCTTATATTTATGTGGGTGGCGGAGCTGTAATCTCGGAAGCGGCCGAAGAAGTGACGGAATTTGCCAAAAAGCTGGATGCCCCTGTATGCGATACTTTGATGGGGAAAGGGGCTTTTGACGGCCATGATGCTTTATATACGGGGATGATTGGCATGCATGGAACGAAGACCTCCAATCTGGGCGTGAGCGAATGTGACCTTTTAGTAGCTTTGGGCGCCAGGTTCTCCGACCGTGTAGTAGGAAATGCTGCTAAGTTTGCCAGCCATGCCAAAGTGGTCCAAATTGATATCGATGCGGCAGAAATCAATAAAAATATCCGCACGGAGGCTTCTGTGGTAGGGGATTTAAAAGAAGTGCTCACCGAGATTAACCGCCTCCTTCCCCAGATGGAGCATAGGGAATGGGTTGGGCATATACAGGAGATGAAGGAGAAATATCCGTTAAACTATAATAAAAATGTATTGTCCTGCCCATATGTCATGGAAGAACTGGACCGGGTAACGGGCGGGGAGGCTATTGTGACTACCGATGTAGGGCAGCATCAGATGTGGGCAGCACAATATTATAAATATTCAAAGCCACGTACATTTATTAGCTCAGGCGGTTTGGGGACAATGGGATACGGACTGGGCGCATGCATTGGCGCAAAAATGGGAAAACCAGAAAAAATATGTGTCAATATTGCCGGAGATGGCTGCTTCCGGATGAACATGAATGAATTGGCGACGGCCAGCCGTTATAATATTCCAATTATTCAGATTGTTATCAATAACCATGTGCTGGGAATGGTGCGCCAATGGCAGACTTTGTTCTATGGGCAAAGATATTCCCAAACGGTTTTGAATGATAAGGTAGATTTCTGTATGGTGGCACAGGGGCTGGGCTGTGGGGCAATCAAGGTGACAAAAAAAGAAGAAGTAGGGCCAGCCATAGAAAAGGCCATTGCCATGAAGATGCCGGTGCTTATCGAATGTGTCATACCGGAGGATGATAAGGTATTTCCCATGGTGCCTGCAGGAGAGGCAATCAGCGAAGCATTTGACGAGACTGATTTAGAGAAAAAATGAGAAAAAAAACTGTAAGAAGAAGCGGTGTTATCCTGTTTGCTGTATTTTTTTCCCTTTTAGTATCCTATATGGGGCTGGCGGAATATTATAAAAATGGGTTCAGTTATGGAACATGGATTAATGGTATCTACTGTACGGGGAAAACGGTAGAGGAAGTGAACGAAGAACTGTTAAAGAACTGTTCTTATGCAGGCTTGACCATATATGACGGGGAAGGAAACGTTTTCAGGATAAAGCCAGAGGATGTGGGATATGCCTTTGACTTTAGGGAAGCCCTTCAGGCTTATTTGGACAGGCAAAATTCTTATCTTTGGATAGACAATTTGTTTATGGCAAAGGAGATGACATTATTGCCAGTGATTTCGTATGACGAGGGCCGGCTTCGGGAAGTCCTGGAGTCGGTGCCTGCTTTTGGAGGGAAGAGCCAGGAGGAGAGGACGGTATCTATTCAAAAGACCGATGCCGGATATTTGCTGGTGGATGAAAGAAAGCATGTCCTTAACGAGGAAAGGGCGAGCGAAGCGGTGAGGGAGAAACTGTTTTCCCTGGAAACCAGGCTTGATTTGGAGGAAAGCGGCTGTTATGAAGACCTCCCCTATACGGAAGCCATGGAGGCGGAGCTGGACAAGTGGGAGAAAATCAGCCGGTTTCAGGATTGCCGCATTGTGTATGAATTTGGGAAGGAATTGGTGCCTATTGATGCTTCCATTGTTTGTGACTGGATGGCGTTGGATGAAAATGGGGAATTCCTTTATGACGAAGCCGGAAACATTAAGCCGGACGATGGAAAAATAGAGGCATTTATCGATGAGCTGGCGGCAGAATATGATACGGTAGGGGCTATCCGGTATTTTAACGCTACCAGGGGAGAAACGGTGGCAATAGAAGGGGGCATCTACGGGAACAGGATAGACGAAAAAGCGGAAAAAGAGTACCTGAAACAGGCTTTTGCCAGGAAGGCGGAGGAAATCCATACGCCGCAGTACATCCAGAAGGGATGGGAGCAGGGAAAGGATGACATAGGAGATACTTATATCGAAGTGGATATGGCCGAGCAGATGATGTATTATTATCAGGAGGGGAAACTGGAGCTGGAAACGCCTATTGTGACAGGGAATACCGGACGCAGATGGGGAACGCCGGAAGGCGTGAATTATATTTATGGAAAGGCGAGAAACCGGGTTTTACGCGGGCAAGGCTATGAATCCCATGTGAATTTCTGGATGCCTGTAAAAGGAAATATCGGAATCCATGATGCGGCCTGGCGCAGCGAATACGGCGGGGAAATTTATAAAACAAACGGTTCCCATGGATGCATTAATACGCCTTATGAAGCTATGGGCAAACTGTATGATATGGCAGAAATAGGAACTCCGGTGGTGATGTTCTATTAGCGGCAGGAGTATGTGGAGGGGAATTAACAGTTGACGAAGAAAAGCGATAACTGTAAAATAAAATATTATTATAGCAACGGAACTGGAAGAGGAGGAGAGAGAAGTGTCAAGAGTATATAATTTTTCGGCAGGCCCGGCGGTATTGCCTGAGGAAGTATTAAAGGAAGCAGCAGATGAGATGCTTGATTATATGGGAACAGGCATGTCTGTCATGGAGATGAGCCATCGTTCCAAGGCATACGATACTATTATCAAAGAAGCGGAGGCAGACTTAAGGGAACTTATGAATATTCCTGATAATTATAAGGTGCTGTTTTTGCAGGGCGGGGCGAGCCAGCAGTTCGCCATGATACCGATGAATCTGATGAAAAATAAGAAAGCCGCTTATATTGTAACCGGCCAATGGGCCAAAAAAGCTTATCAGGAAGGGAAAATTTATGGCGAAGCGGTAGAGGTGGCTTCCTCAGCGGATAAAACTTTTTCCTATATTCCGGATTGTTCCGACTTGGATATTCCGGAGGATGCCATTATGTTTATATTTGTGAAAACAATACGATTTACGGAACGAAGTTCAAAACTTTGCCTAATACGAAAGGGCATACGTTAGTGGCGGATGTCTCCTCCTGCTTTTTATCCGAGCCGGTGGATGTGGAAAAATATGGGGTGATTTATGGCGGCGTGCAGAAAAATGTAGGGCCTGCCGGGGTAGTCATCGTCATTATACGGGAAGACTTGATTACTGATGACGTACTTCCGGGTACGCCTACCATGTTAAAATATAAAACCCATGCAGATGCGGATTCTCTTTATAATACGCCCCCTTCCTATGGCATTTATATTTGTGGCAAAGTATTCAAATGGCTGAAAAAGCAGGGTGGCCTTGGGGCAATGAAGGAATATAATGAAAGAAAGGCTAAAATCCTATATGATTTTCTGGACAGAAGTAAACTGTTTCGGGGAACGGTGAGGAAGGAAGACCGTTCTTTGATGAATGTTCCTTTTGTGACAGGAAACGAGGAACTGGATGCCAAATTCGTAAAAGAAGCGAAGGCGGCAGGCTTCGAGAACCTAAAGGGCCACAGGAGTGTAGGAGGTATGCGCGCCAGCATTTACAATGCTATGCCCATAGAAGGAGTGGAAAAGCTGGTGGAGTTTATGGAAAAATTTGAAGCGGAAAATGTAAACGCTTGACGGAGGGTGGAAATGTTCAAATATCATTGTTTAAATCCGATTGCCGAGGTCGGACTGGAAAAATTTACTGGAGACTATGAAAAAACGGAAGATATTAACGAAGCGGATGGAATATTGGTCCGCAGTGCGGCTATGCATGATATGGAGCTACCGGAAAAACTTCTGGCAGTGGCCAGGGCCGGAGCAGGGGTTAACAATATTCCTCTGGATAAATGTGCGGAAAAAGGGATTGTTGTATTTAATACGCCAGGGGCTAATGCCAACGGCGTGAAAGAATTGGTGATTGCAGGTATGCTGTTAGCATGCCGGGATATTGTTGGGGGCATCAACTGGGTAACCGGGCATAAAGAGGATGAAAACATAGCCAAGGCAGCGGAGAAGGAAAAGAAAAATTTCGCAGGAACGGAAGTGCAGGATAAGCGGCTTGGCATTATCGGTTTAGGGGCCATTGGTGTGAAGGTGGCAAATGTGGCGAAGCATATGGGGATGGAGGTATACGGATATGACCCATATGTATCAGTGGATGCTGCGTGGAATCTGAGCCGGGATGTAAAACATGCGCTGAGTGTGGATGAAATTTACGAAAGCTGCGATATTATTACAGTACATGTGCCCCTCTTGGATAGCACGAAGGGTATGGTAAATGAAGCGGCTATCAGCAAGATGAAGGACGGTGTGATTCTTCTCAATTTTGCCAGGGATTTGCTGGTAGATGAAAAAGCTGTGCTGGATGGGATTCAGAAAGGGAAAATAAGGAAATATGTTACGGATTTCCCCAATGCTACTACAGCAGGAAAAGATGGCTGTATCGTAATCCCCCACTTAGGGGCATCTACCGAGGAATCGGAAGACAATTGTGCGAAAATGGCCGTAAAAGAGATGATAAATTATCTGGAAAACGGCAATATCCTCAATAGTGTAAATTATCCCAAATGCGATATGGGAATCTGTACGCAGGCAGGAAGGATTGCTATTTTCCATAGGAATAAGGCAAATATGATTACTAAATTTACGGCCTGCTTCGGCGATGAAGGCGTAAATATCACCGATATGATGAATAAGTCCAAGGGAGAAGTGGCTTATACGATGATGGATTTGGAAAGCCCGGCTACGGATGAAATGATTAGCAGGCTGCAGGCGATTGCCGGGGTATTCCGTGTGAGGGTAGTGAAATAATCTCCACATGCTTAACATGCGCTATATTTGTGCAGAAATGGGGAAAAAATGAGGAAAAAAATAAATATTCCGGGTATAGTGGGATGCCTGCTTCTTTGCATAGGATTCACCGGATGCGGCCTGATGGAGCAGACCTGGCAGGCCGCAATGGCATCCAGGGAAGAAACGGTTAGGGAATCAAGCGGGGATAAGCATCAGGCGGATGGACGTCAAGAAGAACTTCAAAGCGATGAATATCAGGATGATGATAAACGCGTAGAAAAAGAAGATGAGGATGCCAATCCAGTACTGGGAGGGGAAAGGGTTGAGGGCTATCAAGGGTTCAAATATCTTTTTGAAACAGTTCTTACCGTTTACATGGATGAAGATGTCAAAAGTGGGAGGATAAAGCGTAAATCGGTTAGCGTATATGTCCCCATGGGGAATGACATCCGTATCAACGGAGATTTTCCAGGCACTGTTAATTCCGATACTCAGGGGATTTCTTTTTATGCGGATGTGAATCCCGGCATTACATTTCCAAAGGAAGATGCATCAATAGACGAGAAGCTGGACAGCTACATAGAGCATATTTATGGCGGCCTGGATGAGGAATCCTATAACCGCACTGAAGTGGAGAGTTCGGGCAGCTATAAGATTGGGAAGAATGCTGCTGCAGCAACAGTAGTGGAGTATTGGCATCCGGACGATGAAGAGGATTACCGGATATCTTATATAACTTACTATATGAAAGAGCTGGAACCGGACTTGCTGTTTTTCCTGGAAGTGGAAATAGACAGTAGTGAGGCCACAAGTGAAACACCGGAAATATTAGAAGAGCTGGAAGCCTTTTATGAGGTGGATATTCCCTGGGATAGCGATGAGGCGGAAGAAAAGCTGGAAAATTATATAGCGGAGAAAGCGAAGGAGGCAGCGGTATTGCCAGGGACTGATTTCAGCTTTCCGGAAAACTGGGAAAGGGATGAAGGATATTCCGATGGGGATGTAGTTATTTATGCGCCGGGCGGAGACTGTGACGGAGCTGGATGTGGCATTGTTGTCGCGTTTTTTATGGCCGGGGAAGGTGATGATGATATTTTGGGCTGTCTGGTTGATGACGAATATTTTAAGGCAGCGATAACGGAAGGGCTGGAAGAAGTAGAGGGACTGGAAATAGCATATTATGGGGAAACATGCATCGGTGAAACTACTTTGGCAAAATTCTCCTGCCTTTCGGATGGAGAAAGGACTGACTGCCAGTTTTATCTGGGAGAAAAGGATGGAAATATATATTTCGTTGTAGGGATGCAGTACCAGTGGCTGGAGATGAATACCTTTGAGTTGGTAAAAACATTGCTGGAAAGTGGGGAAACGGCAGAGGTAGAAGAGCAGTAGAAAGTAAAACCGAAATTCGTAAAGATAGAAGAGGAATTAACAAGGCAGAGGATTTGGCAGTAGTATACCGAATCTTCTGCCTTGTTTCTGAAGTTTATCGCTATAGTACGAAAACTGCGCACAATCTTTTGGGGTAAACAGACAAGCATATCCCGCGGTAATGTCGTTTAGTTAACGATGGCGGACGCCGTGAGGTGCCAACTTAATGACATTGTATCCCGCGGCCAGGGTATGGAATCCGAATCCTATAAAGAATTTGCCCTGCCGGAGAATCCCTGGCCTTCCTCCCCCATTTCCGCCTGGAATTTGGCTTCTGCCTCTACGGCGGCTTCACTGGCAAGATCCATATAAAGGATAAAAACGTCTTCCAGGCTCATCCCCTTTTCCGCGGCAATTTCATTCATCACGGGTCTTAAAGCATCCAACTGTACGGAAACCTGTGTTTTCTGCGGGTCAATATCCTTTAAGGCTTCTTCCGCATAAGAACTGATTCTTTCCCATATTTTTCTATTTTCATCTGTCATATCAATTCCCTCCTGACTTTTGATTCCTGTGGGCAACGGGCCGCGTTTGTAGAGGGGCTGTTGACTAGTAACGGTTGCCCCATGCCTATTCGCAAACCGCATTGTTGGTGTTTTTTACTTCTTTGCAGTTGCTTTTATATTTTACCACTTGGCGCTTGTGCTGTATAGTTTATTTTGTTAGAATATAAAATAGATAAATAATTTTGGAAGGATAAAACATATGGCGGACATAAAACCATTTAGGGCAATCCGTCCGGGGAAAGGATTGGAGCAGAGGATTGCGGCACTCCCTTATGATGTGTACAGCAGGGAGGAGGCAAAGCGGGAAGTGGAAAGGGAACCACTGTCTTTTCTCAGGATTGACAGGGCGGAAACCCAACTTTCCGATGATGTAGATATTTATTCGGATGCAGTTTATGAAAAAGCTCATGATTTGCTTTGGGAAATGGTGGGGAAGGGGGATTTGACCAGGGAAGGGGCAGATTGCTACTATGTGTATGAACTGGTTATGGACAAAAGAGCCCAGGTAGGGATTGTAGCTTGTGCTGCGGTGGATGATTATTTGCATCAGATAATTAAGAAACACGAAAATACGAGAGCGGATAAAGAACAGGACCGTATCCGCCATGTGGATTGCTGTCAGGCTCAGACTGGCCCGATTTTTCTGGCATATAGGTCACATCCGGCGATAGGGGAAGAGATGGGAAAAGCAATGGAGGGGAAAGCGCTTTATGACTTCCAAGCTGCTGACGGGGTTTTTCACAGAGTGTGGAAAATAGAAGAAGCGGGGGCGATAGCCAGAATTAGGAAAGCTTTTCACGAAGTTGGTGATATCTATATTGCTGATGGCCACCACAGATGTGCCTCTGCGGTTAAAGTATCATTAAAGCGCAGGGAGGCTAATCCGGGATATACAGGAAAGGAGGAATTCAATTATTTCCTCTCAGTGCTGTTTCCGGATAGCCAGCTTTTGATTATGGACTATAACCGCGTAGTAAAAGATTTGAACGGAATGGATAAGGAAGAATTTCTGGAACGGATTTCCCAGAATTTCCGGATAGAAAAGATGGGGAAGGAGCCTTACCGGCCGGACAGGAAGGGGCGCTTTGGGATGTGCCTTGAGGATGGCTGGTATCGCCTGGAAGCGAAGGAAGATTGGAGCGGTACATATCCGGAAGAAGGGCTGGATGTGTCCATGCTGCAGGATAGGCTGTTAGCCCCAGTACTTGGGATTATTGACCCGAAGACGGATAAAAGGATTGATTTTGTAGGAGGAATCCGTGGGTTGGAGGAATTGGAACGGAGAGTACATACGGATGCTGCAGTGGCATTTTCCATGTTCCCCACTTCGATTGAGGAGCTGTTTGCCGTGGCGGATGCGGGAAGGCTCATGCCGCCTAAGTCCACATGGTTCGAGCCGAAGCTGAGAAGCGGATTGTTTATCCATCAAATATGAAGATACGTAAAATCATAGGAAAGGAACTAAAAATATATGAATAACAAACTGTATAAACTAATGAAATGGCCGGAGATTGAAGAGATTATTTATTCGGAATCGGAGAATCCCCACAGCATACTGGGAGCCCATACAGTAGGGAACAATACTCTTGTACAGACTTATCTGCCGGGGGCAAAAAGCGTCATTTTGCAAAATAAAAGGGATAAGAAAAGCTATGAAATGGAAATGGCGGATGAAGAGGGGTTTTTTGCCGTACTCGTTCCGGGGAAAACGCCTTTTACTTATGAGTATATTGCGGAATATGAGGACGGCAGCTTAAAGAAGGTGAAGGATGCCTATAATTTTTCGCCCCAGATAGATGAAAGCGATATGGACAGGTTTGCGGCAGGCATTCACTATACCATTTATGAAAAATTGGGGGCGCACCCCATGACCATTGCCGGGGTGAAGGGCGTATACTTTGCGGTATGGGCGCCTAATGCGATGCGTGTCAGCACAGTGGGTGATTTTAACGGTTGGGATGGGCGCATCCACCAGATGCGTAAGCTGGGCAATTCCGGTATTTTTGAGATTTTCATTCCCGGGGCAAAGGCCGGGCAGAATTATAAATATGAAATCAAGGTAAAAGGCGGGCTGACCTATCTGAAGGCCGACCCCTATGCCTTCGGGCAGCAGCTCCGGCCGGATACGGCTTCTGTGATAAGGGAAGGAACAGGCAAGGCAAAATGGGAAGACAAGGAATGGATGGACGGGCGTAAAGAAAGGCAGGGAAGCGATAAGCCGATTAGCATTTATGAGCTGTACCTTGGCTCATTTAAAAGGAAGGAGGACGGCAGCTATCTGAATTACAGGGAACTGGCGCCCATGGTGATTGAATATGTAAAGGAAATGGGGTATACCCATATCGAACTGATGCCGGTGATGGAGCATCCTTTTGACGGCTCCTGGGGATATCAGGTCATCGGATACTATGCGCCTACGGCGAGATATGGCACCAATGAGGATTTCATGTACTTTATGAATGAAATGCATAAAGCCGGGATAGGCGTGATTTTAGACTGGGTTCCTGCGCATTTCCCCAGAGATACTTATGGCCTGTCTAATTTTGATGGGACATGCCTTTATGAACATCATGACCCAAGAAAGGGCAGCCACCCTCATTGGGGAACTTTGATTTATAATTACGGGCGTCCTCAGGTTTCCAATTACCTCATTGCCAATGCCCTTTATTGGATTGAACAGTATCATGCGGATGGTATCCGGATGGATGCGGTGGCGTCCATGCTTTACCTGGATTATGGGAAAAATGATGGGGAATGGGTTGCGAATATTTATGGCGGCCATGAAAACCTGGAAGCTGTGGAATTCCTAAAACATTTGAATTCTATTGTAAAGAAGCGGGATGACGGTGTTTTGATGATTGCGGAGGAATCTACCGCATGGCCAAAGGTAACGGGTGATGTGGAAGATAACGGGCTTGGGTTTAATATTAAATGGAATATGGGATGGATGAACGATTTCCTCGGATATATTTCCTGTGACCCTTATTTCCGCGCCCATCACCATAATGAACTCACATTCAGCATGATATATGCTTACAGCGAACAGTTTATGCTTGTATTTTCCCATGATGAAGTGGTGCATGGGAAAGGGACATTAATCGGCAAAATGCCAGGGGAAATAAAGGATAAATTTGCAAATTTGAGGTTGACATATGCCTATATGCTGACCCACCCCGGAAAGAAGCTGCTGTTTATGGGGCAGGATATCGGCGAGTTTGACGAATGGAACGAAGAGCGGGAAGTGGAATGGGGGCTTACGGCCTATGACAGCCATAAAGGGATACAAAATCTGGTAAAAGCACTGAACCGCCTTTATACTTCTTCGCCGGCGTTATATAAGTATGATACTTCATGGGAAGGGTTTGAATGGATTAACTGCATTTCCTCCAATGACTGTATGCTTGCCTATATGCGTAAGGCGGATAAAGAAGAGGAATCTTTTGTGATAGTGGCCAATTTTGCCAATGTGCGCCGTGAGTTTACCATTGGTGTTCCTTATGCGGGCAAATATAAAGAAATCCTGAATACAGACGCAGTAGAATTCGGCGGAGAGGGCGATGTGAACGGGAAAGAAATCTGCTCCGAAGAAGAGGCTTATGACGGCAGGGAAGATTCCATCCGTATGGTCAGCGCACCGTTATCCTTGAGTATTTTCGGCTATACTCCTTATACGGAAGCGGAGAAAAAGGAAATTGCAAGAAAGAAAGCTGAAAAAGAGAAGCGGGAGCGGGAAGAGGCTTTGGAGAGGGAGCGCAAGGAAAAAATAGAAAAGCTGGAAAAAGAACGCCTTGCCAAGCAGGCCGAGGCGGAGCGTGCCCTACAGGAAGCGGAAGAAGCGAAAAAACATGCGGAACAGATGTTAAAAGAAGCGGAACTGGCAAAACAGGAAGAAGAAAAAATGATTGAGGAGCAGAAAACGGCGGAAGAGAAAAAAGCAAAGGGTAAAAAGGCAGGAAGAAAGAAAAAGTAAGTTTTTGAGTATAAAAGCAGCATGGAAATGAGGGAAAATATGGAGCGCTTAAAGATGTGTGCAGCACTTTTGCCGGAAGAGGAAATCGACAGAGGGATGATAGAGAAGTTTTTTCAGGAACTGCCGGAAAAGGCATGGAATTTGGGGATGAGAATCCTTTTGTCGGCTCTGGTGCTCTTCGCAGGGATACAGTTGATTAAAGTTATCCGCGGATTGGTGAAAAAGTCTTTGGCGAAAGGGAATGCGGATAAAGGGGTGATACAGTTTATCGATTCCTTCTTAAAAGCTTCCCTCTATGCCGTGCTGCTCATTACGATAGCCTCCGGCTTCGGGCTAGATGCAGCGAGCATCCTGGCGCTTCTTGGTTCGGCCGGTGTGGCCATCGGCCTTGCCATTCAGGGCAGCTTGTCCAATTTTGTGGGAGGGGTGTTGATTCTGCTGTTAAAGCCCTTTAAGGTGGGGGATTATATCAAAGAGGATACCAATGGCAATGAAGGAACGGTGGCTTCCATCGAATTGTTTTACACGAAGCTGACAACACCGGATAACCGGATGATTGTGCTGCCAAACGGTACGCTGGCCAATTCCAGCCTGACAAATGTAACTGCCTGCGAGAGCAGGAGGCTGGACATCAAAGTAGGGATATCCTATGATGCGGATATCCGTAGGGCAAAGGAGGTTCTTCAAACGGTTTTGGAGGAAGAAGAGGCTGTTTTGAAAGAACAGGATTATTTTGTCTATGTGGATGAACTGGGGGAAAGTTCCGTGAATCTGGGCATTCGCTGCTGGCTTGCGTCGGATGACTATTGGATGGGGAAATGGCGTTTAACAGAGAATGTGAAGTACGCCCTGGACGGGGCTGGGATTGCCATACCTTACCCCCAGATGGATGTCCATTTGGCGGAAACAAAAAAATAAAAAATTTAGTTAAATTTTAAAAATTTATCTTGCAAAAAAAGGGGATTGCCTTTATAATATTTTTTGTTGAGTGCTTCCATGGCTCAGTTGGTAGAGCGACGCATTCGTAATGCGTAGGTCAAGGGTTCGAGTCCCTTTGGGAGCTGATAAAAAGGATGCTATCCTTTCGGTGGACATCCATAAGGGAATAAATGAAATTTCCGGTAAAACCGGCGCGGCAGAGGTCGCGCCGGTGCATTTTATTTCCCTCACGGCGTCCGCCATCGTTAACTAAATGACATTGACTCGGCAGCCCCTTGTTTTATCTGCAAATTGCGTTGCTTCAACTCTTTCCGATAGCCGGAAACTTTGCCCCAACGCTTTTGCTGTTTCTGCATGACAGGAACATAAAGATATAAAAACTAATGATACGGGCAGGGAAAAATGTCTCTTCCCTGCCCCGGTTACAGTTTATACAAATTTCACCGCTGTGCCATAAGCCATAACTTCTGCAGCACCCTGCATAACAGCAGAAGAAGCATAACGGATATTGATAACAGCATCGGCGTCCAACGCCTCTGCCTCGCCGACCATCCTCTTGGTAGCCAATGCCCTGGCATCATTCATCATTTCCGTATAAGCGCCTAATTCGCCGCCTACAAGGGTTTTAAACCCTTGGGTAATATCCCTTCCGATATTTTTGGACTGTATGGTGCTCCCTTTGACAAGCCCGAGCATTTCCAGATTTTTGCCTGAAATGTAATCAGTATTTACTAATATCATCTTCCTCACCACTCCTTATCTCTTTAATCCGCTCTACCAGAACATAAATGCTCACCCCAGCAAGCAGGAGAGGCACAAGCCCCAGTAGAAGTTTTAATGCCGGAGGCATCGGGATGCACATACAGAGAATGAAAAAACCGATATAATAAAGGACTATAAGTGTAACGATAATGACAGGTGCAATCATTTTCTTCGTATGAATGTCCATAATCCCAACCTCCTTATTGTATTAGTTCAATAATACAATAATTATTATAAGCGATAAGGGGAAGAATGTCAATGGATATTTTTCCATTCCACCATCTACAGGGCGTTGCCCGTATAAGCTTTGTCCACCTGGATAACCGCAAAATAGGTATTGTTGATACGGTGAATTTCTTTTTGTAAAAAAGCGGTGATTACCTCGTCATTTTCCTTGTAATCGAAAGGTACTACGATATCAAAGATAATATTCGTATGGGTAGGCCCTTTTACGATACGGAAATCATGGAAACGGATTTCGGGGTAAGTATTATGGAGCAAATCCGTCAATTGTTTCTTCAACTGATTCGTCTGTGCGTCATCCGTGATGACCGGGTCCATATGTATAACAGCTTCGCAATGCAGTTCGTTGTGAAGCCTATGTTCAATATTGTCAATCATATCGTGCAGCACGAGAAGATTGCCGTATGCAGGAACTTCCGCATGCAGGGAAATCATGACCCGGCCGGGGCCATAATCATGAACTACCATGTCATGGATGCCCTGCACATGCTCATAACCCATAACGATAGTTTCCACATTTTTCACAAAGTCCGGCTGGGGAGGCTGGCCCAGCAAAGGGCTGATGGTATCTTTGGCGGCGGAATATCCGGCATAAAAAATAAACAGACCCACCAATATGCCGCAGTATCCATCGATTTTAAGCCCGGTAAAATGGGTGGTGAGGGAAGCGGCCAGAACAACGGTGGTAGCGAGGGTGTCGCTTAAACTATCGGTGGCTGTGGCTTTCATGGCAGCACTGTCGATTTTTTTGCCTATATTTTTATTGTAATAAGCCATGTAGAGCTTAACCGCAATAGAAACGAGAAGGATAATAATGGTAAGCGAGTTGAATACAACGGGCTGCGGGTGAAGGATTTTATCTACAGAGGTTTGTATGAGTTCAAAGGCCATAATGAGGATGGCCACAGATACAAACAGCCCGGATAAATATTCAATACGCCCATGGCCAAAAGGGTGATTGGGGTCAGGTTTCTGCCCTGCCATCTGGAAGCCCACCAAAGTAATGAGGGAAGAGCCGGCATCGGATAAGTTGTTAAAGGCATCCGCCGTTATAGCAATGGAATTGCTAAGAAAACCGGCAAGGAATTTCCCGGCAAAAAGCAGTATATTCAGGGCAATTCCCGTGCTGCCGCAAAGCACTCCGTAAGCCTTGCGCACCTGGGGGGAAGAAATATTTTCCCTGTCTTTAATAAAAATTTTGGAAAGAAACGATATCATAATAAAATCTCCTGGTAAATTTGCCATATGCATATAGGCATATAAAAATAATATGCCTATTTTATCCCTTTTTGTGGGAAATTACAACCGTTACTTTTTTATCATCACGGAACTCAATTTTTATGGGCAGCGCAGCGGGCAGGGTCTTTGGCTCATGCAGTGTCCGTTTTAAGGCTATTGATAAAAAGCAGCAATTTTACTTATGAAACGGGTATAGGGGTTGGATACTGCCTAAATATAGAAAATTTCTTTACAAGAGAAGGAAAAGTAGGTATAATTACTAGCGGATTCAAATGATTTATCCATGCC
Source organism: Lachnospiraceae bacterium (assembly GCA_009911195.1). Classification (GTDB taxonomy): domain Bacteria; phylum Bacillota; class Clostridia; order Lachnospirales; family Lachnospiraceae; genus Kineothrix. The sequence continues at coordinate 21,558 of QXWV01000018.1, read as the reverse complement.
TTTTGGAAAGGTATCTTTATTGAAGAAATAAGGTATTATATGGGCATTATGTTTAGATAGCAAATTTATGGAAAAGGAGAAGAGGAAAATGAGCAAGAAACCAACAGTATTAATGATTCTTGATGGCTATGGTCTGAATGAGAGAAAGGACGGCAATGCGGTAGCGGAAGCTGCAACGCCGGTCATGGACAGCTTAATGAAGGAATATCCTTTTGTAAAGGGAAATGCCAGCGGAATGGCTGTAGGGCTTCCGGAAGGGCAGATGGGGAATTCCGAAGTAGGGCATCTGAATATGGGCGCAGGGCGTATTGTTTATCAGGAACTTACAAGGATTACCAAAGAGATTCAGGACGGAACTTTTTTTGAAAATCCGGCATTGATGGATGCAGTGAATAACTGCAAAGCCAATAACTCAGCCCTTCATATGTTTGGCCTTGTATCGGACGGTGGCGTACACAGCCACAATACACATATTTACGGTATTCTGGAACTGGCCAAGAGAAATGGCCTGTCTAAGGTATATGCCCACTGCTTCCTGGATGGAAGGGATACGCCTCCGGAAAGCGGAAAAGGCTTCGTGGAGGAATTGGAGGCGAAGATGGCAGAAATCGGCGTAGGTGAAGTGGCATCCGTAATGGGGCGCTACTATGCGATGGACAGGGATAATAACTATGACAGGGTAAAACTGGCCTATGATGCGCTGACAAAAGGGGAAGGGCTGACCGCAGCAGGAGGCCCGGCAGCTATTGCCGAGTCCTATGAAAGAGGGGAAACGGATGAATTTGTAAAACCTACAGTGGTAGTCAGGGATGGCGCACCGGTTGCGACGATTCAGGATAAAGATTCGGTTATTTTCTTCAATTTCAGGCCGGACAGGGCTAGGGAAATTACAAGATGCTTCTGCAATGATGAATTTACCGCCTTTGACAGAGAAAAGAGGCTGGATTTGACATATGTATGCTTCTCCGATTATGACCCGACTATTCCTAATAAGGAAGTGGCTTTCCATAAGATTACGGTGGAGAATACCTTTGGTGAATGGCTGGCTGCGAACCATATGACCCAGGCAAGGATTGCGGAGACGGAAAAATATGCCCACGTTACATTCTTCTTTAATGGCGGGGTGGAAGAACCCAACGAAGGGGAGGACAGGATTCTGGTGAATTCCCCGAAGGATGTGGCAACTTATGACTTAAAGCCACAGATGAGCGCTTATGAAGTATGCGATAAGCTGGTAGATGCAATTAAATCCGGCAAATATGATGTGATTATCATTAATTTTGCAAATCCGGATATGGTTGGACATACTGGTGTGGAAGCGGCAGCCATTAAAGCAGTGGAAGCAGTGGACGAATGCGTAGGTAAAGCGGTGGAAGCAATTAAGGAAGTGGACGGAACGATGTTTATCTGCGCTGACCATGGAAATGCTGAACAGCTAGTGGATTACGAGACAGGGGAGCCATTTACCGCCCATACAACCAACCCGGTACCGTTTATCCTTGTAAATTATGACCAGGGTTACATCTTAAGGGAAGGCGGATGCCTGGCGGATATCATCCCTACAATGATTGAAATCATGGGAATGGAACAGCCAAAAGAAATGACAGGAAAGTCTTTGTTAATAAAAAAATAGAAAATATAAGAGAACATCTTCCATATATGATGGAGGAAGGATAATTGTTCAGCCCGGAATTTTGTATTTTACAGCAAAGTTCCGGGCTGAATTATTGCCAAAGGGATAGCCGGAGCAGCCAGCAGACAAAAAGATTTAAAATGCATTGACATTATTATCCGTTTATTGTATATTAAGTGTACTAGTTATGATAGTACAGTATATACTATGAAAAAGCAGAAAGGAGTAGATATGATAATTCTGGACTATAAAGACACCAGGCCGATTTATGAGCAGGTGGTGGAAAAGTTCAAACTACTCATATTAAAAGGAGTTATACAAAAGGATGAGCAGATGCCGTCGGTGAGAAGCCTGGCAGTGGAACTTTCCATTAACCCAAATACGATTCAAAAGGCGTATGCGGAGTTGGAACGGCAAGGATATATTTATACAGTGAAAGGCAGGGGGAATTTTATTTCGGATAATAAAAATCTTTTGGACGAAAGGAAAGAAGAACTGAAAAGCAGGATAGTTTTTCTCTATAAAGAAGGTAAGGAACTGGGAATGACAAAGGCGGATTTTATAGAGCGTTTGCAGGAAATAGAGGAATAGCCCCAAAAAAGGATAAAGCAAGACGCAGTTAGTATATGGGATATGACGGCTGCAGGGAGGAAGGGCTGGCAGTAATAGAAAGGACAACAGATAGGGAGGGATGAGAGGATGATTGAAATAAAAAATATTAGTAAATCATTTGCGGACATATTGGCTGTGGACCGGGTAAGCGTAAATGTGAAGGAAGATACGGTATTCGGCCTTATCGGGACAAATGGGGCAGGGAAAAGCACGGTGCTTCGGATGATAGCAGGGGTTTTAAAGGCGGATGAGGGAAGCATTAAGGTAGATGGGATTCCTGTATTCGACAACGTGGAGGCAAAGAAGAAAATCTTTTTCATAGCGGATGAGCCTTACTTCTTTGCAAATGCTAATGCGTCGGATATGGAAAAGTATTTTTCTACAGTATATGAAGAATTCAGGAAGGAAGATTTTTACCGGTATCTGGATAGCTTCGGCTTGGATAAAAAGAGGAAAATCAATACATTTTCCAAAGGGATGAAAAAGCAGTTGGCTCTTTTGTGCGGCATTTGTACAGGAACGAGATATCTTTTATGCGATGAAACCTTTGATGGATTAGACCCGGTAATGCGCCAGGGAATCAAAAGTATTTTTGCAAAGGAGATGGAGAGCCGGGGGCTTACCCCCATAATCGCCTCCCATAACCTAAGGGAATTGGAAGACATTTGCGACCATGTAGGGCTTTTGCATAAAGGAGGCGTGCTTCTTTCCAGGGAACTGGAAGATATGAAATGCAATATCCAAAAGGTGCAGTGTGTCTTTTCTACACAAGAGGATAAGGAAAAGGGCATGAAAGGGATTGATATCATCAAAAAGGAAGAAAGAGGGTCTTTGTACACTTTGACGGTAAGGGGGGCAAGGGAAGAAATTATGAGCCATTTTGCAACGGTGGATACGGTATTTTTTGAAGTGTTGCCTCTTTCCCTGGAGGAAATTTTTATCAGCGAAACGGAGGTGGTCGGTTATGACATCAAAAAACTCATTTTTGGCTAGTTTGAGGGAAAATAATAAACGGAGAATATGGATTTGGATAGTGTCAGGGTTGCTTTGGTTCGTTTACTATCCGGTGAGTATGGCCATGCTGATGGGGCGGAAAATAGAGCATAACCGTATGGATAACCTGGTAGGTGCGGCGGCCAGGCTGAGGCTTACGGAAGCGTCCGGAGAGTGGCTCGGGGTGAACCATGCCATAACCGCAGTAATAGTGGTATGCGCTGCCATTGTCTGCGCAATACAGGGATTTTCTTATCTGTACAGCAGGAAAAAGGTGGATATGTACCATAGTGTTCCGGTCAAAAAATCCCGTAGATTTGCGGTTATCTTTATCAATGGCATAATGGTTTATTTTATCCCTTATCTGGTGAATCTGCTGCTGGCAGTTCTGGTGGCATGGGTAAGTGGAGGCATGAGCGGGGCTATTCTCCAGCAGGCGGCTATCGCCGTATTGATGCATCTCGTTTTATATGTAGGCATTTTTGCGTTAACAACAGTGGCAGTAATGATGACCGGAAATATTATTATTACTATCTTTGCTGCGATGATTTTTCTTGGGTATGAACTTGTAATAAGGCTGTTGCTGGAAACTTTGGCAGTAAAGTTCTTTTCCTATTACAGCATTTATTCCAGTAAAGAAACCATTTATTCATCGCCTATTTATTGGATTGGCAAGGCGGCAGGAATGATAGGGGACATAGAAAAGGGGATGGGAACTGGCTTTCTGGCGGCATTCCCCTATATATTGGCAGGCTTGCTGCTGGCGGCAATTTTTACTGGTATCGCTTATTATTGCTATAGCAAAAGGCCGGCAGAAGCGGCAGGGAAAGCAATGGCTTTTGAGAAGACAAAGGCTGTGGTCAAATTGCTTCTTTCCATACCTTTTTCCTTGGTTGCGGCCTTGGTTGTGGATAGTATTGTCTTGTCCGGTTCAGCCTTTGTTGTTTTCGGAGCAGCGCTGGCGGTGATATTGAGCAACTGTGTGATTGAGGTCATATATGAAGCGGATATTAAGGCAGCTTTCCGGAAAAAATATCAAATATTGGTTTCTGGGGCATGTACGGCAGCTATTGCATGTATTTTTATTTTTGACCTGACCGGTTATGATGCCTGGACGCCTTCCCCGGAAAAACTGCAGGATGCAGTGTTTTTATTCCCGATTTCCTATGGGGGGCAGTCCTATTTGGATGATAATTTGAAACATCTCAGCGTGAATGAATATGCCCTGTCAAAGCCTGGAGTAACGGATATCGAAGCCATATGCGAACTGTCCGCAAAGAAAGTGGTGGAAGGGGAGGGCGAGAATCCCCCATACATTTGGCTGGATGTGGCATACAGGATGAAAAGCGGAAAAGTAGTATGGCGAAGCTTTCCGGTGAGTATGATGGAGGGGGAACTGTTAGACAGGATAACTGGATGCGAAGAATATAAGAAGATGGCATATCAGGCTTATGACGATGCGGACTATGAACGGATGGAAAAACAGGAAGTAGAGGAAGTTGTTTTTAACAATGGCTTCCGGGTGGTCAACCTGTCGCCGGAGGATATATCCTCTATCCGAGAAATGTGGAAGAAAGATATGGAAAATCTGTCTTATACAAACTTCCGGGATGAATTTAAATGCGGAGAGATAGAAATTTACAGGAAAACAAATAGGAATAATTCCTATTATACAGTTCTTGACATATATCCTTCCTGCACCAATTTGAGGGGGTATTTGGAAGAAAAAGGATTTGATACAGAAAACTATTTGGATGCGGAGCAAATTGCCAGCATTACGGTGACGAACCGCCATACAGAAGAGGAGAGGAAAGCATATGAGGAAAAAAGGGAAACGATGGCGGATGTAGAGGCACAGCTTTCCACAAACTGGGAAGACTATTCTGTTACGAAAGTATTTACGGAGGAAGGGCAGATAAAAGAATTGGAAAAAGCGTTATACCCTTATGGGATGAGCACATGGTGTAAGCTGCCAGGGGTGTTTTCCAATGAGTATGATGTGACGATTCAGTATAAAAATGGGGAAGTGGACAGCTCGGTTTACCGCGGCTCTACCTCTGCCAAGATGATAACAGACCGGATACCTGACTGGCTGGAAAGGGAAACCGCCTATAAATGAAGAGAAGACGGCACTTTTATCTATTTTACCGGGTGCGGGATTGTGATGCAGAGAAGATGGTAAAAGGAGAGAATGCCTGGGGAATGCAGTTCATCAATGGATGGGCTGCTTTTTCCTGCTCTATTTTATGAAATATGGAATGAATTTAAAAATTCAGGAGATAAATATAGAGGTAAAGATTGAAAATTAAAAATTTTCAATGGCAAGTTTGTGTCTGCGCAGCATCCATAAACTTGACAGGCGCAAAAAGCTACGCAGAAATGGGGTAAAAGATTAAATTTGAAAAAATTCAGGTTTGCGCCGCGCTGCATCCGCAGGCCTGGAAGCGGCAGGTCGATAAAAGCAGCGCAGAAATGAGGAGAAGAATGAACTTATATTTGAAGATTACGGATGTCCGGGGCAGAGAAATACTGGATTCCAGAGGGAATCCTACGGTGGAGGCGGAAGTGGTTGTGGAAGGAAGCATCATAGGCCGCGCGGCAGTTCCGTCAGGGGCCAGTACAGGGCGGTTTGAAGCGGTGGAGCTGAGGGATGGGGAAACGAGATATTTCGGCCTGGGCGTTAAAAATGCGGTAAAGAATATCAATACTAAGCTGAAGGATGCCTTAGTTGGAAAAAATATCCTGGAGCAGGGGCTGATAGACCGGATACTGGTGGAGACGGACGGAACGGATAATAAAGGCAGCTTAGGGGCTAATGCCACATTAGGCGTATCCATGGCATGTGCCAGGGCGGCGGCGGAAGCGTTGGAGATGCCGCTGTACCGCTATTTGGGCGGCGTCCATACCAGACTGCTTCCAGTTCCGATGATGAATATTTTAAATGGAGGGAAGCACGCGGCCAATACGGTGGACTTCCAGGAATTTATGATTATGCCCGTACAGGCGGAAAGCTTTGCGGACGGATTGAGGATTTGTGCGGAAATTTACCACAACCTGAAAAAAATATTAAATGACAGAGGGCTTTCCACCGGCGTGGGTGATGAAGGTGGTTTTGCGCCGGACTTGCCTGATGCGGGGGCAGTGCTTTCTTTGATTGTGGAAGCGATTGAAACGAGCAAATACATCCCGGGGCAGGATATTAAGATTGCACTGGATGTGGCCAGCAGTGAGTTATATAACGAGAAGACGGGAATGTACCATTTCCCTGGGGAAAGTAAGCTGACAGGAAGCGATGTGGTAAGGGATACGGCAGAGATGATTTCCTATTATGAGGAGCTGATAGAGAAATTCCCGGTAATTTCCATAGAGGACGGCTTGGCAGAGGATGACTGGGATGGATGGAAGGAGATGACAAAACGGCTTGGAAATAAAATACAGCTAGTGGGGGACGATTTATTCGTGACCAATACGAAGCGGCTGGACGCAGGGATTAAGCTGGGAGTGGCCAATGCGATTTTAGTGAAAGTAAATCAAATCGGTACCGTATCGGAGGCCATGGAAGCCATAGAAATGGCACATAAGAATGGATACCGGGCGGTGATTTCCCACAGGTCCGGGGAGACGGAAGACACATTTATCGCGGATTTGGCTGTTGCGGTGAATGCGGGTCAGATAAAAACAGGTGCACCCTGCCGTTCGGACAGGGTCGCCAAGTATAACCAGCTATTGAGGATTGAGGAGGAGCTGGGGGAAGTAGGGGCTTATAAGGAACCGTTTAATAAGATATAAACATGCCATGCCATGGGCAACCAGTCGCTTCATATTTTAGGATTTTCCCATGAAATTTGAAGGAAGTTATCTTGCAATTTGGGCTTACAGGTGTTATACTGATTATGATTAAAAAATTTTAATGATATATTGAGTATATCATGTGTAAGGACATGGAAGTCCATATTTTTATTCAAAGGAGTGATGATAATGGGCATTGGTATTAATGTAAGTAACAATCAAGATTACTCTTATCTGTTCCAGAGCCTTTCGTCCAGCAGCGGCGGATTGGGAAATTTGAATTTCCTCTCCGATTATGCCAGTATCAGGAATGGCAGCTATGGCAAGCTTTTGAAGACCTATTATAACAAGGTGCAGAATTCTGGTACAGAGTCAAGCAGTAAACAAAGCAGGGCAGGGGATGTCCTTGACAGGATTCTGGAAGAAAAGAAAAATCCGAAGGTTTCCAAAGAAGTGCAGGAGGCTAATGCTAATCTGACAGCAGGGCTTTCCGATATGAAGGCAACTGTCTCAACATTGCAGAGCGACAAAACGTATACGGACTCGGCAAATGGCCAAAGTGCAAAAGATAAAGTAGTTTCTGCAATGAAAGCTTACGTGTCGGATTATAACGATTTATTAAAAGCAGCAAGAGGCTCCACGCTGACAAACAAAACGGCATATGTGGCAAATATGATGAGCAGCACAGCTGCGAATGCGGATAAACTTTCGGAAATTGGCGTTATGGTCAATGGGGATGGAACGCTTAGCTTAAGTGAGGATAAGCTGAAAGCAACAGACATTTCTAAAGTGCAGGAGATGTTTTCGGCTGATGATATCATGAGCTATGGTTCTGTGATTGCATCGCGTCTCCGGTTTGCCGGGGCTGCGTCCGGAACAGATTCGACAGGCGCAACGGGCAATACGGGAAGCAACAGCACGTCAGGCTCTGGCGCTGCCTCCCTTAAGGAAGATACGAAGGCGCTTACATCTGATGAGCTCTTTGCAAAGGTAAAGGATAAGGATGGCAATGAGACGAATCAATATAACGTTGATAAAATCTTTGCCACGGTAAAGAGTTTTGTAAATAATTACAACAAGATGTTTGACACTGCGGAATCCAGTTCCAATTCTGGTGTAGTAGCCAATTTGGCTTACATGAGGGAAAAGACGGCTCGTAATGAGGACGCATTGAAACAATTGGGGATTAGTGTGGACCAGAAGGGCAGAATGACGATTGATGAAGACACATTTAAAAAGTCAGATATGTCCGAAGTACAGGAATTTTTTAAAGACTATGGCTCTTCTATTGGCACTAATGCGTCGCTTGTAGAGTATTATATGAAAACTCAGGCGAATGCTGCCAGCGGCTATACCCTTACAGGGGAATATAATGTGCAGGGAAGTGCCTACTATACAGGCACTATATAATTGGTTTAAGGAAGCCTATAAGTATTTGATGTGAAAAAAATCGGGAAATAAAGTATAAGTGCAGCAGGAGATATCTTGTTGCACTTATATTGTTTGATAGTAAATGTTTTCCGTTGGATTTTTTTAAAAAAAGAAAAAGGAATCTTGACTTTTAAAGCGTGTTCTGACATAATACTATAGACGTACTAAGTTGATAACCGTAGTTCCCCTGTTTTTAGTATGGGATACGGTGTAAATAAAATCAATAATATCATAAGGAGGACGTAATATGTCGACAAAAGCGTATTATCCAATTAGTGAAATTGGTGCAGGAAAAGTTGGTTTTTCCAAAACAAGGTCTATTATTGAAGCTGCTTTTTACGGAAACAACGTAGTAAAAGTAAACACCTTAAAAGAAGCTTATGAACTTGCAAAGAATTCTCCGGGTACAGTAGTAACGGATATGAAGATTAAAGACGGTGAGACCTTTGGCCTTGAGAAAGACTCCAGGGTTTTATTATTCAACGATGGTGCGGTAACTGGACGTTATGCAGCAGCACGCCGTATTAAAGGCGAGCCGGGCGTAGATGAAGTAAAGCTTGACAAAGTAGTTATGGATGCTGTTTATGAGACACGCTGGAAAACAATGTATCATGCAGAGTGCTTCATCGGCCTTGACCCTGAATTTATGGCAAAAGCCCATTTGTTGATTCCCGAAGGGGAAGAGAACATCCTTTACAACTGGATGCTGAACTTCCAGTATATGTCCGATGAATATGTAAAAATGTATAAGACATCCAAAGCAATTGGCGATGGAAATGAGCCGGATATCTACATATTCTCCGACCCTCAGTGGACACCTGGCAACAGGCCGGATGTGGATTATAGCTGCTTAAGCGACCCGCTCACCCTTTGCTATTTCGATACCAACCAGAACTGTGCAGCAATCCTTGGTATGAGATATTTTGGCGAGCATAAGAAAGGCACGCTGACCATGGCTTGGGCTCTGGCAAACAGGAATGGCTATGCATCCTGCCACGGCGGACAGAAAGAATATCTGCTCGCTGACGGAAGTAAATTCGTTGCATCTGTTTACGGTTTGTCCGGTTCCGGTAAATCTACATTGACACATGCAAAACATAATGGAAAATATGAAATCAAAGTTCTCCATGATGATGCATTTATCATCAACACGGATACTTGTGCATCCGTAGCTTTGGAGCCTACTTATTTTGATAAAACAGCGGATTACCCTACAGGCTGCGCTGACAACGAATATCTGCTGTCTGCCCAGAACTGCTCTTGTACATTGGATGACGAAGGTAAAATCCAGCTTGTTACAGAGGACATCAGGAACGGTAACGGGCGCGCTATCAAATCCAAACTGTGGTCTCCTAACCGCGTAGATAAAATCGACGCTCCGGTTAATGCTATTTTCTGGATTATGAAAGACCCTACCATTCCTCCGGTAGTAAAATTAAAAGGTGCTGCTTTGGCATCCGTTATGGGCGCTACACTGGCAACCAAGACTTCCACTGCAGAACGTGTGGCAGCGGGAACAGATTTGAACGCACTGCGCATTGTACCGTATGCTAACCCGTTCAGGACATATCCTCTTGTAAATGACTATGAGAAATTCAAGAAACTGGTGGAAGAGAAGAACGTAGACTGCTACATCATCAACACCGGTGATTTCATGGGCAAGAAGGTAAAACCTGCGGATACATTGGGAATCCTGGAAGCTATCGTAGAGAAGAGGGCAAACTTTACACAGTGGGGTCCTTTTGAAGATATCGAAATTATGGATTGGGAAGGATTCGCACCGGATTTGAACGATGCAGAATATAAAGCAGCATTGAAGAGTGCTATGCAGAACCGTGTTGATGCAGTAGAAGGCTTCGCTACAAAGAAGGAAGGCTATGATAAGCTTCCCGATGAAGCGATGGCGGCTGTAAAGAAACTGGTAGATGCTCTGAGCTAATCAGGGATGGAAATAATATAATATAAAAGGATACTGCCTGCGGCCGGGATGGCTGTGGGCAGTATTTTTACTTTATAGGAATTGCATCGCAAGATTCATGCATTCTTTGAAGGTGGTCGCTGAGCCAATTCCTTTGGGAAATTATTTGCCATCATGACACTTTTATACTATAATTGAAATAGTGAAATTTCGGATAGGAGACGCAGAAATGAGGAAAAGTATGAAAGTTGTTATTATCGGAGGTGTGGCAGCCGGAACAAAAGTAGCTGCAAAGCTAAAGAGGGAAAATCCCCAGGACGAAATCGTGATATATACAAAAGGAAAGGACATATCTTATGCAGGATGTGGCCTTCCGTACTATATCGGGGGCGCTATTGAAACGGAAGAGGAATTGATTGTAAATACCCCGGCTAAATTCATGGGGCTGACGGGTACACAGGTACATACCGGAAGCGAAGTAGTAGGGGTGGATGCTGAGGCAAAAACGATTACCGTTAAAGCGGACACCATGGAAAAGGTAAGCTATGATAAACTGGTCATAGCGGTGGGCGCACAGCCCGCCCTGCCTCCTGTGGAAGGGGTAGGCCTTCCCGGAGTTTTCACTGTCCGCACGCCGGAAGATGCCATTGGGGCAAGAAAATATGTGGAAGAACATGCGTGTAAACGGGCAGTGGTAGTAGGGGGAGGCTTTATTGGCCTGGAGGTAGCTGAGAACCTTATGGCAAAGGGCCTTTCCGTTACCGTTATGGACATGGCTACTCAGCTTATGCCCAATATTTTTGATGCCGAAATGGCAGACTATATCCGCCGCCAGCTCCAGATAAAGGGGATGCGCATTTTGACAGGAACAGCCCTCCATGCCATTGGCGGTACAACGGCAGTGGAAAGTGTGCAGACAGGTGCGGGAACACTGCCTGCTGATATGGTTATTTTGGCGGCAGGAATCCGTCCGGCTACCGGATTTTTGGGAGAACTGGGCCTGGAAATGGATAGGGGCTGTATTATTACCGATGAATATCAGCGCACCAATTTGCCGGATATCTATGCGGTGGGTGACTGTGCAATAGTAAAGAACCGTATAACCGGAAAGAGGCAGTGGTCGGCCATGGGTTCTACCGCTAATATCGCAGGGCGTGCTCTGGCGCTGAATTTAAGCGGCGAGGAGATGGAATATAAGGGCTGCCTGGGAACGGGCGTTGTAAAGCTTATGGATGGGCTAAACGGGGCGAGAACCGGGTTGACAGAGGCACAGGCAAAGGCGGAAGGGCTTCATACGGTTTCCGTTCTCTGCGTCAGTGATGATAAAGCCCACTACTATCCGGATTCTTCCAATTTTATTACTAAGCTGATTGCGGACGGGGATAGCCACAGGCTGCTGGGTATGCAGGTAATCGGCAGCGGCGCGGTGGATAAAATGGCTGACATTGCTGTGGCTGGGATTACCATGGGCTGCAGGGCGGAAGACTTTATTACCATGGACTTTGCCTATGCACCGCCTTTTTCTACCGCGATTCATCCCTTTGCAGCCGCTTGCGGCATTCTTGTAAATAAACTGAGCGGAAGGCTCGAATCTTTTACCCCTGTGGAATACGCAACAGGGGCAGCCAATGGTTATCGGCTGATTGATGCCCATCCGGCACCTACTTTACCGGGTGCAGAGTGGCTTAATCTGTCCAAAGCGGCGGAGGCTTTGGACAAATACGGAAAAGAGGATAAGCTGTTGCTTGTATGCGCAAGGGGAAAAAGGGGATATCTGGCGCAAAACAAGCTGCGGGCTCTTGGATTTACCAACACCCGTGTGTTAGAGGGCGGTGCTACGTTTAATGTGATTAAGCGTGCAGTTCCTGCCGGGGGGAAATTACCGCCGGAAGAGATTAAGCGTGTAAAAGCTTTGGGATGCCTGCTGGATAAACGTTACGGAGATGTATTTAATGTCCGCATCATTACAAGGAACGGAAAGATTACAGCAGAAGAACACCGGGCAGTAGCGAAAGCGGCAGAACGCTTCGGCAGCGGTGAAATTACCATGACTACCCGCCTGACTATGGAGATTCAAGGCGTTCCTTATAATAACCTGGACCCGTTATTCGAGTATCTGGCGGCAAATAATCTGGAGACAGGGGGCACCGGTTCTTTGGTGCGTCCGGTAGTGTCATGTAAGGGAACTACATGCCAATATGGGTTAATCGATACTTTTGACTTGAGCGAAAAGCTTCATGAGCGTTTCTATAAAGGCTACCATAATGTAACGCTGCCCCATAAATTTAAAATAGCCGTAGGCGGTTGCCCCAATAATTGCGTGAAGCCGGATTTGAATGATTTAGGGATTATCGGCCAGCGCGTGCCCCTTTTTGATTTCTCCAAGTGCCGGGGCTGCAAGAAGTGCCAGGTGGAGACAGCTTGCCCGGTAAAGGTGGCTAAAGTAGAAGAGGGCCTGCTGAAAGTGGATAGCAACGAGTGCAACGGCTGTGGACGATGCAAGGGGAAATGCCCGTTTGGCGTGACCGAGGAATATACCAATGGCTATAAGATATACATCGGTGGAAGATGGGGGAAGAAGATTGCCAACGGCCGTCCACTAGATAAATTGTTTACAAACGAAGAAGAAGTTCTGGATACGGTGGAACGGGCTATCCTGTTCTTCCGTGATGAGGGGATTACTGGCGAGCGCTTTGCGGATACGGTGAACCGCCTGGGGTTTGATTATGTACAGGATAAATTGCTTCATGCAAATATAGATAAGTCCGCAGTGCTGGAAAAAAAGGTGAAAGGCGGAGCAACCTGTTAGCATATAATTAACATTGCCGGATGCCGGGAGGGGGATAAAATGCTCCTCCCGGCTGGATAAATGGCTTAACTAAATGGCATTGATATAGACTTATGGAATATTTGGGAGGAAGCTGGAAATGAATGGGCATAGGAATCCGGTAAAACGTCTGGGTGCTTTGTTGTTGGCCGCTGTGATGGCGGCCAGTTTTTCCACAGCCTGCGGCCAGGACGGAGGATGGAAGGCACAGAAAGAAACAGCAATGCCGGGAGGGCAGGAGAATCAGACGGAAGAGGGACTGCCGGAAGAACAGGCACAGCGGACGGAAGGGGAATTGCCGGAAGAGCAGGCGCGGCAGACGGAAGGGGAATTGCCGGAAGAACATGCGCTGCAGGCGGAATCGGAGGAAAAAATTGACGCCATATACCGTTTTACGGATGATTTGGGAAGAGAGGTTGTGGTAGATTCCTGGGAGAGGGTGGCTACGCTGCTTGGCAGTTATGCGGATATGTGGGTGTTGGCTGGAGGCGATGTGTGCGCAGCGCCGGTGGATGCCTTTGAAGACTTTGATTTGCCCCTCCCGGAGGAAACAGTGAACCTGGGCGAAACGAAAAGGCTTAGCCTGGAGCAGCTATTGGCCAGCAGCCCTGATTTGGTGTTAGCCAGCACCAATACGCCCCAACATCTGGAATGGCAGCAGGCGTTGGAAGGGGCAGGGATAACAGTGGCTTACTTTGATGTGGCCTGTTTCGACGATTATTTGCGTATGCTGAAAATCTGTACGGATATTACAGGGAAACCGGAGCGCTATGAACAGTATGGGCTGGATATCCAGAACAAAATCGAAGAGATATTGGAACGGAATGCGGATGCTGAGCCATTGAAAGTGCTGACAATGCGGGCTTCTGCTACTAGCATACGGGCGAAAAACAGCCAAGGAAATGTGCTTGGGGAAATGGTGGAAAGCTTTGGCTGTATCAATATTGCCGATGCGGACGAAAGCTTATTGGAGAATTTGAGCATAGAAAGCATTATACTGCAAAATCCTGACCGGATTTTTATCGTGCAGTCCGGAGACGATACGGAGGGGACGAAACAGAATATTGAAAATATGTTTCAGGAAAATCCGCTTTGGAAGGAATTGGATGCGGTAAAAAACGGGCATGTACACCTTTTGGACAAGCATCTTTACAATTTGAAGCCGAATGCACGCTGGGCGGAGGCTTATGAACATCTGGAGGATATTCTGTATGGGGGATAATAAGCGAAGATGGCATCTGCTGCTTGGCAGTGGGATTTGTCTTAGCCTGATGATTGCTGTCTTGAGCCTCTGTTTGGGGAATATTTGTTTTTCGCCATGGGAAGTGGTGGAACTATTATGGGGAAAAGGGAATAGCGCCGCAGGAAGTGCGGATGTTATGGGTCGGGGAATCTTGCTTTATGCAAGGCTTCCCCGTACTTTTGCTTCCCTTTTGGCAGGCGCTGCCCTGGCCGTATCGGGTGCAGTGCTTCAAAATGTGCTTGCCAATAAACTGGCAGCGCCTAGCATTATCGGCGTTAATGCAGGGGCCGGGCTGGGGGTTACCATTTGCTGCGGAGCAGGGGTTTTATCCGGTTATGGGGTTTCTTTTGCAGCATTTGCAGGGAGCCTGATTACGGTAATTGTGATTACTCTTTTTTCCAGCCGGACCAATGCTTCTAAAACAACAGTAATTTTAGGGGGCGTGGCGCTGAACAGCATTTTAAATGCGGTATGCGAATCCATAACGGTGTTGGATACGGATGTGGCAATGCTCAGCATGGATTTCCGGGTAGGGGGATTTTCGGCAGTTTCCTATATACGCCTTATTCCTGCCTCCGTGCTGATTTTAGTAGCACTGGCAGTATTGTTTACCCTTTGCAATGAATTGGATGTGGTAACGCTGGGGGATGAAACGGCCAGGAGTGTTGGAATGCAGGTGGGCAGATACCGGATTATTTTCTTGCTGCTGGCGGCGATGTTGGCAGGGGCAGCGGTGAGCTTTGCCGGGCTGCTCGGCTTTATCGGCCTGATTGTGCCTCACTTTGTCCGGAGGTTTACCGGCAATGAAAGCGGGAAGCTTCTACCCCTTTGTGCGGTGTCGGGGGCTGGTTTCGTTACTCTTTGCGATATGGCTTCCCGGATGATATTTGCGCCTTATGAACTGCCAGTAGGCATTTTGATGTCGATAATTGGGGGGCCGGTGTTCCTGTTCCTTTTAGTGAGGTATAAAGGAGGGCATCGGTATGATTGAAATAAAAAATGTATCTGCCGGTTATGGGAAAACCCAGGTGCTTCATGGAGTAAATCTGAAGGCAAAACAGGGGGAAATAACTACGCTGATAGGCTGCAACGGCAGTGGGAAGAGCACATTGCTCCATACAATGCTGAAAGTGATTCCGTTCATGGGCGGGGATATTATAGTGGATGGTGAATCGGTAAAAGGGATGGCGCAGACGGAACTGGCTAAGAAGATTGCCTATTTGCCCCAGGGAAAAAATGTACCCGATATATCGGTGGGAAGGATGGTGCTGCATGGCCGCTTTCCTTATTTAAGCTATCCAAGGAAATACAGGGAGCAGGACTTCCTCATTGCAAAGGAAGCGATGGAAAAGATGGGCATTTTAAACCTGGCGGAAAAACAGATGGCAGAGCTTTCAGGCGGAATGAGGCAGAAAGTATATATAGCTTTGGCATTGGCTCAGCAGGCACCGGCTATCGTTATGGATGAGCCTACCACTTATCTCGATATTGGCCAGCAGTTAAAATTTGCAGGGATGATAAAGGATTTGTCCAAGGGTGGAAAGACGGTTCTTTTGGTACTTCATGATATATTGTTGGCTTTGAAGATATCTGACCGGATAGGTGTGATGCAGGGTGGAAAGACAGTCCAGGAAGGAACGCCGGGGGAAATCCTGGATTCGGGCATAATACCAAGGATTTACGGGGTGGATGTGAAGGAAGCCGGGACGGACTTTGGGGTACAATACTATTATAAAGAAGTATAAAAAATCTTATTTATACCAAAATTTTCAGTTGTATTTTGTATAATGATTGGATATAATAGAGATAACCTGAAATGTACGACAACTCTTGTTATTTTGAACCTACATTTACTTTAAACGGGATTCCTACATTGCCTTGTGGCTGTCAAGCCCCCACTCTTTGAGGATTGGAGGGGAAGACAAAAGCAAGGTTGCGGTTACCCACCTAGCATGGGCTAGGAGTCAAAGTACAAGAACCGGCATTTCGGGGAACATGTAGTATACTACAAAAGAAAAAAGCAGCCAAATCGGCTGCTTTTTTGGCTGAATAAGGTTGGGGTTAAGCATGCCACTTGGCTCGTTGCTCGCGGGAATAAATGGGGAGAGGGAGATATGGGATGAGCGAAAAAAGCAGGATTTGGATAAAAATATGGATTACTTTAATTGGCGTGGCAGTCATTGGCTATATATTTGCGGTAAGTATCCGGAGGAATATGGTAAAGCAGCCGGAAGGGGAATATATGAGGATGCAGGACGGGATGATACTGGCGGAAGCATTGGACGAGGGAGTGGAGGAGGAATTCGGGAAACGGGGAGAAAGCGTATACATAAATTGGCAGGGGCTTTTGGATGAAGACGGGGAAATGCTTTTGGCTTACGGTCAGTTTAACGAATGGCTGGAAGGGGAGGTATCCCGGCTGGAGGAAATGGCTCAAACTGAGGACACGGCCAAGAGTATGGCTAATTGGGAAGAAAGGATTGAAAATATAAGGAATCTGCAAAAGGAATATAAGAAAAGGTATAGGCAGGAGTTCCAACTTTTGCAGAAAGATTGGTATAGCATATATGAGGAACTGCTGGCATGCTACGGATTGGAGGATAGTATCCGGCAGGCCAATGTGACTGTGCTTGGATGCGGTGGGGAGGTTACGGACGAGGAAGGGGTTGCACTTGGGGAAAACAGGCTGTTGGCGGAAGAAGGTATTTATTTTTACCGTTCTGATGTTTTCCAGCGTAGCAAATATCAAGGGATTAGAGTTTACCAAAAAGGGGAGATGCTGCTTACAGTGCTGGAAACAGTGGGCAGAGGTATGGATTTGCAGAATATATGGATAATGGAAGCTTGGGAAGGGAAGGAAATCCAGGGTTTCTACAAAGGCTATGAAATCAGGTTCCCTTATGAAAAAGCGGAGGGGCAGCAGAGAGAGCAGATAGGGGATTTGACATTTGCGGACGGTATTTTGCAGCGAGTGAAGGTGAAAGGGGAGAAGATAAACGGGAAACTGTTAAGTATGGGCGATGGCAGTATGGAAATTGAAGGATGGGGAAAATATCCTTATGAGGAAGGAATGGCAGTTTACCGGCTTTATGGGAAATTGAGCGATGGCAGCCGGGAGGATTTGCGCATTGGCTATGATTTTACGGATTTTGTGCTGGAGGACGGGGTTATTTGCGCGGGACTGATTACCAGGGATGAAGCCATGGAAAATATTCGTGTGGTGATTAAAAATACAGGATACGAAGGGGCTTACCATGAAAAGGCGGAGTTTACTGCGGATACTGCTTTTACGGTGCGGTACGGAAATTATGAGGGGATGGAAAGCAAGGAATACCAGGCGGGGGATGTGGTATCTATTGAGTCTGGGAGTGAATTTTTTTCAGGAGACAGGATATATATCGAACCAGCGGCTTTGACAGGGAGGATAAAGCTGCTTTCGGTGGAGCGGGCGCAGGGGAATCCTGCATACCGGGGAAAGATGGAAATTGCACGGACGGATAAAGGGCTGGTAATCGTGAATGAACTTTTGCTGGAAGAATATTTGTATTCGGTAGTGCCAAGTGAAATGCCGGCATCTTATCCGCTGGAAGCTTTGAAGGCGCAGGCGGTCTGCGCCAGAACTTATGCATACCGGCATATGATGCATTCTGGGATTGCCGGGTTCGGTGCCCACGTGGATGATAGTGCAGGGTATCAGGTATATAATAACATTGCGGAAAACGCCCAGACAACGAAGGCGGTGAAAGAAACTTCGGGAAGCCTTTTGTATTATGGGGAGGAACTTTGCGGCTCTTATTATTATTCTACATCCTGCGGTTTCGGAACGGATGCAGGCATTTGGAAGTCGGGGGGTGGCGAGGACACTTCTTATTTGCAGGCCAGACGTATCGGGGAAGATGAGACGGGGAACATGGGGGAAGAGGTAGCAGAGGAAGAGAAGTTTGCGGCTTTTATTTCGGAAGCTCATCCTTCCGATTATGAAAGTGAAGAGGCATGGTACCGCTGGAGCTATGAGTCAAAGGAAGCGGATGGGAAAAGGATTTTGTCCGCCATGCAGGCGAGGTATGAGGTGAATGAAAATCTGGTGCTGACCCAAAGCGGGGATGGGGGTTTTGAGAGTAAGCCGGTAAAAAGACTGGGGAAGATAAAGGATATTTCGATTGTAAAAAGGGGGAATGGAGGGGTGGCGGACGAATTGCTGATTGAGGGAACGGAAAACACATTTAAAGTAATATCCGAACACAATATCCGTTATGTACTGAATAACGGGGTGAGCAAAGTGGTAAGGCAGGATGGCAGCGAAGTGGCATCACCAAGCCTGCTGCCCAGTGGATATTTTTCCATTACTACTAGCAAAGAGGATGATATTGTGGTAGGATATACTTTGTCCGGCGGCGGGTATGGCCACGGGGTGGGAATGTCGCAGAACGGTGCAAAAGAAATGGCAAAGAAAGGATTCTTATCCGACGATATCCTGACATTTTTTTATCAATCCTGTGAGGTGAAGAATATTTATTCCCACGAGCAGTAGGTGAAAATCCGCTTCCACGAGCAGTAGCTGAACATCTATTCCTTATGGAAGCAGGTGTAGAAAATATAGACGGGAAAAAACTTTATGATAGGTAAAATATTTTATATCGCCAGAGACTTTAGCCAGAGGATGGGCAAGAAGAATATTAGTGCATTTGCGGCGAGCACTACTTTTTTCTTGTTTTTATCGCTTATCCCTATGCTGATTCTGTTATGCTCCATCATTCCTTATACTTCTTTGACAGAAGCAAACCTGATGATGTTTATCACAGATTTGACGCCGGATGCGGTGGATTCTCTTGTGGTATCCATCATAAGGGATGTATATGCGAAATCGGCAGGGGTAGTTTCCGTGGCGGCAGTGGCTACTTTGTGGTCCGCGGCAAAAGGGATGCTGGCGATGAGCCGGGGCCTGAATGAGATTAACGATGTGGATGAGGACAGGAATTATGTGGTGGTGAGATGTATCGCCGCTTTTTACACGGTTTTGTTTTTGGGGGTGATTTTGCTGTCATTAGTGGTTATGGTGTTCGGTAATGCATTGGTGAACGGGGTTATCAGGCATATTCCCCAAATGAAAAGGGTGTTTGATTTTATGCTGCATTTCCGGCTTCTGTTTATTGTGGCAGTAATGATTGTAGGGTTTACCATGATGTATGCCTATATACCTAATAAGAAGTTGAAATTCGTCTTCCAGATACCGGGGGCTGTATTTTCCGCCGTTATGTGGAATGTATTTTCCTGGGCATTTTCCTTCTATGTGGAACGGGTAAATAACTTCAGTACATACGGGAATCTGGCAACCATTGTCATCAGTATGCTCTGGCTGTATATGTGTATTTACATTATTATGATAGGGGCTTATATTAACCGCTATTTCGAGCCAGTGTACCATTTTTTCAGTTATTACAGGAAGATGAAGAAGGAGGAGTAGCGGGAGGATACTGTTACTATTGGACAAATCGGTATGAGGATTTTTGGCAACTCTGCCAGTTGCATTTTATGGGAAAGTAATTTAAGATATATACTATCAATTCACTTATTTTTAAATATAAAATAAGTGTGGCTTAAAAATATATTTGGAATATGTTAGAAGGAGATGAATTGTTTTCTGTGCAGATTCCAATATTATCTTGAATAATAAGAAATAGCAACCACTTTTTTCTATAATAAAAATAAGTTCAAAATCTTTACATTTGTAAAAAGTGCAATGGATTATCGCTTACATTTTTTGAATATAAAAATAAGTTTCCATGTATAATCAATGAATTGTTTTTATAAAAAGCAAATACTTTTATTGAAAAACTTGGAAATGGTGAGTATACTTATTTTAAATTTAAAAATAATAGGTGATGATTATTATGGCAAAAAAATCTTTAAAAGATGTGAGAACAGACAATACAGCACAGGTTTTGGAATGTATTCTAAAACAAGGGCAGAGTTCCCGAATTGAAATTGCAGAAAAAACAATGCTGTCTCCCAGCACAGTAGGGCAGGCGGTGGCTCTCCTTATGGAAAAGGGGTTAGTGGAAGAATTGCGGGCAGGGGAATCGACTGGCGGCAGAAGGCCAATATTACTTAGGGTGAATCCCGGCTTTGGGTGCATTGTAACCATTGAAATTAAAAAAAGCGGCATTGCGGCCCAGATTTTCGATATGGCCGGGCAGCTATTGGATGGCCAGACGCTGGTGAACCGGTGGGTGGCAGGCAATGATTTGTTGGATGTCATCGATAAATTTCTTAAAAAGGTGAAAAACCAGAAATCTCCGGCACGGGGGCGTCTTATAGGATTGGGTCTGCTTTACCAGGATGATATACCGGAATATGACTTGATGATTGAATATTCTACGCTTATTTCCACCGATTTAATCCGGCTGGAGACGGTTTTGGCTACCAGGTATAATATCCCGGTAAAAAAAGAGTTTATTAACCGGTACAGCCTGGATTATTATTTGAGGACGATAGATGCCGGCTGCACCGATTATGCTTATATCAATATCGGCGAGAGGATTACGGCCAGCTTTATTTTGAATAAATCATTAGTTAAAAATTCGGAGGATTCAGTTTTTGACCTTAGTGAAGCTGTATTATGCGGCAATTATGCCGGAAATGAGCACCGGCCGGGAAGAAGCGTTGCTTTTGCCCAGGAAATTGCATTAAAAAAGCTGACAGCGGAAAAAATAGGGAGACAGTTGGCTCAGGTAATCCGAAGCGCCCTGCTATTTTTCCCTGTGAACGATATTTTTATCAATGGCCAGTGGAAGAACCTGGACCAGATTGTGGATATAGTTGCAAAAGAATTTCCAGTGCATCCGGTAATACGGAAATCGGGAACGCCCGATGGGCATGTAAATGACAGTTTTGCCCTGCGGATATTGACGGAGAATTACCGTCTGCTGGTAGAAAGCTAAACGGGCAGCATTTTCTCCGGATATAAATTTAATATTAAAAATGGCTTGTAGTACTGCGCAGATATGGGCTGTTTTTATATAAAAACATGGTGGCGGGGGTATGGGCCATTATAAAAAATTAGGACTCGGGTGTCAAAAGCCCTGGCTGCGGAGTGCGCCTGGCAATCTGCG